>NZ_JAHLYS010000032.1 GCF_025128055.1 Synechococcus sp. CS-1329 | reverse complement strand
CTGAGTTTACAGACAGAGGAAGCGTAAGCCCACTCAATTACCTATGTAGTTCTCAGGGATCACCTGAGAGCGAACAGATTCTTTCCTGGTGTTCATGGCACTGTGGACCCACTCCGATCCATCTCGAACTCGGTTGTGAAACGCAGTAGCGGCGACGATAGTTGGAGGGTAGCTTCCTGCAAAAATAGCTCGATGCCAGGATAAAACAATCTGAACGCTCAAGCCTCACCCCAACAGCGTTGGGGTGAGGCGAGAAAGGCCACCTTTGAGTGGCTTTTTTTGTGCCTAAGGGCCGCCCTTTTGTGTAGTGGACCTTGTGTCTGCTCCACGGGCCGCTGGTTGCCTCTGCTGAGCTGTGCTCATACTGCCAGCTGAATCTGCCCGAAAGAAGTGAGCTGGGAATAGAGTCCCGGATCGTGCTCTGGATTGCCTGGTCTGTTGCTGAAGATGACGCTCAGCCCGCTGCTATGGGCTGCGTCCAGTTCGGCAAGTGAGTCACTTACAAACAGAATCCTGGCTGGTGGAGAGGCAAGGGACTCGGCGATCTTCAAGTAGCTGGCTGGATCCTGTTTGCGGCCGATGCGGGTGTCAAACCAGCCGCAGAACAGCTCTCGCAGATCTCCGGCCGCGCTGTAGCCATAGAGCAGTTGCTGTGCAGCGACCGACCCTGAGGAGTAGACCGCCAGGCGCAGACCAGCGGCCTGCCATCGCTCCAGAGCCGGCGCCACATCGGCAAACAGGGGAGCCTGCAAAATCCCTGAGTGATAACCCTCCTTCCAGATCAAGCCCTGCAGATCCTTGAGGGCTGTGAGCTTGCGGTCTTCATCGATCAGCTGGCGCAGGAAACGACTGAGTTGATGGAGATCGGGGGGCTCGGGCTCGATGGGCTCTGGCTCGATGGCTTCGCTGTCAGTGTTGTGGCAGTCGTTGCGATAGGCCTTGTTGAGTTCAGCCAGCAGGGGCTGGAGGTGGGGATCCTGCCTGTGCTCCAGCAGAAAGGATTCCAGCCGCGTTCTTGCATAGGGAAAGAGTGTGTCGGCCACGAAGCTCACCGGGCACGTGGTGCCTTCGATATCCAGCAGCACATGGCTGAGATCAGCATCAGGCGTCAGTTGACTGACAGCGGCGCTGTCTTCTGCCGCGGCCGCTTCTGGTGTGGATGTGGGCTGCGTCATGGCCTGGTGGCGAGCGGTGGCAGCAGGAGTTCTCTCCAGCTCTGCTCCAGCAGGAACTCGAGAATTTCCAGATGGCGGCGTGCGCTGAAGAGGTCGTGGCCCCAGGCGTAGAGGCCGTGACCGGCAATCAGCAGCCCGTGGGGCGCCTCTTCGAGGCGTGGTGAGGCGGTCTGGCTGAGACGACGCAGATCCTGGTCGTTGGCCAGCACCGGAATGGCGATGGAGCAGTCGTGGCTGCGCAGACCCGCGAGGCCTTTGAGCATTTCCAATCCTTGAATCTGCACGGCTGCGTCTGTGTCCATGCCTTCTGCACCCTTCAGGGCGCGACGGGAGAGCAGGGTGGCAGCCTGGGAGTGGGTGTGCAGCACGGCTCCGGCTCCGGTGCGCTTCACGATCTCCAGGTGCAGCAGAGTCTCGGCACTGGCGGCTCCGCTGCCCTCGATCACCTGGGCTTCGCCATTCACCAGGATCAGGTCGTGGGGCTGGATCGAGCCCTTGTCAACTCCGCTGGGGGCCATCAGCAGTTCCAGGGGCTCCTTGCGGCTCACGCAGCTGAAATTACCGCCCGTGCCGTCGCACCAGCCTCTGGCATGGATCGCTGCGATGACACCACTCAGGGCCATGGCCAGCCCCCCAGGCGTGGATGTGGCCAAAGGATCCATCAATGACAGCGGCATCGTTCCATCTTCCCGCACCTCCACGGCCCACCCCCCCCTCCACGGCCCCCTTGCCCATGATTTCCTTGCCCACACGACCCTGTCCATGCGCACCCCACAGGTTCAGTGCTGGCAGGTGGGGCACCAGTGGCTGCTGCGCCCGCCCAGGCGTTCGCGCTGGATCGGTTGGCCGCAGCGCCGGCAGGGCTGACCACCACGGCGGTAGACCCAGGCGACGCCTCCGTAGTTGCCGTTGGTGCCGCTGAGATCACGGAAGTCGCTGAAGGTGGTGCCGCCTGATCCGATGCTGATCTCGAGCACCTCGATCAAGGCTTCACGCAGGCGTTCCAGCTCCGCGAGGCTGAGGCTGCCGCTGCGGCGCTGTGGAGCCACCCCGGCGGTGAACAGGGATTCATCGGCGTAGATGTTGCCCACCCCAGCCAGCAGCGACTGATCCAGCAGAGCTGCCTTGATCGGCCGCACGGAGCCCTTCAGTTTCTGCTGCAGGTAGGTGGGGCAGAAGGCTGCGCTGAAGGGTTCAGGGCCCAGCTTCTGCAGGCCTGTCATCACGCTGGAGCACTCGTTCCCTGGGGGTATGAACCACATCTGCCCGAAGCTGCGCACATCGATGAAGCGCAGTTCCTGCCCCTGGGGGCTCCAGCAGCGCACGCGCGTGTGGCGGCAGGGGTCACGGGGCTCCTCCAGCCAGAGGAACTGCCCGGTCATGCGCAGATGAACGCCCCAGTGACCTGCAGCCTGGCCGCCGCGGCTCAGCTCAGCCATCAGATATTTGCCCCGGCGGCTCCAGCTCCCCACCCGGCAACCGATCAGGCCGGCCCGGAACTGATCCACATCCTCGGGAGCGGCGATGGCCCGTGGCCTGAGCACCTCCACCTGCTCGATCTCGAAGGCCGTGAGCTGGCGCTCCAGGCCGCGCCGCACGGTTTCCACCTCAGGCAGCTCGGGCATCCGCTCAGCATCGATCCAGGCCCAGGCAGCCTGGCAGGCAGGGTGGAGCGCTCCGGCATAAAAAAACCGCCTGAAGCTCAGCTCCAGGCGGATGGCGAGAGAGTGGGTGGATGACTGGGCGGACGAATGGGCCGATCAGTGCTGGATGATCCGGCCGGGAGGTCAGGCCGTTTCGAGTTCGCGTTCGGCGAAGTTGTTGGTGTTGATGCCGCCTTCGGAGCCGCTGTAGCCGCTGTAGTTGACCTTCTCGAAGCGCACCACCACGGGGTAGCGGATGCCGGTGGTGTCGATCGACGCCACAGTGCCGACTTCGTTGAACCAGTAGGACTCGGGCCGCTTGATGCGCACCTTGTCGCCGCGGGAGATCGCCATCGCTGCGCTGTTGTGGGGTGACTGTCAGACGGAAGATACCTTCCCCGGAGGGGGGCTGAACCGCGGGTGTCATGTTTCGTCGTTCGCCGCCATGGCCCTGCGTGGCAGCATCGGCGATTGCGCCATGGATCGTCGATGGAGGCACCCGCCCTCAGCCTGGAGCTGCCCGATCCGGAGCGCGACGACATCAGCACCATGGAGTTCCTCTCCCGTCTGGAGGAGGCCTGGGCTGTCTGTGACCGCTTCGATCTACAGACGGAGATCTGGCGGGGGCGCATCCTGCGGGCGGTGCGCGACCGGGAGAAGCGGGGGGGAGAGGGCCGCGGCACCGGTTTCCTGCAGTGGCTCCGGGAGCGGGAAATCAGCAAGACCCGCGCCTACAGCCTGATCCAGCTCGCCGATTCCGCCGACAACCTGGTGGGTGACGGGCTTCTGCAGCAGGAGAGCGTGAATAACTTCTCCAAACGCGCCTTCCTCGATACAGCCCTGGCTGATCCCGAGGTGCAGCTGATGATCAGTGAAGCCGCCAACGACGGCCAACAGATCAGCCGCAAGCAGGTGCGGCGTCTCAGCGATGAATTCACGGCCGCCACCAGCCCGCTGCTGCCCGAGGAGATCCGTCAGCGCACCCAGGAGAACCTGCTGCCCCCCCGGGTGGTGGCTCCTCTGGTGCGGGAGCTGGCCAAGTTGCCCGAACCCCAGCAGGACGATCTGCGCCGCGCCCTGCGCGAGGAACCGGAGCTGGAGCGGATCAAGGACGTGACCAGCACCGCCCGCTGGTTGAGCAAGGCCGCCGAGGCCGGCCTCGCCGTGCGCGCCTTCCAGCATGGGGATCTCAACCTGGAGAAGGCCCTGCAGGAGGCTCAGCGGCTCGATGCCCTCGGCCTGTTCGCCGATGCCGTGGCCCAGGCCCAGCAGCTGGAGAGCGCCGTGCTCAAGCTGCACACCAGCTGGCGGCGCCTGGGGGGGTTGCAGGAACGCCTCTGGGTGGAGAGCGGCAGCAGCACCCCCCATCTGCGCGAACTGCTCACCGCCCTGCAGAGCCTCAGCGGCACCACCCTGCGGGTGTCCCTCGGGGAGCTCTCTGGTGGGAAGCGCCTCCGCCTGCAACTGGTGGAGGAGAGCCCCGACCAGCTGACGCCTCCGCCCCTGCCCTGAGCGCCATGACGGACCCGCTCGACGCAGAGCTGCAGCGCCATTTCGGTTGGAGTGCCTTCCGCCCCGGGCAGCGGCCGGTGGTGGAGGCGCTGCTCGCCGGCCAGGACTGTCTGGCGGTGATGCCCACCGGAGCCGGCAAGTCGTTGTGCTTTCAGTTGCCGGCACTGGTGCGACAGGGCCTGGTGCTGGTGGTGTCTCCCCTGGTGGCCCTGATGCAGGACCAGGTGATTCAGCTGCAGCGGCGGGGTATCCCGGCGGCCAGCCTGCACCAGGGACTGGATCTGCCCAGCCGCCGCGTCCTGCTGCGCCGATTGGAGGAGAACCGCCTGCGGCTGCTCTATCTGGCGCCGGAGCGGCTGCAGGCCGAGGCCACCCGCCAGCTGCTGGAGGAGGTGCTGGAGCAGGGACGCCTGGTGGCCCTGGCCGTGGATGAAGCCCATTGCATCAGTGCCTGGGGCCACGACTTCCGCCCCGATTACCGGCGGCTGGGTCAGTTGCGCAGCCTCTGCCCCGGAGTGCCCCTGGTGGCGCTCAGCGCCACGGCGGCCCCCCGGGTGCGGGCCGACATCATCCGCCTGCTGCAGTTGCGCCGCCCGCTGGTGCAGGTGCGCTCGGCCCGTCGCTCCAACCTCACCTATGCGATGCAGCGGCGCCCTGAGGACCCCCTGAACCTGGTGCTGGAGGCGCTGGATCAGGCCCGGGGGGCGGTGCTGATCTATGCGCGCACCCGCCGCTCGGTGGAGCACTGGGCCGCCCGTCTCACCGCCACGGGTCGTGAGGCGATCGCGTACCACGCGGGCATGGATCCCGAGAGCCGCCGCCTGGCCCTGGAGCACTTCCAGGACAGCCCTCAGCCGGTGCTGGTGGCCACCGTGGCCTTCGGGATGGGGGTGGACCGCGCGGATGTGGGCCTGGTGCTGCACCTCGACCTGCCTGCCAGCGCCGAGGGTTATCTGCAGGAGTCGGGGCGGGCGGGCCGGGACGGGCTACCCGCCCGCTGTCAGGTGCTGTTCGATCCGGCCGATCGACTGTCGCTGGGCTGGGCGATGCGTGCCTCGGCCCGGCAGATGAGCCCGGAACTGCAGGACCAGGAGCGCCCGCGCCGCGACATCGCCCAGCAGCAGCTGCGGCGGATGGAGGCGGTGGCGGAGGGCAGTGGCTGCCGCGAGCAGGCCCTGCTGCTGGCGGTGGGGGAACTGGTGCCGCCCTGCGGCCGCTGCGATGTCTGCCAGCGGCCCGGCACCATCAGCGACTGGTCGCTGGATGCGGCGCGGGTGCTGGAGGCCCTGGCCCAGAAGGACGGGGTGGATCTGCGCCGGCTGGCCGAGGCCCTGGAGCAGGCCCATGCCGGCGATGGGCAGCGCTGGGGCTGGCTGACCCGCCGTCTGGTGCAGGAGGAGCTGATCAGTGAAAGCGACGACGGCAGCCAGCGGCTCTGGCTGCGCAGCGCCGGACGCCACTACCTCAACCAGCCCTGGCCCCTGCGCTGGGCGGCCTGACTTCAGCCTGCGGCGTGGCTCAACCCGCGTTGAGGTTGCAAGTGTCTTTGATCAGCTGCTCCTCGTAGTCGGCGCTGGGGTCCTCCCAGCTGCCCCAGCCGCCCGCTTCGCCGGTGGCATTGATCTTGCCGGCGGCGCAGTTGATGGACACGAACACCGGCTGCCCGCTGCTGTTGAGGGCCGGAGCCACCTGGCTGCCGCCCAGGGAGCGCCAGTTGGAGAAGTCCACCTGCAGGGGGCCGTAGGTGCGCCAGTCGGGCGGGGCGGTGTTGCTGGGATCAGGTTTTGGCTGGGGTTTGGCGGCCGGGGTCGGGGCGACAACGGCCGGGGCGGGCTGCTGGGCTTGCTCGGGCTGCTCGGTTTGCGTCGGGGGATTCGGCGCTGGTTTGGGGGCTGCTGTGGGCGGTGCTGGTTTGGCCGCTGGTTGAGCGGCTGGTTTGGCCGGTGCCGGCTTGGAGGCTGGGGTTCCGCTGGCCGTTCCCAGGTTGAGCCTGGTGCCCACCTGCAGGTTGTCGGGGCTCTCCAGCTTGTTGAGGCTCACGAGGCGTGCCACCGGCACGTCGTAGCGCTCGGAGAGTCCCGAGAGGGTTTCGCCGGCCTTGACCACGTGCACTCCCCCGGCCTTCGCGCGCGCCGCTGAGGGGGACTCTGGCTTGGCTGGGGCGACGGGCTTGGCTGGTTTTGACGCGCTTTTCGCCTGCCCCACCTTCAGGCGCTGCCCCACCTGCAGCAGGTCGGCATCCTTGAGGCCATTGAGCTCCATCAGCTTCTGCACGGAGAGGCCGTAGCGATCGGCGATCTCAGAGAGGGTTTCGCCGGAGGCCACGCTGTGGCTGGCCTGGGGGGATGGCCCTGATCGGGTCCCGCCGGTTCTGGCCGCAGCCCCTGCAGGCAGTTTCAGGCGGGTGCCGGCCTCCACCAGGTTGGGGTCCTTGAGGCCGTTGAGCTGAAGCAATCGCTGCACCGACACCCCGTAGCGCTCGCCGATCTCCGAGAGCGTTTCCCCTGACTTGACCACGTGCTGGGGGGCCGCCAGGGCGGGAATGGGCAGCACCAGGGCCAGGGCCAGAGCGGCCAGGGCGCGGCGCAACGGCTGCGGGCTGTGCATAAACGGCGGTCAGCTGATGGAACCTTACGGAGAACCTCCCGGAACGCCAGCCCCTGGCCCAGCCGGACGGCGCTGTTTGACTCTCAGCCCAGCAGCCGTTTGATCAGGCCCAGCCGCTCGCCATAGGGCGGGTAGCGGAAGGGAAGGTCGAGGCGGAAGGGCCTGCGCAGCACGCTGCGCAGATGCGAGAACGTGTCGAAGCCGGCCTGGCCGTGGTAGCGGCCCATGCCGCTCTCGCCGACGCCGCCGAAGGGCAGCTGCGGCACCCCCACCTGCATGACCACATCGTTCATGCAGACCCCGCCGGAACTGGTGCCGGCCAGCACCTGCTCCTGGGCCGCTGAGTTGCGGCTGAACAGATAGAGGGCCAGGGGTTTGGCTCCCCGGCGAATCAGCTCCATGGCTTCAGGCAGGTCGGACACGCCCACCACCGGCAGCAAAGGGCCGAACAGCTCGCCGGCCAGGAGCGGATCGTCGCCGCCGCGGCCACCGAGGAGTTCGCTGGCCGATTGGCAGGCGATCAGGGTGGGCGCGATCCGGCGTGTGTGGGGATCCACCTGGCCGCCGCTGAGCACCCGGCCAGCACGGCGGGCGACCTCCAGCAGGGCCAGCAGGCGATCGAACTGGGCCTGGTTGACGATGCGGGCCAGGTCGGGGGAGCCGAGAGGATCGTCGCCGTAGGCCCGCTGGAACTCGCCCCGCAGGCGCTCGATCAGGGCCGGTTTCACCGTCTCCATAACCAGCAGGTGGTCCGGGGCGATGCAGGTCTGACCGGCGTTGAGGCCCTTGCCCCAGGCCAGCCGCCGGGCGGAGACCCCCAGATCGGCATCGGCCAGCACGATCGCGGGGCTGCGCCCCCCCAGCTCCAGGGTGACGGGGGTGAGATGCCGGGCCGCGGCCGCCATCACCAGTCGGCCGACGCGGCCACCACCGGTGAAGAAGATGTGATCGAAGGGGATCTCCAGCAGCTCGCTGGCCACCTCGGCGGCGCCCTCGCGCACCAGCACCACCTCGGGATCCAGGTGGCGGGCCACCAGCCGAGCGATCAGGGCGGAGGTGTGGGGCGCCTGCTCTGAGGGCTTGAGCACCGCGGTGTTGCCCGCCGCCAGGGCGCTCACCAAAGGCTGGAGCGTGAGCGAAAAGGGATAGTTCCAGGGCCCGATGATCAGCACGCAGCCGAGCGGTTCAGCCACCAGCTCGGCGCGGCCGGGGCGCTGGGAGAGGGGCAGGGGAACGGGTCGCGGCGCCATCCAGCGCTTCAGCTTCTGCTGGGCCAGGCGGAGCTCCTGGCGCACCGCCACCACCTCGAAGTAGGCCTCCACAGGCGGCTTGCCGAGATCGGCAGCCAGTGCTCCAAGGATAGCGGGCTCGTTCTCAGCCAGCAGGGTGTCGAGGCGCTGGAGCTGGGCCCTCCTCCAGGCGATCGGGCGGGTGGTGCCCGAGATCACCGCTGCCCGCAGGACAGCGATCGAGAGGGAGGTCGGACTCATCGACAGGGTGGCGAGGGCGGCAGGGGAAGCGCAGAGGGGCAGACCCATGCTGGCAACCGCATCCATTGTGGCCAAATGGAGTGCCCGACCGGGAGACTTGGCCTGGCTTGATCTCAACAGTTTCCGCTGAATCAGCCTTTGCAGTGAATAAAGATACAGCTATCTGACGGGCTGTGAGCCTGCAAAAAATCAGCTGAGAAAATATATAAAAGACAGTGGGTTGAAAAGCCCTTGACGAGATTTGAACTCGTGACCTCTCCCTTACCAAGGGAGTGCTCTACCACTGAGCTACAAGGGCATGTGGAAAGGTGGGCCGGGTTGGATTTGAACCAACGTAGGCAGAGCCAGCGGATTTACAGTCCGCCCCCATTAACCACTCGGGCACCGACCCGAACCACACCTCGACAACTTACCAGCCGACCCCCCTCATGCAGCTGCTCGCTCTCCATGGCCCCAACTTGAACCTGCTGGGCAGCCGCGAGCCCGGGCTCTACGGCAGCTGGACCCTGGAGGCCATCCACCACGACCTCAGCGAGCGCTCCGCCGCCCTGGGGGTGGAGCTGGCCTGGTTCCAGAGCAACCACGAAGGAGCCCTGGTGGACCGGATCCAGGCGGCCCGCGGCCAGAGCTCCGGCATCCTGATCAATGCCGCCGCCTACACCCACACCTCCATCGCCCTGCGCGATGCCCTGCTGGCCGTGGCCATCCCCTACGTGGAACTGCACCTGAGCAACACCCATGCCCGCGAACCCTTCCGCCATCACTCCCTTCTCGCCGACCGGGCCGTGGGCGTGATCTGTGGCTTCGGGGCTACCAGCTACCGGCTGGCGCTCGAAGGCCTGGTGGATCACCTGCGCAGCCGCCCGTGAGTACCCCAGTGGCGTCGATGGCAACGCCGGTGGCCCGGGTGCGCTGGCTGGCGGCGCCCAGCTCTACGCAATGGCTGGAGCAGGCCCTGGCCCATCCGCTGGAGCTGCTGATCGATCACGCCCACTGCGAGCGCAAGGCGGCCGGAGCGGCCCTGCAGCTGATGTTCCGCTACCCCTCCGACGAGGCCCTCTCGGAGGTCATCAGCCCCCTGGCGCGGGAGGAACTGGAGCATTTCGAGCGGGTGCTGGCTCTGCTGGGGCGGCGGGGGCAGGCCCTGCGCCCCCTGGCGGCTCCCCCCTACGGCGCCGCCCTCTCCAAGCTGGTGCGGCGCCAGGAACCCGGGCGCATGCTCGACAGCTTTCTGGTGGCCGGCCTGATCGAGGCCCGCAGCCACGAGCGCATGGCCCTGCTGGCCGCCCACAGCCCCGATCCGGAGCTGCGCGAGCTCTATGGGGATCTGCTGGCCAGTGAGGCCCGTCATTTCGGCCTCTACTGGGTGCTCTGCGAGCGGCGTTGGCCCCGCCCCGTGGTCAGCGAGCGGCTGGAGCAGCTGGCCGCGGAGGAAGCCCAGCTGCTGGCCCGGTTGCATCCCCAGCCGCGGATGCACAGCTGAGCGGGTCGAGCAGGGGGAAGCGGCTGGCGATGCTGTCGCCCGTGAACTGGGCCACCCAGCCCTCGGGATTCTCGAAGAAGCGCAGGGCCGTGAACCGGGGCGCAGCTCCCATGTCGAACCAGTGGCGGGTGCCGGCGGGAACAGCGATCAGATCGCCCCTGGTGCAGAGCACCTGCAGCACCTCCTCGCCGATGTGCAGGCAGAACAGGCCCTGACCCTCCACGAAGAAGCGCACCTCGTCTTCGGCGTGGGTGTGCTCGGCCAGGAACTTCAAGCGCAGGGCCTGGCGGTCCGGGTGGTCAGGGCCCAGCCGGATCGCATCGACGCTGGGGTAGCGGCTCTGGCCCTGGATGCGGACGATCTCGCTGGCGTAGGCGCTGAGGATGGCCTCCTGGTCGGCGTCCTCCGCCAGCTCGTTGTTGGTCGGCCAGCGCTCGAAACTCAGGCCGCGGGCGGCCAGCTCGGCGGCGATCACTGCGCCGTCGTCGCTGCTGAGCAGGGGCTCGCACGGGGCGAGCGGGCCCGGCGCGGGCGAATGAACGGAGTGGATCTGCAGGCGGCTCACGGCGGCGCAGGGGCGACGGGATCGTGTTCCAGCCTAGAAAGCGTGCTGGCAGGCGCCGCCGGAAGCACCCCAGTGATCGATCGCGTTGATGCAAGCTCGCCGCAGGAGTCCGCCGCCGCAGCGGGCCTGGTGCTGGTGGGGGTGGGCCCCGGGGATCCCGATCTGCTCACCGTGGCGGCGGTGCGGGCGATCCAGGCGGCTGAAGTGGTGGCGTACCCGGTGGCGCGGCTGGAGGCGGAGGGGATGGCCGTCAGGATCGCCGCTCCCTGGCTGAGGCCGCAGCAGCGGCGGCTGCCCTTGCTCTTTCCGATGGTGGCCGAGGCGCCACCGCGGCGCCTGGCCTGGCGCCAGGCCGCCGCCGCCCTGGCCCTGGAGGTGGCGGCCGGCCGGCGGGTGGTGCTGCTCTGTGAGGGCGATGTGTCGCTGTTCGCCAGTGCCTCCTACGTGCTGCTGGCCCTGCAGGAGCACCACCCCCACTGCCCGCTGCGCCTGATCCCCGGGATCACGGCGGCCTCGGCGGCGGCGGCGGCGGGCGCCTGGCCCCTGGCCCTGCAGCGCCAGACCCTGCAGGTGCTGCCCACCCCCGATCAGCCCGCTGAGCTGGAGGCGCTGCTGCAGACGGCCCTGGCCTGCCCGGAGGGCCAGAGGCCGGTGCTGGCCCTGCTCAAGCTGGGCCAGCGCTGGAGCTGGGTGCGGCCCCTGCTGGAGCGCTTCGGGCTGCTGGAGGGGGCCCTCTTCGCCCGGCGCGTGGGCTGGCCCGAGCAGCAGCTGGCGCCGGCCTCGGCGCTGCCGCCCGAAGGCGATGGCTCCGCCACCTATTTCTCGCTGCTGCTGGTGCGCTGCGGTTGGCCTGAGGTGCTCCCCGAGCCGGCGGCGGCCTGTACGGATCAGGGTCAAGGTGCTTGCCTGAAGGCACCGCCTGAAGGCCTATGAATCCAATCGACTGGTTCTCCCTGCTTCACCCGGTGCTGGTGATCCTGTTTGTGTATCCGGTGGTGGGAGCCACTGTTCGCCTGGGAATGCTGGCCCGGGAGCGCCGGCTGAAGATTCACCCCCAGCCGCCCACGGTGGGGGTGGAGCATGCCGACCACGGCCGCTGGCTCACCGGCGGAATGGTGGTGGCGGTGCTGGTGGCCCTGATCTATTCCTTCACCAACAAATTCATCACCCCCGAGCCCGCCTTCGAGGGGGGCGTCCAGCGCCTGGCCCTGCTGCTGCTGGTGAGCGCGGGCACCTTCGCCAGCCTGGTGGCCCTCTGGCGGGTGAAAACCAGCAGCCTGCGGGCCAGCTTCGCGCTGCTCACCTGGGTGGGTCTGTTGGGGCTGGGCAGCCAGCCGGAGATCTGGCGCCTGAGCGACAACCCCTTCGAGGGGGCCTTCTGGGCGTCTCACTACTGGAGCGGTGTGCTGCTCACCGGCCTGATGCTGTTCTCGATGTCGGCCAAGCCGGAGATCTTCCGTTCCCTGAAGATGCGCCGCCTGCATGTGAGTGTGAACATTCTGGTGTCGGTGCTGCTGGCGGTTCAGGCGATCACCGGCAGCCGCGACCTGCTGGAGATCCCGGTGAGCTGGCAGAAGCCGGCGATCTACTCCTGCGACTTCGAGAAGCGCGTCTGCCCGGCCCCGGCTAGCAGCGCCAGTGCCGCCTCAGGGCTGGGGGCGCGCATCAGCTGATGGCGCAGGCTGGCGGCGCCGGCAAACCCCTGGCAGGTCCAGCCCAGGTGTTTGCGGGCGATCAGCAGCCCCTGCTCGCCCCGGGCTGCCACCAGGGCCTCCAGGTGCTCCCGCGCCAGGGCCAGCCGCTCGGGGGTGCCGGGCAGCGGCGGGATCGGCTGACCGCTGAGGGCAGCATCGATGCGGCCCACCAGCCAGGGGGCCCCCAGCGTGCCCCGGCCCACCATCACGCCGTCGGCGCCGGTGCGCTCTAGGCACGCGATGGCCTGCTCGGGGCCGCTGATGTCGCCGTTGGCGATCAGGGGAATGGAGAGGGCCCGCTTCACCCGGGCGATGGCGTCCCAGTCGGCTGAACCGGTGAAGCCCTGCTCTCGGGTGCGGCCATGCAGGGTGAGGGCCTGGGCTCCGGCCCCCTGCAGGGCCAGGGCGAAGCCCACCGGATCGGAGGAGTCGCCGCACCAGCCCAGCCGCGTCTTGACCGTGACCGGCAGCGACACAGCCCCACTCACGGTCTCGACGATGCGGCAGGCCAGGGCCGGGTCGCGCAGCAGGCCACTGCCGCCGCCCTTGCGGGCGATCTTGCGCACCGGGCAGCCCATGTTGATGTCGATCAGGAAGGCACCGGCCCCCTCGGCCCGCCGGGCGGCCTCCGCCATCGCCTGGGGTCGGTGGTCGAAGAGCTGAACGGCGATCGGGCCGCGCTCCGCCTCCAGTCCCGCCAGCTTGTCGCCGCCATGGCCCAGCTCCAGGCTGGTGGCATTCACCATCTCGGTGAAGAGCAGGGCATCGGGCGCCCAGCGGCGCACGAAGCCACGAAAAATTCGGTCGCTCACCCCCGCCAGGGGTGACTGCAGCACGCGGCAGCGCAGGCTCCTCGGCGTGCCGCGACCCGGCAGGCTCAGGGGTGCATCGTGGAGGGAGCTGGAAGCCATGACCATGTCAGCGTCGTCAGCGTCGTCAGCGTCGCAGCCGCAGGGCGCAGCGGATCCCCAGCCGCTCAGCCGGGCCCTGTTGATGATGATCCTCGACGACCGTCTCAGCGATCGTTGCGTCTGTGAGCTGATCTGGCGCCGGCTGGGCTATGGGCCCCAGCAGGGCGAGCCGCAGCAGGGGGCGATCTGGCTGGCGGGGCCCTCCACGCCGCCCGCCTGGGCCGAAGCCTTTCCCCAGGCGCCGGAGCTGATCGCTGAGCGTCCCCCCAGCGTGCGCCTCACCCGCTCCATCCCCGCCGAGCACAAGCAGCTGCTCAAAACCCAGCTGGGCTTCGCTGGCTACCGCATCGATGAGCTGGTGCCGCGCCGCACCCGCCGGGCCACGGCCGTGAGCTGGCTGCTGGCTGATCTGGCCAGCCGCGGCGAGGAGCTGCCGCAGGAGGGGCCGCTGCCGGAGCCCCGCCAGGCGACGTCGCCCGCGGATCAAGGCGGATGATGGAAGCAGCTTCACTCTGTAGGGTTGAAGCAAGACATCGTTGTTGAGATAAAAGTTCTTGGCGCTTCCAGTCGTCGCCATCATTGGGCGGCCCAATGTAGGTAAATCCACCCTGGTGAATCGGCTCTGCCGCAGCCGTGAGGCGATCGTGCACGATCAGCCCGGCGTCACCCGTGATCGCACCTACCAGGAAGGCTTCTGGGGGGATCGGCGCTTTCGGGTGGTGGACACCGGCGGCCTCGTCTTCGATGACGACAGTGAATTCCTGCCGGAGATCCGCGAGCAGGCCAACCTGGCCCTGGCCGAAGCGTCGGTGGCGGTGGTCATCGTCGATGGCCAGCAGGGACTCACTGCGGCTGATCAATCGATCGCCGACTGGTTGCGCGGTCAGAAGGTGCCGGTGCTGCTGGCGGTGAACAAGTGCGAATCGCCGGACCAGGGCCTGGCCATGGCGGCCGATTTCTGGGGTCTGGGTCTGGGGGAGCCCCATCCCGTTTCAGCCATCCACGGCGCCGGCACCGGGGATCTGCTCGATCAGGTGATCGGCTTTCTGCCCACCACCCCCGAAGAGGACACGGAGGAGCCGATCCAGCTGGCGATCATCGGCCGCCCCAACGTGGGCAAATCCAGCCTGCTCAACTCCATCTGCGGTGAAGCACGGGCGATCGTCAGCCCGATCCGCGGCACCACCCGCGACACGATCGACACCACGATCGAGCGCGAAGGCAAAACCTGGAAACTGCTCGACACCGCCGGCATCCGCCGCCGCCGCAGCGTCAGCTATGGCCCGGAATACTTCGGCATCACCCGCAGCTTCAAGGCGGTGGAGCGCAGCGATGTCTGCGTGATGGTGATCGATGCCCTCGATGGCGTCACCGAACAGGATCAGCGGGTGGCCGGCCGCATCGAGGAGGACGGCCGCGCCTGCGTGATCGTGGTGAACAAGTGGGACGCCATCGAAAAGGACAGCCACACCATGGCGGCGATGGAGAAGGAGCTGCGCGCCAAGCTCTACTTCCTCGACTGGGCGCCGATGCTGTTCACCTCCGCCCTCACCGGCCAGCGGGTGGAGAGCATCTTCGCCTCGGCGCTGCTGGCGGTGGAGCAGCACCGCCGCCGGGTCACCACCTCGGTGGTGAATGAGGTGCTGCAGGAGGCGGTGAGCTGGCGTTCGCCCCCCACCAGCCGCGGTGGCCGCCAGGGCCGCATCTACTACGGCACCCAGGTGGCGACCCGCCCCCCCAGTTTCACCCTGTTCGTCAACGACCCGAAGCTGTTCGGCGAAACCTACCGCCGCTATGTGGAGCGCCAGATCCGCGAAGGTCTGGGCTTCGATGGCTCACCGATCCGGTTGTTCTGGCGCGGCAAGCAGCAGCGCGACGCCGAGAAGGAACTGTCCCGGCAGCAGAGCCGCTCAGCCTCCTGATGCCCGGCCTCTCGATGGTGCGCCCCTGATGGACTGGCTGCGTCAGCTGCCCATCGGCCAGTACGTCGACGGTCAGCGGGGCTGGCTGCGCCGGCTCGATGCCCGCCTCAAGCTGGGCTGGACCCTGGCCTTCCTGGCCACCCCGGTGCTGGCCGGACCCGGGTGGCGTCTGTCTCTGGTGGCTCTGCTGCTGCTGATCACGGCCGTCTGTGGTCTGCCCTGGCGCCTGTGGCAGCGCAATCTGCCGCTGCTGCTGGCCCTCTCGCTGCTGGTGGGCCTGCTGGCCTCGCTGGTGCCGGTGAGGGTGGTGGCCTCCGCCAGCGTCATGCGCTCCCCGCAGGAGCTGCTGCTGGCCCCGGCCCCCGCCGGCCAGCCAGCGCCCCAGCGCCTCGGCCTGCGCTGGGAAGTGCTGCGCTGGGGGCCCATCCAGCTCGGACCCCTGCCGGTCGGGCCGCTGGTGGTGAATCGCCGCTCCGCCGAACTGGGCCTGAACAGCGCCACGCTGCTGTTCACCCTGCTGCACAGCGCCAACCTGCTGCTGCTCTCCACCCCGCCGGAGGAACTGGTGTGGGCCCTGAGCTGGGTGATCACGCCGCTCGGTGCTCTGGGGCTGCCGGTGGAGCGGCTGGGCTTCACGCTGCTGCTCTCCCTGCGCTTCCTGCCGCTGGTGCAGGAGGAGTTCCAGAACCTGCTGCGCTCCATCGCCACCCGGGCCGTGAACATCAAAAGCCTGGGCTGGAAGGGTGGGCTCGGCCTGATGCTCTCGGTGGCGGAGCGGCTGCTCGCCAACCTGCTGCTGCGCTCGGAGCAGGGGGCCGAAGCGCTGATGGCCCGCGGGGGGCACTGGGTGCCTCCGGCCCAGATGCGCCTGGCCCGGCAGGCGGCCCGTTGGCTGAATCTTGCGGCGGCCGGCGCACTTTTTCTGTTTCTTGGGCTGCGCTGGCAGTACGGTGCGCTGTAATTGGTAGCCATTGCAGCCGCTAGTGAGCGTCGACGCCACCACAGAGCGTTATCTCAACCATCCGACATTTGGTCTGCTCTACCGGGTGGCACCAGCGGGTGAAGGTCGTGATCTGTTCGCCACCCTCTACGCCCAGCGGATGTTCTTTCTGGTGACCCTGCAGCCACGCGGGGCCCAGTTTGAAGTGATTCCGCTGATGGATGCCCGCCATGTGGCGGAGCAGAACCTGGCCCGGGCCCGGCGCGACGGCAGTGCCCAGCTGCCCCGCTGGCGCCAGCTCTTCGATCAGACCTTCATCTGAGCTGTGATCACTGCCATGTCCGCTGATGGCCTCGCCCGGCGGCTGCAGGCCCTGCAGGGGCAGCTGCCGCCCCGGGCCCGCCTGCTGGCGGTCAGCAAGGGGCAGCCGGCGGCCCGTCTGCGGGAGGCGGTGGGCCTGGGGCTGCGCAGTTTCGGCGAGAGCCGCCTGCAGGAGGCCCAGGCCAAACAGGATGATCTGGCCGATCTCGAACCGCTCGACTGGCATTTCATCGGCCAGCTGCAGGCCAACAAGGCCCGGGGGGTGCTGCGTCATTTCGGCACGATCCATTCCGTCGATCGCTTCTCCCTGGCCGAGCGCTTGCAGCGCATCGCCGCTGAGGAGCAGCTCAGCCCCCGGCTGTTCTTTCAGGTGAAACTGCGGCCCGACCCCGGCAAGGCGGGATTCGAGCCCCTGGAGCTGGAGCGGCTCTGGCCCCGCCTGCTGGCGCTGGAGCCCCTGCGGCCCGTGGGTCTGATGACGATCGCGCCCCTGGGGCTGGAGGCTGATCAACGCTTCAGCCTCTTCCGCGACTGCGCGGCGCTGGCGGCGTCCCTGGGCCTCGCGGAGCTCTCGATGGGCATGAGCAACGACTGGCCAGAGGCGGTGCGGGCGGGCAGCACCTGGGTGCGGATCGGCTCTGCCCTGTTCGGCCCGAGGGCCTGAACTCTGTTTCGGAAATCGGTATCGAGGTTGTGTCCAGTTGCAACCAAAGGCGTGGGACGCTAAGTAAGTACATCTCCATCCACAGGGCCTCACGGTGTCGTTGTTCTCCCGTCTGCGTGCCGTTGTCTCCGGAGACGACTACCTCGAGGGTGACTACGACGACGAGCTGGACTACGACCCCGGCGAGACGCCAGCCAGCACGGCATCTTCCAGCCACCCGGCCCTCTCCAGTGGCAGTGCCCTCGCCCTGACCAGCGACTTCAGCAGCGACGACCCCTTCGGCTCCGTGGGCTCCTCGAGCAACGTCATCGGCATGCCGGGGCTGTCCTCCACCGCGGCGGAGGTCACCTTGATGGAGCCGAGGAGCTTCGACGAGATGCCCCGGGCGATCCAGGCCCTGCGGGACCGCAAGACCGTGATCCTCAACCTCACGATGATGGAGCCGGATCAGGCCCAGCGGGCGGTGGATTTCGTGGCGGGCGGTACCTTCGCCATCGATGGCCACCAGGAGCGGGTGGGCGAGAGCATTTTCCTGTTCGCTCCCAGCTGTGTCACGGTCACCACCGCCAGCGGTGAAGAGGCCTCGTCGCCCACGATCGTCTCCAGCCGCGAGCCCGCTTCCGACGAGAGCGATCCAGCGGCCCCCAGCCCGGCCTGGGGCCGCCAGGATTCCGCCACTGGCTTCAGCCTCTGAACCCCTCCCGTCTTGGTGTGATCGGCCTGGGTCGCATGGCCCGGGCCCTTGTGCTGCCGCTGCTGGATCAGGGGGCGATCGCCCGTGATCAGGTGCAGGCGGTGGTGGCCAGCGAGGAGTCGGCCCGCCGTCTGCAGGCCGAGCTCGGAGTGGCTGTGGGTCTGGATGCGGCCCCCGCCTGGGCGGCCCCCGTGGTGTTGCTGGCGGTGAAGCCCCAGCTCCTCGACAAGGTTTCTGCGGGTGCGCCGGCACCAGTGCCTGGGAGCGATCCCCCCCTGCTGATTTCAGTGCTGGCCGGAGTGAGCCTGGAGCGGCTGCAGCGCTCGTTCCCGGGCTGGCGCTGCGTGCGGACCGTGCCCAACACCCCCTGCCTGGTGGGTGCGGGCATCACCGGGCTGGCCTGGGGCGACGACCTGCCGGCCCAGCAGCGCCAGTGGGTGCTGGATCTCTTCGCCCGCGTCGGTGTGGTCAAGGAGTTGCCCGAGGCCCAGCTGGATGGCCTGCTGGCTGTGGCCTCCTCCGGCCCCGCCCTGGCGGCGGTGCTGCTGGAGGCGCTCGCCGATGGTGGCGTGGCTGCCGGCCTGCCCCGGCCGCTGGCCCTGGAGCTGGCCCTGGGAATGATGAAGGGGTCGATCAAGCTGCTGCAGGAGCAGGGCCTGCACCCCGCTCAGCTCAAGGACATGGTGGCCAGTCCGGCCGGCACCACGATCGCGGCCCTGCGGCAGCTGGAGCAGGCGGGCGTGCGCAGTGCCCTGATCGAGGCGGTGCTGGCCGCGGCAGAGCGCAGCCGGGCGCTGAACGCCGGCTAGGCGTTCTCAGGCCTTCTGCTTCTGCCCCAGGCGCGGCTCCTCGCCAGCCAGCAGCCGCTTGAGGTTGCTGCGGTGCCTCCACACCACCAGCACGGTGGTGAGCACCGCCAGGGCCAGGTAGGCGGGCCGCAGGCCGGTGCCGGCTCCGGCGAAGGCCCCCAGCATCAGCAGCGGCAGGCTCAGGGCCGCCACGATGCTGGAGAGCGAGACGATGCGGCTGATGGTGAGGCAGGCCAGAAAGGTGCCGAAGCAGGCCAGGCCCACCGCCGGCACCAGGCCCAGCAGCATGCCCAGCCCCGTGGCCACGGCCTTGCCCCCTTTGCCGCCCAGCCACACCGGCCAGATGTGACCCGCCAGGGCTGCCAGACCGGCCCCCACCACCCACCAGTCGGTGAGTGGGGTGAAGCCGCTGGGCTGCAGCAGGGCCTTGGCCAGCAGCACCGCGGTGCTGCCCTTGAGCACATCCACCAGGAACACCACCAGGGCGGGGCCCTTGCCCAGCTGACGCAGCACGTTCGTGGCCCCGGTGGAGCCGGAGCCCAGCTGGCGCAGGTCGATGCCGGCCAGCCAGCGGCCCGCCAGCCAGCCCGTGGGCAGCGAGCCCAGCAGGTATCCCGCCGTCAGCACCAGCAGGGGCAGGAGCATCTGGCTCATGACAGGTCCTGCTCCAGGGCCAGCTCGTTGGCGGTGGCGGCGAAGGCCAGCCAGAGGGGGAACTGCAGCACCGGGATGTCGACCACCTGTTCGGCGGCATCCACGACGATGAAGGGCAGCTCGCCGCGCTCCTCCAGCCGGTCGGCGCGCTCGATCAGGGCATCGGGCCGCTCGAACAGCACGATGCCGCTGTTGGGGCCGAAGTCTTCCCGGGCCAGGCCCAGGCAATCCTGCAGGCCGCGGCGCCACTCCCCGAGCCGCTCGGGCTCGCCGGCCAGCACCAGGGTCTGGAAGCGTTCGCCGTAGAGGTCGCCCAGGATCGCCACGGCTCCAGCGGTGATCAGGGCATTGCGGTTGCGGCTGCCGCTGCTGGCCTGGGCCCCCCGCCCGCCCTGGCTGAGGAACCAGTCGTCGAGCAGGGCGGCGGCGGTGGGCTCCAGGCTGCGGCGCAGCTTCCAGGGATCGGCATAAAAATCGGGCTGGCCCTGGAAGCTGGAGAGGCGATCGCGGATCAGCTCCGCGTCCTGGCTGAACTGGCCCGCCGCCGCCGGTGGGATCTGCTGAACACCGGCCGGTGGGATCTGCTGAACACCGGCCCCAGCAGCCGCTGCCGCCGCCGAAACTGCGGGGGCCGTGTCCAGGGGGGAGGGCTGCAGCTGCAGGGGCTGCACCACCAGGTCCATCAGCTCCGCCTGGCTGGCCAGGTCCTGCAGGGCCACCACCAGGTAGTCCTGGAAGCCCTTGAGCCGGCGGGCGATGCCATCGGCGCGGCCGCTGGGGCTGCCGTTGAGATCGGCGTCCAGCTGCTGCCGCCGCTGCTCCAGGACCTTGATCTCGCCCAGCAGCGTCGCCCGGCGCTCCCGCAGGTCGAGGAGAGCCAGCTCCAGCAGCTCCTCGCGAGCTGGCGGCTCGGTCTGGGGCTCGGGGCTGGGTTCAGTGGGGGGTGTGGTGTCGCTCATGGCAGGGCGCTGAGGTGGAGCTCCAGCTGTTGACGCAGGGCGGTGGCATCAAAGATCACCGGCAGCAGGTGGGGACTCTGGCGTTCACGGAAATAAAACAGCACCGGCAGGGGGCCCCAGAACACGGTCCAGCCGAGCCAGTCGCTGTAAGGGAAGCGGCGCAGCAGCCTGGAGCGGCTCCACACCAGCAGGGCCTCGTCGCTGAACTGCAGGCGCAGCAGCAGGGTCTGCAGCAGCAGGAACAGCCCCAGCAGGCCCACCACCCCAGCGGCGATCGCTGCCCCACCCCAGAGGCGCTGGAGGGGCAGCAGCGCCAGCCCCAGGGCAAGGATCCCCAGGGGCAGCCAGGGCCGCGGCGCCAGGATCACTCCGGCGGCTGGATCAGGACCGCTCGACGCTGGACTGGTTGGAGGAGTCATCGCCCCATGCTGCAGCGCCCGCCCCCCCGTTGACCAGCTCAGGTCCCGAAGAGCACCTTGGTGAGCACCACATCCATCAGGCTCACGGTCACCAGGATCATCACCACGGCGCCGGTGGTGCTGGTGCCCACTTCCTTGGGGCCGCCCCTGGTGCTGAGGCCCCAGCCGCAGGCGATCACGGCGATCTGCAGGCCGAACACCAGGGCCTTCACCAGCATCGAGGGCAGGTCGGAGGGCTCCATCCAGGTGCGCACGGAGTTCCAGAACACCGAGGGGGGAATTGAATAGAGAAAGGTGCTGCTCACCTGGCCCGACCAGATCCCCACCACGAAGAACAGCAGGCACTGCACCGGCGCCATAATCACCATCGCCAGCACGCGGGGCACCACCAGGTACTGCACCGGATCGGTGCGCAGCATCGTGATGGCGTCGATCTGCTCGGTCACCTGCATCGTGCCCAGCTGGGCGGCATAGGCCGTGGCCACCTTCCCGGTGAGCAGGGTGGCGGTGAGCAGCGGGGCGATTTCCCGCGCCAGCCCCACGGCGAGGATGCCGCCCACGGAGAATCCGGCCCCCTGGCGGGTCAGCTCCGCCGCCACCTGAATGTTGAACACCGTGCCGGCGGCCAGGGCGGTGATGACCACGATCAGGAAGCTGCCTGGTCCGGCTTCGAGCATCTGCTCGAACAGGTCGTTGAGATTGATGCGGCCCTTGGCCAGGGCGGAGATGGCCTGGCCGCCGATCAGGACACTGCTGCCCAGCCGCTGGAGATAGCGGGGAAGCCTCACGGTTGCAGCGCCGGGCGGCGCCGCTCCGGCCAGCGGCGCATCACCACCAGCCCCACCATGATCAGCACCACCGGGATGATGCCCATGCACAGCCGGATCGTGAGCAGGGCCGAGTCGGGCTGGAGCAGCCCCTGGGCGGCCTTGTAGCCGCTGAAGCTGAGAACGTTGCCGAGCACGAACACCGCCACGCCGATGCCCAGTTTCTGGGTGATCACCATCCAGGCGGTGTAGAGGCCGGCGGGTTTGTCGGGATCGGCATCGATGGCATCGGGAAGCAGGGCCCAGGGGATCAGGTAGGCCGTGGCGGCACCCAGGCCCACCAGCATGATCGTGCCCACCAGCAACGTGAGATTCAGCAGGTTGCCGGCCGAACCGATCGGCGAGACCTCCGGGTTGAGCGGCGCCAGCACCATCGCCGCCATGCAGCCCACCACCCAGAGGCCCACGCCCCAGCGCAGGGCATGGACCCGGCCGTGCCAGTAGGCCACCCAGCTCCAGAGCTGCAGGCCCGCCAGGGCACTGACCTGGAAGGGGATCAGGATCCAGGTGCTCCAGCTCTCGGGGATGCGCATCACCACCGTCAGGAAGATCAGCGACACCGGCTGCATCAGTTGCAGGGCGCACCACAGCAGCAGATAGAGCCCCAGCACCCGCAGGAAGCGACCGTTGCGGCTGATCCGTCTGAGCTGCTTGCCGATTGGCTCGGGATGGCCGCTGGGGCGCTGGCAGTGGCGGGCGAAGGGAGCCAGCCCCCAGGCGCAGACCAGGCTGGTGACGGTGATCAGCACCCCGGAAATCATTCCCATGCGCAGGTAGCCGTCGGCGCCGCCGCCCACCAGCAGGGCCCCCAGCACCAGGCCGCTCAGCCCGGCGACGATCGAGCCGGTGAAGCGCAGGGCGTTGAGCCGGGTGCGCAGGGGCGTGTCGGTGGTGAGCTCGCAGGCCAGGGCCGAATAGGGCAGGTTCACGCAGGTGTACAGACCCATCGCCACCAGCTGGATCAGCACGAAGACGGCGAATTTCTGCCAGTCGTCGCCGGGCGGCACCCACCACATCGCCGCCATGCTCAACCCGAGGGGCAAGGCGCTGAAGGCGATCCAGGGAATGCGCGGTCCCCAGCGGCTCTTGGTGTGATCGCTGAGGAAGCCCACGATCGGGTCGTTGATGCCGTCCCAGACCTTGATCACCATCAGCACCAGCCCCGCCATCCAGGCCGGCAGCCCTGCCACCCCGGTGTAAAACACGAAGAGGTAGAAGCCCAGCAGGGTGGCGGCCATGCCGGTGCCGGCGTCGCCGAGGCTGTAAGACCAGAGCATCCGCTGGCGGGCTGCGCCGCTGAGGCTGGAGGCATCGCTGACGGGCCTGGTGTCCTGGGGGCTCAGCGTGGTCTCAGGGGAGGTCAAAGGGGCTGTACCAGGCTCAGGTCGTAGCGCAGGTCATAATGCTGCAGGCCAGCGCTCTGTGCGGCCACGGGGCCGAGACGGGCACCCGGCATCGGTACGCATGTACTGCTGCGGGCGTAGTTTAGTGGTAAAACCTCAGCCTTCCAAGCTGATGATGCGGGTTCGATTCCCGCCGCCCGCTTGTTTCTTCAGAGCCCCGTTGCCTCGATCAGGTGGGGGGCCAGCAGCAGCATCAGGCTGCGGCCCATCAGCGGGGCCTCGCTGGCGGAGGCCCAGGGCTGGGGTTTCTCGGCCAGCCGCTCGCCATCGACCTCGCCGGTGTCGATGGCCCGCAGCCAGCCGCCACTGGCCTCGGGCAGCTTGAAGACCATCGGCTGGTAGTAGGCATTCATGCCGCACCAGAGCAGGGGGCCGTGGCGCATGTCGTGCAGGCTCCAGGCCAGGCTGTGGGACCAGCTGCCCCAGTCGGGTTGGAGCAGCTCCACCCCATGCCACTCGCGCCAGATCAGATGCCGCTCGCTGGGCCCGGAGGGGGGGCTGTCGGCATGGGGGGTCTCGGGGTTGAGCAGGCCTTCGAGCCGGCGGCGCAGGCGCACCAGCCGGCTCACGTAGCGATGCAGGCGCTGGTCGTCCTCGTCGGGGCGCCAGTGCATCCAGCCCAGGGGATTGTTCTGGCACCAGGTGTTGTTGTTGCCCCCCTGGCTGCGGCGCACCTCATCGCCCATCAGCAGCATCGGCACCCCGGGCGCCAGCAGCATGGTGGCCAGCAGGTTACGGATCTGGCGGTTGCGCAGCTCGTTGACCTGTGGATCGCTGCTGGGACCCTCCACTCCGTGGTTCCAGCTGTTGTTGTGGTTATCGCCGTCGCGGTTGTCCTCGCCATTGGCCAGGTTTTGCTTGCGGTCGTAGCTGACCAGATCGGCGAGGGTGAAGCCGTCGTGGGCGGTGATGAAGGTGATGCTGCGGCCTGGTGTGGCCGGCTTGCCGCCATAGAGGTCAGGGCTGCCGGAGAGCCTCTGGGCCATCAACCAGCTGCCGTTGTCATCCCCTTTCCAGAAGCGGCGCACATCGTCGCGGAAGCGGCCGTTCCAGGTGCCCATGCGCCGTGCCGGAAAGTCATGGAGCCGGTAGAGGCCGCCGCAATCCCAGGGTTCGCTCACCAGCTTGAGGTCGCTCAGTTCGGGGTCGGCCTCGATCTCCTCGAACAGGGGGGGGTGGTCGAGCGGGGTCAGCTCCTCACCGCGGCTGAGGGCGATGCCGAGATCGAAGCGGAAGCCGTCGATGCCCAGCTCCAGGGCCCAGCAGCGCATGGATTCCAGCAACAGCCGCCGCGCCAGGGGGCGGTTGGCGGCGATGGTGTTGCCGCAGCCGGTGACATCGAGGTAATCCCCTCGGCCGTTCTGGTGGTAATAGAGGCGGTCCGCGAGTCCACGCCAGCTCAGGGTCGGCCCGTACTGGTTGCCTTCGCTGGTGTGGTTGTAGACCACATCGAGCAGCACTTCCATTCCGGCCTGGTGGCAGGCGGTGACCAGCTGCCGCACCTGCTGGCGCCCCGCCAGCGGGTCGTCGCCCACCAGATAACCCTGGTGGGGGGCCATCCAGCTCAGGGGGCTGTAGCCCCAGTAGTTCTGGCGCCCGTGGGGGGCATCCTGGGGATCGAAGGCCATCACCGGCAGCAGCTCCAGGGCGGTGACGCCCAGGTTGCGCAGGTAGGGCAGGGAGTCGATCACGCCCAGCAGGCTGCCCTGGCGCTCGGGGGCCACGGGGCTGCCCTGGCCGCGGCTGAGCCCACCCACGTGCAGCTCATAGATGACTGTGCTCTGCCAGCTGTGGCGGGGCCTTGGCGCCGCCACGAAATCGAAGCGATCCCGCTCCGTCACCACCCCTTTGAGGCAGGTGGCGGTGTTGGGGATGGCGCCGATGGCGTCATTGCGGCGGTAGACATCCCAGCCGCTGATCGCCCGGGCGCAGGGATCCAGCAGCACCTTCGACGGGTTGAAGCCGTGCCCCCCCGGCAGCAGGGGCCCATAGACGCGGTAGCCGTAGCAGGTGCCAGCGCCGATCCCCTCCACCTCCACGTGCCAGTGGTCGCCGGAGCGATGGCGCAGGTCCAGGGCAATGACCCGGAAGGGTTCAGGCGAGCTGCCGCGGGCGAACAGCAGCAGCTCCACCCGCGTGGCTGATGGGGCCACCAGGGAGAAGTTCACCCCCCGGGCGGTGAGCGCCGCCCCGAGGGGCCAGGGATGTCCGAGCTGGATCGAAGACAAAGACCCGAGTGACCTGACGCCTCAAACTAGATGTGTGCAGGGGCCATGGTCCTCGGGAAGCGGCCATGCCGGAGCAGGACAGGGCCAGCGTGGCCAGCGTGGCCAGCGAGGCTGCCATCGAGGCGGGACGGCCACCCACGTCGGTGCGCCCCGGCCTGTGGGTGTTCGCTCCCAACCGCGACAGCCTCGGGGGCACCTCCTGGCTGCTGGCGCCTCCGGACCGGGAGCCGCTGCTGATCGACCTGCCGGCCTACACCGCCGCCAATCTGACGGCTCTGCGGGCTGCCGCTGCCCCTGGCGGCACGATTCTGCTCACCAGCCGCGAGGGCCATGGGCGTTGCCGCCGCTGGCAGCAGGCGCTGGGCTGGCCGGTGCGGCTGCAGGAGCAGGAGGCCTATCTGCTGCCCGGAGTGGCGGGCCTGGCCCCCTTCGCTGAGGCCCTTGATCTGGGCGGAGGGGTGCGGGCGCTCTGGACGCCCGGGACCACGCCGGGGGCCTGTGTGGTCCATGCGGCCGGGGATCTCGACGTGCTCTTCTGTGGTCGCCTGCTGGTGCCGACCGCCCCAGGCCAGGCCCGTCCGCTGCGCACCGCCCGCACCTTTCACTGGGGCCGGCAACAGCAGAGCCTTGCCGCGCTGGGCCGCTGGCTGCCGCCGGCCTCCCCCCGCTGGATCGCCAGCGGCGCCGGCCTGGGGGCCCTGCAGGGCGACAAGCTGATCGCCGGCGGCCGCGCCCTGCTGGATCGCCTCTTGGAAGAGTGAGCGGGACCGTGGGCAGGTGGATCAGTGTCGTTCAGCGTTGATTCGGCGCCAAACCATTGGTCAGACGGGCTTTTTGGTTGCTCAGACCGCCCTTCCCCCATACGATTGGCGCGCTCTACCGTTCCGGCGCCGGCGAGACGGTGTTCTTCCGATCTGCCAGGCTTCCGCACTCTCCTGAAGGTTTTCGCCTCCGATGAACAAAGCTGATCTCGTCAACCTCGTTGCGGTTCGCACCGAGTTGACCAAGACCGAAGTGTCCAAGGTCGTCGATGCCGCGATCGAGACGATCGTCGACTCCGTTGTCGAAGGCAAGAAAGTGTCGATCCTGGGCTTCGGCTCCTTTGAGGCCCGCGAGCGCTCCGCCCGCCAGGGTCTCAACCCCAAGACCGGCGAAAAGATCAAGATCCCAGCCAAGCGCGTGCCTGCGTTCACCGCCGGCAAGCAGTTCAAGGACAAGGTCCAGAGCTGAGCCCTGGGGTTTGCTCTCCCGTCCAGGCTCGACGGTCTGATTGAGGCGGCTGATCGCCGCCGCCTGCAGGGACCCACCGGGCGATTTGCCCCATCACCGAGTGGCCCGTTGCATCTGGGCAACCTGCGCACGGCCCTGCTGGCCTGGCTGCAGGCGCGGCTCAGTGGAGGTCGCTTCCTCTTGCGCCACGACGACCTCGATCGACCGCGCCTGCGGGCGGGGGCGATCGAAGCCATTGAGGCCGACCTGGCCTGGCTGGGCCTCAGCTGGGATGGACCACCCGTTCTCCAGAGCGAGCGCACCGGTCTGTACGCCACGGTGCTCTCGGCGTTGCGCCGCGGCGGGGCTCTCTATCCCTGCCGCTGCAGCCGTCGGATGCTGGCGGATCTCTCCGCCCCCCACGGCGGCTGGCCGCTCTATCCGGGCACCTGCCGGACTCGGGCCGTGGGCTGGGGTCCCCTGGACGGCAGGCTGCCCAGCTGGCGGCTGAGGCTGGAGCCCGGGACCCTGCACTGGCGCGAGGAGATCGCTGCGAAGGGCTGCCTGGAGGCGGCCACCGAGGTGGGCGATGTGGTGCTGCGCCGCGCCGATGGCTTGCTGGCTTACCACCTCAGCTCAGCGGTGGATGATCTGCTGCTGGCGGTGACCACGGTGGTGCGCGGCGCTGACCTCTGGCGTTCCACGGCGCCGCAGGTGGCCGTGAGCGCATGCCTGGGGCGACCATTCCCCACCACCTGGCACGTGCCCCTCTGGCTGGATGGGGCCGGCGAGCGCCTGGCCAAGCGGCAGGGGGATCAGGGGCTGGAGCCCCTGAGGAAGGCCGGCCTTGATGCGGCGGCCGTGATCGGGCGAATGGCGGCCAGCCTGGACCTGGTGCCCTCCGGCAGCCGCCTGAGTGCGGCGGAACTGCTGCAGGACCTGGATTTGCTCCGCCTGCAGGCTCAGCTGCAACGCGCAACCTGAGGGCTCAGGAGAACTGGAAACTGAAAATACTTAAGAAAGGTTTCGGGTTCAGCGACCTGGTTTGAGCCCAGAATGACTCATTGCGTCTCGGAGCTTTTGCTCGTGTCCACATCGAGGCCGGAACGTCTGACCAGCCCTGACTACCTGGCCCGCGATGGAACGGCTTCACGGGTGGTGCTGTCGTTTCCTGGCGCCCTTGAAACCGATCGTGAGTTCGGTACCACGAAGTCGTTTTCACAGGTTGTCACTCATCCAGCCCATTCAGCGCCTTTGGTGAGGGGCTCCGCACAGAAGGCCACCATGCGCTGCAGCCACTGTGGTGGCAGCGGAGTGCTGCGCCTGGGCGGCTGCAGCTTCCGCACCTGCCTTGACTGCCTCGGGCAGGGCAGCCTGGTGGATCCCAGGGCTGACCAGCGCGACATCAGCGCTGCTTGAGTTTGTTCTGACGCCAGATGAAGAAGACCGTCGTGGCCACCACCACCCCCAGGGGCACGGCGGTGAGCAGCAGCACGATCACGGCGGTCCAGTCGGTGTACATGACTGCTCAGGGGAACAGACCCCATCATTCCAGCCCTCAGGGGCCCCAGGACCTCAGCAGATGCGGGGCAGTAACTCACCACGGCCCAGTTCCAGCGGGCGGCACACCCCCAGGGAGGTTTCCAGCCGCACCGCCTCGCCGCCGATGCGGCCGATGATCGCGGCACTGGGCTGCTCGCGGCTCAGCAGGCGCAGGGCCTCCTGAGCCTGAGCCGCCGGCAGCATCAGCACGAAGCGCCCCTCGCTGGCCATGGTGAGCGGGTCGAGGCCCAGCAGCTCGCAGGCTGCGGCCACGGCGCCATGGATCGGCACCAGTGGCTCCTGCACCAGGGCCCCCAGGCCGGCATCGCGGCAGAGCTCATGCAGGGCCGCCGCCAGGCCGCCGCGGGTGAGATCGCGCAGGGCATGGAGCTCCAGTCCGGCCGCCAGCAGTGCCTGGATGCTGGCGTGGAGCGGGGCCAGGTCGCTCTCCAGGCTGCTGCTGAAGCCCAGTTCCTCCCGGGCCGCCAGGATGGCCACGCCGTGGCGGCCCAGGTCGCCGCTCACCAGGATGGCGTCGCCAGGGCGGATGGACGTCGGCCCGATCGCCACTCCCGCTGGGATCCGGCCCACGCCGGCGCTGGTCATGAACAGGCCATCGGCCTTGCCCCGCTCCACCACCTTGGTGTCGCCGGTGACGATCGAGACGCCGCAGCGCCGGGCGGCGGCGGCGGCCGAGCGCAGCACCCGCCTGAGGGTGTCCAGGGGCAGTCCCTCCTCCAGGATCAGGCCGAGGCTGAGGGCCAGGGGCATGGCCCCCACCATCGCCAGGTCGTTGACGGTGCCGATCACTGCCATCGAGCCGATGTCGCCGCCGGGAAACTCCAGCGGCCGCACCACATGGCCGTCGGTGCTGAAGGCCAGCTCGCCGGCCTCGGCTGGCAGGGTGGCGGCATCGAGCAGCACACCGCCCGCGCTGCCAAGGGCCGGCAGGATCAGCTGCTCCAGCAGCCGCTGGCTGAGCAGGCCGCCGCCGCCGTGGCCCAGCAGCACGACTCCGCCGTCGTCGGGGCTGATCGGACAGGGGAACTCCAGCGGTGTAGCCATGGCTCAGGCCCGCTGGCGGTAGCGCCAGTAGGCGGCGCAGGCCCCCTCCGCCGACACCATCGGCGCCCCCAGGGGCCGCTCGGGGCTGCAGCCACGGCCAAAGCGGGGACAGGCATCCGGGCGGGCCAGGCCCTGCAGCACCTGGCCGCTGATGCAGCCTTGGTCGCCGTTGCTGTTGCCGTTAGGGGCCGGGCGGGCGGCGGCCGGGAAGCGGCGCTCCGCGTCGAGGGCGTCGTAGGGGGGGCGCAGGCTGAGGCCGCTGGCTGGCAGGACTCCCAGGCCGCGCCAGTGTCGGTCGCTGCGGCAGAACACCCGTTCGATCAGGGCCCGGGCCGCGGCATTGCCCTCGCCGGCTCTGGCCTGTGGGTAGGCGTCCTCCACCCGGCCCTCGCCCCGCTCCAGCTGACGCACGGCCCGCAGCATCCCCTCCAGCAGATCGACGGGCTCAAAGCCAGTGATCACGATCGGCAGTCGCTGGCGCGCCGCGATGGGGTCGTACTCCTCTCGGCCCATCACCGCGCAGACATGGCCCGCCGCCAGAAAGCCCTGAACCCGGCAGCCGGGGGCGGCCAGGATCGCCTCGATCGCCGGCGGCACGCGCACGTGGGCCACCAGCAGGCTGAGGTTGCCGGTGCCGCTGCTCCAGGCCTGATGAGCCAGCAGGGCCGTGGCCGGGGCCGTGGTCTCGAAGCCCACCGCGAAGAACACCACCTGCCGCTCGGGATGGGCCCTGGCCAGGGTCAGGGCGTCGAGGGGGGCGGTCACCAGGCGCACATCGGCCCCGGCGGCGCGGGCCTGGAGCAGGTGCTCGGATCCGCTGCCAGGCACCCGCAGCATGTCGCCGTAGGTGCAGAGGATCAGCTCCGGCCTGGCCGCCAGCTCCAGGGCGCGATCGATCGTTTCCGCCGCCGTGACGCAGACCGGACAGCCGGGCCCATGGATCAGCTCCAGCTGCGGCGGGAGCAGCTGATCGAGGCCATGGCGCAGGATCGCGTGGGTCTGGCCGCCGCAGACCTCCATCAGCGTCCAGCGGTGGCTGATCTCGGCGTGCAGGGCATCGAGGCGGCGCTGCACCGCCTCGCGCCGGCGGCTGGATGGGGTCGCGTTCATGGGTCCCAGTCCATCCCCAGGGGGTCCACGGCGATGGCACGCAGGTACTGGGCCCGCTCGTAGCTGGCGGGGTCGGGGCAGCGGCGCTGGTTCATGCAGCCCACCAGCGCACGGGCACTGCTGTGACCATGCTCCTCCAGCCAGTGGCTCAGCTCGGCGCGCAGCGTCCGCAGGTGCTGGGGCCCGTGGCGCAGCAGCGCCGAGACCACCAGGGTGGCGCTGGCTCCCACCATCAGCATCCGCACCACATCGGCGCCGCAGCTGATGCCGCCGCTGGCGGCGAACTGGAGGGGAACCCGGCCCTGCAGCAGGGCGATCCAGCGCAGGGGCAGCCGCTGATCCGCCGCTGAGCTCAGCAGCAGGTTGGAGCAGGGCTCGAGGGTCTCGATGTCGATGTCGGGCTGGTAGAAGCGGTTGAAGAGCACCAAGGCGTGGGCGCCGGCGCCCTGCAGCGCCTTGGCCAGGTGAGTGAGATTGGTGTAATAGGGGCTGAGCTTCACGGCCACTGGCAGGTCCGTGGCGGCGCAGACGCTGCGCACGATCTCCACCTGGGCCGCCTCCAGGGCGTCGGCCCCCAGACGGCTGTCGGTGGGCACCGCATAGAGATTGAGCTCGATGGCCGCCGCACCGGCCTGCGCCACGGCCCGGGCGATCCCTTCCCAGTGGCCTTCCTCGCAGCCGTTGAGGCTGGCGATGATCGGAATGTTCACCCGCTGGCTGGCGGTCTCGATCTCGTGGAGATAGCCCTCGATGCCGAGGTGGCGGGGCTCGAGGCTGGGCAGGTAGCTGAGGGCTTCGGCGTAGCTCTCGCTGCCCAGATGACGGTGGTGGTGCCAGTCGTGCCAGTCGCGTTCGATCTGCTCCAGGAAGAGGGAGTGGAGCACCACCGCGGCGGCGCCGGCCTCCGCCAGGCGGGGGATCCGGTCTGGATCAGCGCTGAGGGGGGCGGCGGCCCCCACCACCAGAGGTGAATCCAGGGAGAGGCCGAGGTAGTCGCTGCTGAGGTCGGGTCCGCTCATGGCTGGGCCATCCGCTGATAGCGCTCCCAGCGCTGCCGGGCGTCCTGCTGGGCCTGCTGGGTGAGGGCCCGAGCCTGCTGTGGATGGCTGGAGGCCAGCACCCGGAAGCGGTTCTCGCTGGCCATGGCCTCCGCCATCGGCAGTGAGGGGGCGTGCGAATCCAGCACCAGCGGTGGCTCACCCCGTTCGCTCCGGCGCGGGTCGTGGCGGTAGAGCAACCAGCGACCGGAGTCCACCGCCCGCTGCTGCTGCGTCATGCCCTGGGCCATGTCGATGCCGTGGGCGATGCAGTGGGAGTAGGCCAGGATCAAGGAGGGCCCTGGGAAGGATTCCGCCTCCAGGAACGCCCTGAGGGTGTGCTCGTCGCGGGCACCCATGGCCACGCTGGCCACATAGACCTGGCCATAGGACATCGCCATCAGCCCCAGATCCTTCTTGGCGCTGGCCTTGCCGCCGCTGGCAAATTTGGCCACGGCTCCCATGGGGGTGGCCTTCGACATCTGGCCGCCGGTGTTGGAGTACACCTCGGTGTCGAGCACCAGGATGTTGACGTCGGCGCCGCTGGCCAGCACGTGGTCGATGCCGGAGGAGCCGATGTCGTAGGCCCAGCCGTCGCCGCCGATCAGCCAGACGCTGCGCTTCACCAGATCGTCGGCGAGGCAGAGCAGGGTGCGGGCGGCCTCGGCGTCAGGGCCCATGGCGCGGGCTGAGCGGTCCACTTCGAGGCGCCGCTGCAGCAGCGCGCGCAGCTCCAGCACCCGCTGCCGCTGTTCGTGGATGCCCGCCTCGTCCGTCTGATCCGCGCCGATCAGGGCCTCGACGAGGGGCGCTGGCAGCCAGGCAGCGGCTGGGGCGGCGAGCTGCCGCAGCTGGTGCTCGGCGATGGTGCGGCGCTGGTCGAAGGCGAGGCGGAAGCCGAGGCCGAACTCGGCGTTGTCCTCGAACAGGGAGTTGCTCCAGGCGGGGCCGCGGCCCTCGCCGTTGGCGCTCCAGGGGGTGGTGGGCAGGTTGCCGCCGTAGATCGAGGAGCAGCCGGTGGCGTTGGCCACCACCATGCGGTCGCCGAACAGCTGGCTGGCGAGCTTGATGTAGGGGGTTTCACCGCAGCCGGCGCAGGCTCCGGAGAACTCGAACAGGGGCTCCTGGAGCTGCTGCTGGCGGATGTGACGCCGGTCGATGTCGCGCCGGTCGGGGCTGGGCAGTGCCAGGGCGTAGTCCCAGTGGCTGCGCAGCTTCTGGCGCAGGGGGCGCTGGGGGGCCATGTTGATCGCCTTGCGCCGGGGCTCGATGCGGTCGCGGGCGGGGCAGATCTCCACGCAGAGGCCGCAGCCAGTGCAGTCTTCGCCGGCCACCTGGAGGGTGAAGCTGAGGCCGCTCCAGTGGGGGTCGCGGGCGGCTGTGCTGGCGAAGTCCTCGGGCGCATCCGTCAGGGCCGACGGCTCCACCACCTTGGCCCGGATTGCGGCATGGGGGCAGACCATCACGCACTTGCCGCACTGCACGCAGAGGTCGGCCTCCCACACCGGGACTGATTCGGCGATGTTGCGCTTCTCCCAGCGGGCGGTGCCGCACGGGAAGGTGCCATCGGCGGGCAGGGCGCTGACGGGCAGGCGATCCCCCTGGCGTGCCAGCTGCGGCCCGATCAGGTCCCGCACCCAGGCCGGCGCAGAGGCCAGGGGGTCCGCTGGCACCGGCCGCTCGGCCCCTGCCGTGCCGGCGCCCACAGCACCGATCGGCACCGGCCCCAGGCGGCTGAGGGCCCTGTCGATGGCGGCCAGGTTGCTGCGCACCACCCGCTCGCCCTTGCCGCCGTAGCTGTGGCGAATTGCGCCGCGGATCGCCTCAAGGGCCTGATCCAGGGGCATCACGCCGGCGGCGGCGAAGAACCCCACCTGCATCACGGTGTTGATTCGTCCGCCCAGGCCGAGCTCCCGGGCAATCGCCGAGGCCTCGATCGCCAGCACCTTGAGATCGAGCTCCACGATCCGCTTCTGCACCGCCAGCGGCAGCCGCGGCCACAGCTGCTCCGCCGGCCAGGGGCTGTTCAGCAGCAGGGTGGCTCCAGGCAGGGCCTCGGCCAACAGATCAAAGCGCTCGAGAAAGTCCCAGTGGTGGCAGGCCACCAGCCGGGCCTGGCGCACCAGATGGGTGGAGCGGATCGGCTCCGGCCCGAAGCGCAGGTGGGAGACCGTGACTGCCCCCGACTTCTTGGAGTCGTAGACGAAGTAGCCCTGGGCGTGCAGGGCGGTGCCCGTGCCGATGATCTTGATGGTGTTCTTGCAGGCCCCCACCGTGCCGTCCGAGCCGAGGCCGTAGAGGATCGCGGCGTAGGCCGAGCCGGGGTCGGGGGCTGGGTCGTGCCCGCTCTCCAGCGGCAGGGAGCGGTGGGTCACATCGTCGTTGATGCCGACCGTGAAGGGGTTGGGGGTGTCGGGCCGCTCCAGGGCCGCGAACACCGCCCGCACCATGGCCGGGGTGAACTCCTTGGAGGCCAGGCCGTAGCGACCGCCCAGCAGCCGCGGCAGCAGGGTGGGCGCGGTGTGGCCATCGCTGCCCACCCGTGAGCCCCAGCCTTCGCGCAGGGCGTTGGAGACATCGAGGTAGAGGGGTTCGCCGCCGCTGCCCGGCTCCTTGCAGCGATCGAGCACCGCGATCGCCCGGGTGGTGAGAGGCAGGGCTCGCAGCAGGCGCTCGGCCGCGAAGGGCCGATAGAGCCGCACCTTCAGCACCCCCACCCGGGCGCCGCCGCCGAGGAGGGCATCGACGGTTTCATGGGCCGTTTCGCAGCCCGAACCCATCAGCACCAGCACCCGCTCGGCCTGTGGGTGCCCGTGGTACTCGTAAGGCTGATAGGCACGGCCGCTCAGGGTGGCGAAGGCGTCCATCGCCTCCTGCACCAGGCCGGGCGCCGCGTCGTGGAAGGGGTTGGCGGCCTCGCGGGCCTGGAAGGCCACATCCGGGTTCTGGCTGCTGCCGCGGATCACCGGGTGATCGGGGCTGAGCCCACGCTCCCGGTGGGCGGCGATCAGCTCTGCGGGGATCAGCGCACGCAGCAGGTCATCGTCGATCAGCTCCACGGTCTGCAGTTCGTGGGAGGTGCGGAAGCCATCGAAGAAGTGCACCACGGGCAGGCGGCTGGCCAGGCTGGCCAGGCTGGCGATGGCGGCGAAATCACCGGTCTCCTGCACCGAAGAGGAACAGAGCAGGACGCAGCCCGTGCCGCGCACGGCCATCACGTCGCTGTGGTCCCCGAAGATCGAGAGGGCCTGGCCGGCGAGGGCGCGGGAGGCCACGTGCACCACCGTGGCGGTGAGTTCGCCGGCGATCTTGTAGAGGTTGGGGAGCATCAGCAGCAACCCCTGGGAGGCGGTGAAGGTGGTGGTGAGCGCCCCGGCCTGCAGGGCGCCGTGCAGCACGCCAGCCGCCCCACCCTCGCTCTGCATCTCCACCACCCGGGGCACCGTTCCCCAGAGGTTGGGGCGGCCCTCGGCGGCCCAGGCATCGGCCCATTCCCCCATCGGCGAGGCCGGCGTGATCGGGTAGATCGCCATCACCTCGTTGAGCCGGTAGGCGACCCGCGCCACCGCCTCGTTGCCATCAAGCGTTGCCCGGGTCATGCGCTCCTCTCCGTCATGGCTGGAACCTCCTCAGGGTTGGACAATGCTCAGGGCAAAGCCCACGTGCACCAGCAGCCGATCGCCGATCACTGCTTCGGGCACGCAGGCCAGGCTCACCTCCCGGCGCACGCCGGAGAACTCCACCAGGCCCATGCGCCAGAGGGCTGGATCCTCCTCGGGGCGATCCGCCGGGCGGCGATCCTCGATCCCGATCAGTTCTCCAGCCATGGCCAGACACATTGGAGCCCACCTCACGCCAGCAGGGCCCTGCCGGGCCTGCTTCGGTTCTAGCCAGAGGCGCCGAGGCTGACCGCCATCAGCTGGCCGAGGGCGAGGCCGCCATCGTTGCAGGGAATCCGCCGGGGCCAGAGCGGCTCGATGCCGGCGCGACGCAGTCCTTCCACCGTCAGGCTGAGCAACAGGCGGTTCTGGAAGCAGCCGCCGCCCAGCAACAGCCGCTCCAGCTCCAGCCGCTCGGCGAGGGCCACCAGCGCCTCGGCGAGGGCGTGGTGGAAGCCCAGGGCGATGGGCCCTGCGGCCACCCCCCGGCGCAGATCGTCGAGCAAGTGCATCAGCAGGGGCTGCCAGTCGAGCAGCCAGGGCTCGCCTCCTTCCAGCCCTCCGTCCAGCAGGGGCAGGACATAGGGCCTGGGGGCCGTGGAGCGCTCGGCGGCCTGGCTGGCGGCGGCCTCGAGGGCCAGGGCCGCCTGGCCTTCGAAGCTGCAGCGCTGCTGCAGGCCCAGCAGGGAGGCCACGGCATCGAACAGGCGACCGATGCTGGAGCACCACGGACTCTGCAGGCCTCGCTCCAGCAGGCGCGTGAGCACCAGTCGCTGCTCGGCCGTGAAGGCCTCCAGCGGCGCCAGTCCCGCTGCCTGATCCAGGCCCGCCGCTCCCCCGGCGGCGAAGAGCAGACCCAGGGCCGCCCGCCGCGGCTCGCGCATCGCCCGCTCCGCCCCCGGCAGGGGAAAGGGCCGCAGCCGCGCCACCACGCTGAAGCCGGCCTGCTCCAGGCGCAGCACTTCGCCGCCCCAGACCGTGCCGTCGCTGCCCTGGCCGGCCCCGTCCCAGGCGGCCCCCACCTGGGGTGGTGTCAGCCCGTGCTCCGCCAGGCAGGCCAGCAGGTGGGCGTGGTGGTGCTGCACCCCCAGCGGCGCGGCGTGACCGCCGGCCGCAGCCAGCTCCAGGCCGATCTGCTGGGAGCGGTAGCCGGGGTGCAGATCCACGGCGTAGCTGGCGGGATCCAGCCGGTGGCGCCCGAGGGCGGCCTCCAGGCTGCGGCGGTAGTGGCGCTCGCCCGCCTCGGTGCTGAGATCACCGAGATGGGGGCCGAGCAGGGCCCGCCGGCCCCAGCCGATGGCCAGGGACCCCTTGAGCTGGCCGCCCATGGCCACCGCCGTGGCGGGGGCCGGCAGCTCCACGGCGCTGGGGGCGTAGCCACGGGCGTGGCGCAGCAGCATCGGCTCGCCGCAGACCACCTGGGCGATGGAGTCATCCACGGGGTTGAGGATCGCTCTGTCGTGCAGTAGGAGGCCATCGGCCAGGTCCGCCAGTTCGCGCAGGGCGGTGCTGTCGTCGTGGCAGAGCGGGTTCCCGCTGCGGTTGCCGCTGGTGGCCACGAGGGGTTCACCCACTAGCTCCAGCAGCAGCAGGTGCAGGGGACTGCTGGGCAGCATCACCCCTAGCCAGGGGTTGGCCGGGGCCACGGCGCTGCACACTCCCCCCTGCCCTCGGCGGCGCAGCAGCAGGATCGGTGCGGCGGCTGATCCCAGCAGCTGGGCTTCCGCCGGACTCAGCTGGCAGTGGTGCCGCACCCAGGCCAGGCCCGGGACCATCAGCGCCAGGGGCTTCTCGGGGCGGTCCTTGCGCCGCCGCAGCTCCGTCACCGCCGCCTTTGAGCGGGCCCGCGCCAGCAGCTGGAAGCCACCGACGCCCTTGAGGGCAAGGATCTGATCCGCCATCAGCGCCGCCGCCGCCGCCCGCAGGCAGGGGCTGAGTCGCCTTGGGTCTGGCTCACGGGGATCGCTGAGGGTCTCGAGGCCGCCCCTGGCCCACCAGCGCAGCCGCGGTCCGCAGCGGGGGCAGGCGATGGTCTGGCCGTGGCAGCGGCGATTGGCTGGATCGTCGTAGTCGCCCTGGCAGGCGGAGCAGAGCGGGAAGGCCGCCAGACTGGTGTTCTGCCGCTCGAAGGGCAGCGCCCCCAGCAGGCTGTAGCGCGGGCCGCAGTTCACGCAGCTGATGAAGGGGTAGCCACAGCGGCGGTCGCTGGGGTCGCGCAGCTCGGCGCGGCAGGCGGCACAGGGGGCCAGATCCGGTTGGATCAGCGCCCAGCGCACCGGGACTGGATCACCCTTGCCAGCCGGCTCCGGCGCCGGAGCCGGCTGAATGGTGAAGCCCGCCGCCCCTTGCTCTAGGGCCAGCTCCTGGCGGCTGATCCGGTCGATGCGGCCCTGGGGGGGCAGCTGCTGTTGCAGCCGTTGCAGCAGGGTGCCGAGGGCCTCAGCGGGGCCCTGCAGCTCCAGCCGCACCCCGGCGCCGGTGTTGCAGACCTGGCCGGAGAGGTCCAGCTCCCGTGCCAGCCGTGCCACCAGGGGCCGGAAGCCCACCCCCTGCACCAGCCCCTCGATCTCCAGCCGCTGGCGGCGGATCACACCGGCGTCCGCTGGCGCTGGTGGCTCAGCCAGTGCAGCAATGGCTCCATCCCCTCGCCGCTGCGGGCCGAGAGTTCAAAAATCCTCGCCTGGGGCGCCACCCCGGCAATGGCCGCCAGGGCCTGGGGGCGATCGAAGCCCACGGCTTCAGCCAGGTCAATTTTGTTGATCACCACCCCATCGGCCGACTGGAACAGGGCCGGGTACTTGAGCGGCTTGTCCTCGCCTTCGGTGACCGAGAGCAGCACCAGGCGGAGGCGTTCGCCCAGGTCGAAGGCAGTGGGGCAGACCAGATTGCCGACGTTCTCGATCAGCAGCAGCTGCATGGCCGTGGTGTCGAGCTGATCGAAGGCTCGATCCACCAGCGAGGCCTCCAGATGGCAGAGGTCACCGGTCTGGATCTGAATGGCGCGGGCGCCGGCGGAGCGCAGGCGGCGGGCGTCGTTGTCGGTGGCCAGATCACCCACGATCACCCCCACCGGGCCATGGACCCACTGGCGGGCGAGGCGCTCCAGAAGGGCGGTCTTGCCGGCGCCGGGCCCCGAGAGCACGTTCACCACCAGCAGCCCGGCGGCGGCGAAGCGCTCCCGGTTGCGCCCGGCATGGCCGTCGTTGCGCTCCAGCAGGTTGTGGTGCAGCTGGAGGGTGCGGCTGGGCTGACCGCAGGAGCAGTGGGAGCACATGGCGCTGCCGGTGGCGTTGCCTCCAGTCTGGAGACGCAGGACGCCCTTGGATGGGGGTGCATTGTGACTCCGTCGTTGCTCCCACGGCCATGGCCCGGCCCTATCAACCTTCACTGCTGCGCGGCCTGCACGGCATCACGGCCCTGCTGGTGCTGGCCTGCTGGGGCAGTGGTCTGGTGGTGTACAGCCGCTATGACGGCCGCTGGGGGCGGCTGCCGTTCGAGCTGGGCGGTGACTGGATTGATCTGCACGGCAGCCTCGGCGTGGCGCTGTGGCCCCTGGCGCTGCTGTTTGGCCTCTACAGCCTCAGCCTTGGTGTGCGTCGATTGCGCCAGCCAGCCAACGCCGCTGCCCTGCTGGCGCTGGGGCTGGCCGTCGGCACAGGCAAGTTGATGCAGGAAGACTGGCTGCGGCAGGGCCAGCTCCAGCATCTGGCCTATGGCCTGCACCTGCTGGCCTGGCTGGTGATCGGCGCCGCGGTGCTCGCTCACCTGGCGGCGGTGCTGGCCAGGGGTGGCCGTCCCCTGGCCCGCTCGATGTTCAGCCTGCGCCAGCGGTCTGGCGATCAGCCGCGCGACTGGCCGGGCCAGATTCGACGCCATTTCCGCAGCAGCAGCTGATCCCCAGCCCGTTGTTGTTCATCCGCAGTGATGCGAGGTCGAACTCACTGATTGAGTACGTCTTTTTTGTGCTGGTGACCGCGCCAATTCATCTCAGTTCGTATCGCTCTATCGAATCTTGAACTGTTGCGGCCACTGAGCACGAATCTATGCTTTCATGGTAGTAAGCTCCGCTGAAGCCGCCTGATGGGGTAGTCAGGTTCGCGTCAGCGGAGCGGTAGGCACAGCGCCGATCCATCGCTTGGTTCACTGTTGTTGCTCGACATAATCACAATGATGCGGAGAGCAGAAAATGATCACCATTGAAGCCAGCCCTCAGCACGTTCTGGCAATGCGCCTTGCGGGAACGGTGGAGCAGAACGATATAAAAGTCCTGGCTGGGGCGTTCGAGCAGAAAGTCCTGGACAATGACCGCGTCAATCTTGTCGTGGACATGAGCTCTTGGGCTGATATCACAGGCCCGGCAATGATTGAGGATGCAAAGTTCGAGTTGGCTCAGCTGAGGAGGTTGAGCCAGGTGTCACGTGTGGCCTTCATTTCAGAGAAGCAATTCATGCTTGCCATAGCCACGATGGTGCGCACGGCGATGCCCATGATCGAGATCAAGGCATTCGCCCCAGAGAACTACGACCAGGCTCTTGCCTTCGCCTCGGAGCTACCCGCGCCCAAGCCCGCTCCACAACCCAGCTTGAAGTTCATCGACACGGGTCGTCCCGCTCTGATTGCCTACGAGATCGATGGCACCCTCATGGAGCGAGATGTCGAGGCGGTGGTTCCCTTGCTTGAGGCTGCATTTGAGCGCAATGAAACGATTGATCTGTTCGCAAGAATCAAGAACTTTGCTGGTTTTGATCCAGTAATCCTGACGGACAGCTCACTGCTTTCGGTGAAACTCTCGGCGATCACCCACGTACGGCGATACGCCGTCGTGGGTGCACCAGCCTGGATGAAGCAGATGTTTGGGGTAGTTGGTTCACTACTGCTAATCGCCATTCGTTTTTATGACGAAGAAGCTGAGGGCGAAGCTTGGGCCTGGCTGAAGTCCTGACGTGCTTGGTTGCAGTCCCTTGAAAGTGCAGAATCAGCGGGGGAACAGAAACTGAATCTGTGCCCTCAGGCTCCAGTCGCCAGCTGCACTGCCTCATGGCTGGGAACGTTGCCATCACGACACCTCCAGCGCGATCAGCTCCAGTTCCCGCCCCGCCAGCACCTCTGCCGCCAGGGAGCCGCAGCGCGGGCAGGCCAGGATCACATCCTCCGGTTCAAATGGCGCCCCGCAGGGCCCGCATCTGCAGAGGGTGGGCACCAACTCCAGCTCCAGGCGGGCGCCTGCGGCCACTTCATCGGCCATCACCACCTCAAAGGCGAAGCGCAGGGCGTCCGGGTCCACTCCGCAGAGCCGCCCCAGCCGCAGCCGCAGGCTGTGAATCCGCTGGGCTCCCTCGGCCGCCGCCGCCTCCAGGGCGATGCGCTGCAGCTCCTGCATCAGCGCCAGCTCATGCATCACCGCACCAGAGCCCCACCGCCACCAGCACCTCGGGCAGCAGGGCGGCAGTGGCGGCACTGAGCTCCGTCCCCAGCTCACAGCAGTGGGCGCGCACCAGCAGCTGCCAGGCGGGAGGAGTGCGGCCGTAGAGGCAGCCGCTCAGCTGCAGCAGGGCGCCGGGGCTGGCGTGGTGGCTCAGAGGCCCGGCGCCAGCAGCCCTGACGGCCTGCGTTGAGGTGTCCAGCGGCTCCAGCCGCCAGCCTGGGGACGGGCAGGCCGGTGCCAGGACCGCGTCCACGAACAGGACCCTGTCCGCGGCCGCCAGCTGTGGTGCCAGCTCCGGCGTGAGCTGGGGGATGGCCAGCACTTTGAGCCCTGGCCGGCCCCAACCCTGCACCTGCTCGGCAATGGCGAGGCCCACTCCGTCGTCCTGCCTGAGGCTGTTGCCCCAGCCGATCAGCAGATCGAGGTGCCGCTGCCGCCGCTGCCGCGCTGAAGGGCTCAATCCCGCCAGCGCTCGCGCAGCAGCTCCCCCTCAGGGCCGATCAACTGCACATGCAAGGGCATCTGGCCGGCGGCATGGGTGGAGCACGACAGGCAGGGATCGAAGCAGCGGATGCCCGCCTCCACCCGGTTGAGCAGACCCTCGCTGATCTCCGGCAGATCGGCTGCGGCGCCCCTGCCTTCGGCAGGACCCGCCTGGATGAAGTGGCGGGCGATCTGGGTGATCGTGCGGTTCATCGCCCGGTTGTTCTGGCCGGTGGCGATGATCAGGTTCACCGCTTCGATCAGGCCGTCTGAATCGACGCGGTAGTGGTGAAAAAGCGTGCCGCGCGGCGCTTCGCTCACGCCCACCGCTTCGCGGGCATTCACCCCGGCGTGGGCGCGCACATGGGGGTCGCACAGGGCGGGATCGTCGAGCAGGGCTTCGATCGCTTCGAGGGCGGCGAGGATCTCGATCAGCCGGGCCTGGTGATACAGAAATGAGCTGGTGACCACCCGGCCGCCGCGCTGGCGCAGCTCCAGCAGCTCCCGGTCGGCCTGCTCGTGGCCGATGCGCTCGCAGACGTTGAGGCGGGCCAGCGGCCCCACCCGGTAGCTGCCCGCTTCAGGGCCCAGCGGTTTGTAATAGGGGAACTTCAGGTAGGTGGAGGGGTCCACCGCTTCGGCCAGCAGGCCGCCCAGCTGCTCGGCGCTGAGACCATCGGCCGGCAGCTCGGCCGTCACCAGTGCGCCTGTGCTGTCGATCAGGCGCAGGCGGCCGCCGTAATGCTCCCACAGGCCATCCGGCCCCACCAGCCCCATGAACAGGGAGGGAAAGTCGCCGAACACAGAGGCTTCCGCCGCCAGCGGCCCATCCAGCAGGCGTTTGAACAGATCGAGGGCGCCGCGGGTGGTGGCGACGGCCTCGCTCAGGCGTGAGCGGATCCAGTCGCGGTCATCGGGCTGCAGCGGGCTGCGCACGCCTCCGGGCACCGCCCAGGCCGGATGGATCTTGCGCCCCCCCAGCCGCTCGATCACCGCCTGGCCGAACTGGCGCAGACGGATGCCGCCGCGGGCCAGCTCGGGATTGGCGGCGATCAGCCCGAAGACATTGTGCTGGGCCGGGTCGCTGTCCCAGCCCAGCAGGAAATCGGGGCTGCTGAGGTGAAAGAAGGAGAGCGCGTGCGACTGGATGATCTGGGCCAGGTTCATCAGCCTCCGCAGCCGCTCCGCCGCCGGCGGAATCGTGACCACCAGCAGCTGGTCGCCGGTCTTGGCCGCGGCCAGCAGGTGGCTCACCGGGCAGATGCCACAGATGCGCGCCGTGATCGCGGCCATCTCGCTGAAGGGCCGCCCGACGCAAAAGGCCTCGAAGCCGCGGAATTCACCCACATGGAAGTGGGCGCCGGTCACAGCGCCGCCGGCATCGAGGTGGATGGAGATCTTGGCGTGGCCTTCGATGCGGGTGACCGGATCGATCAGGATCGTGCGGGTCATGGTTCAGCCGAAGCGGATCATCTCCGCCCCCTCCATCAGCGGCTGCTCGCCCCGCAGCAGGGCCTCCAGCACGGCGCGGATGCGCTCGGCCGGCGGGGGGCAACCCGGCAGAAACAGATCCACCGGCACCAGCTCGTGCACCGGCAGCACCCGCTCCAGCAGCTCGGGCACCAGGCCCGGAGCGTGGGGCCACTGGGCGCTGCCGTCGGCCAGCTCCAGGTAGGAGCGATCCAGTACGGCGGCCGGACCTGCGAGCGGGTTGCGCAGGCCCGGCACGTTGGCGGTGATGGCGCAGTCGCCGAAGGACACCAGCAGGCGGGTGCGCTGGCGCACCTGGTGGATCAGGGCCAGGTTGTCGCTGTTGCCCACGCCCCCCTCCACCAGGGCCACATCCACGTCTTCGGGGTAGGTCTTGGTGTCGGAGGCGATCGGCGAGAAGACCATCTCGATGCGCGGCGCCAGCTCGATCAGCCACTCGTCGAGATCCAGGAACGACATGTGGCAGCCGGAGCAACCCGCCAGCCAGACCGTGGCCAGACGCAGCTTCGGCAGCTTCGCGGGTTGGCTCATGGGGCCTCCTGGCGGGCATGGCGGGCCCTCTGCAGGGCCGCCAGCCGGCTGGGATCCTCGTGCTTCTCCCCCTCGCTGTCGCCCTTGTGGAACAGGGCGCCGGTGGGGCAGACCATGACGCACTTGCCGCAGTCGGTGCAGGCATCCACGGAGCCCCAGGGCTGATCGAGTCCGGCGATGATCCGGCAGTGCTCCCCCCGCCAGGCCACGTCCCAGACGTGGGCTCCCTCCACCTCGTCGCAGACGCGCACGCAGCGGCTGCAGAGGATGCAGCGGTTGTGGTCGAGCCCGAAGCGCGGGTGGGAGAGGTCGACGGGGCGATCAGGGAAGCGGTAGGGCAGGCGGGCGTGGTCCATGCCCACTTCCACGGCGCGGTCCTGCAGTTCGCAATGGCCGTTGGCTACGCAGACCGAGCAGACATGGTTGCCCTCGGTGAACAGCAGCTCGATCACGGTCCGCCGGATCTCCCTGAGGCGGGGAGTGGCGGTGTGCACCACCAGGCCCTCGCTCACCGGGGTGATGCAGGCCGGCTGGAGTTTGGGGCTGCCCTCGATCTCCACCAGGCAGAGGCGGCAGGCGGCCACGGGCGAGAGCCCCTCCAGGTGGCAGAGGGTGGGGATGGCCACGCCGGCGACGCGCGCGGCCTCCAGCACCGTGGCGCCATCGGCGCTGGCCACGTCGCGGCCGTCGATGCGCAGGGTGCGCACGCTCATGGCGCCCCCAGCCGGGCGAGGTAGTCGCCACGGAAGTAGCGCAGGGTGCTCAGCATCGGCTTGGGAGCGCTCTGGCCCAGGCCGCAGAGGCTGGTGTCCATCACCATCGCCCCGAGGGTTTCGAGCTGATCGAGGTCGGCCTGGCTGGCTTGGCCAGCCAGGATCTTCTCCAGCAGCCCGTGGAGCTGCACGGTGCCGGCGCGGCACGGCACGCACTTGCCGCACGACTCCTCACGGCAGAAGGCCATGAAATAGGCGGCCAGAGCCACCATGTCGGTGTTCTGATCCAGCACCACCATGCCGCCGGAACCCATGATCGTGCCCAGGGACTGGAGGCTTTCGTAGTCGAGTCGGGTGTCGAGCCGATCGGCCGGCACGCAGCCCCCGGACGGTCCGCCGGTCTGCACCGCTTTGACGGCGGAGCCGTGCGGGCTGCCCTCGCCCATCTCCAGCACGACCGTGGCCAGGCTGGTGCCCATCGGCACTTCCACCAGGCCGCCGCGGCGCACGTGGCCGGTGAGGCTGAACACCTTGGTGCCGCTGCTGCCGGCGGTGCCGATGGCGGCGAACCAGTCGGCGCCTTCCCGCAGGATCGGCGCCACGTTGGCGAAGGTCTCGACGTTGTTGATCAGGGTGGGTCTCCCGCCCACGCCGAGCTCAGCGGGATAGGGGGGCCTGGGGCGCGGCGTGCCACGTTTGCCCTCGATCGAGGCGATCAGTGCCGTTTCCTCGCCGCAGACATAGGCGCCGGCCCCCACCCGCAGCTCCAGCGTGAAGCCGAAACCCGTGCCGAACAGCGCCGCCCCGAGCCGGCCCCGGTCTACGGCCTGCTCGATCGCCAGGCGCAGCCTCTCGATCGCCAGCTCGTATTCGGCGCGGATGTAGATGAACCCGTGGTCGGCCCCCACCGCATAAGCGGCGATCGCCATTCCCTCCAGCACCCGATGGGGATCGCCTTCCAGCACGGCGCGGTCCATGAAGGCGCCGGGATCGCCTTCATCGGCGTTGCAGACCACCACCTTGCGGGCCCCGGGCATGCGGGCCACGGTGGCCCATTTCAGACCGGTGGGATAGCCGGCGCCGCCACGGCCGCGCAGGCCGCTGCGCTGCAGTTCCGTCACCACCTGCTCCGGGCTCCAGCTCTGCAGCACCCGCTCCAGCTGGCCGTAGGCCCCCACGGCGATCGCCTGCTCCAGGTCGGTGGGATCGATCAGACCGCAGTGCTCCAGCACGATTCGCCGTTGCCGCTGGAAGAACGGCGCTCTGAGATCCAGGCGCTCGCCTCTGGCGGGGGCCCACTCCAGGGGCGTCGCCTGGTCAGAGCTCTGATGCAGCCGCCGGGCCAGAGCGGCCACCAGGGTTTCGGCGTCCTGCGGGTCCACACCGGCATAGAGATCGCCATCGGGATCGAGGGCAAGCAGGGGGCCCTGGCTGCAGGGGCCCAGGCAGCCCACCGGTCGCAGCTGGATCTGGTCCCCCAGTTCGCCTCTGGAGATGGCCGTTTCGAGGACCCCCATCAAGGCGCCGGAGCCTCGGGCCAGGCAGCCCGCTGAAGCGCAGCAGCGCAGGCCGGTCATGGCTCCAGCTCCTGCAGCCAGCGGCGCAGGCCGGCGACGGTCTGCTGGCGGCCGATGCTGTCATCGATCTGCACCAGGGGCGCGTCGCTGCAGGTGCCCAGGCAGCGCACCTCCGAGAGGCTCGCCCAGCCATCCCCGCGCCTGGCGCCCAGCTTCAGCCCCAGGCCCTCCTCCATGGCGGCGACCAGGGCCGGGGCCCCTTGGATCTGGCAGGCGGTACCGGTGCAGACCACGCAGCGGTGGCGGGCCGGCGGCTGGAAGCGGAAGAGGTGGTAAAAGCTGGCGGTTCCCTTCACCCGGCTGAGGGGCAGCTGCAGACGCGCCGCCACGTGACGCAGCAGCGGATCGCTGAGGTGGCCGTAGCACTGCTGGGCGCCGTGGAGCACCTCGATCAGGGCATCGGCGCGGCCGTGGTGACGCCGCAGCAGGGGCTCGAGGGCCGCAAAGGGGGCACTGGCGGTGGCCATGGGGACCCGAACCCAGACTTCAAGACTAGGAAGGGCGGGCTCGCCCCCCCAGGACCAGCACCTAACGTGAACTTCTCTTCACAGAGCTTCGCCCTGAACACCGGTCTCACTCGATTTCTCTACTCGCTGGGTCCGGTCTTCATCCTGGTGTCGCACATCGGTTGCCTGCTGCTGCTGGTCACCGGGCTGAGCCTGGCGGCCGCCGGTTGGGCTCTGGCCCTCTACCTGATCCGGATGCTGGCCACCACCGCGATCTATCACCGCCTGATCACTCATGGCAGCTACAGGGCCCCCAGGGCGGTGCACTGGATCGGCTCATTGGTGGGGGCTTCGTCGGGGCAGATGGGTCCGAGCTGGTGGAAGGCCCACCACCTGGCCCACCACCGCCATGTCGACACCGGCCTTGACCCCCACTCCCCCCTGGCGCCCCGGTCGGGCCTGAGCGGGTTCTGGCACTCGCAGGTGGGCTGGCTGCTGGTGCCGTCGTTTTTCCCCGAGCGGCTGCCCGCCGATGTGGAGGCCGATCCGGTGATGCGCCTGATCGATCGGCTGCATTTCCTGCCGCTGGTGGCCCTGGGCGGCCTGTCGTATGCGCTGGGTGGTCTGGAGTGGCTGGCGGCCTTCTTCCTCAGCACCACCCTGCTTTTCCACGGGGTGGCCACGGTGAATTCCGTGGCCCACCTCTCCGGTGAGCGGCCGTTCCTCACCGACGACATGAGCCGCAACAACGGCTGGGTGGCGCTGATCACCCTCGGCGAGGGCTGGCATAACCTGCACCACGCCTTCCAGTGGTCGGTGCGGCAGGGCTACAGCGTGCGCGGGGGGCGCCTGCGCCGGTTGCCCGACCCCACCTATCTCTTCATCCGCGGCCTGGAGCGCTGTGGCTGGGCCGATCGTCTGCGTCTGCCGGCCGCGGAGGACCTGCTGGAGCGGGCTCGCCCATGAGCTCCTGCCACTGGGCCCTCAGGCTGTGGGGCAGGGGCCGCGGCTTGTAATCGCGGGGGTCAGGGGGGCCATGGCGCAACACGGCATTCACCACCGTGGCGTAGTGGCGGCTGGTGTTGATCGCCCCGTGGGGAACGCCGGGAGGGATGCGCACCAGCATTGGTTCGTCTTCGCGCAGGGGGATGCGCAGCAGCCGGCCGTCCTCCAGCACCACCAGTTCGAGCGAACCGCGCAGCAGGATGAGTTGGTCGGTCTGGCGGCGGTGGCAGAAGATCGAGGCGGGCTGATGGGGGGCAAGATCAGCGATCAGGGTTTCGTCGCTGGGCTGGGCGAGGCTGAAGAGGGCATTGCCTGAGGCGGTGCGCTCCAGCGGCACCAGTTCGACGCGTCGTGTCAGGGCCATGGAATGGGCCACTCGGAGTTAAAAGATTTATCAACGCTGTTGGCAAATCACCAGAGCGGGCGGCGCTTCTGCTACCGAATAAGGCTCCAGTCAGGGAATGCTGGTGGGGCTGCTGGCGCACCAGCAGCCGGGGATGGGGGAACGGGCCGTGCTGGATTCGAACCAGCGACCGTGCGATTAGAAGTCGCATGCTCTATCCAGCTGAGCTAACGGCCCATCGCATCAGCCTAGATTGGTCCGCTGCGCGACTTGTTCCATGGTGGCCTCCCGGCTCAGTGATGCCCAGAAACAGGAGCTGGTGCAGCGGTGGCGGGCCGGTGAATCCAGCGCGGCCCTCGCTGACAGCTATGGCTGCAGCCCCAACACGGTGACGCGGGTGGTGAAAGTCGCCCTCGACCCCGAGCTTTACGAGCAGCTCAAGAAGGAGCGCGGCCGCCCCGTGGCTCAGCTGGAAGCCCCCCTGGAGGTGGCCCTTGCGGCCGCACTCGCACCACCGGCATCAGATCCCGGCCCGGCCGATCCCCAACCCGAATCCGCCTCTGCGGCCAGTCCCGCCGGCGATCTCGATCTCAATCTCAATCTCGAGGCGGTCAGCGAGCTCGATGCCGACAGCGACGAGGACGGCTCCGGCCCCGGTGTGCTGGCGATTGATGACGCCGATGACTTCGGCGACGACAGCGACAGCGACGACGGTGAAGGCGACGACGGTGATGACGGTGATGACACCGACGCTGAGGGCAATGTCTTCACGATGGTGCCCGTGGTGGCGGGTGCCCACTTCAGCGCTGCGGCGGCGGGGCTCCAGGAGCGCTCGGCGGTGGTCTGTCAGCCGCTGGAGAGCGCTCCCCTGCCCGCCAGCCTCTACATGCTGGTGGATAAGACGGTGGAGCTGCAGGCCAGGCCCCTGAGTGATTTCCCCGAACTCGGTGCCCTCCCCGACGATGAGCAGGCGCGTCAGGCCCTGGTGGTGTTCGCCAATCCGCGTCAGGCCAAGCGCCAGTGCGGCCGCACCCAGCGGGTGATCAAGATGCCCGACAGCCAGGTGATCCAGCGCACCGCCACCTATCTGGTGGGCCAGGGCATCACCCGCGTGGTGCTGGAGGGGGCGCTCTACGCCCTCCCCGGCGGCTGATCCCGCCGGTCAGTCCCGGCGGGGCAGCAGCAGAGCCGTGGCGCTGCCGCCGCTGATCACCCCCGCCGCCAGGGCCAGCCCCACCAGGAAGCCGCTGGGCAGGGGCGCACTGCGGCCGAAGCCCAGCCGCAGGCTGGGACGATCCTCCAGGTTCTGGGCACCGAGGCAGAGGATCACCAGCAGCAGCAGGCCGCCGCCGAAGCTGGTGAGCAACAGGCGCAGGCGCAGCAGCATGGCCAAGGCGGAGGGGAGTGGAGCAGCTCAGCCCTCAGCATGGCCCATCCAGCGCGGGCGGCCCTCACTCCGCCTGGTGCAGCAGGGCGTAGAGGCTGCGGCGGGAGAGGCCGGTCTCGGCCGCCAGCTGGCGGGCCGCATCACTGGCGCTCAGACCTGAGGCCACCTTCTGGCGCAGTTCCACGGTCAGATCAGCGTCACTGCGCAGGGGGGCCTGCTCCGGTGTGGCCCCGCCGAGCACCAGGGTGAACTCCCCCCGGGGCGGCACCCGCCGGAAGTGCTCCAGGGCGGCGCCCACGCTGGGGCCGATCTGCTGCTCATGGCGTTTGGTCAGCTCCCGCATCACCTGCAGCGGCCGCTCACCGAGGGTGGTGAGCAGGTCGTCGAGCAGCTCGATCAGCCGGTGGGGGGCCTCGAAGAGCACCAGGGTGCGCTCCTCGGTGGCCAGCTCCTGCAGCCGCTGGCGGCGCAGGCTGGCCTTGGCCGGCAGGAACCCCTCGAAGCAGAAGCGACCACAGGGCAGACCGCTGCTCACCAGGGCTGTGGTCACGGCGCAGGGGCCGGGCACGCAGATCACTGGATGGTCGCCGGCGCGGGCGGCCGCCACCAGCGCCTCGCCGGGGTCGGAGATGCCCGGCAGGCCCGCGTCGCTGATCACCGCCAGGCTTTCGCCCGCCGCCAGGGCCGCGAGCAGTTCCGGGATGCGGGCGGTCTGGTTGTGCTGGTGAAAGCTGAGCAGACGGCTGCGGATGCCCAGGCCGGCCAGCAGCTGGCCGCTGTGGCGGGTGTCCTCGCAGGCGATGCGATCCACTCCCTCCAGCACCCGCCGGGCCCGGGGGGAGAGATCGCCCAGGTTGCCGATCGGTGTTCCCACCAGATACAGCACCCCGGCGGCGGGTTCGCTGGCTTGCTCCACAATGAGGCTCTGCTCGACCCTGGCCCTGCCCATGATGGCGTCCCCCTGCCTGCCAGCCGACCTGGATCTCGAGGAGCTGCTGGCGCTGTTGCGGCGCCTGTGCTGGGAGTCGGCGGCGATTCTGAGGGCCTATGCCCGCGGCGAGCAGCCTCCCTTCGGCTATGGGGCCGCCCTGAGCGTCGATGAGGGTGGCGAGGGACCGGTGACGGCGGCTGATCTGGCGGTGAACCAGCACCTGCTGGAGGGCCTCGCTGGGGCCTTCCCCGACGCCCCCTGGACCCTGCTCAGCGAGGAGACCGCCAAGGAGCAGCTCAGCGCCGGCGTGCCCCTGGAGGCCGACTGGCTCTGGATCCTCGATCCGCTCGATGGCACCAAGGATTTCCTCCAGGGCACCGGTGAGTACGCGGTGCATCTGGCTTTGGTTCACAGGGGCCAGCCGGTGCTCGGGGTGGTGCTGTTGCCGGAGAAGCAGGAGCTCTGGTTCGGTCTGGTGGGGCCTGCGGCTGAGGACTTGATCGGGGGCGCCTGGCGGGAGAATCCGGCCGGCGAGCGTTTTGCGCCCCAGCTGAGCGGGCGCCGCGCGCCGGCGGAGCTGGTGCTGGTGGCCAGCCGCAACCACCGCGACCAGCGGCTGGAGCAGCTGGTGGGGGCTCTGGGGCTGGGATCGTCGCTGGCGGTGGGCAGCGTGGGCTGCAAGGTGGCCACGATCCTGCGCGGCGAAACCGACCTTTACCTCTCCCTCTCGGGCCGCAGTGCCCCCAAGGATTGGGACATGGCGGCGCCGGAGGCGGTGCTGCGGGCGGCGGGCGGGGCCTTCAGCCACGCCGATGGCCGCCCCCTCAGCTACAACAACGGCGACGGACTGCAGGCCGGTTGTCTGATCGCCAGCCATGGCCTGGCCCATGCCGAACTGTGTGAGCGGGCCGCCGCCGCCATGGCGCGAATCGATCCAGGCTTCGCGCTCTGATCCGGGGGCTGGCGGAGATCCAGAAAAAACCGCCTCCACCCTGGGGTGAAAGCGGTTGAGAGGTCTTCAGTGATCAGAAGCTCTGGGGTTTGATCAGGCCAGGCTGATCAGAGAGCTGACAGTTGAGATCGGGGGCTCGATCAAGCCACCGGCACAGCTTCCTGGGCCACACCGCGGAGGGTGAGGTTGATGCGGCCGCGGTTGTCGATTTCGCGCACCCGCACGGTGACGGCATCGCCCACCTTGATCACATCTTCCACTTTCTCCACCCGTGCTTCGGAGAGCTGGGAGATATGGATCATGCCTTCCTTGCCCGGGAGGATCTCCACGAAGGCACCGATCGGGATGATCCGCGTGACGGAGCCGTTGAACATCTCCCCTTCGCTGACGCGACGGGTGAGCCCCTCGATGATCCGCTGGGCTTCCTCGGCGGCGGCGCCGTCGTGGCTGGCGATCGTGACGATGCCACCGTCTTCGATGTCGATCTTGGTGTTGGTGCGCTCGGTGATGCCCTTGATCGTGCGGCCGCCGGGGCCGATCACGGTGCCGATCAGTTCCGGGTCGATGCGGAAGCTGAGCAGGCGAGGGGCATGGGGGGAGAGCACATCGCGGGGCTTGGCGATCGCTTCGAGCATCTTCTCGAGGATGTGCAGCCGGGCCGGGCGGGCCTGGTTGACGGCCTCAGCGATGGTGCTCACCGCCAGACCGCTGATCTTCATGTCCATCTGCAGGGCGGTGATGCCCTTCTCGGTGCCAGCCACCTTGAAGTCCATGTCGCCGAGGAAATCCTCGATGCCCTGGATGTCGGTGAGGATGCGCACCTCATCGCCCTCCTTGATCAGGCCCATGGCGGCGCCGCTCACGGGCGCCTTGAGGGGCACGCCGGCATCCATCAGGGCGAGGGTGCTGCCGCAGACCGAGCCCATGGAGGTGGAGCCGTTGGAGCTGAGGCACTCCGAGACCACCCGCAGCACGTAGGGAAAGCTCTCCTTGGGGGGAAGCACGGGCATGATCGCCCGCTCGGCCAGGGCGCCGTGGCCCACCTCGCGGCGGCCGGGGGAGCGCATCGGCCGGGTTTCGCCCACCGAATAGGGCGGGAAGTTGTAGTGGTGCAGGTAGGTCTTCTCACCCATGGGGTTGAGGTCGTCCATCTCCTGGGCATCGCTGGGGGTGCCGAGGGTGGCGGTGGAGAGCACCTGGGTGAGCCCGCGCTGGAACAGGCCCGAGCCGTGGACCCGCTTGGGCAGCACACCCACGGCGGCGCTGATCGGACGCACCTCATCGAGGTTGCGGCCATCCACCCGCTTGCCCTCGCTGAGGATCTGGGCGCGCATCAGCTTCTTGGTGATGCCCTTGTAGGTGTTGCCGAGGGCCTTGCCCGCAGCGGCCACGCGGATCGGATCGTCGTCGGAGAGGCCGGCGATCTTCTGGGCCACGCCCGCCTTGATGCCATCAAGCTGGGCGTCGCGCTCGGCCTTGGTGAGGCTGAACTGTTTGAGCACCTCACCGATGCCGGCGCCGCATTCCTGCTCCAGGAACGCCGGCAGGGCGGGGTCCTGGACCTGGGCTTCGGGGAACACCTGCTCGATGCCGAGTTCGGCCAGCAGGGTCTGCTGGGCCTTGATCAATTCACCCACGGCTTCGTAGCCGAAGTCGATCGCCTCGATCACGTCTTGTTCGGGCAGCTGGTTGGCGCCCGCTTCCACCATCACCACACCGGAGGGGGTGCCGGCCACGATCAGATCCAGCTCGCTGCGCTCGATCTCGCGGTAGCTGGGGTTGAGCACGAAGTCGTCGCCGAGCAGGCCGACGCGCACGGCGGCCATGGGGCCGTTGAAGGGGATTTTCGCCAGCAGGGTGGCGATTGAAGCGCCGGTGACCGCCAGCACATCGGGCGGGACCCGCTCATCAAGCGAGAGGGTGGTGGCGACCACCTGCAGGTCGTCGCGCAGCCAGGAGGGGAAGAGGGGCCGCAGGGGCCGATCGATCAGGCGGGTGGTGAGGATCGCCCGCTCGGGGGGGCGGCCTTCACGGCGGAAGAAGCTGCCGGGGATGCGGCCGGCGGCGTAGAGGCGCTCTTCGTAGTCACAGGTGAGTGGGAGAAAATCGATCCCTTCGCGGCCCTTGGCGCGGGTGGCCGTGACCAGCACGGCGGTGTCCCCGCATTCGATCAACACAGAACCCCCGGCCTGGGGGGCATACAAGCCCGTGGTCAGCCGGATCTCCCGACCATCGAAGGAGACCGTCTGAATCTTTGCTGGCACGTCGTCTTATGTCCGTTTTTATTCACGTCCCATTCTCGCATTCGGGCCCGCGAGGGCCTGACGGCGCAAAAAAGGGTGGCACCTGGCCACCCTCACGCCCTTGATTGGCGGCCCGCCGCTGATGCGCAGCCAGGGCCTGAAGCCGCTTACCAGCTTGACTTGACCACGCCGGGCAGCAGACCCTTGTGGGCGCGCTCGCGCAGCTGGTTGCGGCAGAGACCGAAATCGCGGTAGTAACCGCGGGGTTTGCCGGTGGCCCAGCAGCGGTTGCGCACCCGGTTGGGGGCGCTGTTGCGGGGCAGGTTCTGGATCTTGCGGTGGATCTCCAGGCGCTGCATCGGATCAGCGGCGGCCTCGAACGAAGCCTTCAGCTCGGCGCGCTTGACGGCGAAGCGTTCCACAATTTTCTTGCGCTTGACGTCGCGCGCAATCATCGACTTCTTCGCCATGCGGCTGCTGCAATTCGTTCAGTGGAGGCCGAGCCTAGCGCGTGGCCTGCTGCTGAACCCTGCGGCCGCTGGGGCCGTGGTCGGGGTGGCTGGGGCAGAGATCGGCGAGGGGGCAGCCGGCGCAGAGGGGCTTGCGGGCGTTGCAGACGGCGCGGCCATGGAAGATCAGCCGGATCGAGAGGTTCTCCCATTCCGGCTGGGGGAAGAGCTTCATCAGATCGGGCTCGATCCGTGGCGGTTCGCTCTGGCGCGTGAGCCCGAGCCGGTTGCTCAGCCGCCGCACGTGGGTGTCGACGGTGAAACCGGCATTGATGCCGAAGGCATGGGCCAGCACCACGTTGGCGGTCTTGCGCGCCACCCCCGGCAGCTCCAGCAACTCCTCCATCGAGGCCGGCACCGCACCGCCATGGCGCTCCATCAGCAGCTGGGAGGCGGCCACGATGTTCTTGGCCTTGTTGCGAAAGAAGCCGGTGGACTTCACGTAGGGCTCCACCTCGCTGGAGCTCACCGCAGCCGCGGCGGCAGCATCGGCGAAGCGCTCGAACAGGGCCGGGGTGACCAGGTTCACCCTCTCGTCGGTGCACTGGGCCGAGAGCATGGTGGCCACCAGCAGCTCCCAGGGCGTGCGCCAATCGAGGGAGCAGGTGGCGTGGGGGTAGTGGAGCGCCAGGCGCTCCTGGATCAGCGGCGCCCGCTGCCGGGCCGTGGCAAAGCGGGGCACCTCAGCGGCCGAGCAGTTGCTGCACCACCGAGAGCTGGCTGGTGTCCTTGACGATCAGCACCACGCTCAGTCCCACCAGCAGCAGGAAGCCCGACTGCATGAAGGCCATCTGCAGCCGATCGGGCAGGGGCTTGCCGCGCAGGCCCTCCAGCAGCAGCAGGGCGAACTGACCGCCATCGAGCAGGGGCAGGGGCAGGGCGTTGAGCACCGCCAGGTTGATCGAAATCAGCGCGGCGAACACAAACAGGCTGCCGCCGCCCTGGCGGGCCAGGCTGGCGCCCATCTCGACGATCTTCACCGGGCCCGACACCTGCGGAGCGGTTTCACCGAAGTGGGTGACTAGAGCCACGAAGCCATCGACCGTGCGGCGGATCAGCTGCACGAAGACGCGGTTGGTCTGGCCGATCAGCTCCAGCGGACCCTTGGCGGGGCGGAACACCTCGCTGCCGTTGGGCTGGAGCTGGGCGCCGATGCGGCCGATGCCATCGCGATCGCTGGGGGTGAGCCGCAGGCTGACGGTTTCACCGGCGCGCACCGCTTCGATCTGCAGGGTGCGCTCGGGGGCCCCCTGGATGTCGGCCACCAGATCGACCACGGCCTTGGAGCCACCACCCACGGCCACACCGCCCAGGCTGAGGATGCGATCTCCGGCCATCAGACCCGAGGCGGCCGCGGGCTGGCCCGGCTGCACCGCCGCCACCAGCACACCAGGGGTGGCACTGAAGCCGGCGGGTACGCCCACCATCACCCCCTGGCCGAAGAGCACGACCCAGGCCAGCAGCAGGTTGGCGATCACGCCGGCGGCGATCACCAAGGCCCGCTGGGGCAGGGGGCGGTTGCGCAGCAGGTCGGGATCATCGCTGGGGATCTCGCTGTCGTCCTCGTCGTCGGGGAAGGCGACGTAGCCGCCCAGAGGGATGGCCCGCAGGGCGAACTGCACGCCGCGGCGCTGCCGCTGCAGCAGGGCCGGACCGAAGCCGATCGAGAAGCCGCTGACGCGGATGCCCTGCCAGGTGGCGGCAAAGAAATGGCCGGCTTCATGCACCACGATCAGGCCCGCCAGAATCGCCAGTGCTGTGAGAACGCCCATTCAGGCTGTGTTGCGCAAGACAGCCATTCTGGGGGTTTCAGACCTGGGGCGTTCCCTTCAGGCTTCCGGCAGCAGGCGATCGCAGCCCATGTAGGGCACCAGGGCCGGGGGCAGGCGCACGCTGCCATCGGCGTGCTGGCCTGTTTCCAGCAGGGCGGCCATGGTGCGCCCCACCGCCAGGCCACTGCCGTTGAGGGTGTGCAGCAGGCGGGTTTTCTTGCCGTCCTTGAAGCGGATCGAGGCGCGCCGGGCCTGGAACTCAGAGCAGGTGCTGCAGCTGGAGATCTCGCGGTACGCCCCGGCGCCAGGCAGCCACACCTCCAGATCAAAGGTGCGGGCGGCGGAGAAGCCGAGGTCACCGGTGCAGAGATCCAGCACCCGGTAGGGCAGGTCGAGGGCCTGCAGCACCGCTTCGGCGTCGGCGGTGAGCTGGGCGTGGGCTGCTTCGGACTCCTCCGGATGGCAGAACCAGTACAACTCGACTTTGTTGAACTGGTGCAGGCGGATCAGGCCGCGGGTGTCGCGGCCGTAGGAGCCGGCCTCGCGGCGGAAGCAGGGGGTGTAGGCGGCGTACTTGAGCGGCAGTTGCTCGGCCGCAAGAATCTCGTCGCGGTGGAACGAGGTGATCGGCACCTCCGCGGTGGGGGTGAGCCAGAGGTCGTCGTCGGCGCAGCGAAAGCTCTCCTCGGCGAATTTGGGCAGCTGGCCGGAGGCGGTGAGGCTGGCGCTGTTCACCAGGATCGGCGGCAGCACCTCGCGGTAGCCACGGCTGGCGTGCTGATCGAGCATGAAGCTGATCAGGGCCCGCTCCAGGCGGGCACCCGCTCCGAGCAGGGTGACGAAGCGGCTCTGGGCGATGCGCACCGAGCGCTCGCTGTCGATCAGGCCGAGGCGTTCGGCGATCTGCCAGTGCTCTTCGAGGGGGGCTTCGCCTGCCAGAGGTTGGCGCGGTGTGCCCCAGCGGCGCCGCTCCACGTTCTGCGCTTCGCCGGCCCCATCGGGGCAGTGGGGCGAGGGCAGGTTGGGGAAGGCCAGCAGCTGATCGCGCAGGCGGGCCTCGAGGGCTTTCTCCTCCTCCTCCAGCACTGCCACCTGCTGCTTGACGGTGTTGCCCCGATCGCGCAGGGCCTGCACCTCGGGGCTGTGGGGCGCTGCGCCGCCACGGATCAGCTCGCCCACCTGGCGGCCGATGCGGTTGCCCTCGGCCTGCAGATCACTGCGTTGCTGCTCAAGATCACGCTCCTGGCGGGCGATCAGCTGCAGGGCCGTGAGATCGAGCGTCATGCCCCGACGCCCGAGCTGCTCGACGATCAGCTCGGGGTTGTCGCGCAGCAGGCGCTGATCCAGCACGGCAACAGAAGCAAAGGCAGGTGAAGCCTACGGGCCGGTGCTGGAGTAGGCCGCCTGGGAGGGCCTCAGAGCACCTGCACCACTTCGTTGACCTCGGGGATCGCCTCACGCAGCTTACGCTCGATGCCCATCTTCAGGGTCATGGTGCTGCTGGGGCAGCTGCCGCAGGCGCCCTGCAGGCGCACCTTCACGGTGGGGCCATCGATCTCGACGATCTCGACGTTGCCGCCATCGGCCATCAGATAAGGACGGAGCTCATCGAGCACGCGCTCCACATTCTCGACGGTGAGGGCGCGGGGATCGTTGACGGCGGCTTCGGCACTGGCGGTGGTGCTGGTGTCCGGGCTGACGGTGTCGGTGGTCATGGCTCAGCGGCGTTCGGGGTCTGGGCTGAGCTTAGGAACCGGGCTGGAAGGCTGCCTCGTCGCTGGCGAGGTTCCACCGCTCCTTCCCTAGGATTGGCTCTGAAGATTGCCCTTTGAACGGGACCATGACCGACGTTCCCGTTCAGCGGATCCGTAATTTCTGCATCATTGCCCACATCGACCACGGCAAGTCGACCCTGGCGGACCGGCTGCTGCAGGACACCGGAACGGTCGCGGTGCGCGACATGCAGGCCCAGTTCCTCGACAACATGGAGCTGGAGCGGGAGCGGGGGATCACGATCAAGCTCCAGGCCGCGCGGATGGAGTACACCGCGGCCGACGGCGAGACCTACATCCTCAACCTGATCGACACCCCAGGTCATGTGGACTTCTCCTATGAGGTGAGCCGCAGCCTGCAGGCCTGTGAGGGGGCGCTGCTGGTGGTGGATGCCAGCCAGGGGGTGGAGGCGCAGACGCTGGCGAATGTGTATCTGGCTCTGGAGAATGATCTGGAGATCATTCCGGTGCTCAACAAGATCGATCTGCCCGGCGCTGATCCCGAGCGCATCAAGGAGGAGATCGAGGCGATCATCGGGCTCGACACCTCCAAGGCGATCGATTGCTCCGCCAAGACTGGCCTGGGCATCCCCGAAATCCTCGAGGCGATCGTGGAGCGGGTGCCGCCGCCGCCGGATCGGGTGGCCGAGCAGCTGCGCGCCCTGATCTTCGACTCGTACTACGACCCCTACCGGGGCGTGATCGTCTATTTCCGGGTGATCAGCGGCCGGGTGGCGCGCAAAGACAAAGTGCTGCTGATGGCCAGCAAGACCAGCTACGAGCTCGATGAAGTGGGGGTGATGGCGCCGGATCAGCGCCAGGTGGACAGCCTCCATGCCGGTGAGGTGGGCTATTTCTCCGCCTCGATCAAGGCCGTGGCCGATGCGCGGGTGGGCGACACGGTCACGCTGATGGCCGATCCGGTGAGTGAGCCCCTGCCGGGCTACACCGAGGCCAAGCCGATGGTGTTCTGCGGGCTGTTCCCCACCGATGCCGATCAGTATCCCGATCTGCGCGATGCCCTCGACAAGCTCAAGCTCTCCGATGCGGCCCTCAAATACGAGCCGGAAACCAGCAGCGCCATGGGTTTCGGCTTCCGCTGCGGCTTCCTGGGCCTGCTGCACATGGAGATCGTGCAGGAGCGGCTGGAGCGTGAATACGATCTCGATCTGATCGTGACCGCCCCCTCGGTGATCTACCGGGTGAACATGGTCGATGGCAGCACGGAGATGGTGGATAATCCAGCCACGCTGCCGGATCCGCAGAAGCGCGAATCAATCGAAGAGCCCTATGTAAAGCTGGAGATTTATACCCCCAACACCTACAATGGTGCCCTGATGGAGCTGTGCCAGGAGCGGCGCGGGGAGTTCATTGACATGAAGTTCATCACCACCGATCGGGTAACGCTGCACTACGAGATGCCTCTGGCGGAAGTGGTGACGGATTTCTTCGATCAGATGAAGAGCCGCACCAAAGGCTACGCCTCGATGGAGTACAGCCTGATCGGCTACCGCCGCAACGAACTGGTGCGCCTGGATGTGCTGATCAACAGCGAAAAAGCCGATCCGCTCACCACGATCGTGCACCGCGACAAGGCCTACAACGTCGGTAAGGGCCTGGTGGAGAAGCTCAAGGAATTGATCCCCAGGCAGCAGTTCAAGATTCCGATCCAGGCCTCGATCGGCAGCCGCATCATCGCCAGCGAAAGCATCAGCGCTATCCGCAAGGATGTGCTCGCCAAGTGCTACGGCGGTGATATCTCCCGCAAGAAGAAGCTGCTCAAAAAGCAGGCCAAGGGCAAGAAGCGCATGAAGGCCATGGGCAAGGTGGACGTGCCCCAGGAAGCCTTCATGGCCGTGCTCAAGCTGAATCAGTAGGGCTGGCGGTGGCGGGGGGCCGGTCCGAGCTGGGGTTCGGAGCTTCCCATGCTGACCACCCGGCGGGAGCGTTCCCGCTCGATCAGCGCCTGTAGAGCCTCGCGGATCAGCCGGCTGCGCTCCTTGATGCCGCTGAGTTCTCCGGCCTGAGCGAGCAGATCGTCGTCGAGGTTGAGGGTGGTGCGCATGCCCGATTCGGCCCGGGTGTGGGTTGACGGCCACTCTCTCAGGTGCTGGGGGGGTCTGCTGGTTCTGGCTCCAGAGGCTGCATCTGCAACGGTTGTTGAAGCTCGCGGGCCGCTTCCGCTCAAGGGAAGGCCGACCCCTCGCTGGCTGGGAACCCTGGGGGCGTGATTGCAAAGGAGGCCGCCGATGGCGCTGCCACGTGTTCTGCCTGTGCCCAGCCGAGGCGCTGAAGCCGGGTTTCTGCTGCCACTGTCGTTTGGCGTGTCCCTGGTGCTGCTGCTGAGCGCGCTCTCGGTGCAGACGATGGCGCTGCAGGGCAGTCGGCTGGCGGCGGCGGAGCTGGAGCAGCGCCGGCTGGATGATGCTCTGGCTTCGGCGGCGGAGCAGGTGGCTGCAAGGCTCAGTGGCTCCCATGCCTGCCTGTTGCCGCTGGCTTCCGAGCTCTGGGAGTCGGCCGCTGGGGGGTGTGCGCCAGGCCTGAGCGCGGCGCCTGTGCTGAGCGGGCAGGTGGATGCGGCCGCCTGGCGGCTGGTGTCCTGGACGCCTGGGGTGCCGGGCGCGGCCGCCCGCCCGGGTGAACTGCGGCTGGAACTGAGCCAAGGCAAGGTGCAACGGCTGTTTGCCCTTGACGTGGCCGGCGCTGCCCCCTGGCCCCTGCGTGTGGTGGGCCTGCGCGGGATCGGCCGATGACACTGGCGGAAGTGCTGATGTCGACGCTGGTGTTCGCCCTGGCGGCGAATTCCTCGGCGCAGCTGTGGGGATCGGCCCTCAGCTGGAACCAGCGCGCTGAGCAGCGCCAGGAGGCGTTGCACCGCATCGACCTGGAACTGCTGCAGCGGGAGCGGGCTCTGCGGCTGGCGGCCGCCGCCCAGGTGAAGGCGGCAGGGGACGCGGGAGCGGAGGTACCGATGAGCTGCGACGAGGCGCTGGCATGGATGGACGAGCAGTTGGCCATCGCCCGCTCGCCGTTGCCGCAGGAGGTGAGCCTGGCCACGGCTCTTCCCCCGGCCCCTGCCCTGGAGGCGGTTTCGGAGGCCGCCAGCGCAGAAGACCCTCCCGCCCTCTGGTTGACAGCTTCAGGGGAGGGGATCGAGCGCCGGCGGCTGTTCGCCCCGGCGGCCCATGGGCTGTGCCGACCGTGATCCGCTCCCTCGCCAGGCCCCGCGAGTCCTCCCAGGGCTCTTCGCTCACCGAGCTGCTGGTGGGGGTGTCGGTGCTGTTGCTGCTTGCGGGCCTGGCGGTCCAGGTGGGTGCCGAGTCGATGGCCAGACAGCGGCTGGAGGTGGCCACTCGGCGGCTGGTGCTGGGCCTGGAGCGGGGCCGTGCCGCGGCGGAGCGACTGGGCCGGCCCTGTGGCCTGAGCCTGGCGCCCGCCGGATGGCAGGAGCCGTTGAAGGGCTCGCTGGCCGGCTGTGAGCGGGCGGCGCTGCCCTTGGCTGAAGGGGTGGAGAACGGCTCGATCCAGCTGAGCCACAACCTGCCCGACACCCTGCGCTTCAGCAGCAATGGTCTGGTGCTGGATGGCGGCACGGTGGTGCTCAGCAGCGCTGGCACCGAGCTGCGTCGCTGTCTGGTGATGGCCCCGCCGCTGGGGGTGGTGCGCCTCGGCCGCTATGGCGGCGCGCCCGGGGGCCACCCCGACAGCGCCGCCTGCCGCCCTGATCCGACCCTCTGAGCCCGAGCAGGCCACCAACGTGATGAAGACAGCACCGATCCTCAAAGTCCAGACCAGGGGCCGCCTGGCCAGCGCTGGCTTTGGCCTGGTGGAGCTGCTGGTGGCCATGGGTCTGGGCCTGATGGTGTGCGGTGTGGTGGTGCAGGCGCTGCTGGGGGAGGGCCGCTCGGCACAGAACTTCTCTCGGCTGGTGCGGGAGCGTGCCCACCAGCGGCGGGCCCTGGCGCTGATCCGGGCTGATCTGGAGGGGGCCAGCGAGGTGGTGGATGCCGCCACGCCCCTCGCCGTGAGCTGTGGAGTGTCCAGCCGCAAGGTGGTGCTGCAGATCAGGAGGGGTGACGGGCTGATCACCTATTCGGTTGGGGCCGCCCCGAGCGGGATCTGGCGCGGCCAGGTGCTGGCGCGCTGCGGACCTGCCTATGGACTGGAGGGACGCGTCAACCCCGGCACCAACGCCCAGAGCCATGTGGTGCTCGATGGCCTGGCCGCCAAGCCCCCCACCTGGGCCACCTGCGGCGGTTTGAGCGCTGCCAGGGTGTTGAACAGGTCCGAGAGCGCACCGTTCTCCGCCTGCCTGGATCCGGCGACCCAGCTGGTGAGCCTGCGCCTGGTGCAGAGCTTCAGCGCTGGCGGCGGCCCGCTGCAGTGGGTGAGCAGTGAAGGGGTTGCCGGGGCGGGCTGAATGAAGGGGATCTGGCCGCTCAGCTGACGAGGACGACAGCTGCTGGGTCACTGAACTCAAGGGATGCAATCCCCGGCCCGGCCATGACCCCACACTGGCCTGTTGGCGGCACAATGGTTCTCGGTTGGGTGATGGACGGATTGGCTGGAGCATTGATGCGGTTTCTGAGCCGATGAAGCCAGCGTTGGCTTGCCTGTCGTTGTATCGCCGCCTCCGGCCCTACAGCCTGCTGGCCGTACTCGCCGGGTTCGGGTTGCTGATCCTGGCGAATCAGAATCTGCTCGATCTCTCCCGCGCCAGACGTCATCGCCAGGCCACGGATCTGGTGGTTCGGGAGCTGCTGGCCCGTTCCTCCAGTGCCACTCCCACTGAGTTCCACTCCAAACTGGATCAGATCCTCTCCCCAGGCCGATTGTTGTGGCTGGAGCTGGAGCCAGGCCGCCCCTACCGCCAACCTCGCCTGAGCGGCGCGCTGCCGCTACCGGTGCCATTTCCCCAGCTGGTGGCCACCGTCGAGCGCCGCTGTGTCGGTGACGATCATCTGGTGGGGTTCGCGATAGCAGAGCGACGTTATCTCTGCAGCAGCAAGCAGATCAACTTCTCTGGCAGGCCAGCTGTGTTGCGGGTCGTTGAGGACATCAGCAGCGATGTGGAGCGCCGTCGTCTGCTGTTTCTGCTGCTGCTGGCGCATGCTTCTGCGGCCTGCCTTCTCACCACAGGCGCACTCTGGCTGTTGTTTCGGTGGACGCTGCGCCCGCTGACTCGGCTCTGTACCGAACTGGGTCAGATCGACTCCGAGAGCCTCGAGCAGATGCGTCTGTCGATCCAGAACCAGCCGCCGGAGATTGAGATGATCGTGGCCTCCTTCAATGCCTTGCTGGATCGTCTGGCGGCTGCCCGCGGGCGCCAGCAAACTTTTGTGGATGGAGTGGCCCACGAATTGCGCACGCCGATCACCTTGATCAGTGGCTACTCCCAGAGCTTGAAACGCCAATCCGGTGCATGCGCTGCCAATAAAGCAGTGCAGGGCATCACCAGGGAGGCCGAACGGATGGGACGGATGGTCAGTGAGTTGCTGGACATTGCCCGGGAGGAGGCCGGCCGCCTGCGGCTGGGCCGGGATCCCCTCGATCTCGATGATGCCCTGCTCGTGGCTTTCGAAAGGCTTCAGCCTCTGGCCCCCGATCGTCTGCGGCTGCGCTTGCCCCAGGAAGGTTCGCCGCCCTGGGGTCTGGGCGATGGGGAGCGCCTTCAGCAGTGTCTGACCAACCTGGTGGAAAATGCTCTCAAATACACGCCCAAAGGGTCCCCCATTGAGCTCTACAGCTCAGCTGGTGCTACTGAGGTGGTTCTGCATGTGCGCGACAACGGGCCAGGGGTGCCGCTGGCGGAACAGGAGCGTATCTTTGAGCGCTTTGTGCGCGGAACCTCCCAGGCCGACACCAGTGGGAGCGGCATCGGCCTGGCGATGGTGCGCTTGCTGATGCGGCGCATGGGCGGTGATGTGCGGGTGGCCTCCGCTCCAGGCGGCGGTGCTGATTTTCAGCTGGTGCTGGAGCGGGTAGGGCTCAGGTCTTCGATTCCCCCGCTTTGAGGATGAAGCCCACGCCGCGTACGGTCTGGATCAAGGTAGGCAACCCGGGGCGTTCGATCTTCTTACGCAGATAGCGAATGTAGACATCGAGCAGGTTGGCATCGCCCACGAAGTGCTCACCCCAGACGTTGTGCAGCAACGTCTGGCGTTCCTGCACCCTGTTGGGTTCTCTGAGCAGGGCCAGCAGCAGGCCGTACTCCCTCACCGTGAGCTGGATCTCTTCTCCGCCACGGCTTACTTCATGGCTGGCCATGTTCACCTGCAGGTCAGCGAAGCTCAGCACCGTCTCGTCGCCGTTGCTGGATCCACTGCGACGCAGCCGGGCCCGCACCCGCGCCAGCAGCTCCTCGATCGAAAAGGGTTTGGTGAGGTAGTCGTCGGCCCCGGCATCGAGGGCTTCCACCCGCTCGGTCACCGCATCTCGGGCTGTGAGCATCAGCACCGGCGTGGTGATCTCCGTGGCCCTCAAGCGCCGGCACACCTCCACACCGCTGAAATCGGGCAGGGTCCAGTCGAGCAGCACCAGATCCCAGCGGGCTTCGCGCAGGCGGATCAGTGCCTGCTGGCCCGTGCCCACCGCCTCCACCGCATAGCTCTCCACGGCCAGTTCAGCGGCGAGAAACCGGCGCTGCTCGGGGTCGTCGTCAACGATCAGCACCCGCTGCTGGTGGGATATGGAACTTCCTTGGGCCGATTCCAGAATGCCTGAACACAGCACAGCTCTGGGCTTCGATCGCAGCCTGGCCGTCATCCCTCACGCTGGCGATTGAGAGCTTCATCTGCTGGCCAGGGGCCGGCAACAGGCCGGCAGACGACAGGATCACCACTGTTGAGGCCCTGGCCAGGCTCCTCTCCGCTCCGCTGGTGCTCGGCCGCAGAGCATCAGGGGTCAGCCTCCTGCCCCTGCCCCAGACTGGCCCTGCCCCGGACCGTTGCCCGATGACCACCCCGCCGAGCACCGCTCTGCTGCGCCGCTGGCGGCCGCGCGATCTCTCCGGCCGGATGGCCCGCTGGGGCCTGGTGATCGTGCTGATCTACGGGCTGATCGCGCTGCTGACGCCGCTGATGATCCACCTGGGGGTGCTGGCGGATCCCAATGCCGGCCTCGACAATCCCATCTATGCCACCCCGTCGCTGCAGCACTGGTGCGGCACCGACCGGCTCGGTCGCGACGTCTGCGTGCGCACGCTCTCCGGTGCCGCCGTGGCCCTGCAGGTGGTGCTGCTGGCGCTGGTGGTGGCCCTGGTGATCGGTGTGCCCCTGGGGATGCTCAGCGGTTACCTGGGCGGCTGGTTCGACCGGGTGCTGGTGCTGCTGATGGACACGCTCTACACCCTGCCGGTGCTGCTGCTCTCAGTGGTGCTGGCCTTCCTGCTGGGCCGGGGCCTGCCCAATGCGGCCGCCGCCCTGTGCGTGGTCTATATCCCGCAGTATTTCCGTGTGGTGCGCAACCAGACGGCCCAGGTGAAGGCCGAGCTCTACGTGGAGGCCGCCCGCACCCTGGGGGCCGGTCCGGTCTGGATCCTGCGCCGCTATCTGTTCCGCAACGTGATCACCTCGGTGCCGGTGCTGCTCACCCTCAACGCCGCCGATGCGGTGCTGGTGCTGGGCGGTCTGGGGTTTCTGGGCCTCGGCCTGCCGGAAACCATTCCCGAGTGGGGTGGTGATCTCCAGCAGGCCCTCACCGCTCTGCCCACCGGCATCTGGTGGACCGCCCTCTACCCCGGCCTGGCGATGTTCGTGCTGGTGCTCGGTCTCTCGTTCCTCGGCGAGGGCCTGGAGGCCTGGGTGAGCGGGGGGGATGGAGGGCGGGGAACGTGATGCTGACGTGATCGAATCAGGACAGGGCACAGCTCATGGAGCCATTGCCATCGATCGTGATCGTGGCTGTTTTGTTCCCTGCGTTTGAAGTTTGCGTGAGACAGCGAACACCGACTGGACCTTCTGTCCAGGTGGCGGTGTAGGTGCCGCCTGCATCGGTAGTACAGGGGGTTGGATTCTGCACGGGGCCAGTGGTCGGCGCTGTGGGAGCTCCGCCGATGTCAGAGGCGGCAAACGTCGCGCATTCCTTGGCGAGGCCAAGGGCTTCACCGATGGCCGCACCGGCCTGGGCCGCATTGCGGGCCTGCAGATATTGCGGCAGAGCCGCAGCGGAGAGAATGCCGATGACGGCCACCACAATCATCAGCTCCACCAGGGTGAATCCCTTGGTGAGCGGGTTGGAACTGGCCCGGCGTTGCTGGAGTTGACGGAGAACGGCGAGGCTCGTGTGGGTGCGCATGGTGGCAGGTCTCAAGGGGACGCCGATCAGAGTTCCCCACCTCGAGGGGCCTGGGCCATCGGGATGCCACTGATGGCCTGAGCGAATCCAGGCCGTGGGCTTGATGGCCAACTCCGCTCAGGGCCATCGGTTGGGCTGCTGGCGCCTGGCGGGGGAGAAGAGCCGCTTCCTGAAATCGATGGCGGATTGATCAAGACTTTCATGACTCTTACGGCAAGTTATTGGCTACTTCTCAGCTTTTCTTCAGGAAAACCAGTCCTCTGGCAGGGGCTTGTGGCTTGTTGTCTCCCGTTCATGGCCTCCTGGTTGCCCCAGGCTCGTTGTGCCCTGGCGTTGAGGGCGGCCTCAGCTACGTCCAGGTCCCAGGGCAAAGTGCGCTCCAGCGGCGATTGGGCCGGCCTGCGCTCAGCATCGACAGACATGGGCGGCTGCAGCCGAGTAAAACAGCGATGTGTTGGCCACTGTGTTGATGCCCCTCTGGGTCACCCTCGGCCTGCTGGCCGCCTCGGCGCTGCTCTGGTTGCTGGGCACGGCCAACGGCGACGACGTCATCGGCTTGCTGGAGCGTCTGCTCGCCCTCGGTGCCCTGGCGGTGGTTCTGTTTGTGGCGCGGCCGCTGCTGCTGGAGATCGTCGGTGTGGCCGTGGCCCTGTGGCTGCCCAGGGCCCACAGCGGTCAGGCGGCCCCACCACCGCCCGATCACAACGACGTGCTGATCCCGTTCCTCTGATCTGTCCCCAGGCTGCGCAGGATCAACGTCAGTGGCGCAGCTTCAGGGTGCGGGGCAGCTGCTCGCTGATCTCACCATCTGGCGTGAGCGGGGGGTAGGGGCGCCCCTGGCGCCGGCACCACTCCGCCACCTGGGGGTAGGCCCACTCGAACAGCAGATCCTGGCGCGCCCCAGGCGGCAGCCCTTCGCCGGCCTCGGGCACCAGGCCCGCCGCCTGGCGCTGCCGCAGCGCTTCGAACAGCAGCACCGCCGCCGCCACTGACACATTCAGCGACTGCACCATGCCGCCGGTGGGGATGAACAGCGGCTGATCCACCATCGCCGCCGCGGCTTCGCTCAGGCCCCACTTCTCCGCCCCCAGCAGGAAGGCCGTGGGGCCACGGAAGTCGCACTGGCGGTAGTCCACGGCGTTGGTGCCCAGCTGGGTGCCGTAGAGGCGGAAGCCCTGCTGCTTCAGTTGCCCCAGCACCTCCTCCACCCGTTCGTGCGGGCGCAGGGGCACCCACTTCTGGCTGCCCTGGGCGGTGCTGTTGAACGTGCGCGGCCGGCCCTTCAGGCTCACCACATGGGCCTCCAGCACCCCCACCGCATCGCAGCTGCGCAGGATCGCCGAGAGGTTGTGGGGCTTGTCCACCGCCTCCAGCACCACGGTGAGATCGGCCATGCGCCGGTCGAGCACGGCGCGGATCCGCTCGAAGCGGCGGGGCAGCAGGGGCATGGGCACAGCGCAGACTGACTGCGCTCAGTTCAGCACCGGATCCAACCCGGGAATGAAGGCGAGGCTGTCGCCACTGCCGCGCACCGCCACACCACCCTGGAGGCGGCGGAAGGTGCCCTCGTCGCTTTGGGCCCGGCCGCTGCCGTCGTTGGCGCGGATCGCCACCCGCCCATCACGGAAGAAGGCATAGGCGTTGCGGGAGCCATCGGCCCAGGCCAGGTCGTAGAGGGTGCCGCCGTTGCGGGCGCTCACCCGGCTGATGCGGCAGGGGATCTGCTCCTCTTCGCCGCCGGAGGCGCGGAACAGGCACAGGGTGTCGTCGTTGCTGGCGGTCTCAGGCTGGCGCGTTGTGCTGCCGCCAGTGGGCAGCTGCGCCAGGAACTCGCGCACCACCTTCGACGACACCGCGAAGTTCAGCCCCTCGCTGTCGCCGTATTTGAAGGTGGCGATGCCCGCCACACAGTTGCCCGCATCCAGCACCGGGCCGCCGGAATTGCCCGGGTTCACCGCCGCATCGATCTGCAGGATCTGCTCATTGCCGCGCAGGCTGCTCACCACCCCACGGCTGAGGCTGAATTCCAGCCCCTTCGGGGCGCCGATCACGAACACCTCCTGGCCCACCGCCGAGGTCTGATCACGCAGGCGCAGCACCTTGCCGCGCTGGCCCTCCACCGCCAGCAGGGCCAGGTCGCTGGTGGGCGCCTTGCCCGATCCGCGCGCCACCACCCGCGCCCGGTCGCTGCTGCCATCCACCCACTTGAGTCGCATCACCTCGCTGCCGCCCACCACATGGGCATTGGTGGCCAGGTAGGTCATGCCGTCCTGTTGGGCCACCACGAAGGCACTGCCCAGGCTGTTGCCGCTCGACACCACCGCCACGCCCTCCCGGGCCGAGCGGAACACCTCCTCGGCGCTCTGGCGGCCCGTGGCACAGCTGCTGGCTTCAATCCCCGCCGCTGGGGGGGCTTTTGCGGCGGCTGCAGGCCGTGAGGCCGCTGCCGCCCGCGCCGCCGGCACCTCGGCGGTGGCACGCATCAGGCCGCAGCCCGAGAGCGCGAAGGCCAGACCGGCGGCCCCCAACTGCAGCCCCCAGGCGCTGCGGCGGATCCTGCTGTTGCTCTGCATCGTGGTGACTCGTGGGGGCTGGAGAACGCTTGGATTCCGTTCTATGGCCGCTGGCCGTGCGCACCAAGCGCCCGCCCGCCGTCGCTGATGACAGGATCTTCCCGTCGCTCATCCCGGTCAGCCCTTGTCATGGTTGATGACTCCCCGGGCTTTGATCAGCGGGTGTGGGCGGCCGTGGCCCTGGTGCCCGCCGGCCGGCTCGCCACCTACGGCCAGATCGCCGAGTGGATCGGTGCCTACGGCTGCGCCCGCCAGGTGGGTTGGGCCCTGCGCCGCCTGTCGCTGCCCTCTGAGGTGCCCTGGCACCGGATCGTCAATGCCCGCGGCTGCATCAGCCTCAGCCTCTCCCGCCAAGGCAGCGACTGGATGCAGCGGGAGCTGCTGATCAACGAAGGCATTCCTGTGGATGAACAGGGCCGTCTGCCCCTGCGGCGCTATCTCTGGAGGCCGCCGCCCCTCGCCGTTTGAGCGCCACCTCAGCTGCCCCCGCCCCGCCGTCTCCAGATCCCGCCGCCATCGGACTCGACGCCCGGCGCGTGGCCTGGCGGGTGCTGCAGGCCGTGGCCGCCGGCGCCTACACCGACCTGGCCCTGGAGCGGGAGCTGCGCCGCTCCCCCCTGGCCGCCGCCGATCGCGGCCTGGCCACGGAGCTGGCCTGCGGCGCCATCCGCCAGCGGGCCCTGCTGGATGGCTGGATCGATGCCCTAGGCAAGGTGAGCGCCGAGCGCCAGCCGCCGCCGCTCCGCTGGCTGCTGCACCTCGGCCTTTACCAGCTGCTGTTCACCGCCCGGGTGCCCCCCTCGGCGGCGGTGAGCACCACCGTTGAAATCGCCAAGCGCGATGGTCTCGCCCGCCTGGCGCCGGTGGTCAATGGCCTGCTGCGGGCCTGCCTGCGGCGCCGCCAACCCCTGGCGGCGGGCGCCGCCCCCTGGGAGCCGCTGCCGCTGCCCGTCGATCCCGTCGCCTCACTGGCCCTGCGCGGCTCCCTGCCCGCCTGGCTGGCCGCCGGCCTGCTGGAGTGGCTGCCCCAGGAGGGGGCCGAGGCCTTTGCTGTGGCGGCCAACCAGCCCCCCGCCCTGGATCTGCGCGTGAACCGCCTGCGCGCCAGCCGCGAGGGGGTGATCGAGGCCCTCGCCGCCGCCGGCATCAGCGCCACAGCGCTGCCGGACCTGCCCTGGGCCCTCAGCCTCACCGGCCGCAGCGGTGATCTGCGCGCCCTGCCCGGCTACGCCGAAGGTCACTGGAGCGTGCAGGACCGCACCGCCCAATCGATCGCCCCCCTGCTCGATCCCCAGCCCGGCGAGCGCCTGCTCGATGCCTGTGCCGCCCCCGGTGGCAAGAGCACCCATCTGGCGGAGCTGATCGGGGATGCCGGCAGCGTGCTGGCGGTGGATCGCTCCGAAGGCCGCCTGCGCCGTCTGCGCGACAACGCCCAGCGCCTGGGGCTGCAGGCCATCGAGCCCCTCACCGCCGATGCCGCTATCCCTGGCGCCCTCGCCGGCGCCACCGCTGGCCCGCCCTTTGATCGCATCCTGCTGGATGCCCCCTGCTCGGGCCTTGGCACCCTGGCCCGCCACCCCGATGCCCGCTGGCGCATCAACCCGTCCAGCATCACGGAGCTGGTGGCCCTGCAGCGCTCCCTGCTGGAGGCGATGCTGCCGCTGCTGGCCCCAGGTGGCCGCCTGGTGTATGCCACCTGCACCGTGCACCCCAGCGAGAACAGCGCCCTGATCGCGGCTGTTCTGGCGCAGCATCCGGGCTGGCGGTTGTTATCGCAGCAGCAGCACTGGCCGGCCGCCCACAGCGGTGATGGCTTCTATGCGGCGGTGCTGCAAGCCCCCACCTGACCCTGGCGGGAACCGCGCGGCTCAGGGAACGGGCGGCGGTGCCACCGGTGGTGGGGGAGTCAGAGGCGGCGGGGCCACCGGGAACGAGGGATTCACCTGTGGTGGAGGCGCCACCGGGGCTCGTGCCGGTTGGGGGGGAGCCGGCCGGCGCGGGGGAGGCTCAGGGCGGCTGCCACCGCCACGGGGAGGAGCGCTTGGGGGCGGCAGATCGGGCAGATCGGGCAGATCGGGCAGATCGGGCAGCGGAGGCAGATCCTGTCCGCGATCGCTCGGGGGCGGCTCCTGCGATGGCTCCGGCCGGTTGCGGTCTTCGCCAGGGTTGGGGAGGGTGCTCGGTCGCCCTGGTTGAACGGTGGTGTTGGCCTGCTTGGTGGGCTTGAAGGTGCCGGTGAGAACCGGTTTGGGCGGGAACTGACGCACCGGCAGATCCTTCACCACCACCGCCATGTAGCGCCCCCAGGCGGCGGCGGCGGCACCGCTGTCGCTGCCGGTTTTGCGGTTGTTGTCGTAACCCAGCCAGACGCCGGTGGTGAGCTGGGGAATGCCGCCGATGAACCAGAGGTCCCGTGCCCCCTCCGAGGTGCCCGTTTTCCCTGCCACCGGCCGGTTGGCCAGGGAGGCGGCACCGCCGGTGCCGCCGCTCACCACCCGCTGCAGCATCCAGACCATGGCATCGGCGATGGCACTGTCCACCACGCGACGACCCTTGTCTCCATCCACACGCCGGCTCCAGAGCAGCTCGCCATTCGGCCCGCTGATCTCCTCGAATGGCGTGGCCGGTACAAACACCCCGCGGTTGATCACCCCCGCATAGGCCGTGGTCATGTCCAGCACCGTCTGCTCGTAGGCGCCGAGGGCCATGGGGTAGAAGCGCCCCAGCTCCCGCGTGATCCCCAGGCTGCGGGCCATGGCGATCACCTTGTCGAAGCCCACCTGCTGCAGCAGGCTCACCGCCACGATGTTGAGCGAGTTCTGCAGGGCTGTGGCCAGCGACACCCGCCCCAGGTAGCGATCACCAAAGTTTTTGGGGCAGTAGCCCGCGAAGCAGCGCTTGGCATCCAGGACTGTGTCTTCTGGCTTCATGCCGGCCTTCAGGGCGGCCAGATAGACAAAAAGCTTGAAGGTGGAGCCGGGGGAGCGCAGGGCCTGGGTGGCGCGGTTGAACTGGCTCTTGCTGTAGTCCTTGCCGCCGACCATCGTCCGCACCAGACCGGTGCCAGGCTCCACCGTCACCAGGGCCCCCTCCAGCCCGCCGGAGGCGCTGGCGGCGATCACCTTCTGGCCCTCGTCCTGCCAGGCCTGATTGAGGCTGCTGCGGATCGTCAGACCACCCACTTCCAGCTGCTCCGCGCTCAGCACCTTCGGTAGCTCCTGCGCCACCCAACCGGTGAAGTAGGGAGCGCGGCTGTTCCAGAACTTCGGCAGGGCGGGTTTGAGCTGCAGCGGCGAGGCCTTGGCGTCAGCCAGCTCCCCGGAATCGATGAACCCGGCCTGGGCCATGCGCTCCAGCACGATGCCGCGCCGCTGCAGCGCCAGCTCCGGGTTCACCAGCGGTGAATAGACCGAAGGGGCCGGCGGCAACCCTGCGATCAGAGCCGCTTCCGGCACGGTCAGCTGGTCAGGGGTCTTGGAGAAGTAGATCCAGGCGGCATCGGCCACGCCGTAGGCGCTGGAGCCCAGGTACACGTAATTGAGGTATTGCTCAAGGATCTGCTGCTTGCTCAGCTGGCGCTCGAGCTTTCCGGCCAGGGCCGCTTCCTTGAGTTTGCGGATCAGCGTGCGGTCCTGGCTGAGGAACACCGTGCGCGCCAGCTGCTGGGTGATCGTGCTCGCCCCCTCCTCCACCGAGCCCCGGCTGAGGTTGCGCACCATGGCCCGGGCGATGCCGGTGGGATCCACGCCGCTGTGCTGATAGAAGCGGCGGTCTTCGGCGGCCACGAAGGCCTCTTTCACCAGCTCCGGCATCTCGCCGCTTGCCACTTTTTCGCGGGTGGCCGGGCCCAGCTTCTGGAGCACTTCCCCGTCGGCGGAGAGGATCGTCACCGTGCCTGGTCGGTTGAAGGTGGTGATCCGGCGGGCATCCGGCAGCAGGCTGTCCACCCCCTTCACCAGGGTGTTGACTCCAAGGGCTGCTCCCCCTCCCGCGGCCAGGGCGACGCCCACGACCAGCAGCAACCGCAGCCGGCGTTTGCTCACAGCGCCCTCACATGCCCACGGTCAGGCTGCTGTGACCGATCGCCAGCGCCGTGACCAGCATGCCCAGCACCAGGAAGGGCTGAGCACTCGCTTGGTACTTCACATCAAAGGCCACCGGATCGCGCAGCAGCCAGATGTCCTGGAAGGTGATCTGGGGAATGATCAGCAGCACCAGCAGCACCGCCGCGAAGTTCTGGCCGATGGCGATCAGCACGGCCACCATCGCCAGCTGAAACAGGTCGATCATGCCGGCACTGATCCAGCTGGCTCTCTGGATCCCGAACACCACCGGCAGGCTCTGCAGCCCCAGGGCCCGATCGCCTTCCACGCTCTTGAAATCATTGACCACGGCGATGCCCAGGCCCGCCAGGCTGTAGGCCAGGGTGAGCAGGGCGGTGATCCAGGTGAGCTGGCCGAACAGGGCCTGACCGGCCCACCAGGGCAGGGCGATGTAGCTGGCGCCGAGGGCGTAGTTGCCCAGCCAGCCGTTCTGCTTCAGCTTCAGCGGCGGTGCTGAATAGATGAAGCTCACGAACGACCCCCCCAGGGCCAGCAGCAGCAGCACCGGTGTGCTGTGGCCCGCCCAGAGGTCGAGCCCCCAGGCCACCGCCAGGCCGGCGATCAGCAGCACCCAGATCTGCACCTTCACCTGGGGCAGGGAGATGGCACCGGAGGGGATCGGTCGATACGGCTCGTTGATCGCGTCGATCTCGCGGTCGTAGTAGTCGTTGATGGTCTGGGTGTAGCCGGCCAGCAGCGGACCACTCATCACCATGCAGGCCAGTGAGGCGCCCACCTGGGGCAGGGTCCATTGGAAGTTGCCGGACGCCGCAGCCCCGCAGATCACGCCCCAGATCAGAGGGATCCAGGTGACAGGCTTCATCAGCTGCAGGCGCAGCTTCCAGATGGAGGAGGTGCCGCTGGCACCCTTCATGCCAAGCAGCTGACGGGCGCCGCCGCCGCTGGTGCTGGGGTCGGGAGCGTCGCTCAAATTCAGACTGCGGCGATTTCGTCGTCGAAGAACCAGCCGGTGCTGCCGTTCGCCAGTTCCACCACCACACCGATGCCGCTGCCGTCGGTCATCTTGAAGTCGCGAACGGTGCCGATGGCATCGCTCTGCAGCGTTTCGACCAGTTCAGCTGGAATCTGATCACGCACCCGCGTGATCCGCACCTTCGAACCGATCGTTACGGCGCTCGAGGGGCCTGAGGTGGCAGCCTGGGACATGACCGGCGCGACTGGATCGGGTAGCGCAACCTTAACAGCGAGACCATGGTGGCCAGGCGCATCATTCCCTGCCTCGACGTGGCCGACGGCCGGGTGGTCAAGGGGGTCAATTTCGTTGGCCTGCGTGATGCCGGTGATCCCGTGGAGCTCGCCTGCCGCTACGACGCCGCCGGCGCCGATGAGCTGGTCTTCCTCGACATCGCCGCCAGCCACCAGGGGCGCGGCACCCTGGTGCACCTGGTGCGTCGCACCGCCGAGGCCGTCACCATCCCCTTCACCGTGGGCGGCGGCATCAGTGCCGTGGAGGGTGTCACCGAGCTGCTGCGGGCCGGTGCCGACAAGGTGAGCCTCAACTCTTCGGCGGTGGCGCGGCCGGAGCTGATCGGTGAGGGTGCCCGCCGCTTCGGCTGCCAGTGCATCGTCGTGGCCATCGACGCCCGCCGCCGCGCCGATGGTTCCGGCTGGGACGTGTTCGTCAAAGGAGGCCGCCAGAACACCGGCCTCGATGCCGTGGCCTGGGCCAAGCAGGCGGTGGCCCTCGGTTGCGGCGAGATCCTGCTCACCTCCATGGATGGCGACGGCACCCAGGCCGGCTACGACCTGGAGCTCACCCGCGCCGTGGCCGAGGCGGTGGAGGTGCCCGTGATCGCCTCCGGCGGTGCCGGCAGCATCGACCACATCGCCGCCGCCCTCGGCCAGGGCCAGGCTTCAGCGGCGCTGCTGGCCTCCCTGCTCCACGACGGTGTGCTGACGGTGCAGGCCATCAAGGCGGATCTGCTGGCGCGGGGCCTGGAGCTGCGGCCCCTGGAGGCTGAATCGTTGCTCGCGGCCTGAGGGTTGCTGGCAGGCCGATGGTTGCCTGGGGCCGGCCCCTGATCGCGACAGTTCGCAACGGCTCGTTACATTGATTGCCAGGCCTTCATCGGGCTTCCCACCGCTCTCCCCCGCCGTGCCGGCCCTGCAGCCGCCTCTCTCCACTGCCCTTGGCCTGTTGATGGTGGTTTTCGTGGTGGCGCTGGTGGCCTGGGCCCTGCAGCTGATGCAGGCCGCCAACGACCGCCGCGAGTTCTCGTTGATGCTGGCCGGCTGCATGGTCTGCTCCGCTGCCGTGGGCCTGGCCACCGTGATGGTGCTCACCCTCACCGGCCCCAATCGCATCGCCAGCCGCGCCCTCTGGTTGCCCCAGCCGATCGAGGAACCGGGCGTGAGCCTCGATGCGATCAACCTGCCCTGGGAGGGCTCCCTCGATTGTCTGGTGGATCCCACTCGCTGCCCCGACCTGCGATTGTCCTGAGCGTTCCCCGCTCCCTTCCCGCCGTTGAAGCCCGGTGATCCCCAGGCGGTGCGTGAGCTGTTCGAGGCCATCGCCCCCCGCTACGACCAGCTCAACGACTGGCTCTCCTTCGGCCTGCACCGCCTCTGGAAGCGCCAGGCGGTCCTGTGGTTGCGGCCCCGGCCGGGCCAGCGCCTGATCGATCTCTGCTGCGGCACCGGTGATCTGGCCCTGGTGCTGGCTGCAAAGGTGCGACCCGGCGGCCAGGTGCTCGGCCTCGATGCCGCCGCGGCTCCCCTGCAGGTGGCGGCGGCCCGCGCCGCCCGCCAGCCCTGGCTGCCGCTGCAGTGGCGCCAGGGGGATGCCCTTTCCACCGGGCTGCCGTCCCAGTCGTTCGATGCGGCGGTGATGGCCTACGGGCTGCGCAACCTGGCTGATCCGGCTGAGGGGCTGAGGGAGTTGCACCGCCTGCTGCGCCCCGGCGGCCGGGCGGCGGTGCTGGATTTCAACCGCCCCGACCCCAGCGCTCCGGCCGGTGCGCTGGCTGCGTCCTTCCAGCGCCTCTACCTGCGCCGGCTGGTGGTGCCCACCGCCCGACTGTTCGATCTGCCCGAGCAATACGCCTATCTGGAAGCCAGCTTGGAGCGCTTCCCCACCGGCGCCGAGCAGGAGCAGCTGGCGCGCCGGGCGGGCTTCGGCTGGGCGCGCCACCGGACACTGGCCGTCGGCCAGATGGGTCTGCTGCAGCTGCTGGCCTGAGGGCAGTGGCCCACGGCGCCGTCAGCTGGAACTGCCACACGGGAGAATGCCCGCCGACGGTGGCGACTCCTCCTCCCCCATGCATTTTCAGGACATCATCGCCACCTTGAACAGCTTCTGGGCTCACCAGGGCTGCCTGCTGCTGCAGCCCTACGACACCGAAAAGGGCGCCGGCACGATGAGTCCGCACACGGTGCTGCGGGCGATCGGCCCCGAGCCCTGGGCCGTGGCCTATCCCGAACCCTGCCGCCGCCCCAGCGACGGCCGCTACGGCGACAACCCCAACCGCGCCCAGCACTACTTCCAGTACCAGGTGCTGATCAAGCCCTCTCCCGACGGCATTCAGGAGACCTACCTGGCCTCGCTCGAAGCCCTGGGCATCCGCCAGCGTGATCACGACATCCGTTTCGTCGAAGACAACTGGGAATCGCCCACCCTCGGCGCCTGGGGGGTGGGCTGGGAGGTGTGGCTCGACGGCATGGAGGTCACCCAGTTCACCTATTTCCAGCAGTGCGGCGGCCTCGACTGCCGGCCGGTGTCGATCGAGATCACCTACGGCCTCGAGCGCCTGGCCATGTATCTCCAGGACGTGGAGAGCATCTGGGACCTGAGCTGGAACGGCGAGCGCAGCTACGGCGATCTCTGGCTGGCCTCCGAGAAGGGCCACTGCACCTACAACTTCGAGGCCTCCAACCCGGAGCGCCTGCAGCAGCTCTTCGCCCTCTACGAAGCGGAAGCCGCTGATCTGGTGCAGGCGGGCCTGCCGGCGCCGGCCCTCGATTACGTGCTCAAGTGCAGCCACACCTTCAATCTGCTGGAGGCCCGCGGCGTGATCTCCGTGACCGAGCGCACCGCCACCATCGGCCGCATCCGCCATCTGGCGCGGCAGGTGGCTGAGGCCTGGCTGGAGGAGCGCCGCGCCCTGGGCTTTCCCCTGCTGGCGGCGCCCCTCGGGTGAAACGCACCCTGCTGGCGGCGGTGTTGATCGCCGGCAGCTTCCAGGCGGGCCGGCTCACCGAACGGGCGATCTGGCCCTGCCGGCTGCGGCCGCTGGCGGCCCTGATGGCGCCTTTGCTGGGTCAGGAGTTGCCCAGCCCCCAGCTCTGTGAGCTGATGCTCCACCTGCCCGGCTGACGACCAGGGGCCCCTGAGGGGGGAACCCTGGCGGGGTTGGTGGTGGTTCCATGCCCTTTCTGGTGGTGTCGTTGGCCCTGGCGGGGCTGGCCCTGGGCACCGTGCCCCTGGCCGCCGCGCCCCGCCTGGCTCTGCTGCTGCTGCTGGGCGCCGCCGGCTGGTGGCGGGCACGGCGGCTGGGGGCACGGCCGCTGCCGGCGCTGACGCTGCTGCTGATCGCCCCGTCGCTGCTGCTCTGGGCGCTCTGGCGTCAGCCCCAGCCTGGCCCCCTGGATCCGGTGCGGCAGCTGCAGGGCGCGGGCGGGCAGGAGCTGGTGCTGCGCGGTGAGCTCAGCCGTGATCCCCGCCTGCGCGGCGATGCGGGGGGCTGCTCGGTGCCCCTGCGCACGGCGGGCGGCACCACGGAGCTGTTGATGGAGCCCTGCCCGCCCCTGCGCCAGGGCTGGCTGGTGGAGGCCCGCGGAACCCTGCGGCGGCCGGCCACAGGGCCCCATCCGCTGCTGAGTGGTGCGGCGGAGCGGCTGGCCCGCCGCGGCATCTGGAGCCAGCTGCGCCTGGCGGCCAGCACCGACCTGACGGTGCTGGCGCGCCCGGCCACCCCCATCGCCGACCTGCGCCGCCGCATGGCCGCCAGCCTGATCCAGCAGGGCGGCGAGCGCCGGGGAGGAATCCTGGCGGCCCTCGTGCTCGGCAGTGCCGTGGTGCCCCTGCCGGCGGATGTGGGCGCCAGCTTCCGCGCCGCCGGGCTCTCCCATGCCCTGGCCGCCTCCGGCTTCCACCTCTCGGTGCTGCTCGGTGCCGTGATGGCCCTGGGGCGGCGGCTGCCGCGACTGCCCCGCTGCGGCCTGGCCCTGGGGGCGATGCTGCTGTTCCTGCTGCTGGCGGGCCCCCAGCCCTCGGTGGTGCGGGCGGTGCTGATGGGTGGCGTGGCCTTCGCGGTGCTGGAGAGCGGTGGCCGCAGCCGGCCCCTGGGGGTGCTGCTGCTGAGCGTGTTGCTGATGCTGCTGGTGCAGCCCTGGTGGCTCCAGGACGTGGGCTTCCAGCTCTCGGTGGCGGCCACCGCCGGGCTGATCCTCACCGCCCGCCCCCTGGAGTCGACCCTGGCGGGGCGTTTGCCGGGCTGGGCGGCGGCGGGGCTGGCGGTGCCGGTGGCCGCCTCGCTCTGGACCCTGCCGCTGCAGTTGCACCACTTCGGCATCGTGCCCCTCTATGCGGTGCCGGCCAATCTGCTGGTGGCGCCGCTGCTCAGCCCGCTCACCCTCGGTGCCATGGCGCTGGCCCTCTCGACGGTGCTGCTGCCGCCGCTGGTGCCCCTGCTGGCCTGGCCGCTGCTGCCCCTGAGCGGTCTGCTGCTGGCGATCACCCGCACCATCGCGGCCCTGCCCATGGCCCAGTGGCAGCTGGGGCGGCCCGTCCCTCTGCTGGTGCTGCTCTTCGGTCTCTCGCTGCTGCCCTGGTTGTTGCCGGGCACGGGGGCCTGGCCGCGGCGGCTGGGGGCGGCGGGGCTGGCGCTGGTGCTGGCCCTGCACCTGGCCCTGCTGAGCGGCGATGCGCTGCTGCTGGTGCACCGCTGGAGCGGCGATCTGCTGGTGGCTCGCCACGGGGGCCGCGGTGGGCTGGTCAGTGGCAAGGGCGATGGCCTCAGCTGCTCCGATGCCCGCAGGCTCGCGAGCGGCCTGGGCCTGGAGCGTTACGACTGGATCACCCTGCTCGATCCGGTCGCCCCGGATGATCCGGCCTGCTGGAGCGCCCAGACTTCCTTGCTGGTTTCCAGCAGCGATGGCCGGAGCAGCCTGCAGCCGGGCCAGCGCCTGGAAAGCCCCGGCCTCAGCCTTGCTCCCCTCAGCGGCGACAGCCAGGCCCTGGCCCTCGGCATCGGCCGCCACCGCTGGTGGCTGCTGCCCGACCCCCAGTCGCTTGAGGCCTGGAGCCACCAGGGCCCAACCCACCGTGAACCGGTGGGGGGGATCTGGCTGGGCTTCTCCCCCAGCCGCCGGCAGCAGGAGATCCTCAAGGCTTCTGCGCCCCGGCGGGTGTGGCTCAGCGGTGGTCCACCCCCCGGGTTGCCCCCGGGCTGGAGCGCCAGCGGTACCAATGGTTCGCTGCAGGGGGCTGCCGGCTAGGGATTCCCGCCATCGGCTCGCTTCGGCTGCAGGATCCAGTAGGTCAAGACTTTCAGTCGGTCGTTGATCAGGAACCAGGCCAGGGCATAACCCCAGACAAATAGGGCCCAACCCCATCCCAGCGGGGGCATGAACCACCCGTAGACCGCGATCAAGGTCGCCAGCAGTTGCGTTCCGCAGACCGCCAACAGCAGAACCCGTGATGGCCGTATCGACCAGAAGGGCCCACGGGTCCGTGTCAGGAAGATGGTCAGATGGCCTGCCACGGAGAGCTTCAGATACATCAATGTCTGAATATGAGAGCGGTCCAGCTGGAAGATGCGTTCTCCGAGAAGAAACAAGCCAAATGCTGAGATAACTCCGATGACGCCCAGTACGCCGGCAACTCCCATTACGACACGCATGTTCCAGCGCTCTGGTTCGTTGTTATAATGCACATTGTCATAAGCGATTGATAGGATGGCGCCATCATTGAGCAGCGCCAGCATCACGATCATGGCCGCTGTCACCGGGTAGAAGTTGAAGGCCAGAATCGACCCTGCCATGAACAGTAAGACGCGCAGCGTTTCAGCTATGCGATAGATCGCATAGCTGTTCATTCGTTGGAAGATTTTGCGACTTGTCTTGATCGCATGAATGATCACGGATAGACCCGGCTCCATCAAGACGATGGAGGCCGCGCTACGCGCCGCATCCGTTGCCTCCGCAACGGCGATGCCGCAGTCTGCCTTTTTCAGCGCTGGAGCATCATTGACCCCATCCCCGGTCATGCCGACGATGTGGCCGTGCCGCTGGAGGACATCCACAATCTGATACTTGTGCTCAGGAAACACCTGGGCAAAGCCATCCGCCTTCTCGATGGACTCCGCCAACAGCTCCGACGGCTGGGTCGTCGTGGTCCCGAAGCCACTGGCATCGAGGATCAAAGAGCCCATCCCCAGTTTCTTGGCTGTTTCCTGAGCGATCGGTAATTGATCACCTGTCACCATCTTGACCTTCACGCCCATCTCGCGAGCTGTTGCGATGGTCGTTTTGGCTTCCTCGCGGGGAGGATCAAACAGGGGCAAGACACCAAGAAACTGCCAGTGGTCTTCTGCATCCATGCGGGCCACTCCCAGGGAGCGAAAGCCCCGGGCAGCAAACCCGTTGATCGCGCTCTCGACGGCGGTCTTCACCTGGGCACCATTGGCCGACAACGCCACAATCACTTGCGGAGCACCCTTAGTGACCTTGAAGTCCAGTCCGTCCAGTCCCCTGACGGTGGCTTCGGTTCGCTTATGCACCGGGTCAAAGGGCTGGAAATGAACCACTTGGTAGCCATCAAGGCTCTGGCCATCACTCAGGCCGTCAAGCACAGCCCGGTCGATCGGATCCTTGTTGTCAGCTCGCGACGCCAGGGCTGCAGCAAAGATCACCCGACCCTGACCACTGTCATCGCCCGATGAATCCACGCTGAAGGGATCGCCAAGTGTCAGAGTGTTTTGGGTCAGTGTGCCGGTTTTGTCCGAGCAGAGCACATCCACTCCAGCCAATTCCTCGATCGCCGCCAACCGCGTCACGATGGCCCCTTTTCTCGTCAACTGGCGTGCCCCCACAGCCATGGTCACTGAGAGCACCGTGGGCATCGCCACGGGAATCGCGGCAACGGTCAACACCAGGGCAAACTGAAGAGTGGTGAGCAGGGGGTCGCCGCGCAGCAGCGCCACGGCAATGATCACCGTGACTAACGCAAGCGCCAGGAGGATCAGCACATTTCCGATCTTCAGAACGGCTTGTTGGAAATGGCTGACGCTGTGAGCAACCTGCACCAACTCCGCTGTTTTGCCGAAGAACGTGTTCGCGCCTGTGGCATAGACCATCGCATCGATCTCACCCCGGCGAATGATCGATCCCGAGAACAGTGCTTCACCGCATCGGCGCGTGGCCGGCAACGATTCACCCGTCAGGGCCGACTGATCCACTTGCAGCGGATCACCATCCAGCAGCCGCGCATCCGCCGGCACGATGTCACCGAGGCGGACATGGATCACGTCGCCGGGCACCAGTTCGCGTGACTCCACAGTGGTCCACTGGCCATCGCGTTTGACCTGTGCCTTCATGGCTAGCTTGGCTTTCAGTGCAGCGATGGCATTGCCAGCCTGGTGCTCTTCCCAGAAACCAACCACGGCGTTGGCAAGCAGCAGCACCAGGATGATGGCGAAGTCGGGCCAATGCTGGGCCAGCGCAGAAAGAATTACGGCTGCTTCAATCATCCAGGGAATTGGACCCCAGAAATAGGTAAAAAACTTCAGAATCTGATTCGTCTTCTTGTCGGCAAGCTCGTTTCTGCCATACTCTGTCAAGCGCCGCACAGCCTCACTCTGGCTGAGCCCTTCCGCTGAAGACTTCAGCTTGTCCTGCAGTTGCTGAATGTTCAGATCGTCCAATATCCCATTCAGCCCAGGGCGTTGATCTGCTGGATTCATGGTCCTTCCCTGGGGCTACGGCAGCAGCGTCCCACAGCATCCTCAGGTGCTGTGGGACGCTGCTGCCTGGATGATGGCTGTGGCGGAGGATTCGACCTCCCGTGCCACCTCCGCCAGGTCTGGTTCCGAGGAGAGGTTGAGCAACATGCCCTCGGGCCGGATCATGCCGATCCGGGTCTGGCCAGCCTCGGTATAGACGGAGATCCGGCAGGGCAGGGCCATAGTCAGCTTCATGTCGGTCATCAGCACCTTGGCGGCTTGCTTCGGGTTGCAGACCTCAAAGACTCGACAGTTATCGGAGAAGTTGATGCCCTTGCTTCGCAGGCTCTCGCCAAGATCAAGCACCGTCAGAACGCCGAACCCATGGGCTGCTACAGCGACTTGAAGATCGTTGCTTGCCTGCTCGAACGATTTCTCTGTGTCAACAACGAAGTATGGACTCATGGGATCAGATTCATCGAATGATCAGAGTCGACGCCCGCTGATCATGCGTACCAAGATAGCACTCAGTGTACTGATCAGCAGGAGGGTTGGAGGAATGTGATTCAGCTGAGATCATCTGCCACCTATCCGGCGGCATCACGAATATCCTTGGCGACCGATTGTGCGCCTTTCTTCAAGCTCTCTGCTGTGTTCATGGCAGAAGCTTGAACCTGCTTGGCCTTGCCTTCTGCGTCTTTGGAGGCGGCGTCCATTTTGCTTGACATGGTGGCGAATGCGATGGGGTGAGGAAGAGGTGTGATGGCCATGGCTGGGCCAGTCAATGGAATCAGCATGGTGAAGCGCATGACGGCCAGCGCCATCAGCGAGGCAATCGACATGTTTGGGTGAAAGTTCGTGGCATCTGTACCGGCACCTCTCTGAGTCAAGGCTAGTCACGCGTTCAGATAGGGAATCTGGGTGATTGTCCGTTTGCGTTTTTCACGTCTTCGCCCTGCGGATTGGCCTATCGTCACTGGGCATGTCCTTGCAATAACGATTCATGAAGATTTCCCGTCATGCTGTGGCTGGCTTCTGCCGGGCCTTTGTTCGCTTGCCCGACCGTTGGGACGCGGGTGTCATCTCCACGTCCACCTGCAACCGTCACTCGTCCCGCCCATATCGACGCTGATCGTCTGGCCGCTGAGATCTTCGGGTCTCCAGGCTTCGGCCCCGACCGGCGGCTCCGTAAAGTGGCGGTTGGCTGAACCCTCGATGTCCGCGGGCACCGGTGGTTGACCCTGGAGAGGTGGCTGAGTGGTCGAAAGCGAACGACTCGAAATCGTTTGAAGGGAAACCTTCCGTGGGTTCGAATCCCACCCTCTCCGTTTCTGGCACATCCCCGGAGAGCCCAGGCTGATCCCGGCCTTGCTGGAGCTCTGGATCGCTACGGACTACAGCTGAAGATCCACGGCCCTGCTGACGGGTTGATTCGTCGCTGCTTCTACGGCTGTCAGCATGGGTCGAGACCGGTCGTTGAGGGGGTCCCGATGGGATGGTCCAAGGTGGTGATGGCGCTGGCTCTGGTGCCGCTCGGCTGGTGGCCATGGGCTTCGGCCCAGGCCGGAGTGATCGAGGGCACGGCGAGCTATCGCGAACGTATTGCCCTGCCGGCTGGCGCCAGCCTCAAGGTGGAACTGCAGGACGTGTCGCGTGCCGATGCCGCCGCTGAGGTGCTGGCTCGCACGGTCGTGTCGCCTGCGGGACAGGTGCCCCTGCCCTTTGCTCTCACCTATGACGATGCCGCCATTCGGCCCGGACGCCGCTACACCGTGAGGGCCACCATCCACCATCAGGGCCGGTTGCTGTTCACGACGGATCAGATGGTGCCGGTGCTCACCGGTGCCGGCAGCACCGGTCCTCTGCAGCTCCAGCTCGTGGCCGTTCCGGCCCCTCGCCTCAGCTCGCTGCCCGCCGGCTTCTCACTGCCCGCCAGCTATCGGGGTGATCTGCCCGGTGCGGGCGGACCGATCCGCTGGCAGCTCGATCTGCTCTCCGGCTCCCGCTACCAGCTGCGGCTCACCGATCTGAACCAGGCGGAACCCAACCGCTTCGACGACATCGGCCTCTGGAGGCTGGAGCGCGGCAGTGGCCGCCTGGTGCTGCGCGGTGGACGCGAGGCGCCGGTGTTCCTGCAGGTGGTGGATGGGGGCAGAGCGCTGCGCAAACTGGATCTCAAGGGTGAGCCGATCCGCTCGAACCACAACGACCGGATCACGCGCCTGAGTCAGCCCGAGCCGATTGAGCCCCGCCTCTTCCTCAATGGCCTGTTCACCTATCTGGCCGACTCAGCCTCCATCAGCCTCTGCCTCACCGGTCAGCGGCTGCCGGTGGCGATGGAGGCTGACTACAAGGCCTTGGAAGCCCAGTACCTCAGAACCCGGCGCCAACCCGGTGAACCGATGCTGGTGGGCGTGGAGGGCCTGATCACCACCCGGCCGTCGCTGGAGCCCGGTCAGCCTGCCCAGGCCAGCCTGGTGGTGGAGCGGTTCGTGGCGGCCTGGCCGAAGAAGAGCTGCGAGCTGCCGCCGCCACAATCGCCTCAGGGCTGATCCCCAACCCCCGCATCAGCCGGGTTTCAGGGCTGCCCACTCGGTGTGACAGCGCACGTTCACATGGTCGTCATCGTCTCCGGCCTGGATGTCAAAGGCGCCCACGTGAACCTCTCGGGAGGGGGCGGCATCGGCCAGGAGGGAGCCGAGGCTCTGCCTGGTGGTGGACGGGCCGCTTTCCCCTGGCAGGGGTAAGCCGAAAAACTGGTGCAGCTGCTCCACGCTGATGGTCGCGTTAAACGCCAGCAGCAGATTCGCCGGCAGCGAGGGCGGCTCTGGGTCGGGATCGAACAGCCGATCGATCAAGGGCTGAAGACTGGTTCGCATTGCCACAAACACATGGTCGCCAGGTTCCAGCGCTGTGCTCCCTTTCGGCATCACCACGTGCTTGCCGCGCAGGATCAACGTGACCAGCACGCCGTCAGGCAGGGCCAGGTCGCGCAGCTGCCGGCCCGCCACCTGGGCCTTGGCCTTGAGGGTGTAGTCGACGACTTCGCCGTCGATCTGACGCAGGGCGTTGATTTCCATCGACAGCGCCGGAGTGGGATCCGCCGGGCGGCCGATGTGCAGCCAGCGGGCCACCAGCGGCAGTGACCAGCCCTGGCTGATCGCTGAAATCAGCACCACAAAAAACACGGCATCGAAGATCAGCTGGCTCTGTGGAACTCCGGCCAGCAGTGGGAAGATGGCCAGGGTGATCGGTACGGCGCCCTTGAGGCCCACCCAGGAGAGAAAGGTGAGTTCGCGCCGGCGAAAGTGAAAGGGCAGTGTCGTCAGGGCCACCGCCATCGGTCGCGCCACCACGATCAGCACCAGGGCGATCAACAACCCCTGGCCCGCCACCGCCAGCAGCCGGCTGGGAAAACTCAGCAGCCCGAGCATCACGAACAGCACGATCTGGCCCAGCCAGGCGGTGGCGTCGTGGAAGGAGAAGATCCCACGACGAAACACGATCGAACTGCTGCCCAGCACGATGCCGGCGATGTACACCGCCAGAAAGCCACTGCCCCCCAGCACCGCCGCCAGACCAAAGGCCACCAGGCCAAAGGCCACCAGGCCAAAGGCGAGAACCAGCAGCGGATAGAGGCCGGGGTAGTCGAGGTTGATCCGGTTCACAGCCCAGGGGGCCAGCCGGCCCACACCGACCCCCACCAGGCCGCCGATACCGATCTGCATCAGCAGCAGCAGCGCCATCTCCTGGGCTGACTCGGTGGTGCCCGTGATCACACCGATCAAGCTGAGCGTGAGGAAGATCGCCATGGGATCGTTCGAGCCGCTCTCCACCTCGAGGGTGGCCGTGAGCCGCTCCGGCAACTTGAGGCCGCTGGTGCGCAGCACCGAAAACACGGCCGCAGCATCGGTTGAGCCAACGATGCTGCCCAGCAGCAAGCCCTGCAGCAGGGGCATCTGCAGCACCCAGGCCGCCGCCAGTCCCGTGAGCAGTGAGGTGAGCAGCACGCCGATCGTGGAGAGCGCCAGGGCTGGACGCCAGACCAGGCGCACCGCCTCCATCGATGTGCGCAGGCCGCCGTCGAAGAGGATCAGGGCCAGGGCCACGCTGCCGATGCTGCTGGCCAGGCCATAGCTGCCAAAGGAGATGCGGCCCAGGCCCTCCGATCCCGCCAGCATCCCCACGCTGAGAAACAACACCAGCACCGGCACCCCGAGCCGGGCCGAGAACTTGCTTGAGGCGATGCCCAGCAACAGGAGCACGCCGGCCAGCAGCACAGCGGCGTTGATCGACACGATCGGTCTCCCGGCAGAACAGAGCCCCTACGAGGATGGCCCAGCCCTGAGCGGCTCAGCCCAGCGCCGAGCGGCCCAGTCCCTCGCCGTCGTTGCGGAAGAAGGCGCTCAGGTTCACGCCGGCTTCGTGGGCGGCCACGGTGACCGCCAGTTTCTGCTCGTCGTCGAGGCCATCCCAGAAGGCATGGAAGAGATCGAGGGAGGCCTTGGCGCTGCCCACCACCCCCAGCACGGACAGGGGCAGCGTCAGCCAGGGGAACACCAGCAGCACTACGGAGAGCACGGCGCCCACAGCCACGCCGGTCTTGGCGGATTCCAGGCTGGTGCTGAGCACCAGCCGCACCTGGGTGGCCCGGTCCAGTTCGCCGCGCTTGCGCAGGGCTTCGGTGCGCAGGGCCGTGAGCAGCGCCTGGTAGGCCGCAAAACAGACCACCCCACCCACGGTGGATTCGGAGAAGAACTCACGGCCCGTGAAGGCCCCACCGTTCTGGTTGAGGTCGATCGAGGCCAGCCCCGCCAAGGGAGCGGCTTCCCAGCCGGCGCGGGGAATGCGGAAGGGGTCGCGTTCGCGGGTCATCGCGGCGGTCTGATCCAGTGAGATCCAGTTTGCTGCATCCCTGGGGCAGCGGCCAGCAGGCCGTGGTTTCGGCGTGGTGAGAGGTCAAGAAATGAGGCTTTCAGGAGATGATCACAATGGTTTCGATTAATGTTTAAGTGGAAAATCTGGCTCGTCAGATTTGCCTGAATCAAGCCGAGAGGGCGATGGCTTGATTCAGGTCTGTGGCCTTGGGTCGATGCTGCCCGAGGCGCCGCACTTTCTCCTGATTTTAGGTATAAATACTGCGCAGATTGCATTCCTTTCTGGTTAGGCTTTAGGCAGTTTCAGATTCAGGTCACCACCATGAATGCCACCTCCATGATTGCCGCCGGGGCCGTCACCATGACGGTCGCATCAGGAACGGTTCAGGGGGCGATGGATGCGCTCCATGCCCTGCAGGACCTGGCCAGCCGTGATCCTTCCTTCGCCCAGGCGCTGAAGCGCACCGGCTCCACCCAGGCCGCCGCCAGCCTGGCGCGCCGCCATGGTCTGCAGGTGAGCGCTGAAGCCCTCTGGCGCAACCGCGGTCGCCACGGCCTGCCCGCCTGGCGCGGCTAATCTCCGGCGGGGCTGCTCTGAACAATGCACCGCCGCGATCTCTTTGCCCTCTTCGGTCTTGGGGGGTCGGTGGCGCTTGCTTCGGGGCTGCCCCTGAAGGCCCTGCCGCTGCGATCAGCCAGTGCACCCTTCATCCCTGTGCCGGTGCCCCTGCCGCTGCCCGGGGATGGCCTGAGTGCCGCTGAACAACAGCGCGCGCAACGGCGAGTGTCCGTGCTCGATCGCTTGGTGCTGCCTCCGGGGTACCGGTTTGATCTGCTGGCGGTCTGGGGAGAGCCGCTGGCCGATGGCCGCTTCGGCTACAACAACGATCACCTTTCTTTCACGGATCTGGGTGAGGGCAGGGCCCTGCTCACGGTCAACTTCGAGTACATCAGCCCCAGGCCCTGGAGCGAGGGTTACAGCGAGGCCACCGGCGAAACGCTGCCCTGGGATGAGCTGATCGAAGCCATCAGGCCCCGCTCCGGTGTGGTGGATGTCACGGCCCTCGAGGCCGCTGATCCCCTGCGGGCCCTGGCCCGCGCCGTGGCCGGCGCCGCCCTGCGTGATCAGGGCATCGGTGTGATCGAGCTGCGCCAGGAGCCCTCGGGGCAGTGGCGTCGGCTTCGGGGGCGCTTCGATCGACGCCTCAGCGGCCTCGAAGGCCTCGACGATCCCGCCAGGCGCCTGCGGGTGAGCGGTCCGGCGGCCGCCGTGTTCCGCAATCCAGTGCGTCTCGGCAGCAACGATGGCCTCGGGGACCGGGTGATCGGCACCTTCGCCAACTGCGCCGGCGGCGAGACCCCCTGGGGAACGGTGCTCTCGGCTGAGGAAAACGTCCAGAGCCAGGTGGTGGAGGCGGTTTATGCCGATGGCTCCTCGCCGGCGCCGGCCGCGCTGCCCCTGCGCTGCGATGGCCGCAGGCTCGATGGTCTCGGCAATGCCTTTGCCCTGGCGGGCAACAAGTACGGCTGGATGGTGGAGATCGATCCGCGTCAGCCCCAGCGACCGGCGATCAAGCACAGCTGGCTGGGTCGCTATCGCCATGAGGCCGTGGCGGTGGCGGCCCGGGCCGGCGAGCCGCTGCTGGTGTACTCCGGCTGCGATCGCCATGGCGGACACCTCTACCGCTTCGTCAGTGAGGGGCGGATCACGGATCCGACCGATCCGGCCAATTCAGTGCTGCTGGAGGCCGGTCGCCTGGAGGTGGCCCGCTTCGAGCCCGATGGCAGCGGCCGCTGGATCCCGCTCGATCCCAGCACTCGGCTGAACCCGCAACGGCCCAGCCACTACGCGGCTTTTGGCCTGCAGCAACCCACCCTGGTGCCCCACAGCGACCGCAGTCAGGCCGGCGCTGAGGCCCTCGCCAGCGACGAGGCGGTGGAGGCCTACCGCCAGCGCTACAGCACCCTCGCTGACCTCTATCCCGGCGCGGGCGAGGAGCGACTCGGCGCGATCCTGATCGACGCCCACCTGGCCGCCAATGCCGTGGGTGCCACTGCCGCCGCCAGGCCGGAGGACACGGTGATCGATCCCAGCAGTGGGGATCTGCTGGTGGCCTTCACCGCCGCTGGCTCCGATGGCGGCGGGCGGTCCGATCCGGCGATCTTTCATGGCCCCAACGGCGAAAGCCGCTGGCCCCACGGCTGGATCATGCGCCTGAGCGACCAAGGCCCAGCCAGGGCCGGCGGTTTTCGCTGGCGGATGCTGGCCAGCGGCGGCGCCCCCTGGCAGGGAGGCCTGGGTTTCTCCGGTCCCGACAACCTCGCCGTCGATCGCTCCGGCAACGTCTGGATGGTGACCGACCGGGGCGGCGGCAGCTCTGATCTCAACCTGTTCGGCAACAACTCCTGCTGGGTGCTGCCCAGCCAGGGGCCCGGGGCGGGTGGGGCCTACTGCTTCGCCACTGGGCCGATGGAGTGTGAGCTCACCGGCCCCTGCTTCGATGCCGCCGAAACCAGCCTGTTCCTGGCGGTGCAGCATCCCGGCGAGAGCAACGGCACCCGTTCTGATCAGGCCGGTGAATGGCAGACCATCCCCCTGCGTGACCGCAGGGGCCAGGCCTTCGAGCAGCGGCGCTGGGTGCCGCTGGGCTCGAACTGGCCCTCGGGCGTGCCCGGCCGCAGCCCCCGCCCGGCCGTGGTGGCGATCCGCCGCAGCTCGGGCGCCCCACTGCTCTGAGCCCGCCGCCAGGGCCGCCCCAGGGTCATGCGTGAGGCGGCATAATTACAGGATTGTTCAAGGTCTGACATGGGCGCTTCCGCAGATGGGGCCAGGCCTAGCCCTGAGCTGATGGAGGAAATCAGTCGCTTCTTCCGGCTGCTGAGCGAACCGGCCCGGTTGCAGCTGCTCTGCCTGCTGCGCTCGGAGCCCCTTGATGTCACCAGCCTGATTCAGGCCACCGGGTTCAGCCAGTCGCACATCAGCCGCCAGCTGGGGCAGCTGCAGCGGGCCGGTCTGGTGCACTGCCAGCGCGAAGGCTCCCGCCTGATCTACACCGCCGATGACGAGCTGGTGGAGGAGCTCTGCACCCTGGTGCAGGGGCGCCTGAGGCAGCGGCTCGAAGCCCAGCTTCTGCAGCTGCAGGCCGCCTGAGCCGCTGATCGTGGTCGGCGGTCGCCGTGCTCTGCCGTGGCCAGACTGGGCCCATCCATCGCACCGCAGCCCATGGACAGGTCGTTGCCGCAACGCCTTCAGGCCTGGGGTTTCAGCTGGGCTGGTCTGCTCGACAACCGCCATGGCGAATGGTGGCTGATGGCCCAGATGGTCCTGATCAGCGCCCATCTGCTGCCGGCCTTCCCCAGTCCCGCCGCTTTTGGTCTCAGCTGGCCGCCCCTGTGTCGGGTGCTGGGCCTGAGCCTCTTCGCCGCCGGTCTGCTGCTGGCCGGCCAGGGCGCGCTCAACCTGGGCGGCAGCCTCAGCCCCCTGCCTGAGCCCATGCCCGGTGCGCCCCTGGTGACGGCCGGGGCCTACGGCCGCTGCCGTCACCCTCTCTATCAATCGCTGCTGATCTGCTCCCTGGGGGTGGCCCTGGCGCGGGGCAGCCTGCTGCACCTGGCCCTGCTGCTGGCCCTGGCGCTGGTGCTGGGCGGCAAGGCCCGCCGCGAGGAGGTGCGCCTCTGCGCCGCCCACTCCGATTACCCCGCCTACCGCAGGGTGACGTCGGCGATCGTGCCCCACCTGATCTGGCTCGACTGGCGCCGCGGCCCCAGCGATCCAGAGCCGCTCTGAGGCTCAGGCGCCCAGGCGCAGACCGATCGTTTTGATCACCGTGGCCGGCAGGTTGCGTGACACCGGACAGAGCTTCATCCGCTCGCTGATGAACGCGATGGCGTCCGCGTCGGCCCGCGAGCGCTCGGCCACCGCTGCGGCCGGATCCAGGTGCATCACGAAGGTGCCCTCGAGCTGCTCGATGATCCACTCAGTGCTGGTGAGCACGGTGAAGGATCCCTCCACCCGCTGGAGAGGAATGGAGCGCTCCAGAGCATTGGCCACCAGATAGGTGTGCTGACAGAGCAGCAACGACAGCAGGTAGAGCCGGAACCCCGGCGTGCTGAGGCTGGGATGCTGGGGCTGCCACTGGCCTGATTCAGCCAGGAACTCCACCACCAGGGCCCCGGTGGCGCGGTCGGGATCGGCGTGGCTGCTGTGCAGCCGGAACTGGAAGCTGCGTTGGCTCATTGCTGCTGCTCGCTGCTCAGGGGACGGGGTGAGTGCTGGTTGATGGGGGTTGGGTGCTGGCGCCGCAGACCCTCGAAGCCGGTGAGCAGCGCCGAGCCGATCAGCAGGCCGGCGAAGCCGCGCCGCAGGTGGCGTTCGCTCAGGTGGGGGGCCAGCCGCTGACCCAGCACGGCACCGGCCGCGCCGCCGGCCACCAGGGGCAGCATCAACTCGAGGCTGGCGGCGGGCCAGTGGCCCAGCGCCAGCAGGGCCACCAGGCTGTTGGTGCTGATCAGCAGCAGGCTGGTGCCGCTGGCCAGGTGCATCGGCAGGCCGGCCAGCAGCACCAGGGCGGGCACGATCGCAAAGCCGCCGCCCACGCCGGCAATGCCGGTGAGCAGGCCCACCAGCACCCCCTGGGCTGCGAGGGCCTGGGGCGATCCAGCCGGCTTTGGGCTGGGCTGAGCCTGGTGGCTCTGGGCCGGCTGCGGCGGCCGCGTCAGCAGCCAGGAGGCCACCAGGGCCGCCACGGTGAACACCCCCAGCTGCATCGCCTCAGGGATCAGATCGGCCTTCACCAGGCTGCCGCCCACCCAGGCGCCCGCCAGGGCCGGCACCCCCAGGATCAGCGCCGGTCGCAGGGCCACCTGGCCCCGGCGGACGTAGGGCCCCACATTGCCCAGGGCCAGCAGGGTCACCACCAGCAGAGAGAGCGGCACGGCCTCGCGGGTGGGCAGACCCGCTCCGCTCACCAGCAGGGGCAACAGCAGGATCGAGCCACCGGCCCCCAGCACCGCCAGCAGAGCGCCGATCAGGAGACCGCCGACCAGCAGCAGCACCGCCGTGCCGAGGCTGAGGCCGATGATCACGCCCGCACCCGGTTCCAGGGCATCACCGCCAGGAGGCGGGCCATGCCGCAGAAGCCACTGACACCGGCAAAGGTGAGGCCGGCCCCCACGAAGCCGGCCAGCCAGATCCAGCCCGGGGCCACGGTTTGGCTGAGGAAGACCCCGAGCAGCACCAGGCTGCCGGCGGCGATCTGCACCTGACGCATCAGCGGCAGGGGGGCGCCCTGGCGGCGCTTCATCGGCAGGCCCGCCTGCTGCCAGGCGCCCATGCCGCCTTCGAGGTCGGCGAGGGGATGGGGGTGGCCTCCACGCAGCAGGGTGGCCAGGCCCCGCTCGCTGCGGTTGCCGCTCTGGCAGACCAGCACCAGGGGCCCCTCGGGGAGGCTGCTGCTGCCCAGGCGGGAGAGGGGAATGTTGTGGCTGCCGGCAATGTGGCCGCCCACGTATTCCATCGGCTCCCGCACATCGATGACGCTGATGCGGCCGCTCTCGATTTCGGCGGCGAGTTGCTCAGGGCTGAGGCTGAGGCCGGCACTGGTGAGGCTGGTGTTGCTGGGGCCGGTGTTGGTGGTGGATGTCATGGCTCAGAGGGGGGTGACGCTGACCAGGGGATATCCGGCGGCCTGCCAGCTCAGCAGCCCGCCGTGGAGGTTGGCCACCTGCCGGTGACCCGCCCGCAGCAGTTGCTGGGTGGCCAGGGCTGAGCGGCTGCCCGAATGGCAGAGCACCACGGTGGGCCTGTCTGATGGGATCTCGCCGGCCCGCTGCTCCAGCTCGGGCAGCGGAATCAGCAGGCTGCCGGGGATGTGGCCATCGGGTCCCTGAAACTCCTGGGGCGAGCGCACATCCACCAGGTTGATCTCCTCGCGGTGGGCGGCCACCCAGGCCGGGGCCAGCTCCGGCAGACCGGCGTAGCTGCGGCGGGTGGGTGCCCAGGCCGCCCCCCCATGGCCATCGCCCTCCCGGGGCTTGCCGCTGCGCATGTTGGCCGGCAGGGCCTCGGCGATCCGGTGGGGGTGGGGCAGCTTCATGGTCTGCATGTAGATCACGAAATCGCGTTCGATGGCGCGGCCGCCGAGGCGGGCGTTGTAGGCCTTCTCTTCGGTCACGGAGGTGACGCTGCGGCCGGTGTAGTCGTGGCCGGGATAGAGCAGGCAGCCCTCGGGCAGCGACAGGATCTGCTCGGTGATCGAGTGGTAGAGGGTCCGGGCATTGCCCTGCTGGAAGTCGCAGCGGCCGCAGCCCCGCACCAGCAGGGCATCACCGCTGAAGGCGAGGCTGTGGTCGTCGAGCACAAAGGTGAGGCAGCCATCGGTGTGGCCGGGGGTGGCGCGCACCTCCAGCGCCCGGCCGCCGAAGTCCACCCGATCGCCGTGCCGCAGGGGCAGGGTCACGTTCTCGGCGCCGACGCTGGCGGCCAGGGCGATGGCACTGCCGCTGGCGGCATGCATCAGCCAGCTGCCGGTGACGTGGTCGGCGTGGGCGTGGGTGTCGAGGCAGGCCACCAGCTGGAGGCCCAGTTCCTGGATCAGGGCGAGATCACGCTCGTGCTGCTCATAGACCGAATCGATCAGCAGGGCCTGGCCGCTGCTCACCTCGGCGATCAGGTAGGTGAAGGTGCCGGTGTCGGCATCGAAGAGCTGGCGGAAGAGCAGCGGCGCTCCGCCGGCGGCGGCGGCGAGGCAGAAGGAACTGGCAGGAGCGACGACCATGGGGGCCTCGATCGATAACTGCTATGAGCATAGCCGCATAGGGAGGATCGGCAACGGGTGATCAGGCCGGGCGCGGGCCTGATCACTCCTGCCTGAGCGCCAGCCCCAGCCAGCGCACCAGCGGCGCGAACGGTTTCAGTGCGGGCGCTTCGTGCAACCGCCCCTTGAGCACCCGGTGCCAGTAGATCCAGGGGAACACACGGGTTTCCACCAGCCACATGCTCCAGCGCTCCTTGGTGGGATCCACCAGGAATGAGCTGACCGGCTTGAGGTCGTAGTCGAACTCCGCCATCACCACGCTGCCGAAGCCGGTGATCAGCGGGCAGGCCGTGTAGCCGTCGTAGCGGGACAGCAGCGGTTGTCCATCCAACTTCGCCAGCAGGTTGGCCACTAGCACCGGCGCCTGGCCACGCACGGCGGCCAGGCTTTTGGAGGTGGGCAGAGAACTCACATCCCCGAGGGCGAACACATCAGCGAAACGCTTGTGCTGGCAGGTGAGCTTGTTCACCTCCACCCAGCCGCCCTGACCCTCAATCGCCAGGGGGCTGCGGGCCACCACGTCCGGTGCTGCCATCGGCGGCACCACGTGCAGCAGGTCGAAGGGGATCTCCTCGGTGTGAGGCGGCTGACCTTCGGCGCTGACCTCAAACACCGCCACCTGCTCCTCGGGGCGCACCTCGATCAGGTTGTGGAGCAGCCGAGTTTCGATCCCCCGGCGCGACGCGACGCGCTTGACCGTGGCGTTGTAGGCCTTGACCGGATAGAGCTGAGCCATGGCGGTGCAGAAGATCACCCGGGTGTTCACGCCCACGCCGCTGGTGGCCTGGAAGATGTCGTCGGCGAGGTACATCACCTTCTGAGGCGCGCCGCCACATTTGATCGGCGTGGCGGGATGGGTGAACAGGGCGGTCCCCCCTTGAAAGCCGCGGATCGCTGCCCAGGTGGCGGCGATGTGGGCATGGGAATAGTTGCTGACGATGCCGTGGCTGCCGAGCGCCTCCGGCAGGCCCTTGATCCGGCTCCAGTTGAGCTGGAGCCCCATGGCCACCACCAGCGCGTCGTAGCTGAGCTGGTCACCGGCGGCGGTGATCAGCCGCTGGGCCGCTGGATCGAAGCGGGCGGCGCTGTCCTGGATCCAGCGGGCGCCTGCCGGGATCACGCTGGCCTCGGGGCGGTGGGTCTGCTCGATCGGCAGCAGCCCGGCGCCGGCCGGAATCCAGCCGGATTGGTACTCATGCACGCTGGAGGGCTCGAGGATCGCCACATCCAGGCCCGGGCGAGCCCGCAGCAGCTGGGCGGCCACGGTGAGCCCCGCGGAGCCTCCGCCCACGATCAGCACCTGGTGATGTCTTGCGCTGGAGGCGTCTGCGCCCATCTCTCCCCCGCAGTCTCAGAGCCCACTCTGGGTCTGTTGGCCGCTGCTCGGTAGCGAACACGACATTTGTTGATGCGTGAAAACCCATAGGCCAATAGGCCGAGCAACCTCAGCGGATCCGGTCAGAGCGGGCGCGTCCCGCCCCATGGCCGTATGGACACGTTAGTATTGAAAAGACATAATGCCAATTTAGCCATGTCATCCCATCAGTCTCCTCCGGCGCTTCTGAGGCGATCCCTGCTTGGGGCGCTGCCGCTGCTGCTGGCGTTCCTGCTGGCCGCCGCACCGGCCTTGGCGGCAGACCCCTGGTCGCTCGGTGATCGGGCCGGCCATCGCCTCAACGCCCAGGTTTTCGAGCAGCCCTTCCCGGAGTACCCCTCCGGTCAGCGCATCCGCCTGAACGCCCTGGAGGCCGACTTGAGCCTCGATCACGGGGCTGATCTGCTGCTGAGCGATTCGATGGGTCAGGAGTGGTCGTTGCCCAATCGCAGTGAGGAGCTGGTGCCCAGGGATGGCAAACCTGTTCCGGGCGCATCGGCCCAGTTTGATCTCGATGCCCTGCTGCCAAGGCCCAGCGAGGCCCTGCCCCTGCACCTGTCCATCGCCAGCAGCAAGGGGGTTCTGGACTTCGATCTCAGGCCCGAGCAGGTGATGGAGCTGCATGCCCTGGGCATGGCTCAGCCCCGCAGCGACCAGGCCTGAGCTTCAGCGCTGCGCCGCTGTCCAGCCGGCAAAGCCTGGCGGGAAGCCCTTGACATGCTCGAATCCCTGCAGCCGCAGGGCCATCACGGCCATGGCTGACCTGTAGCCGGTCGAGCAATAGACAACGATGTCCTGCTCGGTTGAAAGGGTCTTGAGGTGTTGCTCAAGTGTGTTGAGGGGGAGGTTGATGGCGGCCGGGATGTGGCCCTGCTGATACTCCTTCGGGCTGCGCACATCAATCAGAAGGGGATTCTGGCTGGCGATCAGGTCCTTCAGGGCGGCTACAGAGCCGATCGCGTAGTAGTCCCCCGGCATGGACACGAGGTAGTCAGCCACGGCCGTCTGCACTGAGGCTGCAGCGGCGGCCCCTGCCACCGGCAGGAAGCCGAGGCCCAGCAGGATGCAGGCCGCCAGCGTGAGGCCAGCGAGGGTTGAGGCGATCGAAGCCCAGAGCTGATGAGCACCGAAGCGATCCTTGGCAAGCTTGTTCATCGTTCTGCTATGTTGTGGGGTCAGGGTCAGGGCGCCAGCCGCTCGATGCTCCAGCCTGGGGCCTCGGCACTACCCCCGGCAGCTTCACCGCCGGGCCGGTAACGGAAGCGATCGTGCAGGCGATTCTCGCGGCCCTGCCAGAACTCGAATTCCGCCGGCACCACCCGGAAGCCGCCCCAGGCCGGTGGCAGCGGCACCTCACCGCCGGCGAAGCGGCGCTGCATCGCCTGCCACTGCGCTTCGAGGATCGAGCGCGAGCCGATCACGGCACTCTGCTGCGACACCCAGGCCCCCAGGCGGCTGCCGATGGGGCGCGAGAGGAAGTAGGCCAGCGATTCGGCGGCGCTGATCCGCTCCGCCCGCCCCAGGACCATCACCTGGCGCTCCAGCCCATACCAGGGAAAGAGCAGGCTCACCTGGGGGTGGGTGGCGATCTCGCTGGCCTTGCGGCTCTGGTAGTGGGTGAAGAAGACGAAACCCCGGGCATCGAAGGCCTTGAGCAGCACGGTGCGGGCGCTGGGACGGCGGCCATTGCTGGTGCCCAGCACCATGGCGTTGGGCTCGCTCAGCTCTGCCGCCACGGCCTGATCGAACCAGTGGCGGAACTGCTCCAGCGGATCGGCTGCCAGATCAGAGCGCCGCAGGGCCGCCTGGCGGTAGTTACGGCGCAGCTGGGCGGGATCGGCCGGGGACGGGAGCGGCATCGGCAGAACAGTTGAGGCAGACTCGCCCAAGCGTCGACGATCTTGCTCCTCCATGCCCGATCAGGAGCAACTGGACGACTTTCTTGAAGCCCTGGAATCGGCCGGCAGCCCCGCCAAGAACCCCGCGCTGCGTGACGCGCTGGGCTGGGATGAGGCCCTCTACGAGGGGGTGAAGGCCGAGCTGGTGGCCAAGGGAATCGTGGTGCGAGGAAGGGGCCGCCAGCGAGCCTGCGTCCCCAGCAGTGGTGTAATTCCCCCGGCATCCCCACCCCGGCGTAGCCGGGGTGGGCCGCGCATCTCAGGCGATCGGCTCCACGGCTGACGTTGCAAGGGGTGGGCAGGCCCGTTTCCCTGGTTTGAGAACCACCTCAACCAGACGAACCATGCCCAAGCAACAGTTTGACGCGTCTTCCCTGGCGCCGCTACTTGATGGCAGCAGTGCAGGTGAACTGATCCCTGAACTGGCCACACGCGGCCTGCAGCAGCTGATCGAGCTGGAGCTTGCCGCCTTCCTCGGTGCGGACTGGCACGAGCGCACGGAAGAGCGTCTCGGCCACCGCAACGGTTACCGGCCCCGCACCCTGACCACCCAGGTGGGGGATCTCGCGCTGCAGATCCCAAAACTGCGGGCCGGCAGCTTCCTGCCCTCGATCCTTGAGCCCCGCCGCCGCGTCGATCAGGCCCTGTATGCGGTGATCATGGAGGCCTACATCGGTGGCGTCTCCACCCGCAAGGTGGATGCCCTGGTGGCGGCGCTGGGCTCCCAGAGCGGCATCTCCAAGTCCCAGGTGAGCCGTATCTGTCAGGAGATCGACCAGCAGGTGCAGGCATTCCTGGGCCGGTCTCTGGAGAGCAACAGCTACGCCTACGTCTACCTGGATGCCACCTACCTCAAAGGCCGGCTGGGCAAGGCTCAGCAGGTATGCTCCCGCGCTGTCGTCGTCGCCATGGGGGTGAACGAGGACGGCCGCCGGGAGTTGCTGGGCCTCAAGGTGGGCGACAGTGAGAGCGAGCCCTTCTGGGCGGAGTTCATCGCCCACCTCAAAGAGCGGGGCCTGAGTGGCGTCAAGCTGGTTATCTCCGACGCTCACAGCGGCCTCACCAAGGCGATCCGCAGGCAATTGCAGGGCAGCGTGTGGCAGCGCTGCCGGGTCCACTTTGCGCGCAACCTGCTGCAGTGCGTTCCCAAAGCCCACCAGGGCATGGTCACCGCTGCCCTGCGCAGCGTGTTCGCCCAAGAAACCGCTGAGGAGATCGAGTCGCGCTGGGATGATCTGGCGGCCTCGCTGGCCGAGCGCTTCTCCAAGGCCACTGCACTCATGCACGAGGCCAAGGAGGACGTGCTGGCCTTCCGCCACTTCCCCAAGGACCACTGGCGCAAGATCTGGAGCACCAATCTGCTGGAGCGGGTGAACGAGGAGATCAAACGCCGCACTCGCGTCGTTGGAATCTTCTCCAACGACGCCTCGATCACACGCCTGGTGGGGGCGGTGCTGCTGGAGCAGCACGAGCACTGGCAGCTGGAGGGCCGTCGCATGTTCTCCGCCGAGAGCATGGCGACCATCCCCGAACTGGGCGACATCCCCAGCCTGCAGACCCTCAGCGCCTGAGAGAGGCAGAACGCAGGCCCCAGGGGATCGAGGCTGCAGCGCTCCACAGGGCGCAGCGGCCTTGATCGCCGCCTGGGGGCCGGGGCAACAACCTGTGGCTGGTGCCAGCTACTCCAGATCACAACACATCCGCGATTGGGCGAAAGACTTGACAAGTCAATCGCCCCAATTCATGGTGGATAAGCGAGGTGCATCTGTGCCTCCGGAATGACAGTCCGTCATTCCACCCTGTTCACCCTCTGATCAGGGTATTCGGGCCTCGGGTTTTACACCACGCAAAGGGACGCGGCCCAGCGGAATGTAGTTGGTAACGAGCCATAGCATTACTCCCAACAGGGCTGGTCGCGTCAACCCCGCACACTTAGCGGGTTTTGAAGCGCCGCCCCTTCCAGTAAACATGGCCGTGCTCGAGCTTAAAGATCGCGAGGATGAACACCCCTAGAAAGAAAAGCACCGGGATCGGAAAGATCAAGTTGATCCAATGGAAGCGCCCTACCCTGCGGCTGAGCAACAGCAACTGCAAGGCAAAGGCGCCATAAATCAATGCATTCGGGCCGATCGCGTGAGTCCCCACCAGGGGCCAGCCCAGCAAGGCGGCAGGCAGGCACCAGGCAGCCCAGAAAAGACCTGACAGCCACAACAGCACCGCCAGCATCCAGGGCCAGCGCACTTCTCCGGCGGCAGTCGCAAAGTTCTTATCGAAGCCTGCCACCAAGTCGGCCAACCCGCCGGGATACATGCGATAAGCGATCGAATTGGTGCCAAGCCAAGCGCTCACGGGCAGGCCGACCTGTTCGTAGCGATGGGCCATGAACCAATCCTCTAACACTTTGTCAGCCACTGCCTCATGGCCGCCAGCCCGCAGATAGTCGGCCCGACTGCTCACCATCGCCGGCCCAAAGGCAACCCCACAGCCGGGCCCAAGCCTTACCGCCAGCAGCCCCAACAGGCTGAAGAGCAGTGAGAGCTGCTCGTAGGGCTTCTCGGTTCGGTGATAAGGCTGTACAGAAACCAGCCCCCCTCGCTGCTCGTGTTGAGCGAGAAGCCGCTGCAGAAACTGCGGAGCAGGCTCTGTGTCGGCGTCAAGAAAGACCAACACGTCACCCATGCTGGCCTGCACACCGTGGTGGAGAGCCCAGGTCTTGCCGCACCAACCTTCGGGAAGGGGAGGTGGCTGGATGACCTTGATCGCAAGCGTGCCGGCTACCTCCCGGGCGATGGCGGCGGTGCCGTCGCTTGAGTCATCGTCGACCACGATCACTTCATCCGGCCTGAGAAGCTGGCGGGTGAGGGCTGCCAACAGATTGGGCAGGGTGGCGGCCTCATTACGGGCAGGGATCAGCACTGACACCGTCCGCTGCCGTAGCGGCATGCAGGCGGGAAGGGAAGGCAGACTTAGGGCCAAAATCCAGCCCAGAAACCAGCGCACCAGCAGCGAGACCTCCAGCCATCCAATTAACACTCGATGACCTGAGGCGAAGTTTTAGGATAGGAAGGCTGGGTAAAAATAACACTTATTAGCTCAGATTTGCAGCATATTGCCCTGGAAAGCTCAATCCCATTTTTTCCGATTAAAACCATACAGACATCTCAGAGTTGCTGAGGGAGTAGGCGTTAATGGCACCACCCCTGGATGTCGCCGCTTCCGCTGTAAGGGGATCGACTCCTACGCGCTGGTCGAGACGGCGAGAGAAGGCAACTCTTGAGACTATGGTGATCGTTTCACCGGACGCAAGAATTTCCAGGATAGAATACAGCGGCCCACTGCGCGCCTGCGTATACCCCTGAACCTCAAAAAACTCTCAATTATTCTCAAAAAGAAAGCGAACACTGGTCAATCTCAAGATCACAGGAAAGCAGAATATAGTGTAGGGAAAACCAAGCAATCTTACCCTGAACTATTTGATAACAGACTGATCAGCTTTAAGTTCAAGCATGCTGAGCGGCTGGAGCAGAAGCCTTAGCCAGTTAACCCTAATACTGGGAAGAGTACTGTGCCAACTGGCATCTTTGATAGGGATTCGTTAACCAGAGCAACAGGATATTTTCTAATGCAGGGGGGCCTCCGTTACATCTCTAAGAGTACCCACGAAGTAGTGGTCGTCGTTCTCCTCAACGATTCTGCCAATCTCCCTGAGAGTCCGCTCCTGCCCATCACGCCTTATTAGCCGGTAGGTCACAGACCAGCCGGCTACGCCTGCATGGCGCGCCGCAGTCACAACGTCGCGATCCGCAGCAAGGATGGCGCCATCTAAGAGATCAGGATTCTGCAAGTGCTCAGCTGGGGACCAGCCTGTCAAGTTTTCGACCTGAGGGCTTATGTAGAGGATCTGCTCCATGGTGTGATCCCGCTTCCAAGCAGCCTGTTCCAGTCCTTCGGCAAGGCTGGTGAACTCCCGCAACGATGCTTCGGCAGCACGACGCAAAGCGCTGACTGACCGACACATCTCTGAGAGCCCTTGCAACAGCATGGGTCTCAGCTCATTGGGTGGGCGGGGAGCCATGGGAGCTTGGGGCTGCGAAACCAATCCAATCCCCCGTGGATCCCCAGACCCGACTGCATCGTGAG
>NZ_JAHLYS010000031.1 GCF_025128055.1 Synechococcus sp. CS-1329 | reverse complement strand
TACGTCACCTACGCCGTCTTCACCGGCGATGCTTCCGTCCTGGAAGATCGCTGCCTCAACGGCCTGCGTGAGACCTACCTCGCCCTCGGCGTCCCCGGCGCTTCGGTGGCTGAAGGCGTCCGCAAGATGAAGGAAGCCGCCCTGGCCCTCGTCAACGATCGCAACGGCATCACCCCCGGTGACTGCTCCGCCCTCTCCTCCGAGATCGGCACCTACTTCGATCGCGCCGCCGCCGCTGTCGGCTGAGCCGAGCTCCCCATTCGCGGGCGAGAAGCGCGAGACTCAAACGGCACCGGCGAGCGAAGGGTTGTCCCATCAGCCCCAGCAGCACGGGAACGGTGCAGCAAAAAGCCCCGGACAACCGGGGCCTTTCTATGGCCTGGCTGATCACGGGGGTCCCTGATCACGAGGGTCCCTGCTCAGTGGGCTGAGCTCGGTCACATCCGGCCACAGCTGTGGCCACCGGGAACACACCACAGCCACAGGTGGGCGGCATCGTTGGCCCGTGCTTGATCTTCATCGCCGCCACCGATCCCCCCGTCCGCCCTGGTGGCTGATCGCCGGGGTGCTGATGACCCTCTGCCTGAGCGGGTCAGGCTGGCTCAGCTGGCAGCATCCCCAGCGCCCGTCGCGCCAGGCCTCCCACACCACTGAGGCAGGTGGTTTCCATTCAACCGCCTTAGGTTGATCGCCTGTCGCACCTTCCTGCTTGACCGTTCTGCGCACCCTGCTCACGGCCAGCGCGGCTTTGGTGCTGGCCGCCACCGCGGCCTTCGCCGCCCCGGCCGCTTCCCTGCTCAAGGGACTGAAGCTGCCCGTCCCCAGCGGCCTGCCCAGCTTGTTCGCCGCCAATGCCGTGGGTCAGATCAGCCTCAACGGCCAGCTGGGCGGCACTCCTGAGGGGCTGCTGACCAAGCTGCGCGCCTCGCTCAGCAGCCAGGGCTACAGCGAGCGCACGGTCAACACGGTTTCGGGTCCGTGGGGCCTGAATGTGGTCTTTGATCCCCCGGCAGGGACCAGCGTCGACGGCACCCCCGCCGGCAAGACCGCCGTGCTGGTGCTGCAGGCCACGGCGCTGGGACCGGGCAAGCTCAATCTCAATGTGCGCTACGAAGCGCTCTGAGGGGTCCTTTAGGCTCAAAGCCCGCTGCTGGAACGGGTTTGCAGGACGCCCCCTCGATGGAGATGCTGAGCCTGTTCCCCCGCTACGTGCTCAAGGGGCATCTGCCGGAGGCCCTGCTCAGTGAACTGCTCACCCTGGCGGGCCAGGTGCTGGCCGATCCCGCCAGCTCACCGGATGCATCGGTGAAGCTGGCCGGTCAGCTCGATCAGCAGCGGCAGCTGGCGCCCCAGCACCCGGCCGTGACCAGCCTGGCCAGCCGCGTGATCCTGCCGGGCTGCGACCACTGGATCCGCCATGTGATCGAGCGGCAGCCCCCCCAGGGCCGTGGCCCCTGGATTCCCGGGCGCTACGGCCTGCAGCTGGTGGATGTCTGGCTCAATGCCCAGCGCTGCGGCGATTACAACCCGGTCCACACCCACGGCGGCAGCTTCTCCGGGGTGGTGTTCCTGCAGGTGCCGCCCCAGATCCGCCCCGACAGCTTCGACGGTCAGCTCTGCTTCCACGGACCGGAGGAGTGGCACATCCAGAGCTTCCACACCGGCATGGTCCACTACGCCCACCCGGTGCCGGGCGACTTCTACGTGTTCCCGGCCTGGCAGCCCCATTCGGTGCCGCCGTTCCGGGGCGACGGCGAGCGCTGGTCCCTGGCCTTCAACGTCATCGCCGTACCGCAGCCCGCCGGCCAGCGCCCTCCCACCAGCCCTCCCAGCGGGACTACCAACGTCTCCCTTTCCAGTCGTCGTCCCAAGCCCGGCGGCTTTTCCTGAGTGCGACTGGCAGGCTGGCTGGATCCTGCTGCGGCCCCAACGAGGTCCAGGGGGTTGGGAACTCCTCGCTGCTCCCCACGGTCGCCGGCCCGGGCCTGCCACCATCGCTTCTGCATGCACCTCCTGCCGTGAGCAGCGCCAGCGCCGACACCCTCCCCGCGGCTCCCGCCCAGCAGAGCCCGGCCTGGCGCAACGCCTGGTATCCGGTGGCCTATCTGCAGGATCTGGATCCGTCTCGGCCCACCGGCTTCACGCTCCTGGGCGACGACCTGGTGCTCTGGTTCGATCGGAGCGCGGCGGCCGGCGCCGGCACCGAAGCGGGCCAGTGGCGGGCCTTTGCCGATGTCTGCCCCCACCGGCTGGCGCCGCTCTCGGAGGGTCGGCTCAATGGCGCCGGTGAGCTGGAGTGCCCGTACCACGGCTGGAGCTTCGATGGCCAGGGCCGCTGCACCGCCATTCCCCAGGCCAGCGCCGGCAGCCAGCCCAGTGACCGGCGCAGCTCCTGCCACGCCTATGCCACCGCCAGCGGCCAGGGGATGCTGTTCGTGTTCGCCGGTGCGCCCGAGGCGGCCGCCGCACGGCCCCTGCCGCTGGTGCCGGTGCTGAATGAAACGGAGGCCGGCTGGCTGGTGCAGGACACCTTCCGCGACCTTCCCTACGACGCCCTCACCCTGCTGGAGAACGTGCTCGATGTGAGCCACGTTCCCTTCACCCACCACGCCACGGTGGGCCGGCGCGAAACGGCCGGTCCGGTGGATCTGCAGCTGGAGCAGGCCGGCCCCGGGGGCTTCAGCGGCGTCTGGGAGGAGGGCCCGCGCCGGGGCAAGCTCGGCAGCCAGTTCACCACCTTCCTGGCTCCGGGCCTGATGTGGCACGACCTCACGGCCCGAGGCTTCGCCCGCATCCTCACCGTGGTCTATGCCACCCCCACCCGGCCCGGGGAGTGCCGGCTGTTCGCCCGCTTCCCGTTCCAGTTCGAATCCCCCTGGCCGGGCCGGCTGCTGCGCCTGCGTCCCCAGTGGCTGCAGCACATCGGCAACCACACCGTGCTCGAAGACGACCAGATCTTCCTGCACGGGCAGGAGCGGGTGCTGGAGGCCCGCGGTGGCAGCGCAGGCCTCAGCCGCGCCTGCCACCTGGCCACCGGCGCCGACACCTATGTCAAGGCCCTGCGCGACTGGGTGGTGAGTGGGGCGGGCGAGCCGTTCCCGGATCAGCCGCTGCCGCCGCGTCTGGGGCGCAGCGCCCTGGTGGAGCGCTATGAGAGCCACACCCGCCACTGCCGCAGCTGCTCCGGCGCCCTGGCTCAGATCCGGCGCTGGCGACCGCTGCTGGCGCCTCTGGCCTGGCTGGCCCTGCTGGCGATCGCCTGGTTCCAGACCCTGCCGGTGCTGATTCCCGCGGCTCTGGTGGCGGCGGCGGCGGGAGCCGGCTACTGGAAGCTGGGCCAGTGGGAGCGCCTGCTGCTGGCCGGCAGCGACCAGCCGCCCCGCAACCGCCGCTGAAGGGTTGCCGGGCCCTCGCCAGCGGCAGCTGGAGGTGTCCCTCAACCGCTGGACACCACGGGAATGTCGCTCAGGCGGGTGGTGGCGGCCCGCGACAGGCGCTGGCGCTTCATCGTCCAGGTGGGCTGCAGGCCGCAGGCGGCCCACTGCACCGTGCCGCGGCCGTAGCGGCGGTTGAGGCCGTCGATGGTGGCCATCAGCACCTCGCGGCGCCGCTGCTGCTCCGGTGGCAGCGGCGTGAGCAGATGGTGCTGCAGCTGCTCCAGCGGTTGCAGGTTCTGCAGCAGTACGCCGGCTTTCTGCAGGGGCTTGTGGGGACGGAACAGGCGCTCGGCCAGGGGCAGGGCGGCGGCCAGCAGCACGGCGGTGTCGTTGCTGGCCAGCGGCAGGGTCGCGGTGGCGGCGTTGGCGTAGAGGCGGGTGCCGTTGAAGGGGCTGCTGCGCACGAACACGGTGATGGCGCCGGCACGCTGGCGCTGGCGGCGCAGCTTTTCGGCGGCGCGGCTGAGGTAGGTGGCGATCGCCTCGCGCAGCGGGCCGAGCTCGCGGATCGGTTCGCTGAAGCTGCGGCTCACGCAGGTTTCCTGCCTGGCGGGCGGGGCCGCCACCAGGGGCAGGCAGCTGTGGCCCCGCAACTCCTGCTGCAGGCGCAGCCCCACCACGCCGGCTTTGCTGCGCAGCTCTCCGCTGGCCAGCTCGCGCAGCTGCAGCGCATTGGCCACACCGCGCAGGCGGCACCAGCGCGAGAGCTTGCGGCCGATGCCCCAGATGTCTTCGATCGCCACGGCCGCAAGCCAGGGGTCGGGATCGGCCAGGGCCCCCAGATCGAACACCCCGCCGTGGGCCGGATCGCCCTTGGCCAGCTTGTTGGCCAGCTTGGCAAGCACCTTGGAGGGGGCGATCCCCACCGCCACCGGCAGCCCCAGGTGGCGCCGCACCTGCCGGCGCAGGGCCTGCCCCCAGGCGTTGAGATCGCCGCCGCTCGGGCGCTGCAGCCGGCCGAAGGCCTCATCGATCGAATAGATCTCCAGCTCCTCCACCCAGGGCTCGAGGGTGAGCATCAGCCGCTGGCTCATGTCGGCATAGAGGGCGTAATTGGAGCTGCGCACCACCACACCGAGGCGCTCCAGCTCGCGCTTCACCTGGAAGTAGGGCGTGCCCATGGCGATGCCCAGGGCGCGGGCCTCGGCGCTGCGGGCCACGATGCAGCCGTCGTTGTTGGAGAGCACCACCAGCGGCCGACCGATCAGCGCGGGATCGAGTGCCGCCTCGCAGGAGGCGTAGAAGTTGTTGCCGTCGATCAGCACGGTGGCCCAGGCCATCGGCGCCCTCAGAGCGGGTGGATCACGTGGATGGCGACTCCCCAGAGGCGGGTGTCGTCGGCATCACTCAGCTCCAGGGGCGGATAGGCGGGATGGGCGGCCTCCAGCCGCAGCCGGCCCTGGTGCCGCACCAGACGCTTGAGCGTGAAGGCCCCCTCCACCGCCGCCACCACCACGCGGCCGTGGCGGGGCTCGACGCTGCGGTCGACGATCAGCAGGTCGCCGTGGTGGATGCCGGCGCCGATCATCGAATCGCCGCTGACGCGCAGGAAGAAGGTGCTGCTGGGGTGGCGGATCAGCTGCTCGTTGAGGTCGATGCCGGTTTCGACGTAGTCGTCGGCGGGGCTGGGAAAGCCGGCCGCCACGCTGTCGCCGGCCAGGGGCAGCAGCAGAGCCCGGCGCCGCTCGCGCAGGGGCAGGGGTGTGAGTGGCTCGCTGAATCCGCCCCTGAGGACGGCTGGGTCGGTGGCTGCGCCGACGACTGGATCGGTGGTCATGGGCAACCGCTCAGGGATCGCCAGAGTAGTGCAGATGTACTGGTTTTGCTTCCTGATGGTCCCGCCGTGGCGACCCCTTCATGACGCTCCCTTCATGACGGCAGGTGTCCCGACGTGACGAGCGGTGTCGCCTGGGGGCCGGTCCCTTGTGCCCCCAGCTCGCCGGGGGGAGAGTGAACGCAACGGGATTCGGAGGCTCCAAGCGATGGACGACACCCCCCCTGAGCAGCACCCAGGAGTGCGCTGACGATCCGGCCCCTGCTCCAACACTCTCATCGGATCACTGGTTTCCCCGGCGGTTTCAGCCGCCTTGTCCCTGCACCGTTCACGAGCCTCCGCTCCAGGTGCCCCGGACGTCCTGGGAAGCCCCACTGGAACCCTGGCCCCAGGTGCCAGCGTCAGCGGCTCCGCCCTTGATCAATCCACCCGAGCGAATCCGGTCCTGAACAACCGAATCACCGGCAGATTCACTGCCGACGCTTTCATCCCCGACGGCTTCACTGCCGCCGGACACACAACTGAAGACGCGCAACGGCATGATCTCCATGCCGATCCGACGATCTGATCGATCGTGGGGCGGTTTCCGCTCCGCAGACAAGCGCCCGGTGGCCTCGCCGCCGGGCTTTGTTGTGGCCAGCATGGGGCGCGTCGATGACGTTGGGGAGCGGGCCATGGTGGTGCAGGTGCTGAGTGAGGCGGAGCGCTTCAAGCTCGATCGCTCCGATGACGCGGCCTTCTACGCCGAGCCCCGCTTCGTGCACCACCTCGATGGCGCCTTCCGCGACCGTCTGACGGCGCTCTATCGCGAGCGGATCCCGCCCTGTGCGGTGGTGCTGGATCTGATGAGCAGCTGGGTCAGCCATCTGCCCGAGGAGCTGCGCTACGAGCGGGTGATCGGCCACGGCCTCAATGCCCGGGAGCTGGAGGCCAATCCGCGCCTGGATCAGCGCTGGGTGCAGAACCTCAACCGCGACCAGCGCCTGCCCCTGGAGGAGGCCAGCGTCGATGCGGTGCTGATCGTGGCGGGATGGCAATACCTGCAGCAACCGGAGGCGATCGCGGCGGAGCTGCTGCGGATCCTGCGGCCCCAGGGGCAGCTGATCGTGGCCTTCTCCAACCGGATGTTCATGCAGAAGGCCCCCCAGATCTGGACCGACGGCAGCGACCGGGACCACCTGGAGTACGTGGCGCGGGTGCTGGTGGCCCAGGGCTGGCCGCTGCCGCAGCTGCTGGCCGAGTCGACCCGGGCCGAAGGGCCGATGGGCTGGTTGGGGGGCCACGGAGACCCCTTCTTTGCGGTGATCGCCCAGAAGCCGGGACCGGGCGAGCGCCGGGAGCCAGCCACGGTTAACAGTTCTTTACACTAGGCTGATGGGAACGCCGGAGATCCCTATGAGCACCCTCATCAACGTGATAGCCCCACTGCTGTACATGGTCTGCTTCGCAGTGATCCTCGGCGGCGCTTTCGCCCTGATGACCCAGACCCTGCGCAGTGGCCAGCAGGTCTCGGCCCCCCGTCGCCGTCACCCTGAAGCCCCCAATCCCGGTGAGGAAGTGATGGTGGTCGACCTCAGCCGCGAGCGGCTCGAGCAGCTCTATCAGCAGGCCTCCTGAATTCGAGCCTTGATCCACTGATCAGAGGCTGTTGGCGTTGATTCCGGGGCAAGGCCTGGCAAAGGCAGCCCCCTCCCTGGCCGTGATCGGTGCCGGAGTGGCCGGTTGCGCTCTGGTGGCCCAGATGCGACGTCTGGGCTGGCGGGGGCCGATCAGCCTCTGGGAGTCCGGTCGGGGGCCGGGGGGACGTGCCAGCACCCGCCGATCCCGTCACGACGCCCGTGTGCGGCTCGACCATGGAGCGCCCCTGCTCTCGATCAGTTCCACTGAGGCGCCAGCGCTGCTGGCACCGTTGCTGGATGGAGGCTGGATCGAGCCTTGGGGTGGTGGCCTGGCCCAGCTAGGTGCTGAGGGCCAGCTGATCATTGGCGCCACCGATCCGCTCACGCAGGGCGATCTCTACCGGGGCAGGGGCAGCATGGATCAGCTCTGCCGCGGGCTGCTGGAGCTGGCTGGCAGCGATGTGGAGCTGCACAGTCAATGTCTGGTGCGCGATCTGGCCACCACCGCCGCTGGCGGCTGGGAGTTGCTCGATCAGCAGCAGCAATGGCTGGGGGCCGCCGACTGGCTGGTGCTCAGCGGCACCCTGCTGGTGCATCCCCGCTGCCAGACATTGCTGGGCTGGCCGGAGCCGCCGCTGCAGCCACTGGCCCGCACCCTGGGGGATCCACAGCTGCAGCGGGCCGCTGCTGCCATCGCCGCGATCGACAGCAGCCCGCGTTGCGCCCTGTTGCTGTTGATTCCGCCTGCAGCGGCTGAGGCCTGGCGGCGGCTTCCCTTTCGTCTGCTCAGCTTCGAGGCGGCGGCCGAGAGGCGCTGGGGGCTTTCGCGCCTCTCGATCCAGCCGCTGGAGGATGGCCGCTGCGCCGTGGTGGCCCATTCCAGCGCAGCTGTGGCCAGGCTCCATAGCGATGTGATCGGATCGCGCTCCTCGGTGGCCCAGCTGTCAGGGGTCAGGCCTTCGCCCCAGCGGGAGCAGGCGCTGATCGCCAGCCTGACCTCAGCGCTCTCGGCGGTGGTGGAGCCCTGGATCACCCCGCTGGAGCTGGAGGGCAGCGATCCGCAGCTGATGCGTTGGGGAGCAGCGTTTCCAGAGGGGGCCGGCCTGGCCCGTGAGCTGATGCTCTGCCCGCAGAGCCGGATCGGTTTCTGTGGCGACTTCTGCAGCGGTCCTGGTTTCGGCCGGATCGAGGCGGCCTTGCGCAGTGGCGAGGAGCTGGCGGAGCGGACCCTGGCGGCCATCAGCGCTGGCTAGCTGGCTGGCTGCCATCTCAGGAACAACCGGCCTGAGCAGACGTGCCGGCCTGATCCTTGCGCAGCAGAACGTCGTCGGCCTCCCGGGCGAGGGCTGCACCTCGGGCGGTGTAGAAGGCCAGGCGCTGCCGGTTGCGGTAGAGGGGTTGTCGTGTGGCCTGCAGCTGGGCTTCGGCGCGGTGACGGCAGCTGAGCAGGGCATCGAAATCGATCGGCTCCGCTTCGCTCAGCGCCGACTGGCCCGATTCGGCCTGCTGGCTGATGGCGGGGCAGAGCTGCTGACGCACGGCCTTGAGCAGCAGAATTTCCTGCTGCAACGCCTGCTCAGCCAGGGCCTGGTACCGCTCCTGCAGAGCCGCGCAGCTGAGGGTCTCCTGGGCCAGGGCCGCAGGACTCAGCAGCCAGCCGGCGGCGATCAGGGCGAGGAGTCTGCTGGGCACCGCCTCACTCTCAGGCCTGGGATGGCGCGGGGGCAGTGACGGAAAAAGTTTGTTACCCTGCCGATTTATCACGATTTGCTTATGGCGGAATTTGGTATCTCGTTGTTGATTGCCACAGCGAAAGCGCTGCTGGGCAGCGCTCTGGTGCTGGTGACGCTGCGTCTGCTGGGCCGTTGGTTGATGCGGTTGGTGAGCAGAACGCCCAGTGGCACCGACGATCAGCTGTTGCGCTCGGTACTGGCCACAGCCGCACCCATCGGTTATCTCTGCGCCTTCTGGTGGGGTTGGCATTCCTTGGTGAGCGATGTGGAGGTGCTCAACTTCGGCCAGGGAGTGGATCGCCTTATCGAAGCGGCCATGCTCCTGCTGGCCATCGTGCTGATCGTGCGCCTGATCAATCGGGTGCTGCTGTTACTGCTGGATCGCTCCCTGCGCCGCCTCGGCCGCGACAACCAGCTGACGGTGCTGCGGGGCCTTGAGCCCATGATTCGCTCAACGGTGTGGGTCCTGGGCCTGCTGATGTTTCTGCAGAATCAGGGCGTGCAGATGGGCGCCATCTATGCCTCCCTGGCAGGGGCCGGCATCGGTGTGGGCCTGGCCTTGAAGGGGCCGATCTCCAACTTCCTGAACTATCTCACCATCCTCTTCGATGAACCGTTCCGGATCGGCCAGTTCATCTGCTTTGATGATGTGCTGGGCAATGTGGAGCGGGTGGGAATTCGCTCCACTGCCATCCGCAGCTTAAGCGGTGAGCGCATCGTGATCAGCAACGAAGACCTGCTCAGTAAGGTGATCCAGAACTACGGGGATCTGCCCAAGCGGCGGGTGGCCACAACGATCGGTGTGGTGTATCAAACGTCTGTGGACACGGTCAAGGCGATCCCGGGTCTGGTGGAGGCGGCGATTCGCTCCAACCCCCCGGGGGAATTCGATCGCTGTCACTTCACCCGCTTTGCCGACAGCGCCCTGGAGTTTGAGTTCGTCTACTTCATTCCCGATGCCGATATGGTTCTGTTCCTCGATGTGCAGCAGCAGATCAATCACGCCATCATGGAATCCTTCCAGCAGCATGGCATCGAGTTCGCCTACCCCAGCCAGACGCTCTATCTGGACTCGGCCCAGCTGAAGACCAGGGAGGTGGCCCTGGCGGTGGGTTGAGGCTGAGGCCCAGGACTGAACACTGACACCTGAGTGCTGGCGGCTGGCCTCAGCTGGCGCGCTCTTCGATCTGCAGCACGCCCATCATCCCCAGCTCTTCGTGGTCGAGGTTGTGGCAGTGGTACAGGGTGCGGCCCGGGAAATCACGGAAGGCCACGCGCAGGCGCAGCTCCTCCCCCGGCCGCAGCAGCACCGTGTCCTTCCATTGGCGCTCGGGCTCAGGGCGGCCGTTGCGGCTGATCACCTGAAAGGGATTGATGTGCAGGTGGAAGGGATGCTCGAGGTGGGGATCGCCGTTGACAATCAACCAGTCTTCGCTCTCACCGAGGCTGACGCGGGTGTCGACGCGGTCCATGGCAAAGGCCTGGCCATTGATCAGAAAAACCATGCCCATGCCGGCTCCACCCATGCGGCCGCCCATCCCCGTACCGCCACCGCCCATGCCATGGGAGAGCAGAAAGCGGCGGGTGCGCTGGGGTTCCGGCAGGGCCGGCACCGGAATCAGGGCTGTGGGCAGTGGCAGCGGTGTCACCGCTCCCTCGTAGGTGAGCGTTGCCAGGGTCTGGGGCCGGTCTCGTTCGCGCCGGTCGAGCAGGCGGTAGGTGCCGGGGGCCTGGTTGCCCTGCACCAGCAGATCGGCCCGCTCGCCGGGGGCCAGCACCAGCTCCTGCAGGATTTGCGGCCTGCCGATGGCCCCACCGTCGGTGGCGATCAGCACCAGGGGGTGATTCTCCAGGGCGAGGCGGTAGAGGCGGGCGTTGGAGGCGTTGAGCAGGCGCAGGCGGATCAGGCCGCCACTGGGGAGGGAGAAGGAGGGCTGAAGCATCCCGTTGACCGTGAGCAGCGGCCCCTGGCGGCCCATCGCCCGCTCCATGCCCATGCCTCGACCCATGCCCATCCCCATGGCTCGGCCCATGCCCCTGGCTTCGGGTGCGGAGCCGCTGGCGTAATCCTTGAGCACCAGGATGGCCTCGCTGGCGGCCGCCACCTCCGGGATCCGATCGAGGGCGCCACGCACCACAATGGCGCCGCCCAGGCCGGCGAACACCTGATCGGCCGTGGTGCCGTGGTGATGGGGGTGGTAATAGAAAAGCCCGGCGGGGTGATCGGCCGGCAGGTTGAAGTCGTACGTGAAGCTCTCGCCCGGTGACACCGAGAGGAAGACATTGTCGGCGCTGCCGCTGGGCGGGATGTGCAGGCCGTGGAAGTGCAGGTTGGTGGGTTGATCCAGCTGGTTGCGCAGGCGCAGACGCACCCGGTCGCCGGGTTGCAGCTCCAGCAGTGGCCCGGGGCTGAGGCCGTTGTAGGTGAGCGGTGCGCTGGGTCCGCCGGGAATCGTGCCGGCAGCGGGCTTGGCCACCAGCTCCAGATCCGCCAGACCAGCGCTGGAGCTCAGTCGCGCGCCTGGGCTGGAGCTCAAGCTGGAGACGGAGCCGACGCTTGTGCTGGTTTGTTGGGCGCAGAGGCGGCGGGCCACCAGGGCGGAGCCGAGGCCGGCCAGGCCGAGGGCGAGCACCTGACGGCGCCTGAGGGGAGTGGAGTTCATCGGCTACCTCGCCGCTCAGGCCATCCCTTGACCGTAAAGCCTCCCCTCGAGGGGAGAGTCAAGCCCCGGATCTCCGGCTGAGCAGAGTTCGCGGGCGAGGCGGCCAAGGGGCTTGACTCTCCAGTGGAGTGGAGACCATACGGTTGGGCTATCCCGCCCTCCAGCGATGCGCCACGCCTCGATCCCCGCCCTGCTGATCAGCCTCGGCAGCCTTGCCCTGCTGGCCCCCGGTGTGCGGGCGCAGATGGATCCCGCCATGGATCACCAGCACCACAACCACTCCATGCCCCTGGCGGCACCCATGCCCCTGGGGGCTCCCATGGACCACGGCGCCCACGCCCATGACGTGGGTCCCGCCGGCGCCACCTACGACCTGCGTTTCCTCGACGGCATGGTGCAGCACCACACCGGCGCGCTGCGGATGAGCGAATTCGTGTTCGGGATCGGCTCGCCCGGGGTTGGGGCCCTGGGCAACACGATCTGGCGGGAGCAGGCCAGGGAGATCCGGGCGATGGGGCTGTGGCGCAAGGCCTGGTATCCCCAGGCACCGGTGTACCCCGTGGCCCTGGCCCCTGGCGGTGATCCCAACAGCCTGTCGGGCCTCATCCGCATGAGCCCGGCTCAGATCGAGGGCATGCGCATGATGGGTGCCGGGCCCACGAAGGAGAACCGCGTGGTCTGGTTCCTCGAAGGCATGATCGAGCACCACGGCGGGGCGCTGATGATGGCCCACGACGCCCTGGCCAAGAGCAGCAACACCACGATCCACCGCTTCGCCCGGGAGGTGATCGTGGCCCAGCGCGCTGAGATCATCGAGCTGCGGCGCATGTTGGCGGTGGAAGGACTGCGCAAGCCCGAGTATCACAAATTCGATGCCCTGTTCCGGCTCTGAGACTGGAGAGCTCAGGGCCTGATCCGGCGCGCTCCGATCAGGAGGCCCAGGCCCGAGCCGGCCACCACCAGGGTGAGCAGGCCGAGGATGGCGGAATAGAAGGGCTGCAGGTTGAGCAGCCCGAAGTTGCCGGTGTGCAGCTTCATCAACCAGAAGGCTTCGATCCCCTGATCCGAAAGCAGGCCGTAAAAGGAGCCGGAGAGGGCGGTGAGGATGATCGGCAGTGCTGCCAGGGGCACCAGCGCTCGGTGCAGGCGGCGCCATTGGTGGTGGGTTCTCATTCGTTCTGCAGGGCTTTGTGAAGCGCCTGCTCATTGGCGCAGGGCATCCAGGCGTCGCCCATGGCGAACACCCCCTTGCAGTTCAGTTGGGCGGCACGCCGCTCAGCCTCCTGACGCGTTTTGTACATCCCCTTTGAATGGGCGCTGGCTGGGGCTGAATCGAGCCAGGGGGCGGAAGCGAGGCCAGTCATCAGGGCCAGTAAAACGAGCTCGGCCAAGGCTCTGGGCTGAGACTTGGCTGGGCTGAGGTGCTGAGTCATGGGATCACCAGGGCATCCCGTGTTTGCCAATCGCTAGACATTGGCAGGCACGGAACGGTCAAGGGAGTTTAGAGTCTCCATACGAGTGGAGAGTCAAGGTGCTGCAGGCAAGCTTGAGCCAGACGCCGGCACGCGCCATGAAGATCGGTGCGCTGGCCTCCCTCAGTGGTCTGCCGGTGAAAACCCTGCGCTACTACGAGGATCTGGGCTTGCTGCCGGCCATCGGCCGCACCGAGGGCGGCTATCGCCTGTTTGGTGATCAGAGCTTGCGCCGCCTGGAGTTCATTCGTCGGCTCAAGACCCTGGGGCTTTCCCTCGAAGAGATCCAGAGCTGCCTGACGGTGCATGACGCCGGCGAGCTGCCCTGCCACGACATCGAGGTGATGCTCAACCAGCAGATCGAGCGCATCGAGCGGCAGATCGGCGACCTCGCTCAGCTCCGGACTGAGCTGGAGGGCTTGCTGGAAGGCTGGCGCAGCGACCCGGCGCGCGAGGCTGACCTGATCTGCCCGAATCTGAGGGTCTGAGCAAAGCTCTATCGCCAGGAGGAGTACGCGCTGAATCACACGATGAAGCGCAGCACTCCCCAGCGTCAGGCTGTGATGGAGGAACTTAGCTCAGGGGGGGTGAGAGCCTCTTTTGGGCTCGGTGTCAGCAGCAGGGCCTTGATCGTGGCGGCGATCGGCACAGCGGTGATCACGCCATAGAAATCAGCCATGCGGGCGCCCACCATCACTGAGAACAGAATCACGATCGGGTTGAGGCCGGTGAGTTTGCCCAGCAGCCGTGGCGGCAGCACGTTCTCGATCACCTGATCCACCACGATCAGCACAGCAAAGATGCGCAGGCCCAGCCAGAAGCTCTTGAACATGAACAGGGCGCTGACCAGCAGGATGCCGAGGATGGCGCCGAAGGGAATGAAGCCCATCAGGCCGATCGTGATGCCAAAGAGCAGCGGGAAGGGTGCCCCGAGCAGGATCAGTGTTGGGGTCAGCGCAGTGATCAGCACCGCCGAGAGCACCAGCTGGTTGAAGATGTAGCTGTTGAAGTTGCGCCGCAGCACGCTCAGCACCTTCAGCCCATTGTCGTGTGGCAACCACGACACGAGGCAATTGCGCACCAGTTCACCGCCGTAGATCAGGAAGAAAACGGTGAGCACCAGCAGAAAGAAGAGGCTGAAGAAGTTGCCCAGGGAGCCTGAGATGAAGCCGGGAATGTTCAGCAACAGGGCCTCCAGCTGAGCTGTGACATTGGCCGCCATGGACCTGATGATCTCGCTGGCGTCGATGGGTACACCGAGGGCATTGACCTGACCGGTCACCGAGGCGAGGTTGTCGGCCGTCTCCGCGATCCACACCGGCAGCACCTGCGTGAGCGTGAAGAAACGAACCACCAGCAGGGGCAGCAGCGTGGCGGTCAGCAGGCCCGCGAGGCCGAGAAACAGCCCGAAGACCGATCCGATGGCCCAGTTGCGGGCCATACCGAGGCGTCGCTGCAGCAGCCGCACCGGCAGGTTGAGGATCAGGGCGATCACCCCGGACAGGATGAAGGTGGAGGCGATCCCCTCAAAGGCGCGATAGAGCGAGCCGAACACCCACAGGTTCAGCACCACCAGCGGAAAGGCCAGGCCCAGGACCAGCGAGCGGGGCAGACGGGTGGGCAACGGCATAGGCCAGGCTCCAAACAGGGATCAGGGGCGCATGATGCCCCATTCAGTCAGGTGATGTCCGAGGGGTGATCTCAACCCCCGGAGGAGAATGGCCGCCATGAGCGAACGCGATCAGCGCCACAGCCAGCGCTACACCGAGGCCCTGGGCTGGGCGGCCCAGCTGCACATCGCCCAGGGGCGCAAGGGCAAGCCGGTGCCTTACATCTCCCACCTGATCAGCGTCAGCGCCCTGGTCTGGGAAGACGGCGGCAGCGAAAACGAAGCGATCGCCGCCCTGCTGCACGACGCCATCGAAGATGCCGGCCAGAGCCACGGCTCGATCGCCGAGCGCTTCGGCGAGGAGGTGGCCGACCTTGTGCTGGCCTGCACTGACACCCTCGGCCCGCAGCAGCCCGGTGCCGCCAAGGAGCCCTGGTTGCTGCGCAAGACCCGCTATCTGGCCTCGCTGGAGCACAAGAGCGAAGGTGCCCTGCGGGTCACGGCCGCCGACAAGGCCCATAACGCCCGCGACATGGTGCTCGATGCGCGCCGCGACCCGGCCCTGTGGAACCGCTTCAACGCCGGACTCGATGGCACCGCCTGGTATCTGCTGCGCATGCACCAGGGTCTGAGCCACCGGCTGCCGGCCAGCCGCTCCAACGAACTGCTGGGCGAAGCCGTGCGCGAAATCCTCGCCAGTGGGTCCTACGCACGCCTGGTGCCCGCCGGCATCGCCCCGGCGGTCTGGGCGGCGGGCTACGGCGAACGGCAGCAGCAGCAGCAGCAGCAGCAGCAGAAGCAGGAGCGGCAGTAAACCGGCTGAAGCTGTCAGACCCTCTCGCCAAGCAGGCTGAACGTGCTCTGATCTGAGCTGCTGAGTCAGCAGGTCACCAGGACCGCCAGGCCATTGAGGCATCCCGCCCACACCCCCTTCGGCACAAAACGCTCCGGCCTCCCTAGAGCTCATTCTTCGGCGCTGCCTTTGGTCGCTCCGCTGCTTCTGGGCCTGCAGCTGCTGCTGGCCCTGGTTCCTGCGGCTCTGAGCCAGGGCCAGGAGCTCCAGGTTGAGCCTGACAGCCGCGCCACGGTGCTCTCGATCGGCGATGGCGACACGATCCGCGTGCAGCAGGGCCCCCGCCGGGTCACTATTCGGTTGGCCTGCATCGATGCCCCAGAGCTGGATCAGGCTCCCGATGGGGCCAGGGCCCACCGCTACCTGCAGACGCGCCTGAAGATCGGCGCCACCGTGACCCTCAGACCCCAGACGGTGGATCGCTTTGGTCGGACTGTGGCCGAAGTGATCAGCGACATCAACCTCGGCCTGGCGATGGTGGAAGACGGCGAAGCCTTCGCCTTTCGCCGTTACCTGGTCAGCTGCGATGCCGGGGAGTATCTCGCCGCCGAAGACCGGGCGATGCGCAGCCGCTTTGGTGTGTGGCAGGTGCCCGGCGGTATCACCCGGCCATGGGACTTTCGCCGCAGCAGAAGCCGCCGCTGATCGGGCTGTTCAGAGCGGTGGACCGTTGCTAAGACTGCTTGGTAGGTGCGAACTCTCTTTCAATGCCAAGCCTCCCTGTCCTTGTGCTGCCGGGAGCAGGTTTCGGAGCGGCAGGCCCAGGCCTCTACAGGCGCTGAGGCGCTGGCGCCTCTGATCAGTCATGTCGCCGGTGCAGGTCGTCTGGTTCAAGCGGGATCTGCGGGTGGTCGATCACCAGCCGCTGCTGCAGGCCAGCCGCCTGGGCCCGGTGTTGCCGCTGGTGGTGGTGGAGCCGGAGCTGTGGCGTCAGGACGATGCCTCTGCCCGGCAATGGGCCTTCTGCGCTGAGAGCCTCGAGGAGCTGCGCCGCGAGCTGGCGGAGCTGGGTCAAGCGCTGGTGGTGCGGATCGGCAGCGCGGAGGAGGTGCTGGAGCGGGCCCGTCGTCGCTTTGGAATCGCAGGGCTCTGGAGCCATGAGGAAACGGGCAACGGCTGGACCTATGCCCGCGACCGGCGCGTGGCCCGCTGGGCCGAGGGCCACGGCATCCCCTGGATCGAGCAGCCGTCTGCGGGCGTGATTCGCCGCATGGCCAGTCGCAACGGCTGGGCGCGCCGCTGGGAGCAGCGCATGGCCGAGCCGATGGCACCACCGCCGCAGGCCCTGCTGCCGTTGGAGGGCCTTGAGGCTGGCGCGATTCCCTCGGCCAGCGAGCTCGCTCTGGCGCCTGATCCCTGCCCCGGACGGCAGCTGGGGGGACGAGAGCAGGGACTGGCTGTCCTCGAGAGTTTTCTGAGCGGTCGGGGGGTTCGCTATCACCGCGAGCTCTCCAGCCCGCGCACGGCCTTCGAGAGCTGTTCGCGGCTCTCACCGCACCTGGCCTGGGGCACCCTGTCGATGCGGGAGGTGGTACAGCTCAGCCGGCGGCGGGGGGGCTTTCCGCTGGGCTTCGAGGCGCGGTTGCACTGGCATTGCCACTTCATCCAGAAGCTGGAATGCCAGCCGGATCTGGAGTTCCGTGAGCTCTACCCCTTCACCGCCGGCCTGCGCAGCAGCGATCCGGTGCGGCTGGCGGCCTGGGCGGAAGGCCGCACCGGACTGCCCTTTGTGGATGCCTGCATGCGGGCCCTGATCGCCAGTGGCTGGATCAACTTCCGCATGCGGGCGATGTTGCTCTCGGTGGCCAGCCATCACCTCTGGCTGCCCTGGCGCGAGAGCGGGCTCCACCTGGCGCGCCTGTTCGTCGACTACGAGCCCGGCATCCACTGGAGCCAGTGCCAGATGCAGTCGGGCACCACGGGCATCAACACGATCCGGATCTACAACCCGATCAAGCAGGGTCAGGATCATGATCCCAAAGGCGAGTTCATCCGCCAGTGGCTGCCGGAGCTGGCTGTGGTGCCGGCTGTGCACCTGCATGAACCGTGGACGATGCCGCTCTCCACCCAGCAGCGCGTCGGCTGCGTGCTCGGTGAGCACTACCCGCTGCCACTGGTGGAGCCGGGCGCCGCTGCCCGGGAGGCCCGTGAGCGCCTCTGGGCCCGGCGTCAGGAGCTGGGTTTTGCGGAGCTGGCCGATGCGATCCAGCAGAAGCACGGATCCCGGCGCTCCGGGCTGGCGGCCAGCGGGAGCAGGCGGCGGCGCAGCCCCAGATCACGCCCCCCAGTCGATCAGTCGAATCAGTCGCAACTGCTGTTGCCATTGGATCTAGAGGAGAGCCCCGATCCGTAATCCTTAGTCCAAGCCATGCCGTCGCCGTGACGGATTGCTGCGGCACCAGCCCGGCCTGACTACGAGCCTTAAGGATTTCTCTAGATTTGGGCTTCGGTTGGGACGCCCCCATGGCTCAGTCTGTCGCCCTTCTTGCCGCCACCGGTCTGGCCGGCCTGGCCCTGGTGAGCCTCTCTATCACCTTCCTGATCTGAGCCGTTCTGATCCCCGATCTCACCAGCCTTCACCCCCTGCCGTGCACCCCCGCCCTGAGCGGAGTGCTCGAGACCCTCGCCTTCTTTCGGGATCCTGATTTCGCCCGCTCACGCTTCGAGCGCTACGGCGATGTCTACGAAACCAGCCTGCTGGGGCAGCGCACCGTCTTCATCCGCGGTGGCGAGGCGGTCGCTGACCTCTTCGCCCAGGGCGAGGCGGTCGAGGGCTGGTGGCCCCAGAGCGTGCGCGAGCTGCTGGGCCCCCTGTCGCTGGCCAACCGCAACGGGCCCGATCACAAGGCGCGCCGGCGGGTGGTGGGCCAGCTGTTCACCAGCGTGGCCCTGAAGCGCTATGCGCCGGCGATCGTGGCCCTCGTGGACCAGCTCAACGCGGAGCTGCTGGCCGCTGCGGGGCCACTCCCCCTGGTGCCGCAGCTGCGGCGCTTTGCCTTCAGCGTGATCGCCAGCACCGTGCTGGGGCTCGCTCCTGTTGATCGCGAGGCCCTGTTCGTTGATTTCGAGGTCTGGTGCGAGGGCCTGTTCTCCCTGCCGATCGCCCTGCCCGGCAGCCCCTTCGCCCGGGCCCGCCAGGCGCGTGGGCGCCTGTTGCGGCGCCTGGCCTCGGTGCTCAGCCAGGCCCAGGCCGCCGCTGCCGCCGGTCGGCCCCTCGCCGCCGGTGGCCTGGATCTGCTGGCCGGTGGTCTTGATGAAGCCGGTCTGCCCCTGGCCGACGACGACGTGGCCGAGCAGTTGCTGCTGCTGCTCTTTGCCGGCTACGAAACCACCGCCTCCTCCCTGAGCTGCCTGCTGCTGACGCTGTTGCAGCACCCCGCCGAACTGGCCTGGCTGCAGGAGGAGCTGAACGCCTTGGCCTGGCCGCCTGCGCCGGGGGAGGCCAGCGGCGCCTACGACGCCAGCCGCGCCCCACGCCTCGAGGCGGTGGTGAAGGAGGTGATGCGGCTGACGCCACCGGTGGGGGGCTTCTTCCGCCGCACCCTGGAGCCTATCGCCCTGGCGGGCGTTCGGGTGCCTGCCGATCGGGTGGTGCAGGTGAGCATCGCCGCCAGTCAGCGTCATGGCAGCGGCACTGAAGATCTGGAGGTGTTCCGGCCCCAGCGCCATCGCGATGGCGGCAGCACCGCCACCCTGCTGCCCTTCGGCGGCGGGGAGCGGGTCTGCCTGGGCAAGGCGCTGGCCGAACTGGAGATCCGCCTGCTGGCGGTGGGGCTGCTCAAATCACTCTACCTGGCCCTGGAGCCGGATCAGGACCTGACGCTGCGGGTGATCCCCAGCCCCTCGCCCAGGGATGGTCTGCTGGTGAGACCACGCCTCAGTGATGCGGTTCAGTGATGACGCCGGCGGCCCAGGGGCTCAATCCATTGCTCGCGCACCAGATCGTGGCGGAGCTTCGCCGGGTCCAGCCGGCAACCCAGCTGAATGCTGCCCTGGTCGAGGAGACGTCCGAGGCGCAGGGCCGTGGCCTCCTCGAGGCGGCTGAAAGTGGCCTGCTGGCTGGTGAGCCAGGAGAGTTCCGTGTGGGTGATGACACCGCTCGAGATGGACTCGAGAAAAAGCTCGCCAACGGTCATGGCTTTTGTTGCGGAACGTAAACACTCTGCCGTTTCCGCCCTGCCGCTGTGGGGCTGCGGCTGACCTCTCTGCCGGCTCCTGCCTTGCCGGAGAAGGGCTCTTGAAGCGGGCCATTGGGCGCTGAGGCCTTTACAAAGCGCAATTTCGTGCTATTCTGTAAAGGACCAGCAAAGCCGCATTCGCGGTTTCCGGCTCACCAGCCGTTGCTTGTCCTACTTAACCGCTCCTTTCGGAGCACACATTCCCGTCCTCATGACCACCACCCTTCAGCAGCGCCAAGGCGCGTCTGCATGGAGCCAGTTCTGCGAGTGGGTCACCTCCACCAACAATCGTCTATACGTCGGTTGGTTCGGTGTGCTGATGATCCCCACCCTGCTGGCTGCCACGATCTGCTTCATCGTGGCCTTCATCGCTGCTCCCCCCGTCGACATCGACGGCATCCGTGAGCCGGTTGCCGGTTCACTGCTTTACGGCAAC
>NZ_JAHLYS010000030.1 GCF_025128055.1 Synechococcus sp. CS-1329 | reverse complement strand
GGTGGTCATGAGAGCGTGGGTAGTGGCCCCCGAAGGGGTCGGTTAAGTAGAACGAAATCCAGATGGGGAAATCCCAGCTGGTGGGCCCGAAAGCCCTTCGCCTGACTCAATGTAACAGACCATTGCGGGATGTATGAACTCATTAAGGTTTGCTGCGGGTTGGCAGCGGGGCCGGGGCAGGGAGCCGCTCCGGACGCGCTGGAGCCGTGAGGCCATGGAGCAGGTGTTGCCTTCGCGACATTTGCAGGGCAATCGGTACCGACGGACACCAGTCGCGCTTAAGGTTTTCTTCAGACCTTTCGAGATGGTGAACCCATGGTCCTGATCTGCTGGGATCTGGGCGGTAACCGCTCAACAGAAACCCTTCCTGTCAATCAGGTGCGCCGGCGCCGCCTCCAGCTGGAGAGCCTCGGTGCCGTTATTTATTGGAGCGAGCGCCTGGTCAACGCCTGAAAGCGCTGCTAAGTGTTCGGAGTCCCCATTCGAGCCGCCACGGCGATGCCCCTGCGTTCACGCGCCACAAGACCGCTTCTCGCCGGAGGCCTGGCTGTGCTTGCACTGGGTCTGGCCGGTTGCCCCAGCACCCCGACCAAAGAGAGCCAGCGGTTGCAGCAACTGGAGCAGCGCCTCCAGCAGATTGAGCAGCGCCTGGCCAGTCCGGCGCGCCCCGATCCAGCTGACCCCGCCGGCAAGCCCCCCGCTGGAGTGGTCAAATCACTCACCTTCCGCATGGGCAGCCAGGACGATCGCCTGAGGATCTACTGGGCCGATGGCAGTTCCACGGACCTGCCCTGCACTCAGGAGCAGGGCACCTGGGCCTGTGGCTGATCTGGACACAGGGCACCCCAGAGCCGCACACAGCTGATCCATCGTCAGAGTCATGCGTCCACTCCTCGCTCTCTCGGCCTGCCTGGCACTGCTGGCGGCCAGGCCAACCCTGGCCCAGGACAGCTACGAGCTGTTCCCATTCACCCGCCAGCGGGCCACCAATGTGGCTCGCATGCATGCCGAGCGTCTCAATGGCGGCCTGAGCGTTTACAGGCCGGATGGCTGCATGTACAACCGAGGCGGCGGCGACTGCCTGGTCAAGGGCGACGCCGGGGGCTACATCTTCCGCTTCCTGGGGGGACCTCCCGGCTGGCAGGTCCTGGGGCTGGCACCCACATCCGAGAGCGAGATCGAAGTCTCAGCCGATGGCCGCTCCGTGGTGAGGGTCATCTACAACGGAGCCCCTCGCTCTGCTGACCTGCCTCCCCAGCCACTTCCCCGGCAGTTGCCAGCAACTCCTGAGCCTGGGTTCGACAACGCTGACCCTGGCGCACCTGCCCTCTGAATCCAGGCGTCTCAAAGCGAGGCAGCGAGCAGTCCGGCCGCAAGCTGCTGCAGGCTCTCCACCCAGGAGTCCTGGCAAGGCCAGCGCTCCCGTCGGGTGAGGCTGAGGGCAATGCCCTTTTCGCCGTAGGCCGCCTCGTTGATGAACACCGGCCAGAGCGGCTCAGGGTCGCTGGGCTCGTAGCGAAGGGTTTCACCGCCCGCTGTGATGAACAGGGGATCGCCAGGACGGATCATCTGCCAGTCGCGATGCTGGCGCAGGGGATGCAGGCAGGCGGCCGGGCGGCCATCGTCGTGGCGCGGTAGATCAAGGCTGCCCTGGTGGAGGTGCACGCTGAGGCCCCGAGGCAGGACCAGATTTCCCCGCCGGGCGGAGGCCAGCACCGCCAGGGCGGCCTCCAGAGCCAGCTGGGTCTGATGGCAGACGGTGGCATTGACCACCCCCTGGGGCACCGGGCCCACCTCGATCACCAGGCCGCAGGCCCAGCGCTCCAGCAGAAACCCCTGCTGGCTGGCATCGGCCTCGTGCAGGTAGATCGGCAGACCCAGCAACCCCTGGATCCCTGCCGCCAGGGCCAGGTCCGCGGGCCGCCGCCCATAAACCACCAGGGAGTTGCCCATGGCGGCGGTGGTGCTGTGCAGGTCGAGCACCAGGGCGCAGGGCTGCGATCCGGCCGGTCCGTGCAGGGCCAGCAACTCCCGGGCCCGCTGCACCTCCCGATCCGCCGGACCGTGGCCCTCCAGCAGAGCGCTGGTGAAAGAACGGTTCAAGTCGCGATCGAGGTAGCGCCGTCCTGCCGCGAGGGCGCCTGGATTGCCGATCACCAGCTGCAGAGCCAGTCCGGAGGCCCCAAGGGCGGCAGGATGGGCCAGCCAGTGCTCCAGCAACCAGGGAGCATTGCGCTCATTGCCGTGGGTGCCGGCCACCACCAGAACCTCTGCCGCGCCCATCGCCACCCTCCTGCGGATCGGATCGGCGCTCAGCCTGGCGCAGCGTCTGGCCGCCGCGGGCCAGAGTTGTGACCTGCGCCGGAGACTGTCATGGCCGTACCCCCCCTGCTGGTGGCCAGCGTGCGCGCTGCCTGGCGCTGCCAGTGGCAGCAGCTGATGAAGGGTCTGGGACCAGCGGACGCCGCCGGCCACTACCGGCGGCCTGAGAGCGCCTTCGCCGCCACCCCGGAGCTGCCTGCCAGCGCGGCCTCCAGGGGCGTCCATGGGCTGATCGTGGGGCGCAGCTGCCCCTGGGCCCACCGGGCCTGGCTGGTGTGGAGCCTGCGCCAGCTCGCCGGCAGCCTGGAGCTGGTGGTGGCGGAGCCCGATCCCAGGGCGGGCCGCTGGCGCTTCGACACTCCCTACGAGGGGGCCAGCGCCCTGGTGGAGCTCTACCGACGCAGCGGCGGCGACCCGAAGGCCCGGGCCACCGTGCCCGCCCTCTACGACCGTCCCGGCCGCCGGATCCTGGTGAACGAGAGCGCCCGCGTGATCGAACTGCTCAACCGCTGGCCCGCGCCAGAGGGGGCACCGAATCTCCTTCCCGAGGGCCAGCTGGAGGCGATCAGCCACTGGCGGCAGCGGTTTCAGAACACGGTCAACGATGGGGTCTACCGCTGCGGGTTCGCCCGCAACCAGGCCGCTTACGACCGCGCTGAAGCCGAACTGTTCGCGAGCCTCGAGGCCGCGGAGGCCGCCCTGCAGCAGCAGGGGCCGTGGCTGTGCGGCGAGCGGTTGAGCCTGGCGGATGTGGTCCTCTTCCCCACCCTGATCCGCCTGGAGCTGGTCTATGCGCCCCTGTTCGGCTGCAGCCGGCGCCCGCTCTGGAGTTTTCCGGCCCTGATGGCCTGGCGTGCCCGCCTCCATGCCCTCCCCGGGGTGGCAGCCACCTGCTTTCCAGACTCCTGGCGCAATGACTACTTCGGCGCCCTCTTTCCCCTGCACCCCTCAGGGATCGTTCCGGCGGGGGCGGATCTGGCCACACTGGTGGCAGGCCCAGCTCCCGAGCGACCCCAGCCATGACCGATCGATCACAACCCGAGGGCAGCCCCAGCGATCCGGTGTTCGAGGGGGTCTACGGACCGTTCACGATCACGGACCTGGATCGCCGCGAGGTGCTCGGCTACCGCCTGGCCCTGCTGGGGGTGGCACTGGCCCAGGCGGGCCTGCTGCTGCAGTGGGCCAACTGGGGCAGCCAGGGGCTCTGGCCCTGGCTGGTGCTGATGGCCGTGGGCCTGGGGCTGGCCTTGCGCTGGATTCACATCTACCTGCGCCCGCTGCACCGGGCCCTGCAGCTGTTCTGGCTGCTGGGCTGTGCCGGTGGGGTGGCCCTGGCGCTGCTGGTGGGCCAGGGCGCCATGCTCGACACCCTGGCGGCCGACTCCCGCTGGATCTGGGCAGTGGGACCCTTCTTCGCCGCCCTGGCGGGGGTGGGTTTCAAGGAATTCTTCTGCTTCCAGCGGCCCGAAGCCGTGGGGGTGACCCTGCTGCTGCCGGTGGCGCTGCTGGGCCGCCTGGTGGGCCTACTCGATGAGCGCACCACCTTCACCCTGCTGGCCATCGAAGCGGCGTTGCTGCTGATCCTGACCCTGCGCAAATTCCCGATGCAGGCGGCCGCCGATGTGGGCGATAAAAGTGTCTTTGCTTACCTGGAGAGTCAGAGACCTCCCTCACAAGCGTGACCCTGATCAGCCTGGTGGGGGTCAGCAAGGACTTCGGCCTTCGCACCCTCTTTGAAGATCTCGACCTGCACCTGCAGGAGCACGACCGCCTGGGGCTGATCGGCCCCAATGGCGCCGGAAAATCCACCCTGCTGCGCCTGCTGGCGGGCCTGGAGCCCCCCGGAGAAGGGGAGCGGCGCTGCTCCGGACGGCTGAAGGTGGTGATGGTGGCCCAGGAGCCAGAACTCGATCCCGAGCGCACCGTGCTGGAGCAGGTGTTCGAGGACAGCGGCGAGAAGATGGCGCTGCTGCGCCGCTTCACCGAAGTGAGCCAGGGCCTGGCCGACGACCCCAGCAACCAGGCCCTGCTCGGGGAGCTCAGCGACCTGCAGGAGCGCATGGACCAGGCCAACGCCTGGAGCCTGGAGCAACAGTGCCATGAGGTGCTGGAGCGTCTGGGCATCAGCGATGTGCACCGGCGGGTGGGCGACCTCTCCGGCGGCTTCCGCAAACGGCTGGCCCTGGCCGCGGCCCTGGTGGCCGAACCCGATGTGCTCCTGCTCGATGAACCCACCAACCACCTCGACGCTCTCTGCATCGAATGGCTGCAGGGGCAACTGGAGCGCTTCCCCGGCGCCCTGGTGCTGATCACCCACGACCGCTATGTGCTCGACCGGGTGGCCAGGCGCATCGTTGAGGTGGACCGGGGCGTGGCGCGCAACTACCCCGGCAACTACGCCGCCTACCTGCAGACCAAGGCCGACGAGGAGGCGATCGAAGCGGCCAGCGCCGCCAAATTCAAGGGCGCCCTGCGGCGGGAGCTGGAGTGGCTGCGCCGTGGTCCCCAGGCCCGCAGCACCAAACAGAAGGCCCGGATCCAGCGGATCGAGGCCATGCAGGAGGCCCCGAAACGTCAGAGCAAGGGCCAACTCAGCCTGGCCACCGCCCACCGCCGCCTGGGCAAGAAAGCGATCACGGCCGAGCACCTCAGCGTCTGGGCTGAACCCAGCGGCGGTCCCGCCGCCGCTGACGGGACCTCAGCGTCCGGGCCGGCCCTGCTGCGCGATTTCAGCTACGACTTCAGCCCCGAGGACCGGGTGGGGATCATCGGCCCCAACGGGTCGGGAAAATCCACCCTGCTCGATCTGATCGCCGGCCGCCGCCAGCCCCAGCAGGGGAGCCTGGAGCTGGGCAGCACGGTGCGGCTGGCCTACTTCGATCAGCAGGCCGAAGGGCTCTCCAGCGGCCGGGGAATGGAGCGCAAACTGCTCGATTACGTGCAGGAGGAGGCCAGTCGCATCGAAGTGGATGGGGCGTCGGTCAGTGCCTCCCAGCTGCTGGAGCGGTTCCTGTTCCCCCCCGCCCAGCAGCACAGCCCGATCGGGCGACTCTCCGGCGGTGAGCGACGGCGGCTCTACCTCTGCCGGCTGCTGATCAGCGCCCCCAACGTGCTGCTGCTGGATGAGCCCACCAACGATCTCGATGTGCACACCCTCACGGTGCTCGAAGACTTCCTGGAGGATTTCCGCGGCTGTGTGGTGGTGGTCTCCCACGACCGCTACTTCCTCGATCGCACCGTCGATCGGCTGTTCTGCTTTGAAGACGGAGAGCTCAAACGTCATGAAGGCAACTACAGCGCCTACCTGGAGCGGGTGGCCGCGGGCGCCGGAGCGGGCACGGCCACGACAGCAGCGCCAGCACCAGCAGCCCGGATGCCGGCAGCCAAGGGCCCGCCGACCCAGACCCCAGCAGCCCCAGCGCCCAGGCGGCGCAGTTTCAAGCAAAACCGGGAGCTGGAGGAACTGGAGCGGTCGCTGCCGGAGTGGGAGGCGCGGCGGGCGCAGCTGGAGCAGAAGCTGGCAGGCGGTGCCGGCGGTGACTACGCCCGCCTCGAGGGCCTCACCCACGACCTGGCTGCCCTGCTGGAGCGCATCGAGCACGCTGAGGAACGCTGGCTGGAGCTCAGTGAGCTGGTCGCTTGATCAGCGCCGGATCACATTGCCCCCAGGGCGCTGAAGGAGCCCCGTATGGTGGTTGTGAACAGCTCCGGTAGCCGAAGGCCGGCCTTCCTATGACTTCCATCGACGAGCACATCCGCAAGGATCAGATCGAGATCGAAACGGCCAAGGCCGTCGGCAACGAGGCGAAGGTGCGCCATCTCGAAGACGAGCTCAAGTCCCTTGAGGAATACAAATCGCATCACCCTGAAGACGATCGCGATCCCAATGCCCTCGAGGTCTACTGCGATCTCAATCCCGAAGCCCCCGAGTGCCGGGTCTACGACGACTGATCAGATCTGACCAACGGCTGGCCTGATGGCCACGTCCCCCCGATTGGGGGGTTTTTTCATGGCCTCATCTGAACCCTGTCCTGGGCCGTTGACATTCACTGGATCCCCAGTTCCTTCCAGACCTCGGCCAGCAGCAGGTCGAGGCCTGAGTTGGTGGCCGCCGAGATCAGCAGCACCTCACCACCCCAGAGGGCAGCCAGGGCGTCGCGGGCAGCCTCCAGCTGATCGGGCAGCAGCAGCTCACTTTTGTTGAGGGCCAGGATTCTGGGGCGCTGATCGAGGCCATGGCCGTAGGCCACCAGCTCCTGTTCCACCACCGCCAGGTCCTGGGTGACATCGGCGCTGGAGGCATCCACCAGGTGCACCAGCAGGCGGGTGCGCTCGATGTGGCGCAGGAAGTCGTGGCCGAGGCCGGCCCCCTGGGCCGCGCCGGCGATCAGGCCGGGGATATCGGCGAAGACGGTGCCATCGCCACTGGGGCGGCGCACCACCCCCAGGTTGGGCACCAGGGTGGTGAAGGGGTAATCGGCAATCTTGGGCTTGGCGGCGGAGAGCACGCTGATCAGAGTGCTCTTGCCGGCGTTGGGCAGGCCGATGATGCCCACCTCCGCCAGCAGCTTCAGCTCCAGCTGCAGCTGGCGTTCCTCGCCGTCTTTGCCCTCGGTGAATTTCTCAGGCGCCCGGTTGCGGTTGCTGAGGTAGTGGGCATTGCCGAGGCCACCACGGCCCCCGGCCGCCACCCGCAGCCGGTCCCCCGGTTCGGTGAGGTCACCGAGCAGCACCTCGCTCTCCTGCAGACGCACCTCGGTGCCGCAGGGCACCCGGATCACCAGGTCGTCGCCACCGGCGCCACTGCGCCTGTTGGGCCCGCCGCGGCGTCCTTCCGGAGCCTCGAACAGCCGCCTGTATTTGAAGTCGAGCAGGGTCTGCAGGTTCGGGTCGGCCTCGAGCCAGACGGTGCCGCCATGGCCGCCATCCCCGCCGGAGGGACCACCGGCAGGCACGTACTTTTCACGGCGGAAGGCAACAATGCCATCTCCGCCGCGGCCACCCTGGACCGCGATGCGGGCTTGATCAATGAACTGCAAGGGAAGACCGCAGGGACTGGGCCAGATGGGGCCTCAACCCTAGGATCGGCCCGTCGGAGGGCTGATCTTGGCTGAGGTGCGCTTCCAGAAGGTCTGCAAGACCTTCCCCCCCCGGCGGGGGGGTGCGCCGGTGGAGGTGCTGCGGCAGCTGGATCTGACCGTGCACGACGGTGAATTCCTTGTGCTGGTGGGGCCTTCGGGCTGCGGCAAGAGCACCCTGCTGCGCATTCTGGCGGGCCTCGAAACCCCCAGCAGCGGCGAGATCCGGGTGGGGGAGCGCGCCGTGAGCGGGCTGCGGCCGGCCCAGCGCGATGTGGCGATGGTGTTCCAGAGCTACGCCCTCTACCCCCACCTGAGCGTGGCCGACAACATCGGTTTCGGGCTGCGGCGCAGCCGCAGCAGAAGCAGCCTCCAGGAACTGCAGGACGGACTGCACCGCTTCACACGGCGCCTGCCCGCCGGACTGCGGGTCCCCTCCGAGCGGGAGCGCCGGATCGAGGCGAGGATCAAGGCGGTGGCGGAACAACTGGAGCTCACCCCCCTGCTCGATCGCCTGCCCAAGGAGCTCTCCGGCGGCCAGAAGCAGCGGGTGGCCCTGGGCCGGGCCATTGCCCGTGAGCCAAAGGTTTTTCTGATGGATGAACCGCTCAGCAACCTCGACGCCAAGCTGCGCACCGGCACCCGGGCCCAGATCGTGGCGCTGCAGCGGCAGCTGGGCATCACCACCCTCTATGTCACCCACGACCAGGTGGAGGCGATGACCATGGGCCACCGCATCGCCGTGCTCAACCAGGGACGCCTGCAGCAGCTGGGAACGCCGATGGAGCTCTACGAGCACCCCACCAACCTGTTCGTGGCCCAGTTCATCGGCAGCCCGCCCATGAACCTGCTGCCGGTGGAGCAGGCCGGCGCCGATCAGATTCAGCTGGCCGGCCGACGCTTTCTGGTGGAAGGGGAGATGGCCCAGGCCCTCGAAGCCCGCGCCGCCGCCGGGGGCCGTGCTGATGGCAGCGTCAGCCTCACGGCCGGGCTGCGGGCGGAGCATTTCAAGCTGGCGCCCGCCACCAACCGCAACCTGACGGCAGAGATCACCCACCTCGAAGCCCTCGGCAACGAAGTGCTGATCAGTTGCCGCCTGATCGAGGGCAGCCATCTGATTCAGGTGCGCACCGACCCGGGCCAGCGCCTGGAGACCGGGCAGACGATTCACCTGGAGATCGATCCCAGGGGATGGCGCTTCTTTGAAGCCAACGGCGAGGCCCTGCCCAGGCCCGAGCCCAGTGGCGCCAGGGGTCACCAGGAGGAGATGGAGGTGGTGCTGCCGGAGTTGAGCTGAAGCCCTGCCCGTGGCTGCCGATCATTTCGGCCAAATCACGCTGCAGCCCTGGCCGCCGTCGCCGCGCTCGGCATCACTGACCCGCTCCACCCAGGGCACGCTGGCCAGCCACTGACGCAGACCGCGCTTGAGCTTGCCGGTGCCGATGCCGTGGATCACCCAGAGCGGTCCATTGGCGTTGCGCAGCTGCTCCTCCACAGCGGCTTCCGCCTCATGCACCCGCATCCCGCGCACATCGACGGTGTTGCGCTCGCTGCGCACCTGGGGGCCTGAACCCCCCAGGTGGCGCCCGCTGGCGCGCACCTCGACCACAGGCTGAGCGGCCTCAGGCGGAACGGGCTTCTCCCCCTGCAGGCTCTCGATGCCGGAAAGCTCCACCTGCAGCCGCAGCACACCACAGCGCACGCTCAGTTCACGGCCATCGGCGCTGATCTCCAGCACCTGGGCCGCCTTGCCCAGGGAGAGCAGGCGAATGCGCTCCCCCACCACCGGCCGCCAGCCGCTGGGGCTCCGGCGCTGGGGCTGGGGCGAATGCTCCACCTGGAGCTGCTTGAGGCGGACACCCGCCTGGCGGGCCCGCTCCCCATCGCCGCCGCCCTGGCGCAGGCGGCGGATGATGCGGCGCACCTCCTGCTGCCCGTCGCGGATCGAGTGCTCCAGGGCCTGGCGCCGCTGCTCCTGCAGTTCCACCGACTGCTCCTGCTGCTGCTGCCAGCGCTGCAGCAGTTCCTCATGCAGCAGTTCAGTGCGCGCCAGCAGGGCCGCCGCCTCCTCGGCTGCCTCCTGCTGACGACGGCGCTGATCTTCGAGGCCGCGGATCACCTGATTCAGTTCCCCCTCGCCTCTGGGCGCCAGCAGGCCATTGGCCTCGGCGATCACCCCAGGATCCAGCCCCAGGCGGCTGGCGATCGCCAGGGCGTTGCTGCGGCCGGGGATGCCCCACTGCAGGTGGTAGGTGGGGGAGAGGCTGTCGCTGTCGAAGGCCACCGAGGCGTTCTCGAAGCGGCTGTCGGCGTACTTGAGCGCCTTGAGCTCGCCGAAGTGGGTGGTGGCGATGGTGAGCCGGGCCCGCTCCGCCAGATGGCGCAGCAGGGCGATGGCCAGGGCCGTGCCCTCGGTGGGATCGGTGCCGGCGCCCACCTCGTCGAGCAGCACCAGGGTGGCGCCAGCGGCCGGGGGGGCCTCGAGGGCTTCAAGGATGCGGGCAATGCGGCGCACATGGCCGCTGAAGGTGGAGAGGTTCTGCTGCAGCGACTGCTCATCACCGATGTCAGCCAGCACCAGGGAGCACCAGGGCAGGCGGGGGGTGCCCGAGCAGGGCAGGAACAGTCCGGCCCGGGCCATCAGGGCCGCCAGACCCACGCTCTTGAGGGTCACGGTCTTGCCGCCGGTGTTGGGGCCGGTGATCGCCACCACCCGCAACTCCGCCCCCACCGACACCGTGACGGGCACCACCGGGGCCTCGCCGCCGCGGCGCTCCTGCCAGAGCAGCAGCGGATGGCGCAGGTCCCGCAGCAGAAGCGGCGCCTGGGGGTCGGCGGAGAGCTCCGGCCGCACGGCCCCCAGCCACTGGCCATAGCGGGCCCTGGCCAGGGCCCCGTCGAGGGCCACCAGCACCCGATGCAGCTCCTCCAGGGCTGGCGCCTCCTCGGCCACCAGGGCACTGAGGCCGGCGAGCACCTTCCACTCCTCCTGGCGCTCCCGCCCCTCCAGTTCGCGGATCTGGTTGCCGAGGCCAATCACGGCCTTGGGCTCGATGAACACGGTGCTGCCCGAGGCGGAGCTGTCGTGCACCAGGCCCGGCAGCTGGGAAGCGGCCGTCACCTTCACCGCCAGCACCGGGCGGCCGTTGCGCTCGGCGACGACACTGTCCTGCAGCAGGCCTCCTTGGCGGCGCATCAACTCCTGAAGGCGATCGCGGCGCTGCTGGCGCAGGCCAGCCAGCTGCTGGCGCACCCCCGCCAGCTCAGGGCTGGCACGGTCCGCCACCCGGCCTCCCTCCTCCAGGCAGAAGCGCAGGCGCTGCTCCAGCTCCGGCAGGGTACGCAGCTCGGCCATCAGCTGGCTGCAGACGGGGCGCAGTTCCGGGGCCTCGATCTGCCGGCGCAGGCGGCGGGCCACCGCCTGGGTGGAGGCCACCGCCAGCAGGTCCTCGCCGCCGGCAGTGCCCCCCTTGGCGCAGTGGAGCAAGGTGCCAGTGAGATCGGCGGCCCCCTGGAAACTGAGCCCGCCCTCGATCAGGCCATCGAGGCCCAGCAGCTCGCTGGTTTCCGCCAGCAGGCGCAAGCTCTCGGCGCGGTCGGCGGCCAGGGGCAGGGCCCGGCAGTGGGCCGTGCCGGCCGTGGTGCTGGCGAAGCTGGCCAGGTGCTGACCGAGCCGCTGCCACTCGAGCAGCTCCAGGGCTTCAGCGGCGATCGCCGTCAGGGCGGAGGGGCTCAAACCGGCTCCGGCCCTCCAGCGGCCCGGGCCCGGGCCTGGAGCGGAATCACCGCCGCTCCGGTGTTGGAGGCGATGCCGGTGGGGGGCTCGTAGAGCATCTCCAGCCAGTTGCCCTCGGGATCCTGCAGGTAAAAGGAAGCGGTGCCATCACGGTGGTCATGGACGGGCCCGACCCGGTGGCCGCTGGCCTCCAGCTGGGCATGGACCCGATCCACACCGGCGCGGTCCTCGAAGTGAAAGGCGAAGTGGGGGCCCGCCTGGCGGTAGCTGGGGGCCAGCAGGGCGATGCCATCGCCGGAGTCGGGCGACTGGAGGTAGGTCCAGTCCTCGGCCTCCCAGGTGACCCTCAGACCGAGGGCCTCATAGAAGGCCTTGGCCCGGTCCATGTCCTGAACTCGCACGGCCACATGGCCCAGTCGCTGCACGGCCATCGCCGTTCCCTGTCGTTGGCGCCATTGTGATCGGCGGATGGGCCCAGGTGCCGCCGCACCGGCATCAGCCCTCCCGCAGCCAGCGGGCGGCCTCGCAGGCGTGGTAGGTGAGGATCAGATCAGCCCCGGCCCGCTTGAAGCAGAGCAGGGTTTCCAGTACCACCGCCCGCTCATCGATCCAGCCCCGCTCGGCGGCCGCCTTGACCATGGCGTATTCACCACTGACGTTGTAGGCGGCGATCGGCAGTTCGGTTTCGCCGCGTAGGCGGTGAATGATGTCGAGGTAGGCCAGACCGGGCTTGACCATCAGAATGTCGGCACCTTCCTGCTCATCCAGCAGGGCTTCGGTGAGGGCCTCGCGGCCATTGGCCGGATCCATCTGATAAGTGCTCTTGTCTTTGGGGATGGGCTTGCTGGAGTCGGTGCGAGGGGCGGAATCGAGGGCTTCGCGGAAGGGGCCGTAGTAAGCGGAGGCGTACTTGGCGGTGTAACTGATGATCCCCACATGCTCGAACCCCTCCTCATCGAGGGCTTCGCGGATGGCGCCCACGCGACCGTCCATCATGTCGCTGGGGCCGATCAGATCAGCGCCGGCCCTGGCCTGGGCCACGGCCTGGCGGCAGAGGATCGCCACAGTCTCGTCGTTGAGCACCACCCCGTCGGTGCTGACGATGCCGTCATGGCCATCGCAGGAGTAGGGATCAAGGGCCACATCGGTCATGATCGCCATGCCGGGATGGTCCTGCTTGAGCCGCCGGATCGCTCGAGGAATCAGGCCACCTTCGTTGAAGCATTCAGCCCCGTCTTCGGTCTTGAGGCCATCGGCCACCTTCGGGAAGAGCACCACACAGCGGATGCCGAGATCCCAGGCACGGCCCACCTCCTCCACCAGCCCTTCCAGGCTCCAGCGGAAGGCCCCGGGCATGGCGCCGATCGGCTCGTTGCTGGCGCCTTCATGAACGAACAGCGGCAGGATGAAATCCGCCGGACTCAGCTGAAACTCGCGCACCATGGCCCTCAGCGCCGGTGTGCGGCGCAGACGCCGCGGACGGTAGGACAGCTCCATGCAATCGAATCACCTGAAACCATCCTAGAGCCCAGGCTTCCGCCTCCCATGGGCCATCGCATGGGGTCGGCAATCTTCCCAGGGAAGTGATCGAGCGTCGCCAAAGATTAACCAAACCAGAACAATCTGGAATGGTGAGAATTCAGAGGATGGTATTCAGATCGTGGCGATCAGAGCTGGGCCGCCCGCATCCACTCATGGCGGGGGTCAAGGCTGCGGGCCTCGCGCAATTTCTCCAGCAGCTGACGCTCGTTGTCGCTGAAGCTCTCGGGCAGCTTGAGGCTGAGGCTGAGCAGCAGATCACCACGGCCTTCCTTGGTGGGCCAGCCCTTGCCCTTGAGCCGCAGGCTGCGACCCAGGGCCACACCCGCCGGCACCTGCACGGTGGCTTCGCCATCGGGGGTGGCCACCCTCACCTCACCGCCGAGGGCCAGCTCATCGAGGCTGAGGGGCAGGTCGGCACTGAGCTGATCGCCATCCAGGCGCCAGATCGGATGATTCTGGAGTTGAAGGTTGAGGTAGAGATCGCCGCGGCGACCGGTGCCGGGCTGCAGGTTGCCCTTGCCCTTGAGCCGCAGACGGCTGCCACTGCGCACCCCCGCTGGGATGCGCACCTGCACCCGCTCCTCATTGACAGCCAGGGTGCGCTCACAGCCGCGGAAGGCTTCGGCGAAGCTGAGGCTGATGGTGGCTTCCGCATCCAGGTTAAGAGTGCCGCCGCGACCCGTCGCCGGTCCGCCGAAACCACTGGGGAAGCCGCCGGGGAAACCACCGGAGAATCCGAAGCCGCCGGGGCCCGCCCCGAAACCGGAACTGGCCTGGGGACCACCGAAGCGGCCGAGCAGGTCGTTGATGAATTCGTCGAAGTTGCCGTAGCGGCCGAAATCCACATCGAAGCCCGGAGCTGCAGCAGCCCCGGCCTGGCTCCAGTACTGACCGAACTGCTCGTAGCGCTGGCGTTTGTCGGGATCGGAGAGCACCTCATAGGCCTCACTGATCTCCTTGAATTTGGCCTCGGCGGTGGCATCACCGGGGTTCACGTCCGGGTGGTACTGACGGGCCAACTTGCGGAACGAGCGCTTGACCGCATCGGCATCCGCGCTGCGCTCGACGCCCAGCACCTTGAAGTAGTCGCGGTAGCCGTTGGCACTCATCGAGGCAATCTCACTGGTTAACGCGGTGGACACATCAGGGACCCAGTGTCCCAGCCAAAGGCTCCAAGGGGTGGTCCCAGAAAGGGCGGAAGCCCGAACGCACCCCTAGCCTCTGCAGCACCTGAGTCTGGGAATTCCATGCCCATCGCCACCTCCCGCCACCGGCGAGCCACCCGGCTGCTGTCCCTGGCGCTGATGGGCCTGAGCCTGGTGCTGGTGGGGGCCGCCGGCAGCAGCCGCCAGCCAGCCCTGGCCCGCGGCGGCAATGCAGCGGGCAGCACCAGCGGCAGCCTCGGGGAAGCGGTGAGCCCCTCGACGGCGGAGCAGAAGGCGCTGGTGGAGCATCTGCGCAGCCGCGGGGCCATCTTCTACGGCGCCTGGTGGTGCCCCCACTGCTTCCACCAGAAGAACCTGTTTGGTACCGAAGCGGGCCGGCGTCTCCCCTATGTGGAATGCGACAAGGAGCAGGCCGGGCGGGAACGCTGCCAGGCGGCCAAGATCCGCGCCTTCCCCACCTGGGATCTCGATGGTGAGCGCCGGGAGGGCCTGTTGACCATTGAGGAACTGGCGATCTGGAGTGGCTTCAAAACGAAAGCCACCGCTGGCAGCAGCAGCCGCTGAAGCGATGGCACGCTGACAACCGCTGCACCTGATTCTTGATTCAGTTCTGAGGTTCAGGTCACCTTCAGGTTCAACACCACAGCCCTGAACCCCCGTGAGCAGCTCCTCGAATCACTGAACCAGAGATCCGGTTCGGCCACTGCTGCCGAGGATCACGGAGTCTCCCTGGTGGTTCAACCAACCCGAGCGGAAGCCCTCTTCTGCAGCGATCGTGCGCACCTGCCTGTAATAGCGAATGCCCTCCGGTGTGATCGCTGCGGTGACGTGACGAAGGCCAGAGTCGTGCTGGCGCAGCCATGAACGCAATTCAGCCTCACCCATCACGCGGCCGGGGATCGGTTGCAGCTCCAGACTTGATCCCAGATCTCTGGATACAAAATAACGATCGACAGTCTCGAGATCATCGGTGGAGAAGGGCCGGATTCCATCCCCTGTGATCAACAGATAGAGCGGTCGTGTGGACGCGTTCTGCACCTGGGGCAAGGAGAGCCGGACCGCTGGAACGTCCGGCTCCGGCTCTGCAGGCGTGCTGCGCGGCGGCGATGGCGCCTGGGGTTGGGGCCGGCTCTGCTGCCCAGGGGTCGCCAGGGCAAGCACCACAGCGGTGATCATCAGAACGCCCAGGACGTTCATGAACACGTCGATCAGGCTGTCGAAGCTCAGCTCCGCTCCACCAGAGCGCCGCCTTGCCTGACGTTTCACTCCCATGGCAGCACGGCGTCTTCCCCGATGGGCTCATAACCCAGCTGCGACCCATTGGCTCGGAACGCCTCCACCAGCGCGTCGAGGGAAGGGAAACAGGATCCCGCCACAGCCAGGTAGATGTTGGCAGCCGCCAACTCGCGGGCCACCCCGGCGGCGCTGTCAGAGCCAAGGCTCCAGACCCCGATCCTCTGACCTGTGCTCGGGTCGAATTGCTCCAACAGCCCCCCTCTGCAGAGCAGAAAAGCCGTGGATGCCGTGACATCCCGCCCATCCACCGTGCTGATCTCCACCCGCGGTACGGCAGGCCTGGCCTGCGCTGGCGCGGACTCCACAGGACTGGCAGGAGCCGGCGAATCAACTGGAACCTGGCTGGTTCCCTGCACACCGATGGAGAGGGCCAGCACGGAGATGACCAGCAGCACGATCACCATCACCGCACTGAGGATGTCGAGGAAGCCGATCAGATCAACCCCGTTCCTAGAGCTTCGCCGCGGTCGTCTCATCCTGTGCCAGTCGAGGGAATAGGTCGTCATTGATGGTCGCCTCGAGGTCCCCGGCCAGCCGGTACTCCGATCGCTCGGCCACGCTCATCAGCACCATGCAGGCCACCGCCCAGATGATCCCCAGCAGGGTTGTATCGAAGGCCGTGGACAGCCCCCCTGTGACCTGAGTCAGACCGGCCTTGACCTTCGAGAGGTCGGTGACATCGGCCAGCAAGCCGGAGAAACCACCGATCGAGACGGAGATGCCCAGCACCGTGCCGAGAAAACCCAGCATCGGCAGCACCCAGATCATGGTGCGGGTGACCAGGAAACTGTCCTCGATCTCGGCCTGGGTCAGGGCCGTGTCGTCCTGGTGCAATTCACGGGCAATCGCCCTGGAACCTGAATCGCTGAAACACATCAGCAACCGGGCCAGGCGGTTGCCGATCAGCGTGTCTCGACCACCCATCAGGCCCAGCAGGATCTGGATGTCCTCATCGCTGGGGCGGAGGTTCGCCATGCCGTAGGGGATCCAGTCACGACCCACCAGGCGGCGCTCACGGCCGCTGCGCAGCAGCCGCAGCAGGCAGTAATGGGCCACCGTGATGGCAATGGCCAGGGTGAACGGCTGGGTCAGGCCGCGGCCCAGGAAGAAGGCCCCCAGAGGGCTGGATCGCAGCGGGAAAAGAATGATCGCGATCACCACCGTGGCTGTGGCTCCGATCAGGATCGAAGTGAAGCTATTGGATCGGATCCAACGGCGCGGGGGGAGCTGCAGCAGCTCCCTGGCGGCAGAGGGTGACGCTCGATTCGTGGGCATGGTTCAGTCGTAGCGAGTGGACTCACCCACGTAGAAGGTGTAGGGGTGCTGAGGGTCGGCGCTGAGCTGGTCGGCGAAGGCCGTCGCCGCCGAGCGATCGCGAAAGCTGGCCACCTGCGTGTTTCCATCTCTGTTTCGAAAGGCATCCGCGCGGCAGTGACGGCGGACCGCCTCCAGGGAGGTCAGAGGGCCCACCACCGGCCACCAGAGATCACCGGGCTGGGGGCTCGCCCCGCTGCCGGCCGCCACCGGCTCGCAGCCGCTCCATCGGGGGATCTCGGGCTCGCCAGAAGCCCTGGTGGGGGAGGGGGAAGGCTCTGGCACAGGGGGATCGGGAGCCCCTTCAGGCAAGGCTGGTGTTGGCAGAGCCTCAGGGGCGAGCGAGCGCCTCGGGGATTCGGAGCCAGAGCGGCCGGCCGCCTGGTCGCGCTGGGAGAGTTGGCGCTTGACGCGATCCAGCTCCGCCTTCTGTTCGCGGCTGGCCTGCTGCTGACGGATCACTTCCTGCCGGTAACGACCGATCTGGATGGTCAGCGCCAGACCGGCCGCCATGCCGAGCACGCCGGCCCCGATCAACAGGGGCATGATCCGCCCAGCGGGAGCGCTGGGTGAATGATCCGCGGCCACGGCCGCGGGGGTTGGCAGGTCGCGCCGATCAGCACGGGAGAGCGCCAGAACACGATCCATCCGCTGCGCCGAAGCCTCGAGCACAGCGGCGGGGCTGCCGAGGTCCGCCGACAGCTTTCTCCAGTGCCCCTGGCGTTGCCGTGGAGGCGCCGACAGCAGGTCCAGCAGCCCCAGCTGAATCCAGGGTCCAAACGCATCGACCGCCACGTGATCCTCATCGCTGCGGCTGGATCGCGTCAGCAGCACGATCAGATCCTGGGCTGGCATGGAGCGAATGGCCGACCATCCATAGGTCTCCTTGAGGCTGCGCAGCAGACGGCCGAATCGCTCCGCCATGAGCTCGTTCGCCGCTGCTGCCTCAGAGTTCCCGCGAGCCATCACGAATCATGCGGATTCATTACCGATCTCCCAGCAGTATCGGCGACATCGGGGCTGCTCTGAGCCGCTCTCCTGCGAAGGACCCGACAACACAAACCGAGATGGGCGCCTCTCAGCTTTATCCAAAAGGAAGGGGGCCTTCCAGCCCCCCGTGAGTCATTTGGGTGATAAGGCTGACTTACCCCATCTCCCTAAGGAGTCAGGCGGCCACAGGGGCGGGCTGACGGGAGAAAGCAACGATGTTGTTCGCTGTTACGGATTTGCTCTTACCGAGCAGGCTTCAGTCACCCTCCTCTTACCCCGTCGAAACCATTGCAGCCCCCCGATGAAGCCGCCGAGGCGGGGAATGGAGCTGAGCGGAATCGAACCGCTGTCCGAAGCACTGGTGTGAGTCACCTAGTCCGCCCAAGGACGGACCTGTTGATCATGGCACCTCAGGCCGGGAACGGCCGTGGCCCGGCAGGGTGGGCATGACCGAACACCATCCCCCCCTCGCCGGACCCATGCCCGCTCCGTTCACTTGCATCGCCGTGCTGCCGCCGGGACTTGAGCAGCTGGGTGCCGCCGAACTGGCCGAGCTCGGAGCTGAGGCGGTGCAGCCCCTGCGGCGTGCGGTGGCGTTTCGCTGCGATCTCGCCTGCTTCTACCGGCTGCACCTGCGGGCCCTGCTGCCCTTCCGCATCCTGCGGCAGCTGGGGCGTTTCCCCTGCGACAGCCCCCAGGATCTCTATGCCGGTGTCCAGGCGGCCGCCGACTGGAACCACTGGCTCCCTCCCCAGCGCAGTTTCCGGGTGGAGGTGAGCGGCACCGCCCCCGGGCTGACCCACAGCCACTTCACTGCCCTGCAGGTGAAGAACGCCCTGGTGGATCTGCAGCGGCAGCACTGGGGGGAGCGCTCCTCGATCGACCTCGAAGCCCCCGACCTCTGCCTCCACCTGCACCTCGGCCGCGCCAGTGGTGGCGCCCGCGGCCAGCGCGCCGGCAATGAGGCCGTGCTCAGCCTGGATGGCTCAAGCGGCAGCCTGCACCGGCGCGGCTGGCGGGCGGCCATGGGTCTGGCGCCGCTGAAGGAGAACCTGGCGGCCGGCCTGATCCGTGCCACCGGCTGGGATGGGCACGTGCCCCTGGCCGACCCCCTCTGCGGTTCCGGCACCCTGTTGATCGAGGCGGCCTGCGCTGCGCTGGGGCGCACCCCTGCTCGGACCCTCGCCCTGCAGCGCTGGGCCGATTTCAATGCCGAGCTGTGGGAGCGGGAATCGGCGGCAGCCGCCGGCCTGGCCCGCCAGGAGCTGGCGGACGGCAGCCCCGTGGCGCCGATCGTTGGCATGGAGCGGGATCCGGGGGTGCTGGAGCAGGCCCGGGCGAACGCGGAGGCGGCTGGGGTGGCTCCGTGGCTGGAGTTGCAGGGCGGCGACTGCCGCGACTTCGTGCCGCCCGAGACGCCGGGAGTGATCGTCTGCAATCCGCCCTATGGCGAGCGCCTCGGCGCCGGCGAAGACCTGGAGCCGCTCTATGCCGATCTCGGCGCCATGGTCAAGCAGCGCTGCTCCGGCTGGACCCTCTGGCTGCTGAGCGGCAACCCGGAACTGACCGGCGCCCTGCGGATGAAGGCCAGTCGGCGCCTTCCGGTGAGCAATGGCGGCATCGATTGCCGCTGGTTGAAGTACGAGATCCACTGACCCAGGATTGATCCAGGAGTGCAGATCACCCTCGCAAACGGGAATAGGATTGCGTTGGACAGTTTTTAACCCATGGACCCCATCTTTGCTGAACTGAGGGATCTTGTTCTCGAGGCCGAGAGCGATCCGGCGCAGGATGCGGCGGAGGCCGCCATCACCCTGCTCAAGGATTGGCTCAATTCCCACAGCGAAGATCTGCTCAGCAAGAAAGGCGCCGGCGAATACAACGGCACGATGATGCAGTGGTTCCATTGGTACACCCCGGCCGATGGGGGCCACTGGAGCCGATTGCTGGCCGAAGCGCCAGCCCTCGCCAAGCTGGGCATCACCGGCCTGTGGCTGCCACCAGCCAGCAAGGGGATCGCTGGCGCCAACGACGTGGGCTACGGCACCTACGACCTCTACGACCTCGGTGAATTCGACCAGAAAGGCACTGTGGCCACCAAATATGGAACCAAGGATGACTTGATGGCGGCGATCAAGAGCTGCCACGACCATGGCATTGAGATCTATGCCGACGCCGTGCTGAATCACAAGATGGCAGCTGATTTCGAAGAAGACTTCGAGGCCATTCCCTGCAGCCCCTCCGATCGCTACCAGACCATGGGGGAGGCCAGGGGGATCCGCTCCTGGACGGGATTCAACTTCCCGGCCCGCAACAAGCGCCACTCCAGCATGGACTGGCACTGGTGGCACTTCGATGCAGTGGATGACAACAGCCTGGATCCAGGCACCCAGGCGATCTGGCGGATCAAGGGCAAGGACTTTGATGGCAATGTCGATCTGGAGAGCGGCAACTACGACTATCTGATGGGCTGCGATCTGGACATCAATCACCCCGAGGTGCGCGAGGAGCTCAAGCGCTGGGGCGAGTGGATGCTGGATCATGTGGGTGTCGACGGCTTTCGCCTGGATGCGATCAAGCACATCAGCAGTGATTTCTTCGGCGAATGGGTGGAGCATCTGGAGACCTACGCCAAGCGTGATCTCTTTGTGGTGGGCGAATACTGGACCTACGACCTGGCCACCTTGAGCTGGTACGCCGCCAACACCAACGGCAAGCTCAGCCTGTTCGATGCCCCACTGCACAACAACTTCCACCGGGCCAGCCGCGGCGGCGAAGCCTTTGACATGCGCACCATCCTTGACGGCACCTTGATGAAGGAGATGCCACTGCTGGCGGTCACGATTGTGGAGAACCACGACACCCAACCGCTGCAGGCCCTGGAATCGGTGGTGGAGAGTTGGTTCAAGCCCCTGGCCTACGCGATGATCTTATTGCGCCGGGAAGGTTATCCCTGCATCTTCCATCCCGACTACTACGGAGCCCACTACATCGACAAGGGCCGCGACGGCAACACCTATGAGATCCGGCTCGACAGTCACCGCGCCATCCTCGACAAGCTGCTGCTGGCCCGCAACCTGTTCGCCTACGGCGACCAGTACGACTATTTCGATCATGTTCACACGATCGGCTGGACCCGCCTCGGCAGCCAGGAGCATCCCCGGGCCATGGCCGTGTTGCTCAGCGCCGGCCCGGCGGGGAGCAAGTGGATGGAGGTGGGCCAACCCCACACCCTCTTCCGCGATCTCACCGGCCACGTGGTTGAGCTGATCAGCAGCAACGGCGAGGGCTGGGCAGAGTTTCGCTGTCAGGGCGGCTCGGTCTCGGTCTGGGTGGAGGCTGAGGCCCTGCCGCAGGGTTAATTCAGGGCCAGGCCCTGGGCCTCGTCCCCGTTGTCCGGCTCCGGGGCGGCCTGGAGCAGCTCCTGGGCGTGGCGGGCCAGCAGCGAGAGGATCAGCTCGAAGAGGAATTGCTCGCTGCGCTCCAGATCGGCGTCGGCATTGCTGTAGTGCTGGCTGAGCTGAGCCACCATCGTTTCGCTGGGGGGCAGGCTCAGCACCAGGGAGAGCAGCAGCAGCAGGCAGCCGCCGAGGTAGGAGCCCTCATCCCCAGCCTCCTGCAGCTGGTTGGCCCGCTCGCAGACATCGGCGTAGCCGATCTGCTGCAGGTGGTGGAAGCCGCAGGCGCAGCCGGTCTGCAGGCGCAATTCGGCGCGGATCTCGGCTGAGAGCCGCGCCAGGCTGGTGGCACTGGGCACCGACTCGCGGCGCAGGCTGCTCCAGATCCGTCTGGGCACCGGTTCCGGCGGCAGCTCCTCGGGCAGTGCCGCGGCCAGGTCGTGGCAATCGATCAGCATCTGACACCAGAGTTCCGTGAGCAACACGTCCTGGCGCCGTTGCTCCGCTGATTCATGCTGCGGCAAATCCAGCACGTCCTGCTGCTGCTCCAGCTCTCCAGACGCGTGGCTGGAGCTGGGGAACGGCTTCGGGCTCATCGGCCCAGCAGAGCGCGGGTGGTCTTGCTCAGTCCGGCCGTGGTCTGGGGCAGATAGGGGCCACTGATCAGGTGACCGCCGATGCGCAGCAGCACACCTGAGAGCACCAGATCACCCATCAGCAGCAGCAGCACCGCCTGCAGCCACGCCCAGCCGAAGCTCTGGTGCAGCCACAGCACCAGGGCCACGTGGCCGGCCACCGAGGCCAGCAGCATCAGCGTGCCGCCGGCCGCCAGCAGCACGCCCCCGCTGATCAGGCGCCGCTTCTCCTGGTCCACCTCCTGCAGGGCGATGCGCACATGCAGGTCCATCACCGAGGTCACCAGAGCCGTGACCCGACCCGCCGCCACCCGACCCGCACCGGCGCCGCTGGAGCGCCGCCCCCGGCGCTCATCGTCGGCTGAACTCATGAGGAGCGCCGGCCCGGAGCCAGCAGCAACCCGGCGATCAGACCCACCGCCGCCGCCACGCCCACCGCCAGCAGGGGGCGATCACGCACGGGCTTCTCGATGCGGGGCCGCAGGCTGGTGTTGAGGTCATCGAGCAGATGCTCCAGCTGCTCCTCCAGCGGGCCGATGCGATCCACCAGGTCGCGGGTGCGGTCGCCCGCCACATGGACCAGCTCGAGCAGTTGCTCCTGCACGCTACTGGCGGTACGGCCGGTCTGCTTGGCAATCACCGACACCACCTCATCAAGACTGCCGCGGGTGGCCTCGAGGGTTTCGCGGGCCACCTGGGGCCACTCCCGCTGGATGGTGGGCAGCAGGGCGTCGAAGCGCTCGCGGAAGCGATCACGACTGACGGTGGGAATTTCGGTTTCCATGACATTCCACGGGGACTGTGGCTCCCACGATAGGTAGGGGCTTGAGATCGTCAGCAGGTCCGCTAGGTTCTGAGTGCTCAGCACCGCACGCGGGCCTGTTGGTTTACATCAATCAGGTCGAACTCGCTCAGTTCAAGTCGTTCGGTGGAGCGATGGCGATCCGACTGGAGCCATCTTTCACCGTCATCACCGGCCCGAACGGCTCGGGCAAGAGCAACATCCTTGATGCGGTGCTGTTCTGTCTGGGCCTGGCCAGCAGCCGTGGCATGCGCGCCGAGCGGCTGCCCGATCTGATCAACAGCGCCACGGTGCGCCAGGGCAAAGCCGCCGAAACGGTGGTGAGTGTGCGCTTCGATCTCAGCGATTGGCAGCCCGATCCGGCCGAAGCCGGCCTCGAGCCCCCGGCGGAGGGGCCCTGGATCCAGACAGGACAGAAGGAATGGACGGTGAGCAGGCGGCTGCGGCTGGCTCCCGGCGGCACCTACAGCAGCACCTACAGCGCCGATGGAGTGCCCTGCAACCTGCAGCAACTGCAGAGCCAGCTGCGGCGCCTGCGGGTGGACCCGGAAGGCAGCAACGTGGTCATGCAGGGGGATGTGACCCGGATCGTCTCGATGGGCGCCCGTGACCGCCGCGGTCTGATCGATGAACTGGCCGGAGTTGCCCTGTTCGATTCCCGCATCGACCAGACCCGGGCCAAGCTCGATGAGGTGCAGGAGCGCCAGGAACGCTGCCGGATCGTGGAGCAGGAACTGCTGGGGGCCCGCCAGCGGCTGGAGCGCGACTGCGCAAAGGCCCGCACTTACCAGGACCTGCGTCAGCGTCAGCAGCTGGGCCGCCTGCAGGAGCAGGTGCTCGCCCACGAGCAGGCCGGCAGCCAGCTGGGGGCCCTGCGCCGGCGCCAGCAGGCGCTGGAGGCCCAGGAACAGAGCGACCGCACGACCCTCGCCGCCGCCGAAACAGCTCTGGAGCAGGCCAGCGCCGCTCTGGCCCTGCTGCAGGCGGAGGTCAAGGCCCTTGGAGAAGACAGCCTGCTGGTGGTGCAGGCGGAACTGGCCGGGCTCGAGACCAGCGCCCGCGAGCTCAAGCGCCAGGCGGAGCGACAACAGCAGCAGGCGGAGGCCCTGCAGGGCCAGCGCCAGCAGTTGCAGGGTCAGCACGCCGAACTGCAGCGCCAGCGCCAGGAGCTCAGCGCCGATGAGCGGCACGCCGGCGCCCTGGCGGCGGCGGAGCAGACCTGCCTCAGCGCCGAGGGGGCGGTGGAACTCTCCCGCCGGCGGCTGGGGGAGGTGGCGGGCCGCTCGGGCACCTGGCTGGAGGAGCAGAAGCGCCGCAGCCAGCGGCGTCAGGAGCTGCAGCAGGCGGTGGCACCGCTGCTCGCGGAACAGCAGCAGCTCAGCGAGAGGCTGCGCCAGGCCGAGGAGCGCCTGGTGGAGCTGGAGGCGGAGCTGGCCAGTGGCGGCAGCGCCGACCAGGAACAGCAGGGGCGGCTCCAGGAGCTGCTGGCCGAAGGCGAGGCCGTGCAGACCCGGGTGGAGCAGCAACAGCGCCAGGCCCAGCAGCTGGCCGAAGCCCTGGCCCTGCAGCAACGCACCCGCAGCCGCCTGGAGCAGGAGCAGACCCAGCTGGAGCGAGAGATCGCCCGGATCGAAAGCCGCCGCGACACCCTCCAGGAGAGCCGCGGCACCGGTGCCCTGCGCCTGCTGCTGGAATCGGGCCTGGGCGGGCTGCACGGCCCCGTGGCTCAGCTCGCTGAAGTGGAGGAGCGCTTCCGGGTGGCCCTGGAAGTGGCCGCCGGCGGCCGCCTGGCCCAGGTGGTGGTCGACGACGACCGCATCGCCTCCCAGGCGATCGAGCTGCTCAAGAGCCGCCGTGCCGGCCGCCTCACCTTCCTGCCGCTCAACAAGATCCGCGGTGGTGGCCATGGTGGTGGCAGCAGCGCCGCCCTGGAGAGGGGTGGCGGGGCAGGCCGCCCAGGCCCAGGCGGGCTGGTGGGCCGTGCCGTCGAGCTGCTGCGCTTCGAGCCCGTCTACACCGAGGTGTTCCGCCATGTCTTCGGCGACACCCTGGTGTTCGAAGACCTGGCCAGCGCCCGCCGTGAGCTGGGCCGTTGCCGGGCCGTCACCCTGGAGGGGGAACTGCTGGAGCGCAGTGGCGCCATGACCGGCGGCAGCCTGCAGCAGCGCTCCGGCCAGCTCAGTTTCGGGCGGGCCGGGGAGCAGGACGAGGCGGAGCCCCAGCGCCGCCGGCTGCTCGAGCTGGGGGAGAGCCTGGTGGTCTGCCGTCGCCGCGAAGCCGACCTGGGCCGCCAGCTGGAGCAGCTGCGCCCGGCGCTGCAGGAGAGCCAGCAACGCCGGGCTGGCCTGACGGCGGAGCGGGCGGCGGCAGAGCGGGCCCTGGGGCCCCAGCTGCAACGGCTGGAGCAGCTCCAGCAACGGCTCAGCCACACCCAGGCCGGCCTGGAGAGTGGCCGCCAGCGCAGCCAGCAGCTGGAGCGCGAGCTGGGACCCCTGCTGCAGGAGGTGGCCGCTCTGGAGCTGGCCGAGGCCGAGGCCCAGGCGTCGGGTGACAGCGCCCGCTGGCAGGGCCTGCAGCAGGATCTGGAGGTGGCTGATCAGCGGCTGGCCGCGGCCCGTCAGCAGCGGGACAGCCTGCTGCTGGCCCAGCGGGAACGCAGCTTGAGCCTCACCCGTCTGGGCGATCAGCTCGAAGCGCTCGCCCTGGAGGAGACGCGGCTGCAGCAGGCCGTGCTCAGCCTGACCGAAGAGCACCGCCAGCGGCGGGAGCAGGAACGCCTGGGCCAGGAGCGGCGCCATGAACTGGAAGGGCAGCAGCAGCAGTTGCAGGAACGCTTCGGTGAGCGCCGCCGCAGCCGCGATGCCGCCGAAGCCCAGGTGGCCCAGCAACGGCAGGCCCTGCAGCAACGCCGGTGGGAGCTGCAGCGGCTGGGAGAAGAGCGCCTGGCGCTCGGCGAGCAGGAGCGGGCCCTGGCCCTGCGGCTGGAGGCGATGGAGCGGGCCCTGCCCGACCCCCTGCCGGAGATCCCCGAGGAACTGCGCGCAGCGGGGCTGGAGACCCTGCAGCAGGAGTTGCAGCGGCTGCAACAGCGCATGGAGGCCCTGGAGCCGGTGAACATGCTGGCCCTGGAGGAGCTGGAGCAGCTGGAGCAGCGCCTGGCCGAACTGGCCGGCCGGCTGGAGGTGCTCTCCAGCGAGCGGGAGGAGCTGCTGCTGCGCATCGAAACCGTGGCCACCCTGCGCCAGGAGGCGTTCCTGGAGGCCTTCCACGCCGTGGATGGCCACTTCCGCACGATCTTCGCCGGGCTCTCCGAAGGCGAGGGGCACCTGCAGCTGGAGAACGAGGCTCAGCCTCTCGAAGGTGGGCTCACCCTGGTGGCCCACCCCAAGGGCAAGACCGTGCGCCGGCTGGCTTCGATGTCGGGTGGAGAGAAATCACTGACGGCCCTGAGCTTCCTGTTCGCCCTGCAGCGCTTCCGTCCCTCCCCCTTCTATGCCCTCGATGAGGTCGACAGCTTCCTCGATGGGGTGAATGTGGAGCGGCTGGCCGCCCTGATCGCCAGCCAGGCCCACCAGGCCCAGTTCCTGGTGGTCAGCCACCGCCGGCCGATGATCGCCGCCGCCACCCGCACGGTGGGGGTGACCCAGGCCCGCGGTGCCCACACCCAGGTGGTCGGGATGCCCACCGCCGCCTGAACCGGTGCGGTGGGTCACAATGATCCAACCGTCCACCTCGCCGACACCCGCCCGGGATCTGGCCTTTGACCTCTTCCTTCCCTCCCTCCGCCGACCCTTCCGGCGCCGCCCCGAGCGACAGGCTCTGGCTGCGCTCCGAGCTGATGGGAACCCAGGTGATCACCCGCGACACCGGCCGCCGGCTGGGGGTGGTGGGCGAAGTGGTGGTCGACATCGACCGCCGCGAAGTGGTGGCGCTCGGCCTGCGCGACAACCCCCTCACCCGCTTCCTGCCGGGCCTGCCCCGCTGGATGCCGCTCGACCGGATCCGCCAGGTGGGCGATGTGGTGCTGGTGGATTCCGCCGATTCCCTGGCGGAGGGGTTCAACCCCGAGCGCTACAGCAAGGTGATCAATTGCCAGGTGATCAGCGAATCGGGCGAGCAGCTGGGCCGGGTGCTGGGCTTCAGCTTCGACATCGAAACCGGTGAGCTCACCACCCTGGTGCTGGGGGCCCTCGGGGTGCCCCTGCTGGGCGAAGGGGTGCTGAGCACCTGGGAACTGAGCGTCGAGGAGATCATCAGCAGCGGTCCCGATCGGATCATCGTCTACGAGGGCGCTGAGGAAAAACTCAAGCAGCTGGGCAGCGGCCTGCTCGAGAAACTGGGCATCGGCGGCCCCAGCTGGGAGCAGGAGGAGCGCGATCGCTTCCGCCAGACCATGGTGCCGGTGGAGAACCAGCTGGCTTCCGGCCAGCCCAGCGTCCAGGAGCAGCGCCGGATCCAGCCCGCCTCCAGCCGGGCCGTGCAGGTGGAGGAGCAGGAGGAACTGGAGTACGTGGAGCTGGAGCGTCGGCGGCAGGAACCCCTGCGCCAGCGCCGCTACCTCGACGAGGACGAGTTCGACGACGAGCCTCGCCGCCGCAACCCCCTGCCGCAGCAACCCCGCCAGGCGCCGCTGCGCTCCAGTGGCGACCAGGGCCAGCCCCTTGATGTGGAGCCCGAGCCCTACCGGGAGCGGCAGCAGCCCGAACCGGAGGTGCTGGATGAACCACCGGCGCGGCCCCGCACGAATGAGGAACGCTTCTCCGATCCCTGGTGAACCGCGGGATCGACCGGCCTGGCCTCACTCCGCCGGCTTGAAATCCAGCGAGGCCGAGTTGACGCAGTAGCGGAGGCCCGTGGGACCGGGACCGTCGTGGAAGAGGTGGCCCAGGTGCGCCTCGCAGTTGGCGCAGCGGATCTCCGTGCGCACCATGCCATGGCTGCGGTCCTCAATGGTGGTGATCGCGGCCGGATCCAGTCCGTCCCAGAAGCTGGGCCAGCCGGTGCCGGAATCGAACTTGGCGCTGGAGCCGAACAGGGGCGACCCGCAGCAGATGCAGTCGTAGCGGCCCTCCTGCTTGGTGTTCCAGTAGGTGCCGGTGAAGGCCCGCTCGGTGCCGCCCCCACGGGCCACCTGGTATTGCTCGGGCGTCAGCCGCTCGCGCCAGTCGGCATCAGAAGAGGGGACTGGCGTGGCGCCGGCCGTGTCGGAGCTGGCCATGGGGCAAGAAAGGGACTGCTGCGATCAATTTAGGCAGCGGGCAGAAGCTCCTGCACCATCGCCGCCAGGGCCGCCACGGCCCCGGGCTGACCCCGCAGGCTGCGCAGGTCGTCGCGCTGGCCCCGCAGCCGCTCGGGATGGGCCAGCCACTCGTTGGCCTCGGCGGCGATCTCCGCCGGCGTGATCGCCCCCACCCGCTCAGGCACCACGGCGCGGCCCGCCGAGATGTTCGGCCAGGCCAGGAACCCCCGCTGGCGCATGCGCCAGGCCGTCAGCGCCAGCCCCAGCAACCAACGCAGCAGCGGCAGCCGCGCCAGCAGACCGAGCCAGCCATCCCAGGCCTGCATCACCTGCAGATGCTGGGTGGGCACCAGCACGATCATCGGCACGCCGAGGGCCCCGAGCTCAGCCGTGTTCGCCCCCACGGTGGTGAGGGCCAGGGCGCACTGGCTGAGCGGGCCGTGGGCCGGATGCTGCTCGAACAGGAGGATGGGGGTGCCAGCGCCGCTGATCAGCCAGCGCTGGCCGCTGCCCGGCTCCGGCTCCAGCAGCCGGGGCGGCTGAGCGCTGTAGTGGTGCTGAATCGGGTTGCCAGGGCCTCCGTAGGCCAGCAGGTCGGCCACGCTGGTGGTGGGCGCCACTGGCAGCAGGAAGCGGCAACCGGGCCGCAGGTGGGCGAGACGATCGGCGGTGTCGAGCAGGAAGGGAACGCCCACCTGCAATTTGGCCCGTTTCGAGCCGGGCAGCAGAGCCACCCATTCCCCCTCGGGCAGAGGAGCCTCAGCCCGCGCCTCCTCGGAGAGATCGGCCATCAGATCGCCCACCACGGTGCAGCGCTGACGCCAGCGGGACGGCAAGCGGGTGGCGGCCTGGGGCCCCATGGCGGCGATGCGGTCGTTCCAGCGCGGCCAGCGGGCCACCCACTCGGCATAGGTGAGGTGGCGGTAACCGAGGCGCGCCGAGAGCAGCACGGTCCAGAACTGATCTCCCCCCAGGAACACCACCACCCCCTGGGCCGGCCAGGGTCCATGGCGCCGGGGCCGCAGCAGCAGATCCCAGAAGCGGCGGGCGGGCACGATGCGCGAGAAGAGACCGAGGTCGCGGGCCACCCGGGCTTCGCTGCCGGTGGCGTTGGGGCAGGGCACCAGCACCAGCTCCAGGGAGCAGGCCGCCCCCGGCACAACGGGCTGAAGTTCCAGCTGCCGATGCAGACGCTGGGCCAAGGGCCGCACCCAGGTGGTGAGCTCGCCGGGACCGTTGCACACCAGCACGATCGCTGTGGTGGGCGTGCGGCTCAGCGGCGGCTCTCTCAAATTGTGGGGAAGAGAAATGCGGATGGCGAGACTTGAACTCGCAAGGCCGAAGCCACACGCCCCTCAAACGTGCGTGTCTACCAATTCCACCACATCCGCGTGGCCGTCAGGAGTCTGGACTCCCTTCGGCTCGTCAATATACCCATCAACCGTCCCGCCCTCCGCTGCCCTGCGCCGGCCGTAGGTCCCAAGGGTCAGCACTGATACAGTCCGCAGCGGCCTGGACCCTCCACGGATGCCCATCGGCAAGCTGCTGATCGCCAACCGTGGCGAGATCTCCCTCCGCATCCTGCGCAGCTGCCGAGAACTGGGCATCAGCACCGTGGCGGTCTACAGCACGGTCGATCGCAACGCCCTGCACGTGCAGCTGGCTGATGAGGCGGTCTGCGTGGGCGAAGCCCCGAGCAGCAAGAGTTACCTCAATATTCCCAACATCATTGCCGCGGCGATCTCCCGCGGCGCCGATGCGATCCATCCCGGCTATGGCTTTCTGGCCGAGAACGACCGCTTCGCCGAAATCTGCGCCGCCCACGGCCTCACCTTCGTCGGTCCCTCCCCCGAGGCGATCCGGGCCATGGGGGACAAATCCACCGCCAAGACCACCATGCAGCGGGTGGGCGTCCCCACCATTCCCGGCAGTGAGGGTCTGCTGGAGAACGCCCAGGAAGCCTCGGTGCTGGCGGCAGACATGGGCTTCCCGGTGATGATCAAAGCCACGGCCGGCGGTGGCGGGCGGGGCATGCGTCTGGTGCAGGAGCCCGAGCAGCTCGAAGGGCTGTTCAAAGCCGCCCAGGGGGAAGCGGAAGCGGCCTTCGGTAACCCTGGCCTCTACATGGAGAAGTTCATCGACCGGCCCCGCCACGTCGAGGTGCAGATCCTGGCCGACCGCCACGGCAACGTGGTGCACCTCGGTGAGCGCGACTGCTCGATCCAGCGCCGCCACCAGAAGCTGCTGGAGGAAGCCCCCAGCCCGGCCCTGGATCCGGAGCTGCGCCGGCGCATGGGCGAAGCGGCGATCGCCGCGGCCCGCAGCATCACCTACGAAGGCGCCGGCACCGTCGAGTTCCTGGTCGATCGCAGCGGCAGCTTCTATTTCATGGAGATGAACACCCGCATCCAGGTGGAGCATCCCGTCACCGAGATGGTCACCGGGTTTGATCTGATCGCCGAGCAGCTGCGCATCGCCGGCGGCGAGCCCCTGAGCATGCGCCAGGAGGACGTGCAGCTGCGGGGCCATGCGATCGAATGCCGCATCAACGCCGAAGACCCCCAGCAGAATTTCCGGCCGGCCCCGGGCCGGATCACCGGCTGGCTGCCCCCGGGGGGTCCAGGGGTGCGGGTCGACAGCCACGTGTACACGGGCTACGAGATCCCCCCCTTCTACGACTCACTGATCGGCAAGCTGATCGTCTGGGGGCTCGATCGCGAGGCAGCCCTGAGGCGCATGCGCCGGGCCCTGAGCGAATGTGCGATCACAGGCATCCCCACCACGATCGACTTCCACCTGGCGCTGCTGGATCGGCCCGAGTTCCAGCGCGGCGATGTGCACACCAAGTTCGTGGAGCAGGAGATGCTGCCGCCAGCGGAACCCCGGGCCTGACTCAGCCTCGAAGCGACGGCCTCTGGCCTGAGCCCTCGATCAGGCCAGCGACTGGCTCTGGCGCATCACCTGGGTGAGCAGGCCCTGCTGACCCACCACCAGCTCCCGCAGCAGGCTGATCAGCCCCACCCAGATCACCGGGGTCACGTCGACACCGCCGATGGCGGGTATCAGTTGGCGGCTGAGGCGCAGCAACCCCTCGGTGGGCCAACCGATCAGCCGCATCGCGCCACGGTTGAGGTCCACCTGCGGATACCAGGTGAGCACGATGCGAAACAGAAAGAGCAGGGTCCAGGCCGCCAGGGCCAGGGCCAAAACGGTGTGCAGCAACGGCAGGGCAGAGGCCAGGAGGGAATCGGCCGTCACAAAGCGGTAAGCAGCGGTGGTCCCATCGTAGGAAGTGGACGCCTCTGCCTAAGATCCCAGCCGGACCTCATGGCGCCATGACCCCTTCCCTTTCCAACTTTCTCAGCAGCCTCGTCTACGGGGCGATGATTGTGGTGATCCCAGTCAGCATCGCTCTGGTGCTGATCAGCCAGAGCGACCAGGTGGACCGCAAGCTCTGAGCGGACCCTGGTTCTGCCGGCTCACGTGCCTAAAGTGGGTGCAGCCGTTCACCCCTGGCGAACGGACCAAGTCGTTCGCCTGAGGTTTCAGACGTGGTCAATGCCAGCCTGAACTGGGCCAGCATCGTCGGCATCGTGTTGGCCGTCGGTGGTGCGTTCCTCTATTTCATGAGGAGCTTCAAGCCAGCCCTCGCCCGCGACTATGACGTCTTCTTTGCGGCCGTTGGCCTGCTCTGCGGCGGGATTCTCTTCTTCCAGGGCTGGAGGCTCGATCCGATCCTTCAGTTCGGCCAGTTCCTCCTGGCAGGCACCACCGTCTTCTTCGCCTACGAAAGCGTGCGCCTGCGAGGCGTCACCACCGAGCAGGCGCGGCGCTCTTCCTACTTCGACGACGACGAGCCCCTGCCCGCCAGGCCCAGGGTTGGCGGCCGTACCGGCTGGGATGACGACGTGGAGCGTTTCGAGGAGCCCCAGCCCCTGAGGAGGCGGATCCGCTCCCCCCTCAGCGAGGAACCCGAGGAAGATCCCAGCTTCTACAGGCCCCGCCGCGAGGCCGCCAGGCCGGCCATCCCCGAGCGGGCCGCCAGCCGACGCTCGGGACCTGAGGACAGCTGGCGGGCGCAGGACGAATCCAGCCCCCGCCCGGAACCCGAGACCTACGCCTCCCGCGGTGCCATGGCCTCCGGCCCTTCGTCAGCCAGTTATTCCTCAGCCGGCGCTCCAGCCTCCGGCCCGGCCTTCGGCTCCCGCCGTCGGGAGCGCGACAGCGGGGTTGAACCACGTCGCGGCAGCCGGCCGGTACCCAGCTCCGAGACGATGCCGCGCTCCAGCCGTCGACCAGGCCCTGCCGGAGCCTCGGATCAGGCTTCCGGGCCTCCCCCTGGCGTTCCCATGGGCACCCCCATCCGCGGCCGCTCCAACACCAACCCCAGCAACAGTCCAGCCGCAGCGGCCGCTCCAGCCGGTGCCAGCTCCAGCGCCAAACCCCCCGCTGGCAGTCCTGTCGTCCCCGTGAGCGACGCCGATTTCACTCCCCTGCGGCCCACCCCCTCCAGCAACCGGCCCAGGGACAACAGCTCCCGTTTCGACAGCTGATCACCCCGCCGAAGGCCGCCTCCCTGGCGGCGACGGCCATGGCCTTGGCCATGGCTCTGGGGGGTTGTTCCCTGCCCTGGGCTCGACGGTCCCGGCCTGCTCCCGCCGCTGGCTGGGCAGCCAACCTCAGCCGACAGGATCCAGCCCTCAGCGGTGATGGTCGCCTGCTGGCCAGCGTCATCGAACGCCAGGGGCGCGCCACTGTGCTGCTGCAGGAGCGCAGCACTGGCCGGGTGTTGCCCTTGCGCCACCTCAGCCGCTGGCAGCCCCACAGCTCCCCATCCCTGAGCTGGAGAGGCCGTTACCTGGCCGTGATCGTGCAGCGGGGCGCCAGACGCCAGGCGGTGATCGAGGATCGCCTCACCAACCGGCTACTGCCCTTGCCGCTGCCCGGCGGACGCGAACCGGTGCGGCTGACGCTGGCCCCCGATGGCCAGCGGCTGGCCCTGGAACTGGTGGCCGCCGGGCGCTGGCGGGTGGAGGTGTTCGAGCTGGGGGGGGTGCTGGAGGTGGATCCGCCCGCCGGGGCGCTGCTGCGCACCCCAGCCGGAGCCAGGCCATGACAGCCTCAGAGCGAATCCCACTGCCGCTGGGCGCGCTGGGCGCGCTGGGCGCAACCCTGCTCCTGCTGGCCACAGGCCTGCTCACAGCCTGTGCGGCCACTCCCCTGCGGCCCCTGCCGGCCATCAACCAACGGCTGGAGCAGAACGGCAGCAGCCGCGATCCGTCCCTGAGCGGCCGCTGGCTGGCTCTGGTCAGCGGCCGCGACGGGCGGGAGCGGGTGGAGCTGATCGACCTGGAGCTGAACCGGCCCGTTCCCCTGCCGGGGCTGAACCGGCCCGATGCCCAGACCCTGAACGTCAGTGTCGATGCCAGCGGCGAGCGGATCGCTTTGATTCGTCAGCGCGACGGCCGCACCGAACTGGCGCTCTACAGCCGCAGCAGGCAAAGCCTGCAGCCCCTGCCCCTGGATCCACCCGGGGTGCCCCGCCAGCTGCAGCTGGCCGCCGACGGCCGTGTGCTGGCGGTGCAGGTCAGCCGCGGCGGGCTCTGGCAGGTGGATCTGATCGAGCTGCCCTGAAGCCTCAGGGCACCAGACCCGCCCAGTGCAGGAAGGTGTCGCCGCTGAGGGCCTCGATCAGCAGCACGGCGGCAAAGCCGAGCATGGCAAAGCGCCCATTCACCCGCTCCGCGTAGCCGCTCCAGCCGAAGGCCGGCACATCGGAGGTGGTGGCACTGGTGGAGGGAACTGGAGATGTCATCAGGTCTCACTGTTGCGACCAAAGTCATAGCCGCTGGCTGGGAGCAGCCGCCAGCCGCCCTGGCCGTCGAGCTCGAGCACGGTGTCGTGGAAGGCCACCAGGGTGGGCCTGTGACCGACGCTCACGAAGGCCATCTCGCGCTCCACCAGCAGGTCGTACAGGGCCTTTTCGGTGGCCACGTCAAGGGCGCTGGTGGCCTCGTCGAGGACCACGAAGCGGGGGGAGTTGAGCAGCAGCCGGGCGAAGGCCAGGCGCTGCTGCTCGCCGAGCGACAGCAAACGAGGCCAGTCCTGTTTGATGTCCAGATCGGGGTAGCGGCGCACCAGATCCGGCAGGCGCACCTCCTCGAGCACATGGCGCAGCTGGCCGTCACTGAAGCGATCGGCGGGCTGGGGGTAGCAGAGCTGCTCCCGCAGGCTGCCCAGCAGCATGTAGGGCTTCTGGGGAATGAACATCAGCTCGCCGACCGGCGGGCGCTGCACATGGCCTGCGGCCGGCGGCCAGAGCCCACTGACGAGCCGCAGGAATGATGTTTTGCCGCAGCCCGACGGGCCCACCACCAGGAGACGCTGGTGGGCCGTCACTTCCAGGCTGAGATCGCGCACCAGCATGCGGCTGGTGCGGGGTGGCACCAGATCAACGTGGCTCACCAAAATCGACTCGGGACGGACGGCCGCGGCGGCGGCACCCATGGCCCCTCCGGCGGAGGCCTGCTCGGCGGCCATGAACTCGGCCATCTCGGCACTGATCGCCTCCACCTTGCCCTGGAAACCCTCGAGACGGCTGATGGAGGCGGAGAAGGCGGCCAGCCGGTCGATGTTGTTGACGATGTAGCTGACCGAGAACAGCACCTGGGAGAAGGCGATGCTGGCCTGACCGAAGACGCCGAAATCCACCTGCTTGGCGAAATAGATCGGCGCGATCACCAACCAGGGCAGGAAGCGGGAAAAGTAGTCGTAGGAGCGCTGGATCACCTGGATCAGGGCTTCCCAGATGATCAGCCGGTTGTAATTGACGATCACCCCGTCGAGGCGGCGTTCGCCCTCCTTCTGCTCCTGGCGCTCCCCGCGGTAGAAGGCGATCGATTCGGCATTGTCGCGGATGTGGACGAGGCCGTAACGAAAATCGGCTTCCAGCTTGAGTTGCTGATAGTTCAGGTTCACCAGCTTGCGGCTGGCGAACACGATCAGAGCTGTGCCGCCCACCGAATAGGCCAGCAGCCAGAGAGCCAGGGTCTGGTTGATGCTCCAGAGAACGATGATGAAACTGAAGAAGGTGAGCAAGGCGGCGATGATTTCCACCGTTACGCTCAGGCTGGTGGCCGTGAAACTCGCCGCGTCCTGGGAGATCCGCTGGTCCGGGTTGTCAATCTCCTCAATGCTTTCGTCGTTGGGATTGAGAACGTAGTAGGCCCGGTTCGTGAGGTAGCGGCCCAGCATGCGGCCACTCAGCCATTCCCGCCACATGAGGCCCAGCTTGGGGATCAGATAGCTCTGGATGGCACGGATCGGCAGGGCCAGCACCAGACAGAAGGCATAGATCGCAACGATCTTCCAGAACTCCTCCTCCTTGTAGGCCACCAGAACATTGTCGATGTTCCGGGCGATGTAGCTGATGCCTACGTTGATGCCATTGATCACCAGGATCAGCAGGGCGATCACCCCGAGCAGCACCCAGGGCAGCCAGCGTCCCTGGCGCAGCTTGCTGCGCAGGGCCACGAAGCAGGCGAGGCCGGCGACGAACAACACCATCACGACCGCGCCGATCGGTCCGTTCCAGATCGCCGCCACCTGCTCAGGGACCCCGGGCAGGAAGCGGTTGCGCAGCTCGGGGATCCAGGCACCCGTGGCGGCCACCGTCCCGGTGAGCAGCACCAAGGTGAGTCCCACCACCACCGCCAGCAGGGCGATCACCAGCAGCAAGAACTGGCCGCTGCCGCGACTCCCCTCGTCAAGGGGCAGGAAGTAGGGCTGGGCCAGGCGCTGCAGCTTGGCCAACTGCTCGCGAAGGGCCTTCAGGGGACTCATGAACGGTTGCGGGTCAGCCCATTGTCGCCGCTGGCGGGCGTCAGCCGGGAGGCCAGAGCAGGGGACGGCCACCGATCACATGCACGTGCAGGTGAAAGACCGTCTGGCCCGCCTCTGCGCCGTTGTTGATCACCGTGCGCCATCCCACCAGGCCCTCCTGCTTCGCCACCTGGGCCGCCACCAGCAGCAGATGCCCCAGCAGGAGCTGGTGACGGGGCTCGGCGTCAGTGAGGTTCACCAGGGGCTCGCGCGGGATCACCAGCACATGCACCGGCGCCTGGGGCTGGATGTCGCGGAAGGCCAGGCAGAGGTCGTCGGCATGGACCTGATCGCAGGGGATCTCACCCCGCAGGATGCGCGCGAAGATCGTGTCGCTCTCGGCCATGGCGCCTCCGCCGGAACCCGGCAACGGATGGGGATGGGACAGGCAGGGCACTGACTGGGTGTAAGCCGCCCGAGCGCCGATGTTGGCACGCTGCAGCAGCGCCACCCTGCAGGGCCTGGAAGCCAGGGAGGTGGCGGTGGAGGTGGATATCGCCCCCGGCCTGCCGGGCCTTCAGATCGTCGGTCTGGCGGAGGCGGCCGCGCGTGAGGCCCGCGAGCGGGTGCGGGCGGCCCTGCGCAACAGCGGGTTCCGCGTGCCCCTCACCCGGGTGATTGTGAGCCTGGCCCCAGCGGATCTGCGCAAGGAGGGGCCGGCCTTTGATCTGCCGATCGCCCTGGGGCTGCTGCTGGCCTCGGGCCAGCTGGCACCCGAGCGCATGGCGGGGATCTGGAGCGCCGCCGAGCTGGGCCTCGATGGCAGCCTGCGGCCGGTGCGCGGAGTGATGGCCCTGGCTCTGGCCGCCCAGCGGGGCGGGGCCAGGGCGCTGGTGGTGCCCCGGGCCAATGCCGGCGAGGCGGCGCTGGTGTCGGGGCTGGCGGTGTGGCCGGCGGCTGATCTGGGGCAGCTGATGGGCTGGCTGGCGGACCCAGAGGGGATTCCGGCCCCGGCACCTGCGCGGGCGCGGGCTGGGGCCGCCCAGCCCGATCTGGCCGAGGTGATCGGTCAGGCCCACGGGCGCCGGGCCCTGGAGATCGCCGCAGCCGGCGGCCATCACCTGCTGCTGGTGGGTCCACCGGGCAGCGGCAAAACCATGCTGGCGCGGCGGCTGGCGGGCCTGCTGCCGCCCCTGCCCCGCCAGGAGGCCCTGGAGCTCACCCAGCTCTATTCCGTGGCCGGGCTGCTGAGCGACGGTGGGGCCCTGATCGGTTCGCGGCCCTTCCGGGCGCCCCACCACAGCTGCACGGCCACGGCCCTGGTGGGAGGCGGCGTCATGCCCAGGCCGGGAGAACTGTCACTGGCCCACCACGGCGTGCTCTTCCTCGATGAGCTGGCGGAGTTTCGCCGTGAGGTGCTGGAGCAGCTGCGCCAACCCCTGGAGGAAGGAGAGGTGTGGATCAGCCGCTCCAGGCAGCAGAGCCGCTTCCCCTGCCGGGCAGCCCTGGTGGCCGCCACAAACCCCTGTCCCTGCGGCTGGTTCGGCGATCCAGAGCGTCCCTGCGGTTGCGGCGAAGCGCTGCAGCGCCGCTACTGGTCACGGCTCTCGGGTCCCCTGCTCGATCGCCTCGATCTGCAGGTGGTGATGGGCCGCCTGGAGCCCGGCGCTCTGGCGCGCAGCTACGGCCTGGGGGCTGAATCAGCCCAGGGGCCGGCACAGCAGCCCGAGTGCTCAGCGGTGGTGGCCGCCAGGGTGCTGCAGGCACGGCAGAGAATGGCGCAGCGCAATCCAGGTGGCAGACCCAATGGACAGCTGCCGGGCTCAAGCCTCAGAAAGCTGGTGAAGTTCAAAGCCGGATCGCTGCAGCTGTGGCAGAAGGCCATCAGCCAACGCAGCCTGAGTGCCAGGGGCGGCGAACGGCTGTTACGGGTGGCCCTCACCCTGGCTGATCTGGAGGAAACCGGCGCCGTGGGGCCTCAGCATCTGGCCGAGGCCCTCACCTACCGCTCCTTCGACCAGATCTGCCGAGAGCACCAGAGCTGAGCGAAGCCGATCAACGACGGCGACGGCGCTGCTGGGCCTTGCGCTTGTACTTCTCGGTGGGCGTCTCGTGGTGACGCAGGCGCTTGAGGTCGGCGAAGATGCCGGCTTTGGACACCTGCCGCTTGAAGCGGCGCAGGGCCGATTCGATGCCTTCGTTTTCGCCGACGGTGACCTGGGTCATGAACCACGCAGTGGGGCTAGTTGAACGTCAATGTAGCAATCGACCCAGCGGGGCCTGATCAGGGCCTGGGTTGGGCGCTGGCAGGGACGACCGGCGGTGGAACCAGGGACGCAGGGGCTACGGCATCAGGCCACTGGGAGCCGGGGGCGGGATCGCTGGTGCCTGGCAGGGCCGCCTCCGGCTGGTTGGCCTCCTGGCCAGGCCAGGTGTCCCGGTAGAGATAGACGTGGCCGAGGGCACGGGTGCCGAATTGACGGCGCATCAGTCTCCAGCCGGGCTCGGGCACCAACTGCAGGAAGCCATCGCTGTGGCCCTGGGTGCGGGCCACCACCATCTCAGGCCCCCCCTGGTTGCGGCCCGGAGCGGCCAGCAGGATGTTGTCACTGCCCTGGCGCACCACGCTCAGCCGGTAGACGGTGCCCAGATCACTGCCGCCCACCCGCAGGGAGTAGCCGTTGGCATCGAGGTAACGCGAGCAGATCCCGGTGAAGTCGAAACTGCCCAGCAGGGGCTCCACCCGGGCCGGGGACGAGCCGCTGGTGGAGAAGCACGGGCGGCGGTCGCTCACCTGCTCGTAGATGTTCAGCTGGGCCCGCAGGCCGTCGCCGATCGGTGCCGCCACCAGCACGAACTTCGACTGATCGAGTTCCAGGGCGTTGAAGAGAGCGGCCTGGGCCTCAGCGGGTCCGAAGGCTCCGAGGCCAAGGAGCACCGGCAGGGAGGGCACCAGCGTGCGGAGCGTTTTCAAGACGGGCGGCAGTGGCGCGAGACGCATCGTTGAAGGGAGCAATGGAGCCCGATCGTAGAAGTGCGATCCAGGGACGCCAGGCCACTCAACTGGCCTTGTTGAGACGAATTGCGACCAACAGGCTGATCACCGTGCCCGGCAGACAGGCCGCCAGAATCAGTCGGGTGGTGAGCACCCCCAGGTCGGGCTCGCCGTAGGAGAGCTCAAAGACCGAGCCGGTGGCGGCGATGCCGAGCAGGCAGGCCAGCCCGAGAAAGACCCCGGCGAGGGGTTGCATCGGCATGGGGAATCAGCGCTGGGAGTGGACATCATCACGGCGGAAGCCGTGATCCTTGAGCTCCTCGTTGAGGCTGAGCTCATCACCGACCAGGTCAACGAAGAGCACCCCTTTAAGGTGGTCCATCTCGTGCAGGATGCAACGGGCCAGCAGGCCATCGGCTTTGAGGCGGCGCGGACGGCCCTGCTCATCGCGGTAGCTGACCTCCGCCTCGCTCGGGCGCACCACGGAGAGATAAACACCAGGAATGCTCAGGCAGCCCTCCTCGTAGGTGTTGAGCGCGGCGCTGGTGCCGTTCAGCTCCGGGTTCACAAGCACCATCGGTGGCGTGGCCGGATTTTCGGGATCGAGGTCGATCACCAGCAGTTGTTTGTGCACGCCCACCTGGGGTGCCGCCAGGCCGATGCCGTGGGCGCTGTACATGCTGCGCAGCATGTCGCGAGCCAGTTCGCGCACCGAGTCGTCCACCTTGCTGATGCGCTTGGCGGGCTGGCGCAGCACCTGATCGCCCAGCGTGTGGATCGTGAGCGGCGGGGACTCAAGCACCTCCTTGGGCACCTGGACCGTGCGGCTGGTCTGCTCCGCCTGGCGGGCCATTTTGGCGAAGCTGCTGGCCAAAGCGTCACCTGAAACGATGGTCAGATTGTAGGAGCCGCTGGTGGAGCACGGTTCAGCCCGGGGTGCAGGCGGGGATCCGGCCGCCAGCTGGGCCCGGCCCCTGGCGGCGGCGGCGGTGGTGGGACACACACCCCGGATCAAGGAACCGCAGCTGCACCGTGGCCGGCTGTTCTGGCTGGAGCAGCGTCCCGCCGAGCAGGGGCGCACCACCTTGATGCTGAGGCCCGCGCCCACAGCCGGCGCCATCGAGCTCACCCCCGGCGACTGGAACCTGCGCAGCCGCGTCCATGACTACGGCGGCGGCGTGGTGGCGGTGGAGCGGGGGGCCGCCAGGCCCGGCGGCGGGGAGCGGGTGGTGGTGGTGAACGATGGCGATCGCTGCCTCTGGCGGCTGGAGACCGACCGACCCGGGGAGGCGCCGATGCGGCTCACCGAGCCGGGGGAGCGGGACTTCGCCGACGGGCTGATCGATGCACGGCGGCAGCGCTGGATCGGGGTGATGGAGGCCGGCGCCGTTGATCAGCTGGTGGCTGTGCCGCTGGAGGGGGGCGGGCCGCTGCTGCTGCGCCGAGCCCTCGATTTCTGTGGCTACGCCGCGCTCAGCCCCGATGGCGCCCAGCTGGCCTGGGTGGAATGGCAGCAGCCGCACATGCCCTGGGACCGCAGCCAGCTCTGGCTGGCGGACGTGGAGCCCGAAGGCCACCTGGGCCCGCCGCGACTGGTCGCCGGCTCCGGCGCCGCGGGGCAGCCGGAGGCCTGCTCGGTCTTCCAGCCCCTGTGGCTGGCCAGCGGGGACCTGGTGGTGGCCAACGACCGCAACGGCTGGTGGAACCTGGAGCGGCTGCGGACCACTGGCCCGGGGGCCTGGCAGCCCCTGCTGCCGATGGAGGCCGAGTTCGCCATGCCGCAGTGGGTGTACGGGATGCGCACCACGGCCTGGGACGGCCACCAGCTGGTGGCCGCCGCCTGCGTCGAAGGCCGCTGGCAGCTGGGCCGCGTGCTGCCTGGCACCGCTGGCTCAGCTGGCGAGGCCGAGCAGGCTCCGGCGAGCTGGCAGCCGATGGACTGCCCCTTCGATGATCTCGAGGGGCTCTGGGCCGAGGACGGCCAGCTGGTGGCCGTGGCCGCCAGCGGCAGCACCGAAGCGGGTCTGCTCAGCCTGGATCTGGTCAGCGGCCGCTGGCGGCACCAGGTGGCCGCTGGGCTGCAGGCAACCCCGGCCCAGCAGGCGTCGGGCGGCCGCGTGGCTGAGGCGCTCTGGTTCGAGGGCTACGGCGGCCGCCCCACCCACGCCTGGTACTACCCCCCGCAGGATGGAGGCAGCCCCGCAGCGCCGCTGCTGGTGAAGGGCCACAGCGGCCCCACGGCCATGGCCCGCACCGGCCTCAACCCCGCGATCCAGTTCTGGACCAGCCGCGGCTGGGGCGTGGTGGATGTGAACTACGGCGGCTCCACGGGCTTCGGGCGGGCCTACCGCGAACGGCTCGACGGGCTCTGGGGTGTGGTGGACGTGGTCGACTGCGCCGCGGCGGCCAGGGCCCTGGTGGCGGCAGGCCGCGCCAGCCCCGAGCGGATCGCGATCGAGGGGGGCAGCGCCGGAGGGTTCACCGTGCTGGCCGCGCTCTGCTTCAGCGACACCTTCCGTGTGGGTGCCTGCCGCTACGCCGTGGCCGACCTCAGCGGCCTGGCCAGCAGCAGCCACCGCTTCGAAGCCCGCTACCTCGACGGCCTGGTGGGGCCATGGCCGCAGGAGCGTGCCACCTACGAGGCCCGCTCGCCCCTGCGCCATGCCGAACAGATCCGCTGCCCGGTGATCTTTTTTCAGGGTCTTCAGGATCGGGTGGTGCCCCCGGAGCAGACCGAGCGGATCGTGGCGGCGCTCACCGCCCAGCGGATTCCGGTGGAGCTGCATCGTTTTACCGCTGAAGGGCATGGATTCCGCAATGGCGCCGTGCAGATTGAGGTACTGGAGTCCACGGAAACCTTCTTCCGTCAGCACCTCGCCCTTTGATGCCCTTCATCCCCGTCAGCGTCAGGATTCTGGTGGAGGCCGTCGAAACCCCGGCGGTGGCGCTGGTGGCCCTGGGCCTGGTGCTGGTGGTGGGCCGCAGCCTCGGCGATGTGCTCGGTCTGCGCCACTGGGGCATTCCCGAAGCCCTGCTGGCCGGGGTGCTGGGCCTGATGGTGGCGCCGGTGGGGCTGCTGCCCCTGCTCAGCCAACCAGTGATCGACATCTGGGAGCAGCTGCCGATGGTGCTGCTGACCCTGGTGTTCGCCACATTGCTGCTGGCCAAACCCCTGCCAAAGCTGGCCGGGCTGTGGCGGCCGCTCTCGGCGCAGGTGCTGCTGGCCCTCACCCTGGCCTTCGGCCAATACATGGTGGGTGGCCTGGTGGTGCTGCTGGTGCTGCAACCGCTGCTGGGGGTCCATCCGCTGATGGCCTGTCTGATCGAGGTGGCCTACGAGGGCGGCCACGGTTCGGCCGCCGCCATGGGCGCCAGCTACTCCAGCCTGGGTTTTGAAGGCGGTGAGGCCCTGGGTCTGGCCATGGCCACGGTGGGGCTGCTGATCTCCACGGTGGTGGGGGGGCTGGTGGTGCTGCTGGCCCGCAGCCGGGGCTGGCTGATGGGGGGCTCCACGATCGCCTCAGGCGTGGAGAACCCACCTGAGACGGAGCGCAGTGCCCCAGCGGAGCCAGACGACGGCGCCCCGGTCCAGGCCATGTTGCCGCTGCCGCCACCGCCGGAGCTGAGGTTTCCGGCCCTGGCCCTGAACCTGGCCCTGACGGGGATCGCGGTGGCCATCGGCGTGGTGGCCCTGGCCGGCCTGCGACTGGTGGCCGACCACGTGGGCGGTGGGCTGGCGATGGTGATCGATGTGTTCCCGGTCTTCCCCCTGGCCCTGGTGGGGTCTCTGCTGGTGCGCTGGCTGCTGGAGCGATCCGGCAAGGACCACTGGGTCTCGACCCGGGTGCAGAACCGTCTGGGCACGGTGTCGGCCGATCTGCTGATCACCGCAGCCACGGCCTGCCTCGATCTGACCCTGCTGGCCCACGACTGGGTGTCGCTCACGACCCTGGCCCTGGCCGGCCTGGCCTGGAATCTGGGGGTGGTGCTGCTGCTGGCCCCGCGCATCCTGCCCTCGGCCTGGTTCGAGCGGGCGATCATCGAGTTCGGCCAGGCCACAGGCGTGGCGGCCAGCGGTCTGCTGCTGCTGCGCATGGCTGATCCCCTGGATCGCAGCGAGGCCCTGCAGCCGTTTTCCATCAAGCAACTGCTGCTGCAGCCGATCGTGGCCGGCGGGGTGATCACGGTGGTGGCGCCGCTGGCGGTGAGCAGCTGGGGGCTGCCGGCCTGGACCGGTCTCTGCCTGGCGCTGGTGTTGCTCTGGGGAGGCCTGGGGCTGGCCCTGATGGCCGGCTCGCGATCGGCCGCCTGAGGCCATCAGCGCACCATCGCCGCCACATTGCCCCCATCCACGGTGAGCACCGCGCCGGTGGTGCGCTCCAGCTGGGCCAGGGCCACAAAGGCCTCGGCCACGTCACTGGCCCGCACCTCTTCGCCCAGCAGATTGCCGGCCATGTAGGCCTCCTCGCTGACCCCCCGGGCGGCGGAGCGTTTCTGGATCATGCCCTGATCAAGCAGGCCGGAGCGGATGCGATCGGCATTGATGGCATTGGCGCGCACCCCTTCGCCGCCGCCCTCAAGGGCGTACTGACGCATCAGGGCCAGCAGGGCCGCCTTGGCGATGCCGTAGGCACCGAAACCGGGGCCGGGGTTGAGCGCCTGCTTGCTGACGTTGAACAGCAGCTGACCACCCAGGCCCTGGGCGCGGAACAGGGCCATCGCCGCCTGGGCGACGCTCTGGTGGGCGAAGAAGTTGAGCTCGAAGCTGGCGCGCAGGTCGGCATCGCTGAGCTCGGCGATCGCACCACTCCAGGCGGCACCGGCATTGCTGACGACGATGTCGAGGCCACCGAAGTGAGCCGCCACCGCCGAGAGGGCCTGACGCACCGCCTGGGGATCGGTGAGATCGCAGGCCAGACCCAGGGCGCGGCGGCCGCAGCTGGCGGCCACCGCCTGGGCCGGCTCCGCCAGGCGATCGAGCACCGCCACATCGGCGCCGCGCTGGGCGAAGGCGCGGGCGGTGGCCGCGCCGATGGCGCCGGCGCCGCCGGTCACCAGCACCACCTGGCGAGCCAGGGGCAGGTCCCTGGCCTTGCCGAGCTTGGCCTGCTCCAGGCTCCAGTACTCCATCTCGAAGGTGTCGTCCTCGCCGACGGGCTGGAAGCGGCCCAGGGCCTCAGCCGCCAGCAGGGTGCGGGCCCAGGCCTCGGCGATGTCGGCGGTGACAGCGGCCTCCTGGGCGGAGCGGCCGAGGCCCACCAGCCCGAGGCCGGGCAGTGCCAGCACCCGCGGCAGCGGATCCAGCGGTGTGCGACCGCCGCCCACTCGAGCGTTCTGGCGTGCCAGATAGGCCTTGTAGGCGGCGATAAACCCCTCCAGCGCCGTGGCGGCGGCGGCCGACCAGCTGGCCAGATCAGTGGAGGCGGGCGGCAACACCAGGGGCTGGGCCTTGGTGCGGATCACGTGGTCGGGGGTGGCCACACCACGGCTGGCCCAGGTGGCCAGGCGCTGATCATTGACCACCGCCAGGGCTGGCTCTGAGGTGCGCAGATCGAGCAACCAGCGGCGGGGGGCCGCTTCGGCCTCGGCGGCCCGGCTGAGCAGGCCGCGCAGCACCGGCAGCACAGCCGCCGCGGGGATGGGAGGCTCCGACAGGGGCCGTGGCTGGCTGCGGGCGCTCACCCGGGCCAGGCGCTGTTCGGCTGCGCCCACCAGGGCCAGCATCCGCCCGTAGCTCTGCTCGGCCGTGGAGCCGAAGGAGAAGAGCCCGTGCTGCAGCAGCACCATGCCTTCGAGCTCCACGCCGGCGGCCCGGGCCCGCTGCTCGGCCGCCTCATAGGCCTCAGCCGCCGCCAGGGCCAGGGCGAAACCAGGCATCACATAGGGAACGAGAGCGACGCGATCGCCATAGACCTCGCGGCAGAGCGCTGCGGCCTCGGGCTGATCGGCCAGGGCCAGCAGGGCGATCGAGTGGGTGTGATCGACGAATTTGTGGGGCAGAAAAGCGTGGAGGAGGGCCTCCACCGACGGGTTGGGGGCGGCGGGGTCGATCAGGTTGCAGCGCTGGGCGGCCACCATGTCCTCGTCGCTGAGGCGCTCCAGCACCCGCAGGGCCTGCAGGGGCTCCAGGCGCACGGCCGGGTGGCCCGGAGGTTCGATCGTGGCCAGGTCCCAGCCGCTGCCCTTGACGCACAGCACCGGGATGGTCTCCCCCAGCAGGCCCGTGACCGTGGTTTTCACCGAGGTGTTGCCACCGCCATGCAGCACCAGATCGGGGTCGGCGCCCAGCAGGCGAGCGCTGTAGGTGCGCAGGGCCAGGTCCTGGCTGATGCCTGCGGCGCCATAGCGGGCCACGGCGGCCTCGGCATCGGCCTGCGACCAGCGGTTCTGACTCGGCATCCGGCGGAATGGCGGCGAATGGCCAGGAGGCTAGGGAAGGGCGCCGCGGCCAAACCGTGCCAGCATCGAGCCCTCTGGGGCCGGCAGCTGCCAGCGCGGCGATGGGGAGATCCAACAGCAGCAGGTCCATTCGGCGCCGCAGGGCGCGCACGGTGGGCCGTGGCATCAAGGCCGGACTGGCGCCGGGAACGATGGTGTTCGTGGGCGAGCGCAAGTGCGAGCGCGCCCGGCTCGACATCCTCGATTACAACGCCGAGCAGCTGAGTGAAGCCAAGGATGTGGATCTGAACCAGTGCTTCGAGCAGGCCCTCGCCGACAACAGCGTGACCTGGATCAATGTCAACGGCATCCATGACCTGGCCTTGATCGAAAGCCTCGGCCAGCACTTCGGCCTGCACCCGATGACGCTGGAGGACTTGGTGAATACCACCCAGCGCCCCAAGGTGGAGGAATTTGATCACTATCTGCTGGTCGTGATGAAAATGATGGAATTTGAGCGCAGCAGCGCCTCAATCAGCATCGAGCACATCAGCCTGATCGTGGGCCAGAACGTGGTGCTCTCCTTCCTCGAAGATGAGGGGGATGTCTTTGATTCAGTACGCGAGCGGATCAGGAAGGGGAAGGGTCGGATCCGCCACCTCAGCGCCGATTACCTGGCCTACGCCTTGATGGATACGGTGGTGGACCACTACTTCCGGGCCATTGAGCAGATCGGTGATCGCATCGAGGAAATCGATGACAAGATTCTTGAGGATCCCAGCCCCAATGACATCCAGGACATCCACTACCTCAAGCGCGATGTGCTGTCGCTGCGCAAGGCGGCCTGGCCCTGCCGTGAACTGATCAGTGCGATCGAGAAAGGGGCTTCGCCCGTGCTCAGCGCCAGCACCCGGGTGTACTGGCGCGATCTCTACGACCACTCCATCCAGGTGATCGACATGGTGGAGACCTACCGCGACATCCTCGGCGGCATGCACGACACCTACCTCTCGAGCCTCAGCAACCGCATGAATGAGGTGATGAAAACCCTCACGATCATCTCATCGATCTTCATCCCACTGACGTTCATCGCCGGGGTGTATGGCATGAATTTCGAGAACATGCCGGAGCTGCGCTGGCGTCTTGGATACCACGGAGCCCTGGCCGTGATGTTCACGATCGGGGTGGGCCTACTGATCTACTTTCGCCGCAGGCGATGGCTCTGAACAGGTGGCCTCCAGCCCATAGAGGCCCCGCAGGCCCGCTTCACTGGCGGGCGCCACGCCCCGCTCGGTGATCAGGGCCGTCACTAGCCGCGCCGGGGTGACATCAAAGGCGGGGTTGAAGCCGGCGCTGCCCCGGGGCGGCAGCTGCACCGTCACCAGCTCTGCGGCGGCGGCACCAGCCAAAGCCAGCCCCTGGATCTGGGTCACCTCGCCTGGGGAGCGGGCCTCGATCGGGATCTCGGCCAGGCCATCGGCGAGGGTCCAGTCGATCGTGGAGGCGGGCAGGGCCACGTAGAAGGGCACGCCGTTGTCGTGGGCGGCAAGGGCCTTGAGGTAGGTGCCGATCTTGTTGCAGACATCCCCCGTGCGGGTGGTGCGGTCCGTGCCGACGATCACCGCATCGACGCGGCCGTGCTGCATCAGGTGGCCGCCGGCGTTGTCGACGATCACCGTGTGGGGCACCCCCTCGCGGCCGAGCTCGAAGGCGGTGAGGCTGGCGCCCTGGTTGCGGGGGCGCGTTTCATCCACCCAGACATGGATGGCCAGACCGGCGCGGTGGGCCTTGTAGATGGGGGCCAGGGCAGTGCCCCAGTCGACGGTGGCCAGCCAGCCGGCATTGCAGTGGGTGAGCACATTCAGGGGCTCGTGCTGTCGCTCGGGAGGCCGCTCGGCCGCCAGCCGCTGCAAGAGCGCCAGGCCGTGATCACCGATGGCCGAGCACATGGCCACGTCGTCTTCGGCGATGGCGGCGGCGGCGGCAGCGGCGGCGGTGGCCCGCTCGGAGGGCGGCAGCGGCAGCACCCGATCACGCACCCGCTCCAGCGCCCAGCGCAGGTTGATGGCGGTGGGGCGGGTGGCGTTGAGTTGCTCAAAGGCAGCGGCCAGCGAGGCATCGCCTGGATCCACCTGCAGGGCCAGCATCAGGCCGTAGGCGCCGGTGACACCGATCAGTGGTGCACCGCGCACCACCATCGTGGCGATCGCTTCGGCCGCCTGATCGAGGGTGGTGAGCGAGCGGGTGGAGAAGCGGTGGGGCAAAAGGGTCTGATCGATCACCCCCACCGAGCGGCCGCCCTCCTCCAGCCAGATCGTGCGCCAGGCCCTGCCGTCGATGTTCATTGGTGCCGCCCACGCCCGGAAACCGGTTCATGCTGACAAACTGCCCGTCAGCTTCCCGGCAAGACGCGCGATGCCGATCAACCCCGTCACCTGGTTCGAGCCTGACTGACCGACACATCTCTGAGAGCCCTTGCAACAGCATGGGTCTCAGCTCATTGGGTGGGCGGGGAGCCATGGGAGCTTGGGGCTGCGAAACCAATCCAATCCCCCGTGGATCCCCAGACCCGACTGCATCGTGAG
>NZ_JAHLYS010000029.1 GCF_025128055.1 Synechococcus sp. CS-1329 | reverse complement strand
GGTGGGGCCCCAGCGGCAGACGGCCCAGGGGGATGTGGCCGTGCTGGAGCGCAGCGCCTGGCTGGCGGCCGCCCAGGCGGCCCTGCGCCGGGCCGCCGCCAGCGACGACCCCGACCAGGCACGCATCCTCTGCTACACCAACCGCTCCCTGGAGCAACTGGTGCCCCTGGCCCGCCGCGCCATCCACGGCGCCATGGCCGATCAGCTGCCGGTGCTGCCCGGCGAGGTGCTGCTCAGCCGCATGGCGGTGATGGCGCCCGCCTGCCGCCAGGGGGCCGAGGGCGGCGAGGAGCCGGACATGGTGCTGGCCTCGAACCGGGAGCTGCTGGTGCGGGATGTGACCCCGGAGCGCTGCGATCTGGCCGAATTCGGCGTCGCTGAGGCGCCTGTGATCGACACCCAGCTGGTGGAGGTGGCCTTCGGCGAGACCCCCCTGAGCCTGCGGCTGCTGCCGCCGGTGGGCACCGCCGCGCGGCAGCAGCTGGAGGCGGTGCTGGCCTCGTTGCGCAGCCAGGCCCGGGAGGCGGGCCAGGACAAGGGCCGCTCCCTCTGGCGTCGTTACTTCCTGGTGCGTGATGCCTTCGCGTCCCTGGGGCCGGCCGCGGTGCTCACCGTGCATCGCTCCCAGGGGAGCGGCTTCGGGGAGGTGTTCATCGCTGCCGATGTCTTCTGGCCCTCCGACCTGCGGCTGCGCCGCCAGCTGGTCTATGTGGCCGTGACCAGGGCCCGGCGCGGGGTGTGGCTGGCCGGTGGTCCCGGCGACGCCACGGATCGCCGTCGCTGGCAGGAGGCCCTGGCCGAGGGGCCGGCGGTCACCTAGGCCAGCTGCAGACCCTCGATGCCCTGCCAGGCCAGGTAGGCGGCCAGGGCCAGGCTGATGCTGCCCATCACCAGCTCACCATTGGCGTAGAGGCTCTGCTTGCCCCGCTGCAGCAGCGGCAGCATCCGCTCGCGGCCCAGGGCCATCCCCAGCACGGGCAGCAGCAGCAGCAGGCTGGCCGCCAGGGTGAAAAAGCCGGCCAGCAGCACCTCCTGACCGCGGCCCAGGCCTGCAGCCAGCAGAGCCGACGCGCCCTTGGCCAGCAGCACCAGGTCGTCGGGGCTGATCAGCTCGATCGCCACACTCACGCCGATCAGCAGGGGCAGGGGCAGGGTGCAGAAGCGATCCAGCTGGCGAATCCAGCCGGCGGGTTCCTCGCCTCCGGCCTTGGTGGGCAGCAGATCCCTGATCCCCAGGGCCAGCAGAGCCCCGGCGCCGATCAGATCCAGGCCGGTGCGGTGGTCGCTGCCCTGCTCCATGGTCAGCAGCAGACCATGGCCCACGGTCAGCAGCAGGGTGATCACTGTGGCGATGGTCAGGATCCAGCTCAGCAGGAACAGCCCGCCCCGGCGCAGGGGGTCGGGCCCCAGCAGCAGCAGCAGCAGCAGGCCAATGTGGATCGGGCTGAGGCTGATGCCGCTGCCGTAGGCGAGCAGCTCGGCCCAGAGCGTGGCATCGGTCATGGGGCGGGGGCGCTGCAGGAAACGTTCCAGCGCAGGATGACGGGTTCCTCCCACTCCCGGCCGAGCACGCTCAAGGATCGGGCCGTGGCGCCATGGCGCAGCAGCCACAGTTCAGCGCTGGCTGGCGACTCGATGTTCAGTGGCGCACCTCAAACCAGTCTTGACCGGCCAGCGGAATCACGCTCGCGTTGACGCTGCTCACCTGGGCGGCGGCGGGGCCGGATTCACACCAGATCCTCAGCTGCTCCAGCACCTGGCTGCACCCTTCCGCCTCCAGTTCCACCCGGCCGTCGGGGCGGTTCCTGACCCAGCCCCCCAGGCCAAGGGCCTGGGCCCGTTGACAGCAGGCCTGGCGGTAGCCCACCCCCTGGACCCGGCCACTCACGATCAGGCGCCAACGCTCCACGGAGGCGTTGCCCCCCCGTTGCCCCCGGCTGCCGTCGCCAGCGCTAGGGGACTCGCCCGGGCGGCCGCGTCGCGCAGCCGCCGGCAGATCGCCGAACATCCAGCCCAGTGGAGGTGGAGCCAGCTGGCGTGAAGCGTCGGTGTCGTCCATCCTTCCTGCCGCGGTGCCCAACCCCAGCCTTCAAGCTGCCACAGCCGTTCGCTGCCGTCCACCACGGCGTCGATCAGCTCCCAGCGATGAAACTCATGGCCGCTCAGCGGCTCACCCCGGCGGGTCACCAGGCCGTCGCCCAGGGGGGTGGCCTGGCGGTAGCCCAGTTGCAGGGAGCCGCGTCGGGCGCTGAACGGCAGCAGGCCGGCCATGGCATGGGCTTCACCCTGGGGGTCCTCCAGCTGCTGGCCCAGCAGCAGCAGGCCGCCGCACTCGGCATAGATGGGCAGGCCGGCGGCGGCGGCGCGCCTGAGCTCCCCCTGGCTGCGCTGGCTGGCGGCCAGCTCGGCGGCGTGCAGCTCCGGGTAGCCCCCCGGCAGAATCACCCCGCGGCAACCCCGGGGGAGGGGTTGATCCGCCAGGGGCTGCCAGGGAACGGGAGTCACCCCCAGGGCCGTGAGCAGCTCCGTGGCTTCCGGATAGCGGAAGTGAAAGGCGGCGTCGCTGGCGATTGCCACCGGCAGCTCTGCGCCGCTCTTGACGTCCACGGCTGACGGTGCCGCCGCGGAGCGCTCCAGGCACCAGCGGATGGGATCGCGGGCGCTGCCCTCGCCGCTGCTCAGGGCTGGCGGCGGCGCCAGCAGGGGCAGCAGCCGCTCCAGGTCCAGATGGCGCTCCGCCAGGGCCGCCCACTCGCCGCTTCTGGCCTGGAAGTCCTGCAGTTCATCGGGAGGCAGCAGCCCCAGATGGCGCGAGGGCAGGCTCAGGTCGGGGTGGCGGGGCAGGGCCCCCAGCAGGGGCATGGCGATCGAGGCGAGGGCCTCGCTGAGCAGGGCCCGATGGCGCTCGGTGCTCACGCCGTTGAGCACCACTCCGGCCAGCTCCAGCCCCGGCTGGTGATCGCGGAAGCCCCGCACCAGGGCGGCCAGGGAGCCCGTCTGGCGGCTGGCTTCCACCACCAGCACCACCGGCAGCCCCAGCAGGCTGGCCACCTCGGCGGAACTGCCCTCGGCGCTGGGTCCGCGGCCGTCAAAGAGACCCATCACCCCCTCCACCAGGCAGTGGTCGGCCTGATGGCCCCACCAGTGGAAGGCCCGCTCCAGCCACTCCTGCCCGCAGAGCAGGCGGTCGAGGTTGCGGCAGGGACGGCCGCTCACCCGCCCCAGCAGCTGGGGGTCGAGGTAGTCGGGCCCCACCTTGAAGACCTGAACACTGGCCCCGCCTCGGCGCAGCAGGGCGCTGAGGGAAAGGCTCAGAAGAGTCTTGCCGCTGCCGCTGCAGGGGGCGGCGATCAGGCAGGCCATGGCATCGAGGCCCCAGGCCGTCAGGCGTTGGGCAGCAGTTTGGCAGCCAGGGGCGCGGCGGTGGCCAGCAGGGGATTGGTGGAATCGTGACCACCGCCCAGCAGCCGGGCCATCTCCCATTCATCGGTGGCGTGGCCCATGGGCACCACTTCTTCGGCCAGCTCCATGCGGGCCATGCCGCCGGCCTCCAGGCGCATGCAACCGCCCGATTCCGAGCAGAGGATCACGCAGAGGGCCTGACGGCCGGGCGGTTTGCAGATCAGGCGCAGCCCGACGACGCTGCCCGGATGGCTGCTGGGCACACCCACCGGCACGGGGGTGAGATGGAACTGAACGGTGACCCCATCGGTGCGTTCGAATTCGGCACGGATCTCATCGCCCGGGGCCGCATGGCTCTCCACCCAGTGCCAGCCAAGGCGGTCCGCCATCCAGGCAGCCAGCAACAACCCCTGCACCGGATGGGTGCCTTCCACGTCGATGTCGAGCTGCACCACGTGGTTGAGGGCATCGCGGCGGCTGGGGGGATCGAAGACCATGGCCAGCGATTCGCGCCAGGCCCGCTGCCGGAGCCAGTTGAGGTCGTTCACGGGCCCACCGCTGGCCACACGGCTCTCCAGCAGATCGAGGCAACGGCGCGGGGTGCCCATGGCCGTGTCGATCACCAGGCGGCGGCCCGGTTCGGCGAGGGCCTCCAGCAGTTCCGGTGCCTCATCGAGCGAACCGTTCCACCACACCCAGCAGGGCAGATCAGCGGGAACGAGCGGCTGCAGCAACTGCAGACCCTGCTGCAGCGCGCCGAAATCACCCCGCAGCACCACCACATCGCCGCAGGCCGCGGCCGTGCCCTCTCCCGGCAGCGGGCAGTAGGCCGCCACCAGGGTTTCCAGGGGCTGGCCGTGGTTGAGGGTGGGTGCCAGAGTGATCAGTCGCCGGGGCTGGAAGGCGCTGATCGCGGAGTCGATGTGCTGGCCGCGCAGATCTTCGATCGGGTGGTTGCCGATCTGCTGACCCAGGGCCCAGGCCAGCTTGGGCGAGAGGGGGGAGATGCTCAGGGGCAGGTCGCAGGCAGGCACGGCTTCGCGCGCGGCCTCGAGCAATTCGCTGCGCACCACGCCGGTGACAGGACCATCCAGACGCCCGGTGCGCACCAGATGCTGCTCCACCCAGGCCGGCTGCCACACCAGCAGGGTGAAGGTGGAAGCCCCGCTGGACGACTCCAGATCGTGACTCCAGAGCTTGTCGAGGTAGTCGGTGAGCTCAGGGGGTGGCAGGGCCACGGGAGCCTGAAGCGTGAGCTGGGGGGACATGGGCTTGGCTCGTCAGGGGAGGGGTGCTTGCGGTGCTGCTCGCGTCAGGGGCGACGCCACATCAGGCCATCGCGGCCCAGCATGCTGTCGGAGGCGGCGGGGCCCCAGGTGCGGGCTTCGTAGGGGTGGACGGGCAGCTGCCAGGGACTGTCCTCGATCAGCTCCAGCAGGGGGGTGTACATCCGCCAGGCGGCCTCCACCTCGTCGCCGCGGGTGAACAGGGTGGGATCCCCCAGCATGGCGTCGGCGAGCAGGCGAACGTAGCCCTCATCGGAGGGTTCACCGAAGGATTCGTCGTAGGAGAAGTGCATGTCCACCGGACGGCTGCGCATGCCCGAGCCGGGGGATTTCACTTCGAAGCGGAACCCGGCCCCCTCGTCGGGCTGGATGCGCAGGATCAGCTGGTTGGCGGTGGGGCTGCCGCCGGCGGCGTCGAACAGGTGCACCGGGGCCTCGCGGAAGGTGAGCACCACTTCACTCATGCGCTTGGGCAGACGCTTGCCGGTGCGCAGGTAGAAGGGCACCCCCTGCCAGCGCCAGTTGTCGATGAACAGCTTCATCGCCACATAGGTTTCGGTGGTGCTGTTCGGGTTCACCCCCGGTTCCTGGCGGTAGCCGGCCAGGGGGCGCTCGGCGCTGCCGCCAGGGCTGTACTGGCCGCGCACGCAGCAGTTCCAGGGTTCGAGCTCATCGGCCAGCCGGGCCGATTGCAGCACCTTGGCCTTTTCGTTGCGGATGGCCTCCGGATCAAAGCGCCCCGGGGCCTCCATCGTGGTGAGCGCCAGCATCTGGGTCAGGTGGTTCTGCACCATGTCCCGCAGGGCGCCGGAGCTTTCGTAGTAGCCCGCTCGCTCCTCCACACCCACGGTCTCAGCGGCGGTGATCTCGACGCTGGCGATGTAGTTCCGGTTCCAGATCGGCTCGAAAATCGTGTTGGCAAAGCGCAGAACCAGGATGTTCTGGACCGTTTCCTTGCCGAGGTAGTGGTCGATGCGGAAGACCTGGCTCTCCTTGGCGCTGGCCTGGACGATCCGGTTGAGCTCCTGGGCGCTGCCGTAGTCGCGGCCGAAGGGCTTCTCGATCACCACCCGGCTGCGCTCGGGATCGCTGAGCAGCCCGGCCGCGGCCAGGGCGCTGCAACCGCTGCCGTAGAACTTCGGCGACACCGAGAGGTAGAAGGTGCGGTTGCTGCGGGTGGCGCGCTGGCGGTCGATCACCTCCAGCCGCTGGGCCAGCCGCACCAGGTGCTCGGGTTGCTGCAGGTCCACCGGCTCGTAGAAGAGGCCGGCGGCGAACTGGTCCCAGGCACCGCGGTGCTCATGAACCAGATCGCCGAGAGCTTCGGCCATGTGGCCGCGGAAGTCCTCGTCGCTCCAGGGGCGCCGGGCGCAGCCCAGCACGGCGAATTCGGTGGGTAGCCGCCGCTGGCGGAACAGCTCGAACAGGGCGGGTACGAGCTTGCGGTGGGTGAGATCGCCACTGGCGCCAAAAATCACCAGGCACTGGGGCGACACCACACGCTCCTGGCGAAGCCCGACCCTCAGTGGATTGGTGAGCGTGACGGTCATGGAGGTGCGGCTGGTGACACTGGTTTACCCACGAAAGCGGGGAACACCCAGCAAAGGGCAGGGGCGGTTCCCCTCTGTGCTGATTTCGGCAAAAAAAAAGCCCGCCACAGAGGCGGGCTGAAGCTGGATCGAGCAGGAAGCCGCTGGGGAGCGACCTGCCCGGAAGGCGCCGATTCAATAGGTCTCGACGTGCCAGCGATCGGCTTTTTTGAGCTGGGGGCGCAGTTCCGACCAGTTGAGGCCCTTGGCTTCAGCGGCCTTGCTCATGGCTTCATCGATGCCGGGCTCCATGCCCCGCAGACCGCACATGTAGACGTGAGTCTTGGGATCTTCGATCATGGTGAAGATCTCTTCACCGTGCTCAGCCACACGGTCCTGGATGTACATCCGGCCGCCGCTGGGATTCTGCTGCTCACGACTGATCGCTTTGGTGTAGCGGAAGTTGTCGGGGAACTCAGCCTGATAGGCCTGAAGATCCTCTTCGTAGAGCAGGTTCGGGGTGGTGGGAACGCCCATGATCAGCCACGCCTTGCCACGGAACTGATAGGCGGGGTTCTTGGCCCGCTCGCCGGCGTCGAACATGCGGCGCAGGTAGGCCCGCATCGGCGCAATGCCGGTGCCGGTGGCCAGCATGATCACATTGGCGTCTTCATCGGGCGGGAGCAGCATTTCCTTGCCCACCGGTCCGGTGATCTTCACCTTGGCTCCGGGTTCGATGTCGCAGAGAAAGCTGGAGCAGACGCCGTAGATCGTTTCACCGTCCTTTTCGTACTGCAGCTGGCGGACGCAAAGGGAAACGGTCTTGGCTTCGAGGTTGTCGCCGTGGCGGGTGCTGGCGATCGAATAGAGGCGCAACTTGTTGGGCTTGCCGTTGCTGTCGACACCATCGGGAATGATGCCGATGCTCTGGCCCTCCACGTAGTGGAGGTTGCCCTCGGAGAGATCAAAGGTGATGTGATTGACCCGGCCGATCGCCCCTTCGGCCAGCAGGGAATAGTTTCCGAGCACGGTGCCGAAGTAGGGATCCTTTGGCTTGTAGAGGTTGACGGGGGGTGCTTCGTGCTTGACGGGGGTGGTCACGGGAGCTGGGGCGGCGTTGGCAGCGGATGGGGCGGGCGCGGGAGAGGCCGAGACCTGGTCAGTGGGGGTGACCGAGAGCAGACGTCCGCCCTGCTGATTGATCATGCGCAGGGTGGTCTGCATTTGGGAGAGAGGGATGCTGAAGCAACGCTCCGCCGTGCGCGTTCCAGCCGCTTTGAGGCCCTGCACCACAAGGGTGAACATCCGGGCATCGGACTGACGAAGCGCTGCGGTCGAGATGCGCATGAACCCTCAAACTCCGGAAAACCGGCCTGATCATAGGCAACGCCTACGGTCTGGGCCCGCTGGAGCGTGGGCCTTTCCGCACTGGGAACCGTCCGATGCGGTTAGGTTTGGCTTCGGCTGGATCGATCCGGCTTGCCCCGAATCACTCGTGTCCCCCCATTGGCGCAGCTTTCGGTTCTGACAACCCCCGCCATCCAGGGCCTTCCCAGCGGCCAGGACACCTGTTCACTGGACACGATCCAGCAGGACATGGAGCGTCTGCCCCAGGGCGCGCGGCGCCTGGCGGTTCAGTTGCGCCTGGAGCTTCCCCCCCAGCAGATCTGGACTGTTCTCACCGATTACGAGAACCTCAGCCGCTTCATCCCCAACCTCTCCACCTCCCGTCTGCTCTGGCGCCGGGGCAACATCGTGGGCCTGGAGCAGGTGGGCTGTCAGCAGTTCTGCGGCCTGCGCTTCAGTGCCCGCGTCGAGCTGGAGCTGCGTGAGCACCATGACGATGGCCTGCTCAGTTTCAGCATGCGCCAGGGAGATTTCCGTCGTTTTGAGGGGGCCTGGCAGGTCTGGGGTGAACCCACTGGTTCGCGCCTGCTCTACGAACTCACCGTTCAGGGACGTCAGGGCATGCCGATCGGGCTGATCGAGCAGCGCCTGCGCGAGGACCTAGCCGCCAATCTGCGCGCCGTACAGCGGGAAGCTCTGCGCCGCTCCAGTCTGGCCTGACTGATTGCCCACTGGCTCAGGATTAACCTCACCAGCCCTTTTGATCCGAGCCTGCTGCTGATCAAAGGCCACAATCTTGCGATCCCATGGACTGATTCAGTCCGTGGCCAATGAAAGCTGAACGTGATACCCCCAAGGGGATTCGAACCCCTGTCGCCTCCGTGAAAGGGAGGTGTCCTAGGCCTCTAGACGATGGGGGCGAGGCCACGGAGCAAGAGCGTTTTCAGGCGCCGTCTCCGTTGTGTGGACGCTACGGGTCGGAGTGTCCCTTCGTCAAGGAGAGACGACCTGGCTGGGAGCGCTCTGCCCTGACCACACCGGGACGGTGAAGTGGAAGCAGGCTCCCTCTCCGGGTTCGGAGACCACCCAGATCCGCCCGCCATGCACTTCAACGATGCGACGGCAGACCGAGAGGCCCACGCCGAAGCCGGAGGTGGTGCTGGAGGTCTGGGGGAGTCGGACCCGCTCCAGGAAGATCCGCTCCTGCTCGCCCCTGGGAATTCCTGGGCCGGTATCGCAGATACTCACCCGCACCCATTGGCTGGTGCGATGCAGCAGTGAAAGGGTCACTTCGCCCTCATCCGGGGTGTATTTCAGTGCGTTTTCCAGCAGGTTCAGCAGCACCTGGCGCATGCGCCGCTGGTCGGCGAAGACATCAGGCAGATCGGCGGGGATGTCGGTGATCAGCTGGAGGGTCCGTCCCACCCACAGCTTTTCCAGCTCCAGGATGGCTTCGGCGGCCACCGGAGCCAGGTCGAGCCGCTGGGGGTTGAACAGGGCCTCCCAGCGGGTGGTGCCCACCTCCAGCAGATCCTTGGAGAGGTGCTCGATGTCATCGAGGCGGCGGTCGAGCACATCCCGGCAGCGGGTGTTGTTGATGTGGCCGAGCTGGAGGCTCTGCAGGGCCAGTTTCGCGGCGGTGAGAGGAGTGCGCAGCTCGTGGGCCACCATGCGCAGCAGCCTCTCTTGAACCCGCAGGCGCTCGATCAGGGTTTCGTTCTCCTGGCGCAGCACCAGCACCTGATCCTCCAGTTGCAGCTCCCGCTGGGAGCGGCTGCCATCCATTTCGGCCGGCCGCAGGCTCATGCCCAGATCGCTGACCATCTCCAGCTGCTGCCAGCGCGGCAGCCAGCCCTTCAGCTGCTCCAGCACCGCATTCCCCGCCAGCACCTGGCGGGGGGGTGGCTCCAGCTTCACCAGGGCGGGGGTGGCCACCAGGCGATGCAGCTCCAGCAGCTCAGGGCGCAGGGCCGGGTCGGCCAGCTCGAGCGCCACCTCAAAGCCGCAGTCGCCAGTTTCGAGATAGTGCAGCACTCCGCCCAGATCGGCGGAAGCCAGATGGTGCGGGGCTGCCACCAGCAGCAGTTTCAGGGGGCGTCGCCTGGCGGGTGGATTGCCCTTGCTGTTGCCGGGGTCGGCTTTCACCGCTTCGGGCACCGTGATGGCTGGCGAAATCGTGGTGCTCACCCTATGGCGCCCATCGCTGGGCCGGGAGATGGCTATGACAAGGCTGTTGCTCGACCTTCCGCAGATCCCCCTCCCCATGACTCCATCCACCGAGCGGGTGCCGCTGGACCCGTCCGGACCGTCGCGGCGGGACCCCCAGGGAAGCCGCATCCAGCTGGACAGCAACCTGCGCCGCTGGTTCTCGCGCAACCTCGGCCTCTGGCGCTCCCGCCGTCTCTATTTCTTCCGGGGCGAGGAGGAGGCCCTGCGCCTCGACCTGCTGCTGCGGATCGAAACCTATGAGCGGCCAGTGGAGGGGGAGGCGGCCTACCGCTTCAGCTGGACACCGGAGCGGGATTATGGCTTCTATGGGCGCAAACCCCAGTACCAGAGCGAGGGCCGACTTGATGCCTACCTCTGCGGTCATCAGTTGCGCCGCAGCCAGGGATACCTCGTGGAGCAGCCGATGCGCTCCCAGATCCGCCAGGTGGATGAGCACCAGCTGATCTTCGAGTCGCAGCATCAGCACTGGGACATTCAGCAGCACGTCCGCCTGATTGATCAGGACCGCATCCGGGCCTGCTCGATCTTCTCCTGGCGTGACGGTGAACTTGATATCAGTGAGACGCACCATGAGATCCGCCTGGAGGGGCCGGGGGATCCGCTGCCTGCGGATTGAAGTTCGTGCCCCGGTGCATCAGCATGGGGTCTGATGAACATGCTCTCCTTGCGCCTCACGCACCGCTTCCGCCGGTTCCTGTTGCTGGCTGCTCTGATCATTCCCGCCGTTGCCGGAGCCACGCCCGCCCAGGCGGCACCCGCCAGTGAAAGCGAGATGTCGCTGTACACCAGGATTGCCGCCGTCAATGTCTGCATTGCCCGGGGCGCCGGCGTTGAGTTCGACAAGGCCGCGGGCATCGCCGGCGAAACCATTGCCCAACTGATCCAGGGTCAGCACGACGGCCTGATCAAGCAGGTGGGTGCCAAGGCCCTCACGATTGAAGAGCTGCGCCGTGGTTCGGTGAATTCCGCGGTGATCGGTGCCGTCGAGCTCTGTCCCAAGGAGGTGCCGGCCGCGGTGGTCAAGCAGGTCACTGACGCCCTCAAGCAGCAGGGCGGTCGCTAGGTCCACGGGCGGCTGGTCTGCGGCGGACGCATCCGGACACAGTCGGCCCCATTCCCAGTTGCAGTTCAGGCGGTCCTGGCGGCTTTGCTGATGGCATCCCTTCGGGGCTGTCCTCCAGCTTGATCGCCATGACCGTCTCCACTCGCCGGCTCCCCCTGCTGCTCGCTGCCGGGGTCTGCGGCCTCACCGTCCTGCTGCCCTCCCTGGTGCTGCCCTCCGCCGCCTCCGCTCAAGACTTTTCCCGGGGGTATCAGGGCTATCAGCGCAACCAGGGGTACCGGATTCCCATCGATCGTTTTCCTGTGTCCCGCAACGGCGCTTCCGCTGTGACTCCAGTCCGCAACTGGCCGCCTGCTCCCTACCAGGACTACAACAGTCAGCTGCCCACTGGCGGCGACCGCTTCGGCCAGCCGGTGCCCAGCACCTGGGAGGAAGCCCAGATGCTGCAGCAGCGCTGCTCGATCGGCCGACTGGTGGGTGGGGTGCTCGGCGGTGGCCTCGGCTATGCCGCCTCCCGGGATAGCGGCCGCACCTGGGCGGTGCCCCTCGGTGCCCTGCTGGGATCGCAGGTGGGCTGCAACACCGGCCAGGGCCGGGGGCCACTGCCCTGGTGAGCGGGGCGCCAGGATCAGGGGGTCTTCTCCCCCTCGCCTGATGAGCGTCGTGCGGCTGGCCGACTATCGGCCCTACCCCTACCGGCTTGAGCGCACCGACCTGACGGTGCGCCTTCTCGGCGAGGAGGCTCTGGTGGAGTCGACGCTGCAGCTGGTGCCCCTTGGCGCCGGTGGCGGCAGCAGTGAGCCGCTGCTGCTGCGTGGCGAGGGTCTGGAGTTGCTTTCCCTCAGCCTCGACGGCCGGCCGCTGGCGCTTGACCAGATCGGGCGCGATGGCGACGCCTACATCCTCACGGACACTCCCTCGCAGCCGTTCCGCCTCACCAGCGCAGTGCGCCTGCAGCCCCGCGTCAACACCAGCCTTGAGGGGCTCTATGCCAGCGGCGGCATGGTGACCACCCAGTGCGAAGCGGAGGGGTTCCGTCGTATCACCCTCCATCCCGATCGCCCCGATGTGCTCAGCCTGTTCCGGGTGCGCATCGAGGCCGAGCGCGCGGCCTTTCCCGTGCTGCTCTCCAACGGCAACTGCATCGAGCAGGGCCCCCTGCCGGCTGCGGCCGGCGAGGCGGAGCGCCACTACGTGATCTGGGACGATCCCTTCCCCAAGCCCTCCTATCTGTTCGCCCTGGTGGCCGGGGTGCTGGAGGAGGTGCGCGACAGCTTCACCACCGCCAGTGGCCGCACGGTGCAGCTGCGTCTGCATGTGGAGCCCGGCGATGCGCCCTACACGGCCCATGCCATGCGCTCGCTGCAGCGCTCGATGGCCTGGGATGAGCGGGTCTACGGCCTGGAATACGACCTCGATGAGTACAACATCGTGGCCGTGCGTCATTTCAACATGGGCGCGATGGAGAACAAGAGCCTCAATATCTTCAACTCCAAGCTGGTGCTCGCCGATGCCGAAACGGCCACCGATGGCGAACTGGAGCGGATCGAAAGTGTGATCGCCCATGAGTATTTCCACAACTGGACGGGCAATCGCATCACCTGCCGCGACTGGTTCCAGCTCTCCCTCAAGGAGGGACTCACCGTGTTCAGAGACCAGAGTTTCACGGCTGATCTGCATGCACCGGCGCTGAAGCGGATCGAGGATGTGGCGATGCTGCGCAACACCCAGTTCCGCGAAGATGCCGGCCCCACCGCACATCCGGTTCAGCCTGATCACTACCAGGCGATCGACAACTTCTACACCACCACCATCTATGAAAAGGGTGCGGAGGTGATCCGCATGCTGCACACTCTGCTGGGTCCGGATACCTTCATGCGTGGCATGGCCACCTACGTGCAGCGCCACGACGGCACCGCCGCCACCTGCGACGACTTCGTTGCGGCCATGCAGGATGCCGCCGCGGCGGCGGGGGTTGCCGGCACGCGTGAGTGGAGCCCCTTCAGCTTCGAGCAGTTCCGCCGCTGGTATCACCAGGCGGGCACGCCACGGCTGGAACTGGAGCGCCACTGGGATGAGGATCAGGGCCGCCTGACCCTGACCATCCGCCAGCACACCCCGCCCACCCCGGGGCAGAGCGAGAAGCTACCGCTGGTGATCCCCCTGGCGCTGGGGGCGGTGGACCAGGCCGGTGAGCCCCTGCGGCTGCAACGCCCCGGTGAAACCACGGCCAGCGCCGAGGCCGCCAGCCTGGGGCATCCCTGGGGGCCGCAGACGCGGCTGCTGGTGATCGATCAGGCCGAGCAGACCGTGGTCTTCGAGGGCTTTGAGCCCCACAGCCACCCGCCGGCCCTGTCGTTGCTGCGCCGCTTCTCCGCTCCGGTGCAGCTGGAGTTCCGGCGCCCGATCACGGAGCTGCTGCATCTGCTCAGCAGCGATGGTGAGCCGCTGGCCCGCTGGGATGCCGGCCAGGACCTGCTGCGCCAGGTGTTGCTGCGCCGCGCGGCAGGAGCTCCCGATGAGGCCCTCGAAGACGGCCTGGTGGCCGCCTTCGGGCGGATCCTGGTGGAGGGCACCCTCAGCGACGGCAACCGCTGCGCCCTGCTCTCGATGCCGGGTCTGGCTGAACTGGAGGCGGCCAGCGAACAGCCGGATCCACCGGCGCTCTTCGGGGCGATCAGGGCTCTGCAGACCCGTTTCGGCCAGGCCCTGGCCGCACCCCTGGCCGATTGCCTCGAGCGTTGCCGGCCCCAGTGGGGTCTGCCCTGGCCTGAGGGCGTGGGCGACCGGCAGCTCACAGGACTGGTCTGGGCCTGGCGCGCGGCTGCAGGCGACGGGGCGGTGATGGCCGAAGCCGCCGACGCCGTGGAAGGTCCCTCCATGACCCTGGCGCGGGCCGGACTGCGGGCCCTGCAGCCCTTGGCCAGCAGCGAACGGGAGCGGGCGATGGCGGCGTTCTACGGACGCTGGCAGCAGAAGCCGGTGATTCTCGATGCCTGGTTCAGCCTGGAGGCCTCCGCTCCCTTCGCCGATGGGCTGCAGCGGGTGGAGGCCCTGCTGGCCCATCCCCGCTACGACCCGGCGGCCCCCAACTCCGTGCGGGCCGTGCTGGGTGGCCTCGTGGCCAACACGCCGGTGTTCCATGCCGCCGATGGCAGTGGCTACCGCTTCCTGGCTGAGCAGATCGCCCAGCTCGATCAGCGCAATCCGATCACCGCCTCACGCCTGGCCAAGGTCTTCAGCCGCTGGCAGAGCTATGCCCCCCAGCGGGGTGAGCGGATGCGGGAGGCGATGGAGCAGCTGGCTGGGGCCGGCCTTTCGGCCAACACCCGGGAGGTGCTGGGTCAGAGCCTGGGACGGGAGCTGCTGGGGTAGGGATCCGGGTAGAGGGACCTGTGCAGGCGCTGGAATGAGGCCCGGCGCGCTCCGGGTCCTTCGGGCCCTGCGTAGGTGCCCCAGAGGCCTTCCCAATAGAAATAAATCACCCCCAGGCCCCGTTTGGCCACCTGCTGCACCTTCTTCTCCAGCACCGGTGAAGACGTGGTGCGACCACCGAAGCCCGCCAGCACACCGATCTGCACAGGCATGCCCCAGCGCCGGGCCTTCACCAGAGCCGACTGGTCGAGGTCCTTGGTGAACCCGGCCACGGAGAAGGCGTAGTTCTGCACCACCAGCTCGTCCACCAGCTGGCCCAGGGCCCAGATCTCCCAGTCCTGCAGCCAGTGGTTGTACGCGAAGCGGAATGGCCCTGGCGAGTGGCTGATCACCGCGCCGCTGCGCTCCTTCTGCATCGTGGCTCGCAACTCCCGCAGCAGCCCGGTGAGCTTCTGGCGCCGCCAGGTCATCCACTCACGGTTGTTGTAGTCGCGGGGAGGTTCGCGGCCCTTCTCCTGGCGGAACAGGGCGCGGGTGTAGGTGTCGTAGCCCAGCTCCACCGGCCAGGCGAAGTGGTCATCGAGCTGGATCCCGTCTACGCCGCAGCGCTGCACGATCTCACCGATCAGGCCGATCACCCGCTCTCGCACCCCGGGATGGGCCGGATTCAGCCACACCCGCAGGTCCTTGAGCGGTGAGGTCTTGAGGTTGGCTCCATGCATGGCATAGAGGGTGGAGCCGTCGCTGCGTTTCAGCACCCATTCGGGATGGCGGCGCACCACTTCGGCGTCGGCCGGCTCCATCAGGCCGTACTCGAACCAGGGAATCACCTTCATGCCGCGCCGCTGGCCGGCCTTGGTGAGGCGGCAGATGGGGTCGAGGGAGGCATTCACCTGCTGCAGCTTCGGCTCCATCGGCGCGTAGCGGCTGCGATGGAAGGTGTAACCCCGGCTCCAGACGTTGGGATAGAGGGTGTTGAAGCCGGCGGCATCGAGTTCGCCCACCGTCTTCTCGATCAAGTTGGCGTCGTAGTAGAGGGGGCTGGGGCTGTTGGTGAGCCAGACCCCCACCCGCTGGCTGGCGGCCAGGGCCGGCAGGCTGCCCACGGCCTGCAGACAGGAGGTGAACAGCACGGTGGCCAGGGCCGGCAGGGTCCGCTTCAGGCGGACGCGGCGGGGGAGTGGCCCGCTCAGACCAGGAGACGTGGGGCGAGGCAACAGGATGGGGGGCGTGGGCGAGGGGACAGGGGCTGGTGGCAGGGCTCAGCGGAGCCTCTGACTCAGCGGAACATCGAGCTCACCGAGCTCTCTTCGTGGATGCGCCAGATGGCTTCGCCGAGCATTTTGGCCACGGACAGCACTTTCAGCTGGGGGAAGCTGCGCTCGTCGCTGATCGGGATGCTGTTGGTCACCAGCACTTCCTCCAGCAGTCCCGGCTCCGAGAGGCGCTCGATCGCCGGCGGTGAGAAGACGGCATGGGTGGCACAGGCCAGCACCCGCCTGGCTCCCTCGCGCCGCAGCAGACGTGCCCCCTGACAGATGGTGCCGCCGGTGTCGATCATGTCGTCGATCAGCACCGCCGTTTTGCCGGCCACATCGCCGATCACGGTGAGGCTTTCGGCCACGTTGTGATCCGATCGGCGCTTGTCGATGATCGCCAGAGGGGCATCGTGCATGCGCTTGGCGAAGGCCCGCGCCCGCGCCACACCGCCCACATCGGGGGACACCACCACCATCTCGCCCAGGTCGCGGGCGGAGAGGTAGTCGACCAGCACCGGTGATCCGTAGATGTGATCGCAGGGGATGTCGAAATAGCCCTGGATCTGCGCGGAGTGCAGGTCCATCGCCAGCACCCGATCGACGCCCGACTGGGCCAGCAGGTTGGCCACCAGCTTGGCGGTGATCGACTCCCGCCCGGCGGTCTTGCGGTCGGCGCGGGCGTAGCCGTAGTAAGGGATCACCGCCGTGATCTGGCGGGCGGAGGCCCGGCGGCAGGCGTCCACCATGATCAGCAGCTCCATCAGGTGATCGTTCACCGGAGCGCAGGTGGGCTGGATCAGGAAGACATCGCAGCCGCGAATTGACTCCTGGATCTGGATGTAGAGCTCGCCGTCGGCGAAGCGCTTGATCACCCTCGGACCATCGGGCACGCCGAGATAGCTGGCGATCTCGTGGGCCAGGGCGGGGTTGGAGGTGCCGCTGAACAGGCGCAGACGGCGGGTGTCATGGGGCTTGCTGTCCTGCTCCACCCGTTCAGCAGTCAAGAAACTGGTCACGGCGGGCGTGAGCGAGCAGGGCTGGAGCCCGATGGTAGAAGCCTCCCGGCCCATTGAAGGTAAACAATGATGAAGGCAGCGGGGACATCCCCCATCGCCACAGCCTCAACTCCGCCGTTGCGCCTGGTGCTGGTGGGGGCCGCGGCGGCCGCGGCCGCCTCTGGCGTGGAGCCGGCTGCCGGCCGGCTGGCCGCCTTGATCGGAGTCAGTGCCCTGCCGCCGCTGCAGGCGGCCACGGATCAGCGGGCGCAGGCGGGGGTGGACGCGTTGATGGCCGAGCTGCTGGGTCGTGATGGTTCCTGGCTGGTGCCGCTGCCCCAGGATCCAGGGCGCTTTCAGCCCTGGGGCGGACGCTGGTCGGAGCTGCTGGGGGCCTGGCGCCAGCCGACGGTGCTGCTGATCGAGGACCACCAGGCGGATGGGGGCCTGCCCTCGGCCAGCACCGCCCTGCTGCAGTGCTGCAATGTGCCCCTCCTGGGCCTGATTCAGTGGGGGGGGAGCTTCGATCCCGAAGCGCGCCGCCGCGATGGGCTTCCCTGGCTGGGCTGCCTGGCCCAGGGCACAGGCACAGACGCCGATCAGGTGCTGGCCCTGAGCCTGAAACAGCGCTGGGACCGGATCGCCGCTGAAGCGAAATAGCGCCTCAGGGCTTTGCCGGCCACAGGGGCGTGGGGGCTTTGCTGCTGATCTCGCGCAGGGCCTGGTCCGGCTTGGCCGGAGGCTCCAGCGGGAGCTGGCTGTAACGCAATGGCTTCTGCTGACGCAGGCCGGCCGTGATCAGACTCAGGGCCTCCCCCTGGCTGAGATTGGTGTCGAGTTGGGAGGTGAGCCGCTGCCAGCGTTCCGGCAACTGGGCCCATTGCTGGGGTCTCACCAGCTCGCTCGCCAGCTGCGTCACCACCCTCTGCTGCCGCGCCCGACGGCCTTCCTCCCCCTCGGCCTTGTTGCGGTAGCGCACCAGCTGCTCCACCTGGACACCCTTGAGGCGCTGCAGCCCGGCCTGCAGATCGATGCTGTACGCCTGGCTCTTGTCCTTGTAGGTGAGGGGCTGATCCAGGTTCACCTCCAGTCCCCCCAGGCCGTCCACCAGCTCGCGCAGGGCCGAGCGCGGCAGCACCACGTAGCGCTCCGGCTGGCCGGGATCGAGGCCCACCAGTTCGGCCACCGCTCCGGCGGTCAGGGCTGGCCCCCCCTGCTTGAACAGGGACCCCAGGGGCTGAACGCTTGTCTGCCCGGGCACCTTCACCGCCAGTTCGGTGGGGATGGCGAGGATTTGCAGAGGGCCGGCGGGATCCACCCTCAGCAGCAGCAGGGTGTCGCTGTTGGCGGCCCCGGCGGGGGCCGCGCCGTTGCTGGCGGCGGCGAGGCGATCGGCGTCGCTGCCGATCAGCAGCACGGTGATCGGCCGTGAGGGGGGGCTGGCCAGGGGGACGGCCTCGCCGCTTTGCTCCTCGCTGCTCAGGCTCTGATCCCTGGCTGGCCAGAGCAGATCGATCAGGCCCACCGAGGCCACCAAAGCCAGGACACCGAGGCCCAGCCCCGCCAGCCGCGTCCAGGGCGGCTTTCGCCGGTTCTTGTCTGATCTGGGCTTGCCTGCCACGACTGGATGGGCCTGGGGGATTCCCCTCACTTTGACTCAGCTGCTTCAGGCCGGTGCGGTGGCCGATAGGTTGTGAACCTCCCCTCTCCGTCGGGATTCAGCATTGAGCGCCGCTTCCCGTTCAGGACCTGCCTCGGCCGCTGCAGCCGCTGCCGGTCAGCCGTTGGCTCCCCATGAACGGGCCCGACCCCTGGCCAAGGGCAGTGTCAAGCCGGCCCGGGATCTCTGCAGTGAGTGTGGGCTCTGCGACACGGGCTGGGTGGCCTATGTGCGCGACGCCTGCGCCTTCCTCACCCAGGGCTTCGATCGGATGGAGGAGCGGGCCCACGGCCGCCGTCGCGATCTGACCAACGACGACGAGCTCTACTTCGGTGTGCATGAGCGCATGCTCACCGCCCGCCTGCAGGCGCCGATCGATGGTGCCCAGTGGACCGGCATCGTCAGTCGCATCGGTGTGCTCGCCCTCGAGAGCGGCCTGGTGGACGCGGTGCTGTGCGTGCAGCAGAGCCCGGAGGATCGCTTCACCCCGGTGCCGGTGCTGGCGCGAACCCCTGAGGAGGTGCTGGCCGCCCGGGTGAACAAGCCCACCCTCTCCCCCAACCTGGAGGTGCTGCAGCAGCTGCCGGGCAGCGGCATCCGTCGCCTGCTGGCGATCGGGGTGGGCTGCCAGATCCAGGCCCTGCGCGCCGTGCAGAGCACCCTGCCACTCGACGAGCTCTACGTGCTGGGCATGCCCTGCGTCGATAACGTCAGCCGCAGCGGGCTGCAGACCTTCCTGGAGAGCGCCAGCCGTTCGCCGGACACGGTGGTGCACTACGAGTTCATGCAGGACTTCCGCATCCACTTCCGCCACAGCGACGGCAGTGAGGAAACGGTGCCGTTCTTCGGGCTCGACACCCCCAAGCTCAAGGACGTCTTCGCCCCCAGCTGCCTGAGCTGTTTCGACTACACCAATGCCGGCGCCGATCTGGTGGTGGGCTACATGGGGGCCAGCTTCGGCCGCCAGTGGCTGGTGGTGCGCAACCCCAGGGGCCAGCAGTTGCTGGATCTGGTGGAGGCCGAGCTCGACACCGCTCCCGTCAGCAGCCAGGGGGACCGCCGCGCCGCCGTGCAGCAGGGGATCGAGGCCTACGACAAGGCCGTGAAGCTGCCCCTCTGGCTGGCGGAGCTGGTGGGTTTCTTCGTGAAGCGCTTCGGTCCCAAGGGGCTGGAATACGGCCGCTTTTCGATCGATTCCCACTTCACCCGCAACGCCATCTGGGTGAGGCGCCACCACCCCGATCAGGCGGATCGTCACATCCCGGCCTTCGCCAAGGCGATCATCAGCCGGTATCGCCTGCCCGATTGATGCCCCTGCCCTCCGGCCCTGAGCACGGGCCCTCCAGTCGGCAGTGCGGTGTGCTGCTCCATCCCACCGCCCTGCCGGACACCCCGGGCTGTGGAACCTTCGGTCTGGCGGCTCGCCAGTGGATCGACCAGCTGGCCGGCGCCGGCATCGCCGCCTGGCAGTTGCTGCCCCTGGCCCCTACCGATGGCACCGGCTCCCCCTACAGCTCCCCCAGCGGTTTCGCCCTCAATCCCTGGTTCCTCGATGTCGAGGCCCTGGTGGCCGAGGGTTTTCTCGACGCCGCCGCTGCCGAGGATCTGCCCGGCGGCAGCCGCGAGCGGCTTGACCTGGAGCCGGCCCGGCTGCGGGCTGCGGCCCTGGGGGCATGTCTGCTGGAGCGCTGGCCCGCCCAGAGCCAGGAGCGCCAGCAGGCCTTCGCCCGCTGGCGGCGCCTGGAGGATCACTGGCTGCGCGACCACTGCCGTTTCATGGTGCTGCGCGAGCGCCATGGCCAGCAGCCCTGGTGGGCCTGGCCGAGGCCCCTGGCGCGGCGTGGTCGTCTGGCGCTGCGTCAGCTGGATCGGGATGCTGCCGGACCCCTGCTGCAGGAGGCCCTGGTGCAGTGGCAGCTGCAGCGGCAATGGCAGCAGCTGCGCCAGCACGCCAGCAGCTGCGGCGTGCGCCTGATCGGGGATCTGCCCTTTTATGTGGCCCACGACAGCGCCGATGTCTGGGCGAATCGCCGCCTCTTTTCGGTGCGCGCCGATGGCGACCTCAGTGAGCAGAGCGGCGTGCCCCCCGATTACTTCTCCGACACCGGCCAGCTCTGGGGCACCCCGGTCTACCGCTGGAGCCTGCACCGGCTCACCGGCTTCCGCTGGTGGATGCGCCGGCTGGAGCGGCAGCTGCAGCTGCTCGATCTGCTGCGCCTCGACCACTTCCGTGCCCTGGAGTCCTACTGGAGCGTGGCCGGCCAGGCCGAGACGGCCCAGGAGGGCCACTGGAAGCCGTCACCGGGTGAGGCCCTGCTCGCCAGCCTGCAGAGCCGCTGGCAGCGGCGGCAGGGCGCCGGTGACCGCTCCGCCCCAGCCCTGCCCCTGATCGCCGAAGACCTGGGTGTGATCACTCCTGAGGTGGAGGCCCTGCGTGATCGCTTCGCCCTGCCGGGCATGAAGATCCTTCAGTTCGCCTTCGATGGCAACGCCGAGAACCCCTATCTGCCGGCCAACTACCAAGGCGACCACTGGGTGGTGTACACCGGCACCCACGACAACGCCACCTGCGTGGGCTGGTGGCAGCAGCTGGAGGAGGACCAGCGGCGTCAGGTGGGTGAGCTGGTGGGACACACGATCGATGCCCCGGGCTGGCAACTGCTGGAGCTGGCGCTGGGCTCCTCGGCTCAGCTGGCGGTGGTGCCCCTGCAGGACCTGCTCCACCTCGATGACCAGGCCCGCTTCAACACCCCCGGCACCGCCTCGGGCAACTGGACCTGGCGGCTGAACCAACCGATCGCCAGCCTTCAGCAGCCCCTGGAGGGTCTCCAGGGGCTGGCGCTGCGCTACGGGCGCCTGGGCGCTGGTGCCTCTGAAGCGGTGGCCGGCGGCAGCCGGTAACGGCCATCGCCCCCTGGTTCTGGCGTCAGCGGCTGGCCGTCCCAGAGCACCGCCCCCTGCGGGGGCACGGGATTCAGGCTGAGGCGCAGGGGAGGACGCAACTGCAGCACCAGTTCGCCCGTGGCTCCGTTCAGTTCGGTCTTCACCCCGGTCTCACTGTCAAGGCTGATCCGGGTGGGTTGCCCCAGCTTCAGCTGCAGCACCCCGGCGGCAGGACGGCGCTCGAGGCCTCCCCCCTGCAGCCGTTGCCTGGCCACACCCTGGGCGGCCTGCTGCAGGGGCCTGAGGTCCGGATAGGCCTGCAGCAGTTCGGTGCTGGGATCAGGAGCCTGTTGCTCCCCAACAGGCAGGGGTTGGATCGGCCGCAGGGTCAGCAGGTTCTCCGCCGCCAGCTGTCGCTGCTGCAGGTTGACGCCGTAGATCAACGCCAGGGCCAGGCCGCCGTAAAGCACGGTTCCCTGCCAGGTGGTGAAGACATCGATCGAGCCCGGAGTGAAGCGGGCGAGCAGGGCCTGACGGCCCGAATCGCCGTGCTGGGCCATCTCGGGTCGATCCGGCAGGGCCCCGTCAAGGGCGCCGGCTGAAAGATTCAGGTGCTGCTCCAGCAGCGGCAGCATGGTGCGCAGGTAGGCGGCCTCCGGCAGCCGCTCCCGCCATCCCCGCTCCAGGGCTTCGAGCACCGGCGTGCTCACCCGCGTCTCGATCGCCAGCTGGCGCAGGCTCAGGCCCTGGGCTTCCCGCTGCTGGCGCAATTGCCGTCCGGCGTTGAGCAGGGGATCCTCCCGGGGCTCAACCGGCCGGCTGGGTGCGGCTTTCCGCCAGGGCCACCAACGCCTGAGTGGCGGTGGAACGACCGTGGGAATCCTGGAGGGCGGCATCGATCAGGTCAGTGGGGCGGTCGCTGAGCGGCTCAGGCCCGCGCGTCGAGATCCTTCCATTCTTGGGGAGCGAGGTGGCGCCAGCGTCCCTCGGGCAGCTCCCCAAGGCGCAGCGGACCGATGGCCACCCGCTGCAGATCGCGCACGGGGTGACCCAGCAGTTCGGCGGTGCGCCGGATCTGCCGGTTTCTGCCCTCGCCCATCTCCAGCTCCAGCAGGGTGCCCCGCACTCCCCGTGCCAGCGGCCTGACCGCCACCGGTTGGCTCGGTTGGCCATTAAGGGGCACCCCCTGGCGCCACTGCTCCAGGGCCTCCGGCGCTGGCTCACCGGCCACCCAGACCCGGTAGTGCTTGCGGTGGCCGAAGCGGGGATGGGTGAGGCGCAGGGTGAGGGCACCGTCGTTGCTGAGCAGCAGGGCACCGCGGCTGGCGCCATCGAGGCGCCCCACCGGATGGAGGCCGGTCGCCTCGCTCAGCTCCGGCGGCAGCAGATCCAGCACCGTTCGTCGACCCTCGGGATCGTGGCAACTGCAGATCACACCACGGGGCTTGTTGAGCAGCACGGTGATGGCGGGGGCTGCCGCCGCCACGGGCCTCCCGTCCAGCTCCAGCCGGTCGCTGGAGAGATCGGCCTGGTCCCCCAGCCTTGCCATGGCTCCGTTCAAGGTCACCCGCCCCTGCAGGATCAGCTCCTCGGCGCGACGGCGGGAGCAGAGTCCGGCACTGGCCAGCAATTTCTGGAGTCGTTGCGCCGTCATGGCAGGTGCTGCGCTCGGGGTAGGACTGAGGATGGGCGAGGGGGAACCCGTGCCACCAGTGTTGCCTTTTCTGGGCCGGACGTTCCAGAGCGGAGGCTCTTGGGGAGCTGGGTTGTAAGCGGCTGGTCTGGCCTGGAGCGGCGGATCGGTGGTAGTTTTCGAAACACATAGGTTTCCTAACTCCCCGAACCGGCACCATGTCCTCTCTCCCCGTGGCCGCCGCAGCCGCCTCCTCGTCCCTGGTGCCCACCGGCGACCTGGTGCGCTCCTACCTGCGTGACATCGGCCGGGTGCCGCTGCTGACGCATGAGCAGGAGATCACGCTGGGCCGCCAGGTGCAGGAGCTGATGCGGCTGGAGGAAGCCGAGCAGGAACTGGAGATGCGTGCGGGCGGGCAGAAGCCCAGCGCGGCGGAATGGGCGAGCGCGGCGGGCGTGAGCCCGGCGCTGCTGAAGCGCAAGCTGGCCAGCGGCCGCCGGGCCAAGGAGCGGATGGTGGCGGCGAACCTGCGCTTGGTGGTGAGCGTGGCGAAGAAATACACCAAGCGGAACATGGAACTGCTGGACCTGATCCAGGAGGGAACGATCGGTCTGGTGCGGGGCGTGGAGAAGTTCGACCCGACGCGGGGCTACAAATTCAGTACGTATGCGTACTGGTGGATCCGGCAGGGGATCACGCGGGCGATCGCGGAGAAGAGCCGCACGATCCGGCTGCCGATCCACATCACCGAAACGCTGAACAAGCTGAAGAAGGGCCAGCGGGAACTGAGCCAGGAACTGGGCCGTACGCCCACGCTGGGTGAACTGGCGGTGGCTGTGGAGCTGCCGGAGGAGGAGGTGAAGGATCTGCTCTGCCGGGCGCGGCAACCGGTGAGCCTGGAGACGAAGGTGGGCGACGGAGAGGACACCGAACTGCTGGACCTGCTGCAGGGGGACGGGACGCTGCCTGCTGAGAGCGTGGACAGCGAGTGCCTGCGGGGCGACATGCGGGCCCTGCTGGAGCAACTGCCTGAACTGCAGCGCAATGTGCTGACCATGCGCTACGGCATCGACGGCGATGAACCGATGAGCCTCACCTCCATCGCCCGCACCCTGGGGATGAGCCGCGACAAGACCCGCAACCTCGAACGCCGCGCCCTGGAGGGCATTCGTTCCCGTTCCTGCCGCCTTGAGGGCTACCTGGTGGCCTGAGCCATGCCGTTTTTCGAGGTCTACTGGCGCGGGGAATGCATCGCTGATGCCGGCGACCTGGAGGAGGCTCTGGCCTGTTACATCCAGGTCCGCCCCAAAGAACTGAGCTGGCCGGAGGCCTGGGCTCAGGCCGAGGCCGAAGGTGATCCGCTCCCTTGCGTCTGTCGCTACCGCTCCTTCGATGCCTTCCTCGACAACGAGGAGGCCCTTGAGACGATCCCTGTCACTCTGGCGATGCTCGAGCTGGCCGGCAGCGAAGCCTGAACTGGCCAGCGAAGCCTGATCAAAGGCCGTTGGCCTGGGTCCGGATCAGCCGAAATGTGAGGTTCAGCCGCTCCTGCCGCACCCGCAGCCGTCGGGGCAGAGCATGCAGCCAGTGCTGCTGGGTGGGAGGGTCCATCACCAACAGATCCCCGTGGCCCAGCTCCAGGCTGATGGGCTCGGCGGCTCCGACCGTGCCCGCCCGCGGCTTGAGGCGAAAGCTGCGGCTGGCCCCCAGGCTCAGCGAGGCGATCGGTGCCTGCGGTTCCAGCTCCGGTTCATTGTCCGCATGCCAGCCCATGGCGTCGTTGCCATCGCGGTAGCGGTTGAGCAGCACCGAGTTGAAGCGCCAGCCGAGGCTGGCCTCCAGTGCCTCCCTGATCTCCAGCAGCCCTGCTGACCAGGGCTGGGGCTCGTTGGCCAGGCCGCTGTAGCGGTAGGTGCAGCCGGGATCCGCCACCCAGCAGGTGAGCCGCGGCATGGGCCGGCTGCGGCCGAAGAGGGTGATCGACTCCTGCCGCCAGGGGACCTCCTGCTGCAACCGCCTCAGCTGCTGATCGGCATCACTGGCCCAACTCGGCCAGAGCCGCAGGGCCAGGCCAGGGGCCTGCCGGTGTTGGGGAGAATCCATCGGTGGTGGGTTGTGGCGATGCCCTGCCCTTCAGTTATGGCGCAAGCGGCGGGCGGGTTCTTCGCAGGCTGCAGCTCTCAACCGTTGGATCGGCCAGGCGAATCTGGACGAACGGGTTCACGAGCATCGATCTTGGGAATCCTTGTGTGAACGCCCACCCTCGCCTCGACGACAGGGATCGCGATGTGCTTGAGCGAGTGCTGATGGAGCTTCCCGCCCATATCCGCAGCAAGGGCCAGGCGAACTATGGACCGGGTGCCATCCCCGATTACGGCCCCATGGAGCGGCTGGTGGCGGAAGTGCGCTCGTTCAGCGCCTGCCTGAAACTGGATGGAGGCATCCTCTCGATCATCTGCCCACCCGAGCTGAACATCGTTGCCCACGAGCTCTGGATCGATGATGTCTCGGTGGCGGGCACCAGCGTGATTTTCAGCGCCACGGGAATCAACCGCCAACCGATGACCATCACGATCGGGCGCTCTCTGCTCGATCAGCTGGTTTCAGACGTGGGGCTCTCAGCGTTGAAGGGCCGTCATTTGGAGGTGCTGCTGCCGGCCAACGCAACCGCTGGCCCCCACAGGATCCTGCATCCCAATCAGATTGAATGGCTGAATTGATCTGGCCAGATGAGTTAGAAAAACTGATCGAAATTGTCGAAGTCCACGGCCTTGAAGCTGCCGTCCTGCACCTGACGCATCAGGCCCTCCAGCTGCACCCAGAGGGCGCCACCGGTGAGCAGGGAAAGCAGCAGGGCCACCAGCAGGGCCGTGCCGGCGCCGAAGCCGAACACCTGCAGGCTGCCACCGATGAACAGGGTCACCCCCAGGATCAGTCCCGCGTAGGACGAGACGGTTTCAGCCACCGCCAGCGGCAGCAGGTTGAGCCGGTCCTGCTTCCAGCCGTCGAGGCGGTTCTGCACCAGCCGCGAAAAAGTGAGGCCGCAGAGGATCGCGATCGCCAGACCCACCCCCGCCAGAAAGAACGGCGGTTGTCCCACCGGCACATACTCAAGCAGGATGTCGGCGCCTTCGAAATCGGCGAAGGCGCCTGCCGCGTAGCCCTGGCTCACGGCCTCTGGACCGGTGGGATCGCTGATCACGGGCGGTGCCAACAGGAAGATGAAGCTGACCCTAGCGATCAGCAGGGGAGCGCCCTGCTGATCAGGTGGCCGGTGCCAGGGGGTTAAGCCGCTGCAGCACGCCGCCCGCCAGCTTGGCGGGGGAGAAGGTGCGCCGCAGCAGCCCCATCAGGGCCCGCAGATCGTCGGTGTTGAGGCGGTTGTCGCGCACCAGCATCAGCAGCAGCCGCTGCCGCAGGCTGCTGCCGCGGGGACCGAGCAGCAGGCGCAGGCCGGCACCGGCCACCGGCAGCAGGTCGGGGTTGGCTTCGTCTTGCTCCACCACGCCCAGCAGGCTTTCGAGCCGCTCCAGCTGCAGGTGACCCCGGCGATCGAAGAGCACCTCCAGCAGCTTCTCGCGCAGTTCGGCGGTGTCGCCGGCCAGTAACCGCCGGGCCACGTAGGGGTAGGCCACGCGGATGATCTTGAAGCTTGGATCGAGCCGCAGGGCCAGACCTTCCTGGCTGACCACCGCCCGGATGATCAGGGCGAAGCGGGCCGGCACCCGGAAGGGATAGTCGAACATCAACTCCGAGAACCGATCGGTGATCGCCTTGAAGTTGAACGAGCCCACGCTCTCCCCCAGCTGGCCACCGAGCACGGTTTCCAGGGCCGGCACGATCGGGACGAGATCGGCGTCGGGGCGCAGAAACCCCAGGGTCTGAAAATCGCCGGCGAGGGCTTCGAAATCGCGGTTGATCAGGTGCACCACCGCGCCGGTGAGGGTGAGGCGATCGGCGTCACTGATCGAATCCATCATGCCGAAATCGACGTAGGCCACATGGCCCATGGCACCGGTGCGGCCCGGCAGGGCAAAGAGGTTGCCGGGGTGGGGGTCGGCGTGGAAGTAGCCGAACTCCAGCAGTTGCTGCAGACCGGCCATCACGCCGGTGCGGATCAGGGCATCGGGCTCCAGCCGGTGCGATTCCAGCTCCAGTCGGTCCTGCAGCTTGATGCCGTTGATCCAGCTGGTGGTCAGCACCCGTCGGCTGGAGAACTGCCGCTCCACCCGTGGCACCGTCACGGCGGGGTTGTCGGCAAACAGGGCGGCAAAGCGCTCGGCGTTATCGGCCTCACGGCGGTAGTCGATCTCGTCGAAGAGGGTGAGACCGAATTCATCGATGATGTCGCCCAGGCCAAAGCCCAGGTTCAGGGGCAGGAACGGCGCGGTGAGCACCCCGAGCAGGCGGATGATCACCAGATCGCGGCGCAGGATGTAAGCCAGGTTGGGGCGTTGCACCTTCACCGCCACCCACTGGCCCGGTGTGAGCTCGGCCTTGTACACCTGGCCCAGGCTGGCTGCCGCCATGGGGTAGGGCGGGAAATGGTCGTAGAGCTGAACCGCTGGTGCTCCCAGCTCCGCCTCGATCTCGGCGAGGGCCAGTTCGTGGGGGAAAGGAGGCAGGTTGTCCTGCAGCTGGGTGAGCTGGTCGAGCCAGTCGCGGCGCACCAGGTCGGGGCGGGTGGAGAGGGCTTGCCCCACCTTGATGAAGCAGGGACCCAGCTGCGTGAGGGTTTCGAGGATGCGGCGGCCGAGGCGCTGTTGCACGGCGCGCTCGCTGCTGCTGCCCTGCACCACCAGCACCAGGGCCAGCCAGCCCAGTTGCCAGAGCACCACCAGCACACGCGACACCAGAACCCAGGGGCGCAGCAGCATCCAGCGCAGGTCGGCGGCGGGGTCGTAGCGGGGCGGCGGACCTTCGACCCGGGCGGGACGCGCCGGTGGGGCCGGGCGCACGGGGGAGCTGGCGGTGATGGGGGAACTCCTGCGGAGCCTGGGGTGGTGACCCCAGACTCTAGAAAGTCCAGGGCTGGTGATGCTCCTGCTGTCAGCCCTGCGTCAGGCCCCCCCTCGCCTGGATCTGCACCTTCCCGCCCATGGGCGCGGCCGGGGGCTGGCGCCTGATCTGCGCCGGCTGCTGCGGCGGCGCCCCGGCCGCTGGGATCTGCCGGAGCTGCCGGAGATCGGAGGGCCGCTGGAGCCTGGCGGTGCCGTGGCCGCTGACCAGGCCGAGTGCGCCCGCCTCTGCGCCGCTGATCGCTGCTGGTTCGGGGTGAACGGAGCCAGCGGGATGCTGCAGGTGGCCCTGCTGGCCCTGGCCCGGCCCGGCCAGCGGGTGCTGCTGCCCCGCAATCTGCACCGCAGCCTTCTGCATGCCTGCGTGCTCGGTGGCCTGCGGCCGGTGCTGTTCGATCTGCCCTTTGATCCGGCCACCGGGCTGTGGCTGCCGCCAACACCGGCCTGGCTGCAGCAGCGCCTGGAGCAGGCTCCGCCCCTGGCGGCGCTGGTGCTGGTGCATCCCACCTACCAGGGACTGGCGGGGGACCTGCGGGGGCTGATCGCTGTGGCCCACGGCCAGGGGCTGCCGGTGCTGGTGGATGAGGCCCACGGGGGCCATTTCGGTCAATCGGGTCTACCGATGGGGGCGATCGCGGCCGGGGCTGATCTGGTGGTGCAGTCCCTGCACAAGAGCGCGGGGGGGCTGGCCCAGAGCGCTGCCCTGCTGCTGCGCCGCGGGCGGGTGAGTGAGCAGGCGATTGAGCGCTCCCTGCTCTGGCTGCAGACCTCCAGCCCCAGCGCCCTGTTGCTGGCCTCAGCGGCGGCGGCCTTTGCGCACCGCCACAGTGCCGCCGGCGACCGCGGCCTGCGCCTGGCCCTGAAGCGGGCCCAGGCGCTGCGGCAGGCCCTGGCGGCGGCCTCGCTGCCCCTGGCGGTCAATCAGGATCCCCTGCGCCTGGTGTTCCACAGCGGCGCCCTGGGCATCAATGGGCTGGCGGCCGATGCCTGGCTGTTGCAGCGGGGCGTGATCGCTGAGTTGCCCGAGCCCGGCTGCCTCACCTTCTGTCTGGGGCAGAGGCCGCCGCGGCGGGCCCTCAGGCTGCTGCCTGCCCGGCTCCAGCAGCTGCGGCAGGCCCTGGGTGGGGCTGCGCTCCCCCCCTTCTCGCCACCACCCATTCCCGCCCTGGCGGAGCCGGAGCTGACCCCTGGTGAAGCCTGGCGGCTGCCCCAGCAGAGCCTTCCCCTGGGGCAGGCGCTGGGGCGGCTGGCGGCGGAGCCGATCTGCCCCTATCCCCCGGGGATCCCCCTGTTGATTCCAGGTGAGCGGATCGATGGGGCGCGGCTGGAGTGGCTGCTGGAGCAGCAGCGCCTCTGGCCTGGTCAGATCGCTGATACGGTGAAGGTTGTGGCCTGATGGGCGCTGCGGATGGGCCCAAGCCAGCGAGGCGAAGCTCCGGGCCAGCCCAGTGATCGCGGGCGCCAAGCCGAGTCTGAACCTGCCTTTCGGTGGGATTTCGTCACCCCAGGGCTGCCCGATCAGGCCTTTGATGAGGCCCCGGGCTTCAGCCCCACGCCGATGGAGCTGCGGGTGATGCTGCTGGCCCACCTGCGTCCCCGTGCCGATTCCACGGTCTGGGATGTGGGCGGCGGCACCGGGGCCCTGGCCCTGGAGATCGCCCGACTGATGCCGCTGGGCCAGGTGCACACCCTGGAGCGGGATCCGGAGGCGATTGAGCTGCTGGAACGCAACCGACGACACCTGGCCATCGACAATCTGCACATCCATGCCGGCCAGGCCCCCGATGGGCTCTCCCTGTTGCCGCCGCATCCCGACCGGGTGGTGCTGGAGGTGGGCCGCCCGCTGGCCAGTGTGCTGAGGGCCGTCTGGGCGGCACTGCAGCCCCGGGGACGGCTGGTGATCAGCACCGCCAGCCTGGAGGGCCTCGTGGATGCGACCGATACCCTGGGGCATCTGGAAGCCCAGGACGTACAGGTGGTGCAAGCAACGGTCCATCGCATGCAGCGCCGGGGCAGCCAGGCGCGTCTGGCGGCGGCTGAACCCCTGTTTCTGATCGCTGCCGAGCGTCACGGGTGAGCCAGGGTTCACGGCCGCGCACCTCGCTTTCACGGCTGGTCAGCGGCTTCGCGGCGGGGGGCTTCGGCCTGGTGGTGGTGGGCCTGGGGGGCTGGTGGTTCACCGTGGCGGTGGGTGTGATCGTGCACCTGGGGCTGCTGGAGTTCTTTCGGCTGGCCCAGTTCAAGGGCATCCGACCCGCCAGCAAGACCACCCTGGTGGCCTGCCAGTTGCTGCTGTTCGCCACCCAGTGGGCCAGCGGCGGTGGCATGGCGGTGGATCTGGCGGCCTCCGTGGTGCCGGTGTCGGGGGCGGTGATCTGCGGCTGGCTGTTGCTGCAGCCGGTGACCGGCACCATCGCCGACATCGCCGCTTCGATTTTCGGCCTGTTCTATCTGGGCTTTCTGCCCAGCCATTGGCTGCGGCTGCGGGATCTGCTCGATCCAGCTCTGGCTCCCCATCTGCAGGGAGCCGGCTGGCCCTTCACCCCTGGAATGGCGCTCACCTTGATGGCCTGCCTGATGGTGGTGGCCACCGACATCGGCTCTTACGTGATCGGCCGCCGCTTCGGGCTGCATCCCCTCTCGCCGATCTCCCCGGGCAAGACGGTGGAGGGGGCCCTCGGTGGGGTGGCCAGTGCCGTGCTCGTGGGTGTGGTGGGGGGAGTGCTGCTGGGCTGGCGCTGGGGCTGGGTGGTGGGGGGCCTGCTGGGGGGAATCGTGTCGCTGTTTGCCCTGGTGGGGGACCTGACCGAATCGATGATGAAGCGGGATGCGGGCGTGAAGGATTCCGGCGATGCCATCCCTGGCCACGGCGGCATCCTTGATCGGATCGACAGTTTCCTGTTCACCCCGGCGGTGGTCTTCTATTTCGTGACCCTGCTGGTGCCACTGCTGAGCTGAGCGCTGGACTGAGGCCTGCTCAGGGGGTGACCCGGGCTTCGCCCCGCAGCTGCAGCATGTCGGCCTCGAGGCTGGCGCGCTCGATGCGGATGTTCGGGTCCATCGGCAGGCGCCCGCGCAGCTGTCCGTTGAGGTCACGGATCGCGACACTGCCCTCGTCGGCTTCGGGGCGGGTTTCCAGCTCGACCAGCTGAGTTTCTCCCTGGGCCTCGGCAGCCACCACCAGGACGCCCCGGGCGATGCGCAGCTGGCGCAGGGGTCCGAGGCCCAGCAGCTGTTCGCCGAGGTGGTCGCTGAGTTCCTGCCAGCGGGGACGGTTCAGGGAGCCACTCAGGCCAACGGCCGTGAAGGCCACCAGGCCCTGGATCAGGAAGGCATGCTCCAACTGCACCGGCTGGCCGCGCAGCACTCCACCGAGCTGGATGCGCAGGGGATCGCTTTTCAGCTCCACCAGTTCGATCTCCAGCCCCTGGTACACCACCTGGCGGGCCATCAGGCTCACCCCGTCCAGGCGACCGCGCAGCAGGTTGAGGGTGGAGCCATGCAGCTGCACCTCCAGGCTGCCGACGGCCTCGCACTGGCTGCGGATCCAGATCTGGAGACCTGAGGCGAGCAGCTGCAGCACAGGACCCTTGTTGGGCGATGGAGATGGCTGTGGGGGTTCAGCTCCAGCCATGCATTCGACGTCGAGATGGTGTCTCCTAACAGAAACGGATCCATCCTCCTCAGCGGGCAGCCTGCTGGTCTGGTTCTCCCCTGGCTGGCGGCTGGGCGGCGATCGTTCGTTGAACGCTGATTGTCAGCGCCAGCTGATGGTGACGGCCATGTGAAGCTCTGGCCCGTTTTTGCTTTGGAGGTTACCCCCAGATCTAGAGAATAAAAGTGACCGGACGATTCATCATGAAAACCAGAGTTTCCTTCGTTGCCCTGGCAGCGGCTGCCGCCAGCGCAGCGGGCACCCTCCTGCCCCTCCCAGCCCGTGCCGCCGAGCCAGCGGCTGCGGTGGGCCCCGGAGCTGCCGCCCTGCTGGCCCCCGATGGCGCCGCCATCGCCCTGCCCCCCAGTGCCGAGCCAGGCTCCCAGGCCAGCGACACCGTTGCCCAGAGCTTCGGAAGCGCTGAAACACCCCTCTATGAACAGGCCACTGGTTGGTATCTCGGCCTTGGCCTCGGTGCCGCCTGGCCCACCGATACGGGCATCCGCACGCGCAACCTCGACAACGCCGGCTTCCAGAACGTGAACGGCGATCTGGGTTTCGGTGGCGGCTTCTCCGGTGATCTGGCCGTCGGCTACGACTTCGGCGCGATCCGCACCGAACTGAGCTACGTCTACACCCGGGCCAGCGTCAATGACGCCTCCTTCTCGGTCAACGGGTCCAACTTTGACGTCGGTTCCTCTGGCGTCATCAACAAGAACGACATCTTTGCCAGCGCCTACTGGGACATCAGCACCGGCAGCCGCTGGACCCCTTACCTCGGTGGAGGCATCGGTTACACCAACCTGAGCACCCCACGCATCAGGATCTTCAGTGGTGGTGACAGCGTCTCCACCGGAAGCACGAACCAGGGTCTGTTTGGCTGGCAGGCCAAGCTCGGCGTCAGTTATGGCCTCAGCAATGCCAGTGACCTTTACCTCGAAGGCACCTACTCCGGCGCCTCCGGATTCAGCGGCGAGAACATCCGTTACGACGCCTACAACGACTTCGGGGCCAAGCTGGGCTTCCGTTATCGCTTCGGACAGCCGGCTCCTGAGCCGGTGGTCGTGACCCCCGCCCCGACCCCCCGGGCGCAGCCCCAGCCTGAGCCCGAGCCCTTCATGGAGCCCATCCCCGAGTCGGCACCGATCCGCGGCCTCTGGTGATCTGAGACCCCACAGGCCCTCTGGCCGCCTCTGCCCTCAGCAGGCGGCGGCCACGGCCTCGGGGCGGTCGAGATGGGGCAGGTGACCGCAGGCCGTCAGTTCCTCCACCCGATCGCCCAGCAGTGCCAGGGCTGCCTGTTTCTGCGGTTGGCGCAGGATGCGGTCCTCGGCTCCCCAGAGCACCTTCAGGGGCTGGGCGGGCAGGGGGACACCGCAACCAGCGAAGCCTCCACTGCGGGCGAAGCGACCTAACGCCTCGCCCCAGCCGATCACCTGCAGATGCAGCGAAGCAATTTCTTCCTCAGCGGGCCCAACGCTGGCGCCAGGATCAGCAAAGGCCTGCCGGCAAAGCCCTCGCCGCACTCCAGGCAGCGCCAGAAAACGCACGCCGAGGCGATCCAGCAGGGGGGGCAGCGGCATCGGACGTCCGGTGAGACCGGCGGGTGCCAGCAGCAGCAGGCGGTTCACCCGCTCTGGGCAGCGGCGGGCCAGCTCCACAGCCACCGATCCGCCCATGGAGGCGCCGATGACGCCCAGGGGCCGTGATGGTTTTGGGGAGGATTCCGCCTCGATGCGCTCCAGCACGGCCATGAGGTGGTCGAGCACACCATCGGGGTTGTAGCGGCCTGCGGCAGGCCGGGGGCTGAAGCCGAAGCCGTAAAGGTCAGGGATGTAGAGCCGGAAGCGGGGCGCCAGCAGCGGTGCCAGCCGGCGGAATTCCAGCAGCGAGCTGTCGAAGCCATGAAGGAGCAGCAGTGGCTCCCCTTCCCCCAGCACCGCCACGGGCCAACGATCACTCAAGCCCGGCAACTCCCACCACTGCACCTGTCCAGCCAGATCGCGGCCCTGGGGGTCCAGCAGGGTGCCGGCGGCTCTGGCAATCAACTCCGGGCCTTGGCACCACTCCGCCTGGGGGAAGCGGCTCAAGGACTGGTCTCTGGGCAGAGCTGGGCTTCGCTGATCTGGCTGCACTCCGCCGCCGGCTTCGACTCCGCTGTGGTGCTCACCATGGCGGTCAGCAGGTCGTTGGCGCTCACGGGGAAGGGCAGGTGGTGCAGGTCGGAGCCGGGGCGAACGGCAAAGGTACAGACGTTGTTGAGGTCGTTGAGGCTGGCTTCGGCCAGGCCCAGATCTTCCAGGCTCACCGGCAGATTCAGACAACGGAAGAAAGAAATCAGCTGGCGGCGGGCCTGGCTGGCCAGCCGGTGGCCACCGAGCAACTCCTCCAGCCGCAGCTGCACGAGCACGCCGAAGCCCACCTTCTCGCCGTGCAGCAGGTGATGGCAGGCGGGCAGCTGAGTGAGGCCGTTGTGAACGGCGTGGGCGGCCACGGTGCGGCAGCGGGCACCACCGAGGCCGCCGATCAGGCCGGCAGTGAGTGCCGAGGCCTCAGCCACCCGTACCCAGGCGTCGCCGCCGGGCTCGGCCATGGCCAGGTCTCCCTCCAGCAGGAGTTGGTCGCGCAGCACCCGGGCCTGCTGCACGGCCTGCTGCACCAGGCCGTCGCCGCTGGCGCCGCTGCTCACCGACGCCTCATACCACTTGGCAATGGCATCGGCGATGCCGCTGGCCAGGGTGCGGTGAGGGGCCTGCAGCACCAGGTCGTGGTCGAAGATCAGCAGATCGGGGCAGCGATCCAGGGCCAGATCGGAGTGGAAGGCGCCTTCCGCTGAGTAGAGGTTGGCCAGGGCCGTCCAGCCGGCACAGGTGGCGGCGCTGGTGGGCACCGTGATGCAGGCCAGGCCGAGGCGATGGGCCAGCAGCTTGCCGGCATCGAGCACCTTGCCGCCGCCCATGGCGATCACCCCGTCGCAGCGGCCGGCCTGAGCTTCGGTTGCCAGGCGCTTTAGATCAATCTCGCAGCAATCGAACTGAAGGTCGGCCGCGAGGGGTTCCAGAGCGAGGCTTTGCAGATCAGCGCAGGCCTGCTGGCGCAGGAGTGCGGTGGCCTGGCTGCGGCCCAGCAGCAACGGCCGACGGCAGAGGGAGGGGAGGGAATCAAGCGAGGCCTTCCAGGCCGAAGGCCCCCGCACCAGGCGGGCGGGGGCGATCGCATGCTGACTGAGGGCTGTCACCATCGAAACGTCAGACGCTGGCAGCAGCCAGTTCCGGCTCCGCAACCACGGTCTGGTGGCGGATCACCACCTGCTTCTCGTCGTTGACGTCGACCAGGGCCGAATCGCCATCCTTGAGACGCCCGGAGAGGAATTCCTCCGCCAGGGAATCTTCGAGCAGGCGCATCACGGCTCGCCGCAGGGGACGGGCGCCGTAGCTGGGGTTGTAGCCCTCTTCGACAAGGCGCTCCTTGAAGGCCTCGGTGACCGAAAGGCCGATGCCCTTCTCCTGCATACGCCCGAACACCTCGCGCAGCATGATCTCGGCGATTTCCTTGACCTCGTCGCGGCTGAGTTGCCGGAAGACGATGATCTCATCGAGACGGTTGAGGAACTCAGGGCGGAAGTACTGCTTCAGCTCCTCGTTCACCAACGAGCGGATGCGGTTGTACTGAGTTTCTTCAACCGCAGCGCCGGAGAATTCGAACCCCAGGCCACCACCGCCTTTCTCGATCACTTTCGAACCGATGTTCGAGGTCATGATGATCAAGGTGTTCTTGAAGTCCACCGTGCGGCCCTTGGAATCGGTCAGGCGACCATCTTCGAGGAGCTGCAGCAGCAGGTTGAAGACATCGGGGTGAGCTTTCTCGATCTCATCGAAGAGCACCACGGTGTAGGGACGACGGCGCACGGCTTCGGTGAGCTGACCGCCTTCGTTGAAGCCCACATACCCAGGAGGCGAACCGATCAGCTTGCTGACGGTGTGCCGCTCCATGAATTCGGACATGTCGAGGCGAATCATCGACTCTTCGCTGCCGAAGAAATAGGCAGCCAGGGCCTTGGTGAGCTCTGTTTTGCCGACGCCGGTGGGACCGGAAAAGATGAAGCTGGCGATCGGACGGTTGGGGTTCTTCAGGCCCACCCGGGCGCGGCGGATGGCCTTGGACACGGCCTTGACGGCTTCGTCTTGACCGATCAGGCGCTGGTGCAGGGTCTCCTCCATGTTCAGCAGCTTCACCGACTCGCTCTCGGTGAGCTTCTGAACGGGAACACCGGTCCAGGAGGCCACGATCTGGGCGATGTCCTCCTCGGTGACCACCGGATGGCGTTCGCCGCTGGAGGAGCTCAGGGCGTTGTCGGCCGCAGTGCTGGCTTCGGCCTCGGCGATGGCTTCACTGGAGCCTTCCACGGCGGTGGAGACGGTGGGTTCCTCGTCGCGGCGGGCCTGGAGGATCGAGCGGATCTGATCGCGCAGTTCCACTTCTTTGTCGCGCAGTTCTCCGGCTTTGCCGAAATCCTGCTGACGGACGGAATCTTCTTTCTGCTTCTGAATGCCCCGCAGTTGCTTGTCAAGCTCCTTGGCGGCCGGCGGCAGCTTGGAATTCATCAGGCGCACGCGGCTGCCGGCTTCATCCACCAGATCGATGGCCTTGTCGGGCAGGAAGCGATCGGAGATGTAGCGATCACCGAGGGTGGCGGCGGCCACAAGAGCTTCATCGCTGATTTTGAGGCGATGGTGCTGCTCATAGCGCTCGCGCAGGCCGCGCAGAATCTCGATGGTGTCGACCACGGAGGGTTCCCCCACCATCACTGGCTGGAAGCGGCGCTCCAGGGCAGCATCGCGCTCGATGTGTTTGCGGTACTCATCGAGGGTGGTGGCGCCGATGCACTGGAGTTCGCCGCGGGCCAGGGCCGGCTTGAGAATGTTGGCGGCGTCGATGGCTCCTTCGGCGGCACCGGCTCCGATCAGGGTGTGCACCTCATCGATCACCAGGATCACGTTGCCCGCGCTGCGGATCTCTTCCATGATCTTCTTGAGGCGCTCCTCGAATTCACCCCTGTATTTGGTGCCGGCCACCAGCAGGCCGATGTCGAGGGTGAGAACCCGCTTGTCCTCGAGGATGTCGGGAATTTCGCCGATGATGATGCGCTGGGCGAGACCTTCGGCGATGGCGGTTTTACCGACGCCGGGCTCACCGATCAGCACCGGGTTGTTTTTGGTGCGGCGCCCGAGGATCTGAATGACGCGATCGATTTCGTTGTGGCGACCCACCACGGGGTCGAGCTTGCCCTCGGCGGCAAGCTGGGTGAGGTTGCTGCCGAATTCGTCGAGGGTGGGCGTTTTGGTGGAGCCTTTGTTGCCACCACCGCCGGCGGTGACCTCGGCGGTTTCGCCGAGCATGCGGATCACCTGGGTGCGCACCTTGGCCAGGTCGACACCGAGGTTCTCCAGAACCCTGGCAGCGACGCCCTCGCCTTCGCGGATCAGACCCAGCAGCAGGTGTTCGGTGCCGATGTAGTTGTGGCCGAGCTGACGTGCTTCTTCGAGGGAAAGCTCCAGCACCCGCTTGGCGCGGGGAGTGAAGGGGATTTCAACCGCCACGAAGCCGGAGCCACGGCCGATGATCTTCTCCACCTCGACCCGGGCATCCTTGAGATTGACCCCCATCGACTTGAGCACCTTGGCGGCCACACCGGTGCCCTCACCGATCAGGCCCAACAGGATCTGTTCAGTGCCCACGAAGTTGTGACCCAGCCTTCGAGCCTCTTCCTGGGCCAGCATGATCACTTTGATGGCCTTCTCGGTAAACCGCTCGAACATCTGCGGTGCCTGTGCAAGTCACCCCAATCTATCAGGGCTGAGAGGGTGTGCGTGATTCTGACTTGAGTTCGGGCGAATCCGCTGGCAGCACTGGGGTGTTCCGGCTCAATTGCCACACGTTCAAGCTTGAATTCGTACGGCCTTACGCATCAACAAAGGGCGGCAATCCGCACCTTCGTCAACGCCAGCCAGTGCAGTTGCACTCAATAGGGGCTGAACGATCCGGCGCAGCCCTTGAGTTGGCACCATTGGATCAGAGCATCCTGGCCATCGCGGTAGTAACCGCGACGACGGCCGGTGTTGCGGAATCCGAGCGAGGCGTAGAGCCCCAGGGCGGCGATGTTGCCGGCGGCCACCTCAAGGCTGGCCGCGCTGGCACCCCGCTCTTGCCCCTGGTGCATCAGCTCGCCCATCAGCCGCCGGGCCAGGCCGGTTCGCCGCCGGGTGGGGTGCACCAGCACCAGCAGGATCTGCAGTTCATCGAGGATCAGCCAGCCGCTGCCCACCGCCAGCAGTTGTGATCCACCCAGCACGCCCAGCACCCAGCGCTCGCCGGCCGCCAGCTCCTGGGCCTCCAGCTCCTGGTGCCACTGGTTCAGCGCCCAGCCCTGGGGGCGGCAGAGCCGATCGAGCTGGTGGCAGGCCTCAGCGTGGTCGGGCCCCAGGCGCCGCGTCTTGAATTCCCCCGGCCCTGCCGCTTCGAGGCTCATCCTTACGATTGTCTGCAATCAGGATTCAGATCCAAGGATGGCGCCGATGACCGTTTCTTCCGTCACTGAGGCGACGCGCCCCTTTGAGTTGAACGCTGATTCGCTCAGCCCCAACCGCAATCTCACGCCGCTCACCACAGCCCTCGACGACCGTGAGCAGCTGCAGGTGGGCGGCTGTGACCTGGGTGATCTGGCCCGCCGCTATGGCACACCGCTGTATGTGCTCGATGAAGCCACGCTGCGGGCCAGCTGCGGGGCCTATCGCGAGGCCCTCGCCGCCCACTATCCCGGTCCCTCGCTGGCGCTCTACGCCTCCAAGGCCAACAGCAGCTTGATGCTCAGTGCCCTGGTGGCCTCAGAAGGCCTCGGCCTCGATGCCGTCTCAGCGGGTGAACTGCTCACGGCCCTGCAGGGGGGCATGCCGCCGGAGCGGATCGTGCTGCACGGGAACAACAAGTCGGATGAGGAGATCTCCCTGGCGGTGGCCCACGGCGTGACCGTGGTGGTGGACAACGACCACGACCTGGAGCGCCTCGCCGAGCTGGCCCCCGCCGCCGGCCGGGTGGTGCCGCTGATGCTGCGCTTCACTCCCGGCATCGAGTGCCACACCCACGAGTACATCCGCACCGGCCACCTCGACAGCAAGTTCGGCTTCGACCCCGACCAGCTCGAACCGGTGCTGCGCCGTCTGGCCAGTTGTGCCTGGGCCCGGCTCACGGGGCTCCATGCCCACATCGGCTCGCAGATCTTCGAGCTGCAGCCCCACCGTGATCTGGCTGGGGTGATGGCCGATGCCCTGGCCCTGGCCCGCTCCCTCGGCCACCCTGTGACCGATCTGAATGTGGGCGGCGGCCTGGGCATCCGCTATGTGAGCTCCGACGATCCCCCGACCATCCAGGAGTGGGTGAGGGGCGTGGCCGAGGCCGTGGTGCGTGCCTGCCGCGAGCGGGATCTGGAGCTGCCGCGGCTGCTGTGCGAACCGGGGCGCTCCCTGGTGGCCACCGCCGGCCTCACCGTTTACACGATCGGCAGCCGCAAGCAGATCCCTGGCCTGCGCACCTACCTCTCGGTGGATGGGGGCATGAGCGACAACCCCCGGCCGATCACCTATCAATCGAGCTACACGGCTGTGCTGGCGGAGCGGCCCACGGCCACGCCCACGGAAACGGTCACGGTGGCGGGCAAGCACTGCGAATCCGGTGATGTGCTGCTCAAGGACCTGGCCCTGCCGGCCAGCAGCAGCGGCGATCTGCTGGTGGTCTTCGCCACCGGCGCCTACAACGCCTCGATGGCCTCGAACTACAACCGCATCCCCAGACCCGCGGCGGTGCTGGTGCACGGGGGTCAGGCGGAGCTGGTGCAGCGGCGGGAGCGACCAGACGAGCTGCTGCTCCACGATGTGCTGCCAGAACGTTTTCGGCCGATAGCATGAGCCAAGTGCTGTAGGGATCTGTGGTCTGGCTGAGGCTCCTCGATCTGCGCCTGCTGCTGGATCTGCTGTTCGCCTCGGCCCTGGGGATGCTGTTGCTGGCCCGGGTGCGCGAATCCCGCACCCTCTGGCTGTTGCGCGGGTGGCTGTTTCTGGTGGCCCTGGTCTGGGTGGTCCAGCGCTTCGCCAACCTGCCGCTCACCACCCGCCTGCTGGAGGCGGTGGTGCTGGGTTGCAGCCTGGCCCTGGCGATTCTCTGGCAGGGGGAGCTGCGGCGCCTGATGGAGCTGCTGGGCACCGGTCGCCTCGATGTGCTGCTGGGGAACCAGGGGGTCGATCAGGAGATGTCGGGGGCGGTGGCGATGCTCACCGAAGCCTCTGGCCGCCTCTCCCAAGGACGCCGCGGCGCCCTGATCCTTGTGGATCTGGGCAGTGATCTGCGCCCGGAGGATTTTCTCAACCCCGGCATCGAGCTCGACGCGATGCTCTCGGTGGATCTGGTGCTGAACCTGTTTGCCGCCGACACCCCTCTGCACGATGGTGCTCTGCTGTTGCGCGGCAGCAGGATCCTCTCGGCAGGGGTGATCCTGCCCCTCTCGCGCCAGGGCATCACCCGCTATGGCACCCGCCACCTGGCGGCCCTGGGCATCACTGAGCGCTTCGATCGCTGCCTCTGCATCGTGATCTCGGAAGAGACCGGCACCCTCTCCCTGGCCCGCCAGGGCAGGTTGGAGCGGCCGATCACCAGCAGCCGTCTGCGGGAGCTGCTCACGGCCGCCCTGGCCCCTTCCTCCACCAAAACCCCGACCAAGGCTGTGGGCGGCTCGGTGGTGCCGCTTCCCACTGGACGTACCGTGGCCGAGGACACGCCCGAATCCCGCGCATGAGTCGCTCCCCGGCGACCACCGACCCGATCCAGGTTTCCGCCCAGCCCTCCGAGCTGGTGCCGGCCTGTCTGGATCCCGCCCGGTTGCCGGCCCATGTGGCCGTGATCATGGATGGCAACGGTCGCTGGGCCCGGCGACGGCGCCTGCCGCGGATGATGGGTCACCGCGAGGGGGTGGAAGCGCTCAAGCGCACCCTGCGCCTCTGCAGCGACTGGGGCATCGGTGCCCTCACCGTCTACGCCTTCTCCACGGAGAACTGGAACCGGCCCGGCGAGGAGGTGACTTTCCTGATGGCCCTGTTCGAGCGGGTGCTCGCCCGCGAGCTGCAGGCCCTGGAGCGGGAGCGCGTGCGCATCCGTTTCCTGGGCGATCTGGAGCAGCTGCCCGAGGGGTTGCAGCAGCGCATTGCCGCCGCCGAGGCCCGCACGGCCGCCAACACCGGCATTCATTTCAACGTCTGCACCAACTACGGCGGCCGGCGGGAGCTGGTGCAGGCGGCGCGGCGCCTGGCGGAACAGGCGGCCCGCGGTGAGCTTGATCCCGCCGCCATTGATGAAGCCCACTTCGAGGCCGAGCTGCTCACCGCCGGTGAGGTGGACCCTGACCTGCTGATCCGCAGCAGCGGCGAGCACCGCATCAGTAATTTTCTGCTCTGGCAGCTGGCCTACGCCGAGATCCACATCACCGATGTGCTCTGGCCCGATTTCGATGAACAGGCTCTGCTGCGGGCTGTGCTGGATTACCAGGGCCGTCAGCGCCGCTTCGGGGGGGTCGAGCCCCTGCTTCCCCCCAGCGCCTGACCCTTTCTCCCCACGCTCCCTGCCCCGTTGACCACCACCGCCCACCCCGCTGCCGCTGCGGCCCCTGACCTGCGCCACGACTGGAGCCGCGCAGAGATCCAGGGGCTGCTGGAGATGCCGCTGATCGACCTGCTCTGGCGGGCCCAGGGGGTGCACCGGGCCGCCAACCCCGGCTACCGGGTGCAGCTGGCCTCCCTGCTCAGCGTCAAGACCGGCGGCTGCGAGGAAGACTGCGCCTACTGCCCCCAGTCGATGCACAACAGCAGCGATGTGAGCGGCCGACCGGAGCTGGAGGTGGAGCCGGTGCTGGCGCGGGCGCGGGCGGCGCAGGCGGCCGGTGCCCACCGCTTCTGCATGGGCTGGGCCTGGCGCGACATCCGCGACGGCGCCCCCTTCGAGGCGATGCTGGCGATGGTGCGCGGCGTGCGCGAGCTGGGGCTGGAGGCCTGCGTGACCGCCGGCATGCTCAGCGACGCCCAGGCCGAGCGCCTGGCGGCGGCGGGCCTCACCGCCTACAACCACAACCTCGATACCAGCCCTGAGCACTACGGGCGGATCATCACCACGCGCACCTACCAGGAGCGGCTGGAAACCCTGGCCCGGGTGCGCCAGGCGGGCATCACCCTCTGCTGCGGCGGCATCATCGGCCTGGGGGAGAGCGTCAACGACCGCGCCGGGCTGCTGCAGGTGCTCGCCGGCCTCGATCCCCATCCCGAGAGCGTGCCGATCAATGCCCTGGTGGCGGTGGAGGGCACAGCGCTGGAGGAGCAGCCGCCGATTGATCCGCTCGAGCTGGTGCGCATGGTGGCCACCGCCCGCATCCTGATGCCCTTCAGCCGGGTGCGCCTGAGTGCCGGCCGTGAGCAGCTCAGCCGTGAGGCCCAGATCCTCTGCCTGCAGGCAGGGGCTGATTCGATTTTCTACGGCGACACCCTGCTCACCACCGGTAACCCCGATGTGGCCTCCGACCGGGCGCTGCTGGCGGCGGCGGGAGTCAGTGTGGAGATGGCGGTTTGAGGGCCCGGATCGCGGCCTTCTACAAGTTCGTGACCTTCACGGCCGCCGAGTTGCCGCTCTGGCGCACGCAGCTGCTGGAGCTGGCCGCGGACCAGGGAGTGAAGGGCACGGTGCTGCTGGCGGAGGAGGGCGTGAACGGCACGATCGCCGGCCCTGAGCAGGGGGTGATGGCCGTGCTGAAGCACCTGCGTGCCGACCCACGCCTGGCGGATCTGGAGGCCAAGCTGAGCTGGAGCGAGCGGCCGAGCTTCCACAGGCTGAAGGTGCGTCTCAAGCCGGAGATCGTGACCCTGGGTCGCCCCGAAGCCAGGCCCAGCGAGCAGGTGGGCACCTATGTGTCGCCCGCGGCGTGGGATCAGCTGATCCATGATCCCGGCACCCTGGTGATCGACACCCGCAATGCCTATGAGGTGGCGCTGGGCAGCTTCGAGGGGGCGATGGATCCGGGCCTGGAGCGCTTCGCTGATTTCCCCCGCTGGGTTGACACGGTGCTGCGCCCCCTGGTGGCGGAGCGCGCGCCCCAGGCCCTGGCGCTGTTCTGCACCGGTGGCATCCGCTGCGAAAAGGCCACCGCCCATCTGCTGGAGCAGGGCTTTGGCGGGGTGCATCACCTGGAGGGCGGCATCCTGCGCTATCTGGAGCAGGTGCCCGAGCCCAGCAGCCAATGGCGCGGCGAATGCTTCGTGTTCGACCAGCGGGTGGCCGTCAATCACCAGCTGGAGCCCGGTGAGCACAGCCTCTGCCACGGCTGCCGCATGCCCCTCTCGCCCAGCGACCGCGATCTGGCCAGCTACGTGACGGGAGTGAGCTGCCGCCATTGCGTCGCCGGGCTCTCCCCGGAGCGCCGCGCCCAGCTGATGGAACGCCAGCGCCAGGTGGAGCTGGCCGAGCGGCGCGGCGAGGTTCACATCGCCCAGGTGTTCAGCAGCTGAACTCAGCCATGCCCCATGGTTGAGCGGCCGATCCTCTACAGCTTCCGCCGCTGCCCCTATGCGATCCGGGCGCGGCTGGCCCTGGCGGCGGCGGGAGTGCAGCCCGGCCTTGACCTGGAGCTGCGGGAGGTGAACCTGAAGGCCAGGCCCTCCGAACTGCTGGAGGCCTCCGCGAAGGGCACGGTGCCGGTGCTGGTGCTGCCAGCGGATGGCACCTCAGCAGGTCAGAGCCATGGAGCTAGCTCCGTGATCGACCAGAGCCTGGCGGTGATGCGCTGGGCCCTGGAGCGCCACGACCCCGGTGATCTGCTGCGGCGTGCCGATAGGCCTGGCCACAGCGCCCAGCGGGCGTTGATCGAGGCGTTGATCGCCAGCAACGACGGTCTCTTCAAGCACCACCTCGACCGCTTCAAGTACGCCGGCCGCCACCCCGGCGCCGATCCCGAGGAGCACCGGGCAGCGGCCCTGACGATCCTGCGTGACTGGAATGCCCGCTTGCCCCAGCTGGTGGATCGAGCCTCCCTGGCGGATCTGGCCCTGCTGCCGTTTGTGCGCCAGTTCCGTCTGGCGGATCCGGAGAGGTTCGATGCTGCACCTGGTCTGACGGCGGTGCAGGCCTGGCTGGGGCGGTTCCTCGCCAGCCCCGAACTCTCGGCGGTGATGACCCCGCCCTGGGCAGCGCGAGAGGCCTGGCGCTCGCCGCGTTGGCTGTATCACCTGGCCCTGGCCCCGGAATGGCACGCCGCCAGGAGTGAGGGGATCTACCGCCGCTCCAGCCGCGGCCTGAGCCTGGAGGAGGTGGGCTTCATCCACGCCAGCCACAGCCATCAGCTCGAGGCCACCCACCAGCGCTTCTATGCCGATGCGCCGGATGTGCTGCTGCTCACGATCGATCCCGGGCGCCTGGCGGCCGCCGGCATCGCTGTGGAGGAGGAGCCGGCCCCCGGCAGCGGCGAGCTCTTTCCCCACATCCAAGGGCCGCTGCCGCTGGCGGCGGTGCTGGCCTGGGAGCCGTTCCGCCCTTGAGCACCCTGGCGGACCTGGAGGCCTGGGGAGCGTCGCGGGGGTTGCTGCTGCGCCTGCAGGTGAGTGGGCCCGCGGCGCTGCGGGGGCTGCGGGTGGGGGTGGCCCGAACCGGACCCGGGGGCGGCCCCCAGCTGCTGGGGGAGCTCAAGGGCTGGGCCATCCCTCTGCCGGGTGGCCTTCATCTCGACACCCTGCGCATCCAGGTGCCCCGCGGCGAGCCGGCGGCTGCCCTGGTGGGTCCGCTGATCTGGGCCGCCACCTTCGCCTGGGCGCTGGAGCACACCCCCTGCCGTCGCGCCGAGCTGCTGGCCATCCGCGACGACGAGCACCAGCACCGCCGCCTGGTGCGCTACTTCCGCCGGCTGGGCTTTGAGCCGCTGCGGGAGCTGGGTGCGGGTGCTCTCGATCTGCCGCAGCGGTTGATCTGGGGCGGCTCGGGCTTGCTGATGCGGGGCGAGTGCGCCGAGGGGCTGCGGCGCTGTGAGCGCACTCTTGGCCTGATCAGGGCAGCTCCCCGGGCAGGAAACGCTGGATGAACACCGCCAGGGCCATCGGTCCGCATCGGGGCTGCCAGCTGGAGCCCCCCGGAAGCCGTCGCCAGCACGCCACCTGCAGGCGGGATTCGCTGCTCTCCAGCAGCCGCACCTGGTAGCGGTACTCGGCATCAGCGGACTGCTCAGCGCTGCTGAGTGCCTCCGCCCCGGGCTGGGTGCTCAAGAAGGAGGCGAGAAAGGCTGAGGCCTCGTGGCTGTGACGCAGCGCGGTGGCGAAGCGCCAGGCCGCGCCGGTGGGGTAGCCGTCGTGGTGGAGGTAGAGATGGCGCTCTGCCGTGCCCGGGAAGCCGGTGAATGAGTAGACGGCGCGGGTGGCCAAGGTGGAGAAGCAGCGGCACTGATGAGTGCCACAGGCGTCTCACACCCCCGAGGCCACTGCAACCTGTTGAACGGCATGGGCCGGCCTGCGCTGCAGGGCCTTCCTGCATGGCGTGGCTGCAGATGGTCTGGAGATCAGCTCTGCGGCCTCGACGCTGACGCTCTCGCGACGGGAGCAGTTCAGTTGTCGATGAACACCGACTGGGCCGTGCGCACCACCCGTGGATCGGGTTCGCAGGCAACGTTGTGGTCTTTGTGGTCGTAGTTCAGGGCGTGGAGGACGCTGCGGATGGCGCCGAGACGGGCCCGCTTCTTCTCATTCGAGTTGACGATTGTCCAGGGCGCCACGAGGGTGTCGGTGGCGAGCAGCATCTCGTTGCGGGCCTCGGTGTAGGCGCCGTACTTCTGCACGCTCACCTCATCAATCGGCGAGAGCTTCCACTGCTTGAGAGGATCCTTGCGCCGGTCGTCGAAACGCAGCTTCTGGCGGGCCTGCGACACGGTGAACCATAGCTTGAAGAGCAGGATTCCACTGCTCACGAGCGACTGCTCGAAGCCGGGAACCTGGCGGAGAAACAGGGCGTGCTCCTGGGGAGTGCAGAAACCCATCACCTTCTCGACGCCGGCCCGGTTGTACCACGACCGATCGAACATCGTGATGGCGCCGGCCGAGGGCAGGTGCGGCACGTAGCGCTGGAAGTACCACTGGGTGGCTTCGGCATCGTTGGGCTTGGGCAGCGCCACATGTTCACTGCCGCGGGGGTTCAGATGTTGGCGGAAACGTTTGATCGATCCACCCTTGCCCGCCGCATCGCGACCTTCAAACAGGATCACCACCCGCTGCCCCACAGCCTTGATGTGACGCTGCGCCTTGAGCAGTTCGATCTGGAGGGCTTCGAGGTCTTGTTTGTAGTCTTTCTTGTCGATCTGTTCGTTGTAGGGACAATCGTTTTGCATCTCATCGATTGACTCAACGGGGGATGGGCTGTGCTTCTTGCTCATGAGAGTTGTGATCGTCTGGTTGTACCCAAACGAAGTTGATTATACGTCAATCGCGCTAGGGCACCACCACGTAGCTGATCCCGTTCAATTTTGGTTTCTCCACGATGCGCATGCCTTACGGCTGACCGGAGGACACGAACAGGCGCAGGGCGAAGGGGCGAGTGGGGGTCATGGGGTGGGATGGAGTGGTTGGAGCGATCCGGCCTGGCGCATCAGCTGCTCTTCAGCCTTCTCCCACTCGCCCAGATGGGCCCGCATCAGGGATTTCCAGACCCTGCCGTGGTTGGGAATGCTGAAGTGGAGCAGTTCGTGGACGATCACGTAGTCCCACAGGGCCTGGTCGAGCGAGAGCAGGTCGACACTGAAGTTGAGATGGCCGTTGGTGGAGCAGGAGGCCCACTTGTGGCGCATCGGGCGCATGCCAAGCCATACCACCTGCACATCCAGCTTCTGCGCCCAGTCGCGCACGCGGGTCTTGAAGGCCGCTTTGGCGTTGCTGGTCATCCGATGCGGTCCGCCTTCTGCAGCAGGGTGAACAGCTCATCGACGATCGGCGTGACCTGCTCCAGCTCATCACATTCGGCATAGATGGCAAAGGTGACCTGGTTGCGCAGCTCTCGCAGGGCGTTATCGCTTCGCTTCCAGTTCGGGTAGGCCACGAAGGCGGCCTTGATCCTGGTGCTCACAGCCTCTGGATTGTTGACCTTCGCATTGAGCAGGGAGCGGTACACGAAGAACGTGAGCCCATCGAAGCCCTTCTCGGCTTGCTCCTGCTTGCGGATTTCGTTCTGTCGAATCGCGGCAAAGAGTTCCGCCAATGCCTCAGATGTGGAGGTCTGCCGCTGTTCAAAGCTCTCCTGCACCAGCCGGGCTCGCTCAGCCATGGCGATCAGGAAGGGGTCGTCGCTGTGGTCTTCGGCGAACTTCTCGATGCTTTTGACCAGGTTGATCACTTTGCTGCCGTCTCCACCCTGCCGTGCCTTGATCAATTCAATCGTTTCGCTGTTGATCAATACAGCTTCGAGAATGCCTCGGGCCTGGAGCTGGCTCGCGCTCACGCTCTGCTGCACCAGGGCATTGGTTTTACGCTGAAACTCACGATCCACCGGCACAGTGGTGCTGTACGCCTTGCGAACGATGGCATAGATGCCGGAGAGGGTGGCGAAATCATCCAGGAGGGGCCGCAGGAAAGCATCCGGCGAGATGATCTCGTAGAGCATCTCGATTTCCTTGTATTCCTTGAAGAATTGCTTGCGTCGCTCGGGGTCGCGGAAGTGCTCGATCAGAGTGTCGATGTCTTTGTCGTTGAAGTTGCGCTCGATCAGACCGAGGTAGGCGGGCGCCTGGGCCTCCATCTTGTTCTGGAAGAGCACCTTGAGGAGCTTGAGGTCTTTGACGATGGCGTTGATCTCGTCGCTGTCGAAGGCGAGGGCCTTTTCGAGCTTGTCGAAGATGCCCACGAAATCGAGCACGAAACCGTGGGGTTTCACCTTCTCCTGGGCCTCGTTCTCGTAGGGGCGATTCACCCGGGCGATGGCCTGCAGCAGGGTGTGATCGCGCATCGGCTTGTCGAGATACATGGCATAGAGAATGGGCGCATCGAAGCCGGTGAGCAGTTTTTCAGTGACGATCAGGATCTTGGGGTGTTGGTCGAGCTTGCCGAAGCTCTTGCGGATCTGGCGTTCCTTCTTGGGGTTGAGGTGGAACTCCTTGAGCAGGGCCGAGTCGTTGTTGTTGCCGGTGTAGACGACCTCCGAAAGCTGGGGCGGCAGGCCCATTTCGGTGAATACGGCATCGAGGGCATGCTTGTAGAGAGCGCAGGCTTCTCTGTCGACGCCCACCAGGAAGGCCTTGTAGCCGAGCGGCTCCACGTTCTGCAGGTAGTGGTTGGCCACGAAGCGAGCCACCTGCTGGATGCGGGCTTTGCCCTTGAGAAAGTTCTTGAGGTTCACCGCCCGCTCAAGGATCTTGTTCAGTTCCTCGATGTCGGCCACGCCCTCGGCTTCGGCGAGGGAGAGAAACTCCGCGTCGAGGGTCTCGTGGGGCACGAGCATCTCGTTGGGGGCGAGCTGGTAATAGAGGGGCAGGGTGGTGCCGTCTTCGATGCTGTCGGCGATGGAGTACTTGTGCAGGTAACCCTTGTCGTCTTCACAGCCGAAGGTTTTGAAGGTGCCCTTGCCGTAGGCGGTTCTGTCGACGGGGGTGCCGGTGAAGCCGATGTAGGTGGCATTCGGCAGGCCTGCCATCAGGAAGGTGCCAAGGTCGCCACCGGTGGTGCGGTGGGCCTCGTCGATCAACACATAGATGTTGGAGCGGGTGTTGAGATCCACCGGCATGTCGCGGAATTTGTGGATCATCGTGACGATGATGCCCCGGTAGTCGTCCTTCAGCAGTTGGTTGAGGCGGGCGATGCTGCTGGCGTGCTCCAGGTTGCCCAGGCCGAGGGCGGTTAGGTTCTTGAGCATCTGATCTTCCAGCTCATTGCGGTCGATCATCAGCAGCACGGTGGGCTTGTCGGCTTCGGGGGCTCGGAAGAGCCGCTCGGCGGCCTTGATCATGGTGAAGGTTTTGCCGCTGCCTTGGGTGTGCCAGATCAGGCCCCTCCGGCGGTGGGGATCCAGGGCGCGGCCCACGGAGGCATCGACCGCTGCAGTTTGGTGCTGGCGCAGGATGTATTTGTTGAGCTCTTCGTCTTTCTCGGCAAAGACGATGTAGTGCTGCAGGAAATCGAGGAGCTGCGGGATGGCGCAGAAGCTCTTGATCTTGGCCTCCAGCTGGCCCACCTGATCATGCTTCCAGTTGAAGAGGTTGCGCCGCACCGTGTTTCAGCTCACGCCATAGGAAAAGCCGATGGCATCGGTGGCGGTGAACAGCTGCTGGCTCACGAACAGCTCGGGGGTTTCGCGGTGGTAGCGGCGGATCTGATCGATGCCCAGATCGATGGCTTCCTGCTTATCGGCGTTCTTGCATTCGATCACCAGCACGGGGATGCCGTTGATCAGAAAAACCACATCCTCCCGCGTACCGTAGTGGCCGTTGTGAAAGACCCACTCTTCGGTAACTTCATAGATGTTCTTGCGTGCCTCCGGCAGCCTGTCGCGGTCGTCGTAATCGATCAGGATCAGATCGTGCTCGCGTTTCTCCTCGTGGCCGAAGAACTTGCCCCGGTTACGCAGGTGCTCGACAAATTCCCGGTTGCCATAAATATTGGTGTGAAGGTGGCGGAACTGCCAGAGCAGGGCGCCTTCTGCCTCGGCATAGCGCGGGTTAAACTCTCGCACCTTGGCGTCGAGCAGATCGTCGAAGAAGAGCGAGCGGTTCTTTGCGCGCTCGGCAGGTGGCATCTCTGGATCAAACCCGCGCCGCTTCTCGGCTTCCTCGCGGGACATAACCGTCCAACCGATGGCCTCGGCGTAAGCAAGGATACGGGATTGGACGGTTTTGTGTTCTCCGGGGGTGCTCATGACGTGGATTCCTTCCTCACTTGCGAGACATCCCGCGGCCGCGAAAGGAAGCCGAAGCCCTCAGTAGATTCGAGCATTCGCACGTGGACGGTCTTGTATTCTCTGGGCGGGGGCATGTCATCAAATCGTTATCCCTATCGGCATAGGAATTCCAAGTTGCACCGCTACGGGTGTGTAAATATCAATTTCCTGCCCAGGGAGAGTAAACGACACTATCAATGAGTAACGAGTTTGCCGTTGGAATCTGCCAAGATGGGCACGCTCTCGCCACCAACCCACTGCCGGATGAACTGCTATCAAATTTGAGCCAGCCAGCTGAACAGCAGTGCCAGACCAGAGGTCAGAATGAATGGAGCCTACGTTTCTGATTTCGCCTAGCCTCCAATGATCCGCAGCGCCCTCTGTTCCTGGATGCTCGTCATCCTCACGTGCTCTCCGGTTGATCCTTTGGACAAATTCCTCTTCGTCCTCTCCTGGGCCGTTCAGCTCGAATCTAAGGGCGTGTGAAGCATAACGATACCGATCTTTCCATCCAATTTCGCCAGGGCTAGGTTCTACAAAATATGAGAGTGTTACCCGCATTTGAACCGGCGACTCACGGAGTTCCTGAAGGACATCAACTGGCCACGGCAACCGGTAAATATGCATGTCCTTTGATATGCAGCGACTCTGAGTTTCATGTCTGTCAAAAGGCTGAAGATTAGCTTCTGAGATTAATGATAACGAGTTTGAGGCGCATGAGATAGCGCGTTCAAGGCTCGGAACTCCATAGCCGCAGATCTTGGCCAGTTTGTAGTAGTCACTTTTTAAAGGTCCCCGAAGATACTTTCGCTTTTGAGTGCCAGTCCACTGTGCCGAATGAACTATCAAACCCCGAATCGTTTCCGGCCAAGCGGCGGGATACTCAGCCTGAAGACGCGCAGCCATCCATGCAGCCTGAGCAGAAGCGGCACTCGTAGCGTCGAAAGACGAAAACTGTGCGACTCCGGGATCGCGGTAGGTCGAAAGGAGCTTCAAGTCATCAGTATCAAAAACCGTATCATTTGGCCCTGCAGCAACATTTCCACCCTCAAAACAAACGTCTGGCTTGATCGGCCATTTTCTGTTCGGCCAAGTCGAAGATGTACATGAAAATGGCGAGAGGTCTCCTGCTTCCGCAATTGCTCTATAAGAATGAAGAGATGGATCGGAAATATGAGTTTTCTCGGTAAAGGCCCCCACTGTTAAAGCATTCCAAGCCTGTGCTGGATCCTGAACTTCACAAGTAATGTTGGAATCTGGAAAACGCATCCAATCTTCCGGATCTTTAACGTTTCCGGCACTGATAATGATCAGTCGTCGTCGGTCATCAGAATACCCAGAGGCCAACTCATCAATTTCACCAGACCATGAAGAGGGGCGGCCGCGATTGATTTCATCGCAACTAGTAACTGCCATGCAAATCACGCGCTTACGTTGAGGTGCTTGAATTTCTGCTCTACTGATTCCTTGGGCAGTGAAGTGGCCCCAAAGTCTGCGTGGGTTTTCCTCTGGGGGTGGAGGAAGAATCTTTGCTGATTCCAAGCAGTGCCTGACAATTATAGGAGACCCACTTTCGAGGCAATCAAGGATATCCCCGTATGCTGCAGTTCCTGCCATCAATGTCCCATGACCGTGGTCATCCTGCGTCCCCCAAGCTAGGTCTGCAGCATGGCAGTCTTCATCCGGCAAAACCGGCTGCAAGAGTCTGTGACCATTATTTACTCCGTGGTCGAGCACCAGAACGCAGACGTCATTCTGGAGTTGAACAGACGTTCGCTCCAAAAGTTCATGCAGCCATTCAGATTGATCCGCGTTGTCTTGTTCAACAAAGAAGGTGGCAACCTCTCGTGCATGGCGAAATTCAGCGATTGAGTCTGAATACTCTATTAGAGATTCCAATTGCTGCCGATTCGCCAGAATAAGCCGCACCGTACGCTCTGGAAAGGAAAGAGAACCCTCACCAAGTTCGATTCCTTGATCACCGCATAATTGTTCAAATGCCTCAATGACGTTGAGATCTTCACTGCTTAACCAGGCTTCCACCCATTCGGGGGCATCCCTGGGAAGGCGATCAGGAGCATCCTGCCAAAAAGATGACTCGAGGATGGCGGCCCTTACATCCCCAATACTCTCGATCAGCGGCGCATTTTTCGCTGTGGTCGTTCCGTCCTGCCTTGGCGGATTGTCTTCCGTTGCATAGGCGATCGCCTTCTGCAAAAAGTGAGCACTCTTCTCCTGCGGAATAAAAACCGTTGCCCTAGTGATCTCCTCTCCGTCTTGTCCCTCAGTCCGTACATTTAGGAGCTTTATGCCTGCCTGACGTGACTCCAGACTCTTAAGAGTCAGATTAAATCCTGGCTCGCTTGAAAACTCAAGATAGACTCCTTGTCTTGAGGAATGCGCTACTGCACGCCGTTCTTCAGCTTGCTGCCAAGCTGTTTCCAGTGCTCGTCTCACAACTGCCGCATGCGTTGGCCTATCCTGTGCACGAAGCCGTGGGCCGTCACCTCCTCGTCTAGGGCTACTGTAGTCATCTCGGCTATGAGATGGACCAGGAAGGAATAGATGAGAAAATCTTTTGCCAACCATGGATCACTTGCGATTGTGCGTTTGATGTCTTTCGACAAGTGTCCTGATCAATGCCTTGCTATCAACTTTATTCTTGTCTTCTAGTATTGCTTCCTTGATCGCGTCTCTACATGCGTGATCGATCTCAGAATGACTTAGATCGGAGCTTTGCTCAATAATCGACTTCCATCCAAGACGACCCTTGAAGCAGCCAAGAACATTGTCGATCAAATGCCGACGCGATACTTCATCCGGCAACTCATAGTGCAGCACATCGTCAAATCGCCGGAACAGTGCGCGATCCAAAAGCAATGGATTGTTCGTCGCTCCAATAATGAGACTTTCAGAAACGTCCTGCTCGATGAACTGTAATAGCGCGTTGAGAACCCGTCGCATCTCTCCGACGTCATTTTCCAGAGATCGTTCGCCACCGATGGCGTCAAACTCATCGAAAAGGTAAACGCCCCGCTGTTCTCTGATAAGATCAAATATTTGGCGAAGTTTTGCACTGGTTTCGCCCATAAACTTGGTGACGAGCTTATCAACCTGGATCGTGTGCAGCGGGAGGCGCAACTCGTGTGCAAGAACGCGGGCAGTGAGAGTCTTCCCGGTTCCGGGAGGGCCGGAGAGGAGAATCTTTCTGCGATTTGAGAGTCCGTGCTTCTTTAATTTCTCTCGTTGCCGATGCTCATGAATAATTCTCTGAATTCGATCACGAATAACGTCTGGAATCACCAACGCAGAGAGCGGAATATCGGAAGTCTCTGACAGTACCATTCCCGCCAAATCTCGTGGAAATCTCAACAGCGTGTTGGTTCCCCGAGTCTTCCGACTCTTGTCTACGATCTCGCGGATATCATGCGCGAGTCCAGTGTGCCCTTGTTGAGCTTCATGAGCCGCAACCTGCAGGGCAAGAGTGTAAAAGCGCTCATCATCATCGCTGAGATGCGAGCGTATTAGAGATTTAATTTGATCTGCTGTAGCCATTTTATGTAATGATTCTAAGGTCATCTGGTGGCATGATTGCATTGAGAAAAGTTAGCCTACTGTCAAAGGCAGGTCGTGAACACGGATCTTCGCGGTCATGAGTTCGTGGAGGAGGGTGCGGAAGAGGTTTTGGAGTTGATCGCGCTTTCGCTCGTGCGTCGCATTCTTTTTATCGAGGGTCACAAGAGCTCTAGCTATTTCTTCTATCTCGTCCTCTACAGGGGGAATCGGAATTTCAAATCCACGCACATCGAGTAGGCTAAGGTTTGCTCGCGCGATGTCCTTCTTCTGCCTCCGCATTTGCTCCTGACCCCATGGCGAGAGAAGGAAATAAACGATCAATTGTTTTATAGCCTCTGACCTCTCAAGCCGGACAAACCCGACTGCTTGGTTACAGTTGCCTCCCTCAATATCGTCGGTCCCCAGTGCAACCCGTCCGATTGATGCTCCCACAAGATTGATCAGGATGTCACCGGATTGGAGGATCGAGCGCTTTTCCTTCTCGTTGAAGGATGGGGGTAGATAGGTACGGTCGTCCAAGAGCATCCTTCCGCTTCCCACGTTTTGGCTTCGGACGAAGAGGATGCCTTTATCAGTGTAATGAAACCCCTGCCACTTCGGAGATGATCCTTTGGAGATCGTAGTCGCGATGTCACCGAGTTTGCGAACCTCCCAACTCTCGGGCACGGGGCCGATTTCAGTCTGTTTTTGAGGCTCCCCACGCAGCCCTTCATTGAAGAGCTTGTGCATGAGGGCCTTTTTCAGCTCGGTGGTGGTCTGAATGATCCGCTCCTGCGCTTGGATCGCCCGCTGCACCGTCGAGAGGATGTGCGCGATCTTCTTCTGCTCGGCGAGTGGGGGGATGTTGAGTCGAATCTGTTCCAGACAATCTCGGGTGATGCCTTTGATGGTCGCACCACGCTTATTCATCGCGACGTACTGCTGAATCGTGCTTATACCCAATTGATAAGCGATAAACTTGTATCATACACTTCGTTGTCAATCAGGACACCTGCGAGGTCCTGGTTGATAGCGAGATCAATGCGGTTGATGCCAACTTTGCCTACGCCAACCCTCGTTGCGAAGATGATGCTGTCCTTGGGGACGATCTTAGTTGATGATTTTTCGACAGCATCATTGGAGATAAATTTCTCGCCCGAAGTGAGTTCTAGCTTGCTGCCAAGCCATTTGCTCGTGATCCAGGGAATATCTCCCGACCAGAAATCTGCCTGTGAAGTGTCAGGTGTGCCTCCGCTAAGGAAGCCGGTGGAAACTTCACCAAATGTTGTTTCACTCCAGGCGTTCATATATCGATCTTCTCCAAGATCTCCTTCAAAGCCTTGTCTCTTTCACGCGCCTCGGCTTCAATCGCGTTCAGTTCCTGAACGATCTCCACAATAGGTCGATAGGTTTCGGTATCGCTGGTATGGATGTAACGGCTGGGGGAGATGTTGTAGTCGTTCTTCTTCAGCTCGGGGTGCACCACAATGCGGCTGAGCTTCTCCACTTCCTTCCAACCGATCAGAGTGTCCGCAATGAGTCGGATCCCTGCCTCTGGGATGAAGTTCTTGGGATCACCCTTCTCGAACACCTGGCTGGCGTTCACAAGCAAGACCTGGCCCTGGCGCTCCGCTGTCTTGGCCTTGTTCAGGAACAACACGATACCGGGGGCGGTGGTGTTGTAGAAGAGGTTTTCTGGCAGGTAGAGCACGCTCTCGATCAGGTCGTGCTCCACGAACCACTGGCGCACGGTCTTTTCCTTGTTGGTGCCGGCATTGCCCGAGCCGCGGGAGGCGGCGCCGGTGTCGAGCACCACGGCGGCGCGGCCGTTGGCCTTGAGACTGGCGTGCATGTGCTGCACCCAGCCCCAGTCCGCCGACGACTTGCCGGGGAAACCGGCGCCCGGTGGAAAGCGGTCGAATTCGTCGCTGTCGTAGTCGGTCTCCGTGAACCAGTCCTGATTCCACATCGGATTGGCCACGACGCGATCGAACGTACGCAGTTTACCCGCTGAGTTTTTGAACCAGGGTTTCTTGAACGTGTCGCCGATCTCGATCTGGCCCTCCAGGTCGTGGATGATCATGTTCATGTTGGCCATCGCCCAGGTTTCGGGCACATACTCCTGGCCGAACAGCTTCAGCGGTGCAATGGCGGCGCCGTTCGAGCCCCGCACGCTCTCTTCCATAGCGATCTCGCATTTCACCAGCAGACCGCCGGAACCGCAGCAGGGGTCGTAAATCTCCATGCCGGGCCCCGGCTGCAGCACCTTGCTCATGATGCTGGCCACCTCGGGCGGGGTATAGAACTCACCAGCGCTCTGGCCGCTGCCCTCGGCGAATTTGCGGATCAGGTACTCGTAGCTCTTGCCGATGATGTCGGCCTCCACATCGCTCAGCCCCAGGCGCTTGGTGCTGATCGCCTCGATCAGGTTGGAGAGGCGGTCGTCGTCGAGGTCGCGCTGGCCGTGGGTGGTGGCGTTGAAGTCCACCCGGTCGATGATGCCCTGCAGCAGCGGGTTCTCCCGGGCGATGGCCCGCATCTGTGTGGTGACATCTTCGCCGATCTTGTCCGAGAGCTTGCGGATCACGCTCCACACCGGCTGCTCGGAGTCGCCTGGCACCAACGGCAGGTAGAAGCGCACCAGCTTGTGATCGGCGGCCACCAGCTGGAACGCCTTCTGGCGCGAACCCACCTCGGCGGCGATGCGGTTCAGCTCGTCGTCGAACACATCGCAGAGCCGCTTGGTGAAGATCAGCGGCAGGATGTAGTCCTTGTATTTCGGCGCATCCTTGGCGCCGCGGATCGAGCAGGCGGCATCCCAGATCCAGGACTCGAGGGATTTGTCTTTGGGGGTGCCGTTGGCGGAGGCCCTGGCCTTGCTGCCTTTGCTGGATGGGGCGGGTTGCTGCGCCACCGGTTCGGCGCCCACCAGGGCCACCGCATCGCTGCGGCCCCTTCCTCGCACCACAATCCGCTTGCCCACCAGCTCGGCCTTCACCTCCTCGTAGAGGGCCTCATCCCAGCCCAGCGCCTCCTGCAACGTCGGGTTCTTGGTGGGGCTGCCGAGCTCTTCAAGGGCCTCGAGGAAGTCGTCCAGTTGCTCCTGATCGGCCATCGATTGATCAGGTGGTCACCACTACTGGGAGTCTGCCTGAGGCAGGCGGTTTTGGGATCAGGCGGGCAGCTCCAACCCCCCGTACAGGAAAGCGCCCCGAACGATGGCGCAGTCGGCCTGGCTGACGCCAACGCGGCGCAGCAGGCCCTCCCACTCCGCCGCCACGGTGCTGAACACTCGAGCCGCGATCGCTTCCGCGTCCTCCTTCTCCAGAAGGAAGCGGCCTGCTCCCGCCACAATCGTGCCCCGATTGGCCCAGCGGCTGGGCCTGCGGCCCTCCAAGCCACAGACCATCGCCAGATCACGGCGGGTTTCCGTGCGCATGCTGCCCGGTGTGAGGTCGTAGGCGGGGCTGAGCCGCCACTGGCGGGAGCGGGCCAGCAGAGCATGGTTGCGGGGGTGATCGTCGAGGTTCGACACTTCCGCGTTGAAGCACACACGAGTGAAAAGTTCCCTTAGATCCTCGGCAGGCCTGGCGCTGACCCGCCGCAGTTCATCGGCCAGCAGCAGATACGACCCTGACTGACCGACACATCTCTGAGAGCCCTTGCAACAGCATGGGTCTCAGCTCATTGGGTGGGCGGGGAGCCATGGGAGCTTGGGGCTGCGAAACCAATCCAATCCCCCGTGGATCCCCAGACCCGACTGCATCGTGAG
>NZ_JAHLYS010000028.1 GCF_025128055.1 Synechococcus sp. CS-1329 | reverse complement strand
TGCGGCATCAACGCCGATATGGCAGCGCATTCCAAAGAACCACTGCTTGCCCTTGGCCACCGAGTGCATTTCAGGATCTCTCTCCTTCCGCTTGTTCTTGGTGGAGCTGGGGGCATTGATGATCGTGGCATCAAGGATCGTTCCTTCCCTCAGCATCACTCCTCTCTCTCTCAGCATCTGGTTGACACCCTCAAGAATCTGCTCCGCGATCCGGTGCTCTTCCAGCAGATGGCGAAAGTTGAGAATCGTCGTCTCATCAGGGATCCGGCCTTCCATCGTCTCGATCCCTGCGAAGCGGCGGAAGCAGGGCGTATCGATCAGCATCTCCTCCATCAGGGGGTCTGAAAGCGTGAACCACTGCTGCAGTAGATGGATCCGCAGCATCACCTCCAAAGGAATCGGCGGACGACCTCCTTTTCTGGACGGCTTGTGATACACGGGCTTGATCAGGGCCAGAAACGCTTCCCAGGGAACCGTGGCCTCCATCTCATCCAAGAAGCGCTGGCGACCGCGTCCTCTTTGTGGCGTAGATCTGCTCGTAGTCCGTGAAGCCCAGCTGGAGGGGTTCGGCCATCCGTTCCAGTCTCAGTCTTGGATCTGGACTGATTTTAGCGGGTTTTTCAGGGATTCCTTAGGATCCTTTAATTAGGGCTTCCTGATATAAACAGGCCGCCTGCACTGAAGAGCATTCGAGTCTTTTAGGCGGTAGTATGTATGCCATTCTCCTCATTGCTTCCGACAAGCTGCTCAGAGCTTTCTACATCGGTCGACGCGAACCTCGTCATCAGCTCTCGTTAGAAGGATTCTTCCTGCCATTTGGCGGCAAGCTCCTTGATGATAACCGCTGGATCAAACTTGCCGAAGTCATCCCCTGGGATGTCTTGGAAGATGGCTATGCATTGCAGTTCTGGAAGGGCTTTGGAGCGCCTCCGCCAAGCCATTGCGTGTGGCGCTTGGCGCATTGATCATCAAGACTCGGCTGGGCCTAACGACAGAGCTACTAAGTCAACATCCTCCGGTGTGTTGGTCTCGCCAGCACCGAATACCAGCACGATCTTCGCGCGCTGCACGATCGAGTGGGGCAAAGAGCTGGAGTTGGCGATTCTCTGCAGCTGCTGAACTTCGTCCATCGTGAGGACCAGAGGCGGCATCGGACGACCGACACCCATGGGAAGGCTCCCTCGGGAGTCCCTCTACGTCCTATCAGTTATTTGCGGGTCTGTACACTAGGCAGGACAAGTACCTATCGAATAAAAGGCTCCACATTCGGCATAGAATTAAAGAGCTCCAAAAACCTATCATATAATTCATCTCTGCGTGCTAGATAAGCAGAGAGCTGCTCCTCAAATATATCTGCAAAGAATGAAGGAGGTGAAGTGGCTATAGCATAAGCCTGCGCTTCGGTAATGACAGGAATTCGCATTGTATCTGCGAGACCCTGTAATCTTGCATCATGTACAATAAGCAAAGAAGGAATGCCTGCCTGCAAGCCAACCATATTGGCATGCATACGATGTCCGATGGTAGCATTAGAACTATACGAATGCTCAAGCCATGCATCAACATCAAAGAAATATGTAACTTTTCGTTTTGCTTCAGTTGAAAAACGACTTGGTATCTTAGTTTCTTGACTAGCTTGCTGCTGATATCGTACCGAAGATATTCCAGAAGGAGTTTGCACAACAATAGAAGATGCCAGTTCTGTAAAGGCTGATAGAAACAGATGGTCTGACGAATGCCCCTCTGGCGGTTCATTTACGACAAGCCGGAGCTCGTTCCACGAGCTTGCTGAGCGAATGGTCTGGAGGCGGTCACGATAGGTGATCGCAAGACGATCTCGATCAGATTCGGATATGAAATTGGAAGGGCAACCAGTGATTATGTAGTTTGTAATCCCAAGGTCCTGCAAGCATTCTGCAGTCTTAGAGCATCTAACGCTGATCTGATGAGAATGTTCTGATAGTATTAAGAGCAACCTCCTGGTATTCTCACTTATCCGAAATGGGTGATCGCCAATGGTAGCCTGTATCCCGAGGCCAATCGGGGCGAGCTGAAGAGGCCTGCGACTTAAAACTTCAGATCTAGAATAATTACTTTCCTCAAAAGAGTTGCCTTCTCCAATCCAGTTAGCACACGAGATCAGAACCAGATCTGGCAGATCTCCACTTCCATAGAGTATAGCATCAGCGTTTCGTGGATCTGCAAGTTGTGCAGAGGTAGTGTCAATGAGGCACTCAAGCCCTTTACGGAAGACTAGATTGCCGGTATTCTCTCCAGTCGCGAACATCAGTTCACTAAGGCTACGGTCATAAGACCTCGGCACTGATGCCCGAACAGGGAGGTCGAGCCACACTACTCTTTTGGGTACATGATTCATAGAAAGAGGCGCAGAGTCATAACAGAGAAGCTAGTCAGAGTTGCTAATTTGATGGCCCGGAGAGTCAGAGCAATTGTAGCGCAAGTCTCAAGTAAGATACACCTCTAAAAATCTCTTGGCAATCTGATGACCTGAATGATCATCAGAAAACTTTGCTAGATCCGTGGTCTGATAATTGCAGTGTCCCTGGCTCATTGCATTGAATAGACTGGCGGCTGCCTTTGCAAAGTCTATCGGCAGGTATGAGTCGCTAACAGTTCCGGATCCATAGCGCATAGCGAACTCAGAGCATCCATGCCCGGGCCCAACAATAGCTAGCGTACCACATGCATACGCTTCAACGAGTATATTTGGCCAGTTGTCCTCTAGGCTAGCACTGAGAACAGCGTCTACACTCCGATAGACTTGAGCTATCTCTGAAGGATCTTTTAGATGTCCATGAGCATAGGCCTTGATCCCATTCCGTTCAAGCGAATCCGCAGACTCCTGCGAGCCATGCCCAACGAATGCAACTTCCAACTCCGTATCAGCAATAAGACGAGGCAATTGGTTTAGGGCCTCTAATGCAATAGAAAACCCCTTCCGACGTTCATGACTTGAATCCGCAATAAGAAGAACTTTAAACTTACCAGGCTCCAGTAAGCCAGCAGTTCGGTTGGTGTTGATATGGAAAGAATCGGTGTCGACAGGGTTGCGGATAACATAGCTTTTTGAGTCAGCAACGATTGATGCCTGTCGGGCGACATTGACAAGATGAGCGCTGGGAGCAGTCAGACGGACATTCGGTGAAGCAAATATCTGCTGCTTGATCCTTAGATTGTGAGTGGGGCTATAGCTTGGAAAACGCTCTACGTCCAACTGTGGGCAGTTCAGGCATCCGGTTAACCATCGTGTACAGGTATGTGGATAATGACATCCGCCAAAAAGGTAGCAAAAGTCATGACAGGTAAACACTACCTTAACGCCAAGCTCTATAAGCAACTGGATTTCAGTTAACGTTATCAGATAAGAGCACCAATGAATATTTAAAACATCAAACCCGCGCAAGAAAGAAACTATGAAGCTGCGAACATAGCCAGGGTATTCGACAGTATAATGCGTATCGCTGAAGAGCTTATTGGATCCTCCGCTGTGGCTGGCAACATCAGCGAAGACTGCTTCGCCAAGTGATTGCATATCAATCAGCTCAATACTATGTTCTGGGCCTAACGTAGCTTGTATCGCGTTGAAGACCCTTTTCGCAGCTATACCGGCACCTCCTCCGGTAGCACTTGTGAGAATAGCAATTCTGGCCATTTATTGCCTCTCTTTCAGTTCAGCACTGAGCATGGCCTTCAGGCACGACTCCTGCAGTGTACTTAAGCTTTCCCTACTGCCTATGATGTCATTAAGTTCGACTCTTATAGTATTACTGGAGATTTCCTGGTGGTCATTGAAGAGCTGAACAAGTATGTCTAGAGTCTTTCTAGCTTCACTGAAGCCACCATGCTTCGCCTGAACGAGGGCCAACTGAGTAATTGATTCGGCTCGCTTCCCTCTTGTTTTGCAATCTTCGTGATAGACACTATAGGCTAAATCTCTGTTTATGTGATGACCCTCAAAGTGTTTTGCAATTCCCAAGAAAAGATCTGCATCCATTGCATAATGATCATCAATATCAAGTTCACCTGCGACCTCCCAGGCTTTCCGCGTAAAGAATACGCTCGGCTGGATTAAGTGGTGGCTCGCATAATCTAATAGATACTCAAATTTGATTTTGTCGGTTGAAAATTCAAAATGATGAATTGGCTGGAAGTCTTTTTCGGTCATAAACGCATTTCCAACGATAAAGTTAGTGTTGCTTGTAGTAACAAACTCATTTCTCACAATATTTAATGCGTAAGGCAGCAAAATATCGTCACCATTTAACCAGCCGTACAATTCGCCGGTTGCCCGTGCAAATCCCTTGTTGATAGCGTCACTTTGTCCTTTGTCTGGTTCACTGATAACAACTGAAAAGAGATCACTGTAATGATCTAGGATTTGGTGGGTTGAATCGTTACTGCCTCCATCAGAAACAATGATCTCAACACCGCGTAGGTCACTAAGCAGAAGACTGCGTAGAGTCTTTTCAAGAAATGCGCCAGAATTATATATTGGAATCACTAGTGAAAGGCTTGAAGCGTTAATGTCAGGATCATTCATGTAATCGTGGACAAAGCCATCTTCCCATGGAAGAATCGATGATGGATCAAGAGGTGGTTTAAACATGCTGAAAATGGCGATTGATCAAATCAAACTGCAAGCACATGATGTGCCGATAGCGGGCATCATCAAGATGTGCCAAGATAAACTTGGCAACATTGCGATTGTAAATTCGATGTTCTAACAGTTCCGAATAGAATAGCTGTGCAAACTGATAAGCTGAACTGAATGGATCAGATATCTTCGAAATTGCCTCTAAGGCGGCATGGTGGCTATTTCCGTTTGGATAGATATCTGTGAAGTAAGATGAGGTATTTCTAACCATTGTCGAAAGGTAGAGGCTGGCAATCAATATATGCTTTCGAACTTTGATAACATTTGAACCTGATGTGACAAATGTATCTCGAATTGCGGGATAGTAGTGGTTGGTATTCTGGCTAATTGTCTTCATTAGCCCGTGTATTTTCATGATCTCGGATTGTTGGTAGCATTCGCCTAGCAGAATAGTGGCACTATTGTAGACAGAACAATCGTCTGAACCTCTAGAGATGTGCTGGAGATCAGCATTAGCTGTTATTGAACGCTTCTTGTGATGCTTTGGAGTGTAAAAAGCTGTTCTGAGTAGTTTTGAAAAAGACAGTTTTTTGATACACTCGGATTCAATCTTACAGGCGAACTGATGAGCAGCCTCTTCACTGCTAGTTGCATTCGTGTATCCAATGTTATTAATCGTCTCTACATAGGGATGTAAGGCGGCTGGACTGGTATACGTCTGTGGATGAATCTTATGGTGGTATATCGTGCCATCCATGCAATAGCCATTAAGTTTTCCAAGAACAATGCTTCCCATTAAAAAATCCCAGCCTGGGATTCCGTAGGCCATTAAGCTTGCTACTTGTTTGTATTTACTTAGTATCTCTAGGCAGTCTGCTAATCCGTCTCGTGTAAATCCAAAGACATCTAGGCCGCCTCGGTATGTCTTCCAACTTGCCGTTGGGTTGTGTGTATTATTGATTACATCTACCCTTGTAAAGGCAAAGGCTTGGGCTATGCTATGAGCAAAATCATTGCAAGGCCGATTGCCAGCATAGAATATATCAGAATTTGTCAGAATGTAATAAGGCTTGACGGTAGAATGATAAGCCAGTCGAAGAACTTCATTGATGAGAGGAACTGGCTTGCCATAGTTGGTCAATCCAGTCTGTTCCGTGGTTATCGCGCATACCTTAACCTTTAATCCCAAGGCTTCAAGCTTCGTTGCTTCTTCATCAATATTGAACGAGATTACATCGTGTCCAGTGGAAACAAAACTCTCGATGCAGGCTTTCTGCCATTCAACGTCTCCATATGGATTGATGCTTGTGATCACAAGCGGCTTTGCCGCTTCGCCCATTAGAGTGACGGTCTGTCTTGTCATGCCGTCTTCACTTCCGTGCAGGTCCGATGGGTTGAAGTAACGCAGAGTTCACTGCTTCCAGATTGTTTGACACAAGTTTTTCCATCTGTATGATGCGACTAGTCATGTCTAGGTCTCGTGGTTGAGATCCCTGAAGGCTCTATAGGCATCCAAGATCCCCTGATCCAGTTTGATCTTTGCTGTCCAACCCACGTCCGATAGCCGAGAGACGTCCAGTTGCTTCTTCGATGTACCGTCGGGTTTGCTGGCATCCCAGAGGATCTCGCCTGTGTAGCCCACCGTGCGGGCTACCAGTTCGGCCAGCTCCTTGATCGTCAGGTCCACTCCGGTGCCCACGTTCAGGTGCTGCACCGGCTCGGCCGGATCGGGGCTGTAGTGCTCCAGCGTATGCACGCAGGCCTCACCCAGATCATCCGCATGCAGGAACTCCCGCAGCGGCGTGCCCGTACCCCAGCAGGTCACGCTTGGTGCAACGGCTTCTCTGGCCTCGTGGAAGCGGCGGATCAGGGCGGCCATCACATGGCTGTGGGTGGGATGGTAGTTGTCGCCCGGCCCGTACAGATTCGTTGGCATCAGGCTGATCGCATCGAAGCCGTATTGCTGCCGCAGTGCCTGGCACAGCTTGACGCCGGCGATCTTGGCGATCGCATACCACTCGTTCGTGGGCTCCAGCGGCCCGGTGAGCAGATACTCCTCCTTGATCGGCTGCGGACACGCGCGCGGATAGATGCAGCTGCTGCCCAGAAACAGCAGCCGCCGCGTGCCGCATCGCCAGGCGCTCTCGATCACGTTGTTCTGGATCTTGAGGTTCTGCAGCAGGAAATCGGCCGGGTAGGTGTCGTTTGCGTAGATCCCCCCCACCTTCGCCGCCGCCAGCACCACCACCTCCGGCCTGTTCGCCTCAAACCAGGCCCGCACCGCCACGGCATCCTCCAGATCCAGCTCCTGGCGCGTGGCGGTGAGGATGTGGGCATAGCCCTTCCGCTGCAGGGCACGGCAGATGGCGCTTCCCGCCATGCCCCGGTGGCCGGCCACGAAGATGCGATCACTGGGCCGGATCAGTAGCCCGTCGTCCGGTGTGGTCATCAACCCAGCCCTCCCCGGGCACGCTCCACCGCATGGGGATTGGTGGGCGGGTTCTCCATCGAGCCCACCACGTTGAAGCCCTTGAGCCTCAAAAACGCTTCTTTCTTGGCTTCTTCCTTGTCGGTGGCCACCATCTCCGCCACCAGCTCCTCCAGGGTCGTGGTGGGCGTCCAACCCAGCTTCTCCTTCGCCCGGGTGGGATCTCCCAGCAGCGTTTCAACCTCCGCCGGGCGGAAGTAGCGCGGGTCGATCCGCACCACCACCTCGTCGCTGCCGGCCCGGCGGCCCTGCTCCTCCAGCCCCTCGCCGCTCCATTCGATGCCGCCCCAGCCCAGTTCGGCGGCGGTGAGCTCGATGAAGCGCCGCACGCTCTCCTGGCGGCCCGTGGCGATCACGAAGTCTTCCGGGGGGCCGTCCTGCTGCAGCATCCGCCACTGCATCTCCACGTAATCGCGGGCATGGCCCCAGTCGCGCAGCGAGTCGAGATTGCCCATGAACAGGCAGTCGTCGAGGCCGGCATCGATGCGGGCCAAACCACGGGTGATCTTGCGGGTCACGAAGGTTTCACCGCGCCTGGGGCTTTCGTGGTTGAACAGGATGCCGTTGCAGGCATACATGCCATAGGCTTCGCGGTAGTTCACCGTGATCCAGTAGGCATAGAGCTTGGCCACGCCGTAGGGGCTGCGCGGATAGAACGGCGTGGTTTCTTTCTGGGGGATTTCCTGCACCAGGCCGTAGAGCTCACTGGTGCTGGCTTGATAGATCCTGGTCTTTTCTGTGAGTCCCAGGATTCTCACGGCCTCCAGAATGCGCAGCGTGCCCAGTGCATCGCTGTTGGCGGTGTATTCCGGGCTCTCGAAGCTCACCGCCACATGGCTCTGGGCGCCCAGGTTGTAGATCTCATCCGGTTGCACCTGCTGCACGATCCGGATCAGATTCGTGGAATCGGTGAGGTCGCCGTAGTGCAACACCAGGCGTGGATCGCTTTCGTGGGGATCCTGATAAAGATGATCAATTCGCTGGGTGTTCAGGCTGCTGGCCCGCCGCTTGATGCCATGCACCACATAGCCCTTCTCCAGCAGCAGCTCGGCCAGGTAGGAACCGTCCTGGCCGGAGATTCCCGTGATCAGAGCGGTTTTCGGCATTGTTGCGCCCTGTTGGTAGCTGGTTGAACCATTGTAGAGGCGTGGCGTTCCCGCAAGTCCATGAGCAACCATCCGCACCCTTTGGACGTGCCGTGTGAGCAGGCCCACATCAAGCTCGATTGAGATCAGGGCTTCAGCTGGCTCTCCTCGAAGCGGTGGTCATTGTGGTGCAGCTGGCAGGTGGAGCCATTCCAGGCCTGCACAGCGGCTGAAATCCCGATCGAAGCTCACCAGTCGCCAGCCAGCTGTGATGCTATGGCTCGATCAGCTCGAACAGCCCTGCGTTGCTGAGCTGATCAGGGGAGATCATCAGTGCCCCCTTCAGCCTCGGCAGGTCTAGGGCTGTTCGCTTCAGCGCTGACTTCGCCGGGCTGGCGGCCCGGGCTTTCAACCGCGCAAACCGCGGATCCGACAGTCCCAGGGTGGTACGCATGACGGCTGCTGGCTGATAGGCGCAGATTAGTGCGCATCACGCGGAGGGGGCTTCAGTCGGCTCTCCAGGTCTGTGGTGAGTGCCTCGAGCTCCTGGAGAATCCGCTGGCGCTCTCCCGGCAGAGGGGTGTCCTCCGCGCTGTAACGAGCCTTCACGGCAAAGGGCTGCAATCCCAGCAGCAGTGGGGTGAGCCCGATCCCGGCCAGATCCGCCAGCCCGCTCAGCTCATGGGTGAGGGGTGGCTCCCGGTCCGTGAGCACGATCCTGGCCTTGAGCAGTTTCTCCAGCGCCTGCTGCGCCAGGAAGCCCCAGTCTTCCTGGGCGAAGGCCGGATCCAGGCTCATCGCCATCGAGCGCAGGTGGCGACGCACCGTGACCAGCAGCAGAGAAGCATCCTCATCAGGCGACATACAGCACCCTTCCGCGGCGAAAGGCATGGCCGAGCACATGCCAGCGCGATCCACTGAGCTTGGCGGCCTCCAGCTGGCCGTACACCAGCAGATCCACCGGCACTCCCACAGTCCCGAGGGCTGAGCGCAGCTCCTGCCAGAGGGGGATCTGTCGCTCAGGAGTGATCGATGGCTCCCTGCTGATCACCAGTAGGTCGAGATCGGAGTCGGGCCGTGGGCTTCCACTCGCCCTTGATCCGAACACCACCAGGGACTGCACGTCGTGATGGGCCGCCAGCCGCTGCAGACCCTCCCCCAGCGCCACCGGATCCAGCCCTGGACCCAGGTCTGGAGCAGCCGGCAGGGGTCTCGGTGTGAGCCAGGACTGGGGAGAGATGTGGATGGCTTCAGCCATGGGTGGATCGCTCAGCGGCCACCGCCGCACTCCGTGACCACAGGCACTGGCCCACTCGCCCCACGTGCGCCTGCAGATCCTCGGGGAGGGTCTGCCGCAGCGACAGGTCCACCTGCCAAGGCAGCAGCAGGTCGTCGATGCGAGCCAGCAGCTGCAGCAGATCGTTGTGGCTAAGCCGGTCGCCCCCCAGGGTCAGGTCGATATCAGAAGCCTGGGTGTGGCGGCCCATGGCGCGCGACCCGTACAGCCAGATGGCATCCACATGGGGATGGGCCCGCAACACGTCCAGCAGTCGCGCACTGCTGGCCTCAGGCAGGCCGGGGATGGTGATCACCTGGTCTCCTCCTCCAGCCTCAACTGCAGCCGCGCGCGCAGGGCCTGATAGCAGGACAGATAACGGCCACGGATGTTCGCACCGATCTGACGAACGGTGGCTGGGTTGTACGTGTGGCTGGTGAGATTGCGGTCTTGAATCATCATCATCCACCCCTCCCCATCGGCAATCAACCCCACGCGGAACGCTTCGCGCAACGTATCGCGGGACCCCAGCAGATCGGCATTGCCCTGAGAGCGAAGCAGATCCCGCAGGGTGTTCCAGCCCAACTCGAAGGTGTACTCGAAAGCCTTGATCAAACCCTGTTCTTCCCTCTCGTTGAGTACGGCTGGAATGAAAAACCCCTCCAGTTGAACAAGCGCCCTGCAGTAGTTGGAGAAGCGCTGCTGCCAGCGGATGTCAGCGTCAGCCATGGCAGCGGGGGTCATGAATTCGAGGCTAGGACCGTGCTCACGAGATGGCCGGCAAAGCTGTGTCCCAGCACGGCCCGGCCGTAGGCGGTGAAGCCGGGAGACGCGGACACCGCGTTCAGGCTCTGCCGCAGTAACCCCAGCCACTCACCTCCGCTCGGGGTCCGCTCGCCCGCTGGCAGGCACACCCAACTCACCCCCAGCGCCAGGGCCTCCGCTGCCAGCCAACCCTCCCCGTAGCCCACGGCCGCCGCCGCCTGGCCCATCGCCAGTCGGGCCGAGGCCCAGGTCCAGAGCATGCCGGAGCTGCGCTGGGCGTAGGTGCCGGGGTCGTAGGCCAGCAGGGCCAGTGGGCAGGCCGCCAGCCGATCCAGCATCTCGGCGCGCGGCATCGGCCCCTCCAGCAGCCTGAAGCCTGTGATCTCCTGCCGGGCCCGCTCCAGCAGAGCGCGCTCGGCCGCGGGCAGGGCCTCGTGGCTGTTCAGATGAAACAACCAACCCAGCGCGTCCAGGTCCGCCGGCACTCCCTGCTCCAGCAGCGCCGCCACCACGGCCAGCGCCTCCTGGCGCCCCTTGCCACGCTTCAGATCGCCCCAGTGCAGCAGCACGCTGGCTGCCGCCGCCGCCACGCCCTCTGGCCCCAACCTGGCGCCACCGGCCCCCACCACCGCTGGATGCACGTCCCCCGCCGGCAGTCCAGCCGCCGCCAGCAGGGGGGCCAGCAACGTTCGCTGCTGCATGGAGGGCACTCCGATCCAGGGGCGGTGGCCCGCCGCCCTGCAGGCCTGCGCCAGCCCCATCAGGGCCAGGCGGCACTGGGCCGTGGCCTGCGCATCAGCCGCTGGCCCCTCCAGCGTTTCTCCCGGCGCGAACATCAGCGACACCGCCACCAGCGCCGCTGGCTGGCGCTGCAGCCAGCGGGCCAGCCCCAGCAGCTGGAACGGCAGCCCCGTGTGAACCACCCAGGCGGCCACGGCTTCCCCCGCACTCGCCTCCTGCAGCTGGGCCTCCAGCCGCCGAGCCAGATGCAGCGTGCCGGCCACATCCGCCCAGTGGCGCGGGTCTTCGTAGCCGCAATCGCGCAACACAGGCCGCACCCCCGGCGAGGCCGGCAGCGCCGCATCGGCCCACACTTCCGGCCGCCAGCCGGCCCCGCTCAGCGCCGTCAGCAAGGCGTCGTTGAGGTCGCCGTGGTGCCCCACCCGGCTGCTCCACGACGGATCCAGGATCACCAGGCGCCGCGAACCCATCGCGCCCCCCGCGAAGTCGCCCACAATGCCAGCATGTCACCGCCCAGCCGCCATGGACTGGCCCACCGCCGCCGAACTGCTGCAGGGCACGCCTGATGCCACCACCAGCGAGCTGCGCTGGCTGGGCCGCTTCGGGCGCGGCGAGGCGCTGCGGCAGCGGGCCACGATCCTGCGCGCCGCTCCGGCCTGGAACGCCCGCTGGGTCCTGGAGCTGGCCGTGGCCCTGCGCCTCGCTGGCCACCCCCAGGAAGCCGATGACCTGATCCTCGAGGCCGATCGGCTCGAGCCCTCCCTGGCGCTGCTGCCCGATCCCTGGGGGCTGTGGCCCGCCCCCTCCGCTGCCGCTGCCGCTGAAGACACGGCAGATGCTCTGGTGGCCAGGGGCTTGCTGCAGCAACTCCAGGCCTGGCGCTGGCTGGATGCCGGCACCCTGGAGCAGGGCTGGATCGAGCGGGCCCGCGGCACCTGGCCGCAGGGCCTCGACGAGACAGCCCTCGATCAGCTGGCGCTGGTGCTGCATCAGGGCGAGGGCCGCGCTGAAGCGTTCCGGCAGCAGCTGATCCAGCTGGTCGGCGAAGCCGAGATGGCCGCCCACCCCGGAGCCGCCGCCGCCTTCTGGGGGTTCGTGGCCGACGCCGTCCCCGACTGGGGCTACGCCGTGCTCAAGGCCGCCGACCTCGCCCTGCAGCGCGGCCAGCTGCAGCGCTGCGCCGCCTGGCTGCACCAACCCGCAGGTGCCCTGGCCGCCAACCCCTGGTGCCACGACCTCAGCGCCCGCCTCGCCCTCACCGACGACCGCATCAGCGACGCGCTGCGGCACTGGGGCGAAGCGATCGCCCGCTGCACCGGGGCCGCTGAGGCGAGTCAGCCGGAGCTGGTGGAGATCTTCCGGCAGCGCCGCCGCGAGGCCCGGCGCGGCCCGGCCGTGCTCCACGCCCGCTCCCTGCTCGCTCAGGGGCACACCGCCCAGGCCCGCGAGCTGCTGCTGCAGCTGGTGGAGCAGGATCCCCAGTGGCAGCCCCTGCGGGCCCTGCTGGCCCAGACGGAACACACCGCTGGCCCCGCAGAGACCGCCGGCCCCACCAACCCCGCGGCACCAGAGACGCGCCTGAGCCAGTTCCAGGCCTTCCTCGAGCGGATCGCGGTTCAGTGCCAACTGCCGCTGCCCGCCGTTTCTTCGGCCCCGGCCAGCAGCCTCGACGACCAGCAGCAGGCCCTCGATGCCTTTGCGGCCTCCCTGGCGGAAGCGGAAGGCCGGTTGGCCTTGCACAGCTGATCAGCCCCGGGCTTCCAGCTGCTCCAGCAGCGCCGCGATCAGCCCCTCCGCCCGCTGCGCCTCCTGTCCGTAGCGCTCCAGCAAGCCCTGCTGCTGCTGATGGGCCAGAAAGTAGAACTCCAGCTCCTCCTGCACCTGCTGCAGCTGCAGCAGATTCAGCTCCGCCTCGTCGCGCGCTTCCTCCAGCTCCTCCCGCAGCGCCGCCTCACTCGGCTGCTGGATGTCGACCTGCCCGGTGCCTTCCGCTGCCATGGACCGCAGATTTTGGCCGTAGGTTAAGCGCCGCCGCCAGCGATTCCGTGCCCGCCGGCCCGTCGCCCCTCCAGAGCCCCCTGCAACCGCAGCTGGAGCTCCAGTCTTTTCGCCAGCTCGGGCCTTTCCTGGCCCATCTCCAGCAGCGCCCCCAGCACGCCAGGCGCATCCAGGACAGCCTGCGGCTGATGGCCCTGCACGGCATCCTCGATCCCCTCAGCGACGCGCCCATCGCCCCCGAAGCTCTCTCGGTGGTGCCCCCCAACCTGCGCGAAAGCCTCAGCCATGGCGGGTTGGTGTCGCGCCAGCGGGCGGTGCTGCTGGTGATCCGCCAGCTCCTGATCGATCGCGAGCTGCCCGAGCCCGCCGGCCTGCGCGTCTACTGCCCGGAAGCTGTCACCGCCTTCGCCGAGCTGCTGCGCGAGCGCTTCCCCCAGTTCACATGCAGCGAATACCTGCCCGATCCCGCCGATCCCCGCCGCGAGCAGATCCACCACGAAGACATCTGCGCCCTCAGCCTGCCCGACGCCAGCGTCGATCTGGTGGTCTGCAACGAGATCCTCGAGCACGTCTACGACCTCCAGGCCGCCCTGAGCCAGTGCCTGCGGGTGCTGGCACCCGGCGGTGCTTTCGTGGGCACCCTTCCCTTCGCCTATGGCCAGCAGCAGAGCGTGATCAAGGCCCATCACCGCGGTGATGGCCTCGATCCTGAGGTGATCGGCATCGCCGAAATCCACGGCAACCCGATCGACGAAGATGGGGGCAGCCTCGTTTATCAGATCCCCGGCTGGGAGCTGCTCGACCAGCTCGAGGCGATCGGATTCCGTGATCCCGCCCTACACGCCGTCCACTCCAGCGGCTACGGCGTGGTGAGTGCCGACATTCCCGAGATCCTGGTGCTGGTGGCGCGGCGGCCCTGAGGCTCAGACCAGCGGCAGCCGCAGCGGCAGCCAGACCAGTGGGTCGCGGGGCATCGGTCAGCTCCCTGGGGGTAAGAGCTTGGCCAGCTGGACGGCCACAGCGGTGCGATCAGCCGCAGCCAGCGCACCCAACCTGCCGAGCACCAGGCGCTCATCCAGGGTGAACAGCTTGAGGCGTACCACACAGGGCTTGGGCAGGCCCGCAGCCTGCAGATCCTCAATCGGCCAATCCAGGGGCCAGGCGGATTGACGCGCCGAGGTGATCATCGCCAGCAGCAGGTGGCCGCAGACCTGCTGGAAGCCAGGCTGGGAGAGTACCAGCGCAGGCCGCCGCTTCTGGGCCTGGCGATCAGTGAACGGAAACGGCACCCGCACCACCGCATACCGGTCGAAGGCGCTCATAGATCGGCAAACGCCTGGTCATCGGCCGGGCTGCTCCACTCGCTCAGCGTGCCCTCCAGCCCCTGCAGATAGGCCACATCCAGCGGAGCCATGGCCCGCACCCGCACTGAGCCATCCTCCAGCTCCCAGCTGAGCTGATCGCCCTGCCGCAGGCCCAGGGCATCCCGCACTGCCTTGGGCACGGTGACCTGACCCTTGGCGGTGAGCGTGGCGACATCCATCACGAGCGTCACGGTGATGGGCTCATGCTACGGCGAAAATGGTCTTCCAGTAAGGCGTCCTTACCGGATGACCAGGTATCAGCCCCTCCTCAGCGCTGGGCTTCGATCACAAGCACGCCAGGCAGGTCTGAACCCAGCACCCCGTGCTTCCAGCTGGGCCAGTTCCTCCAGGGACCCGTAGCTCTGCTCCAGCACCTTCAGCACAGCCCGGTTGCGGCTCAGCAGGCCATTGCCGACGATCGATTCGCGGTAGTTCGCCCCCTGGATCTGGAGCGCCTCCGGTGGGATGTGCTCGCCGGTGAAGGGCTCCAGGATTCCCAGCGCCTGGGTTATCTGGATGCAGCCGTCCAGCAGGGCCCCCTGTTGCAGCAGTTCCGCCAGAACCGGCTGGAAGGCCTCAAAACTTGCGTAGCTGTGGTGGCTGTCATGCAGGGCGAGCACGCCCTCGCTCGGCATCAACTGTGGACGCTCGGGGGCCTGCACCAACGGTTGATCGCCAATTGACCCTCACCATACGAAGGCTCAGCCAGGCCAGCGGGTCGCGGGGCATCAGCTCAGGGGGCTGGGGGCAACGGAGGCCTCACGCGGCAGTACGGGCTCTTCCATCCTCGTCAGGAGGGCGGAAAGATGTTTAGGATAATGTCAACGACATCTCCGTGATCTCACGCAGTCAACCATGGTTCAGGTCACAGCGCGGCTGCCTGATGCCCTTGGCGCAGAACTCGATGCGGCAGCCCAGCATCTCAAGCGTTGCCGGGCAGACATTATTCGCCAGGCGATTGAGTATTACCTCGATGACATCGAGGATCTGCGTTGCGGGGTGGCGGCCCTGAAAGACCCTGCCGACCCCGTGCTCGACTGGGCTGAGGTGCGCCATGCGCTACTCGCTGCGGATTAAGCGCTCAGCGGCCAAGGCGCTGAGCGCGCTACCCAAGGCGGATCGGCTGCGGGTGGTTGAGGCGATCGACATGCTCTGCGATACCCCTGCCGCCGGCTCTGCCCTGAAGGGTGAATTCGAAGGCCTGCGACGGTTGCGCGTGGGGCACTTCCGCGTGGTCTATGAATGGCAGCGCACCGAGTTGGTGATCCTGGTGGTGCGCATTGGCCATCGCCGGGATGTCTATCGCTGAGCGATCCGCACCACCAGCACCAAGAACTGATCCTTCTGGATCGTGGCCACCACCCTCAGCATCCAGGCCCTGCCGTTGGAGCAGCTGGAGGCCCTGGCCGTAAGCGGAGCCTTCTCGAAGCGAAGGAGTAGCGCTGCTTGATTTCAGTGGCCCAGCCGAGCACAACGGCTGAAGGACAGGCGCTCGCAACAGCACCTTGCTGATCCTGCTGGGCTTGGCCGTTCGCGCATCTGGGCTGGCTGCTGATTCCCGAACAACAGGCGGTGGAGGTGTGGCCCGCCAGCCTCGATGCAAGCTCCCTCTTTCCCGGTCTGCAGATCGATCTGCTGGAGATCTGGCAAGGGTAAGCGGCACCACACTGAACCAGCCAACCCAGTAGCCCAGTGCCAATTCTTGGGCCCGGAACACCAAGCATGACCTGGCTCTGGCTGCCACCACAAATGACGGCAAGGTCGGGATAACGCGCGCTTCGAGCAGGAGCTCTTTTCCTCCTCGAACCAAACCCACTCCACAGGCGATTCCTCGCCTACATAGCCAACGAACTGGCAGGCCCGCCGCAAGGCGAGCAGGCGAGCTGAGCAATCGGCAGGCGGCAGTTCGTGAAGGTCCCATCGGTCCAACACGTCGATGGCTTCAGTGGCTCCCGCCATGGTGTGATGGTGCCCGCCGGGAGGGGATGGGGGTGCAAGGTCTCACTCTCCACAGGCGCTCGGCCGCAAAACCCGCAAAACCACGGAGGCCTCGCGCATCAGTACGGACGCACTATGTGGTGATCGGCGCTGGTCGGGTTCGCTACGGTCATGAGAGATGTTGAAAGCCTTCCGGGGCTGCCTGCTCCTGTCCCGCGGCCCCGGTTGCTGGATCGCCAGGGTTGGTCAACCCTTAGCGCTGGCGCCCTTCTGCTCCTGATTTCGTTCACCACGAACTACGGCGATGACAACCTTCTCCACTTCGGCAACCTCCAGGCCGCTCACAAGGTCGGAATGGGTCTCCACCTTGCCGCCCTGGCGGCGCTTGTTGGCGACGCTCAACTGGCGACCCGTCTACGACATCGAGCAAGAAACCGAGAGATTGAGGATCGAATCGCTCGAAAGCGAGAAGCAGATGCTCGAAAGCGAGAAGCGCTTGAAGCTGCTGCAAGAGAGCAACGCCAGAATCGCGCGCTTCGAGCAGGAGCTCTTTTCCTCCTCGAACCAAACCCACTCCACAGGCGATTCCTCGCCTACATAGCCAACGAACTGGCCGGGCCACCGCAAAGTGCTCAGGCGAGCTGAGCAATCGGCAGGCCGGCCTCTGCGGCTACGAAAGGCATGAGCTGGACTGCAGTTCGTGAGGCGCTCACAGATCGGGCCTTGAGCAGATTTGCAACGGTCCACTACTCCCGACCGTTGCCAGCGCAGATGATCGCTTCGGCAGTCTTCCCATCAACGGCAACTGCGGCTGCAGCCCCGAACGCATCGAACACCTCACCCAGCCTATCCACCAGTCGCCGTCCTGCTTCACAACAGCGGTGTAGGTGCTCACAGGCGCAGCCTCGGTTGGATCAAAAAAATTACGACAAGGCTAATCAGCACGCCGGGGAGGTGTTCGCATGAAAATCCTGATCACCAGCGATGGATCCGGCGCTGTCTGGTGAGGCACGCTCTGGAGGTCCACCGTGAAGGCATGGACTTCGCTGATGCCCTGCAGCTGAATGGCCCCAACTGCCGCGAGCACCGCTCAGCGCCGGGCCACCAGCACCATCACGGCGGGAATCTCCTGGCCCAGCACGCCGTAGCTGGGGGCGGCGATCCAGTGGATGGCGGGATCGCTGAGGCCGGCGCTGCGGGCCTGATCGAGCAGGTCCCAGGCGGGGATTTGGTACACCAGGCTGCCCTGCTCGGGGTGCACGGGATCGCCGTGGAACTCGGGTTCCATCAGCAGCTCGGCCTCGGCCGCCACGCCGGGGGTGGCGCCGGGGCGATGGCGGGCCTTCACGATCGTGTCGGCGCGGTTGTAAGCAAACGGGCAGGTGGACACCAGCCAACCGCCCGGCCGCAGGATGCGGCTGATCTCAGCGAGGGCGGCGGGCAGGTCGTAGAGGTGCTCGAACAGCTCGTTGCAGAGCACCACATCCACGCTGCCATCGGGAAGGGTGAGATCGCAGAGGTCTTGATGGGGGAAGTGCTGGCGCTGGGGGTCGGCGAGATCGGGCAGGTACTCACTGCCGAGCACGTGGGGGAACAGCTGGCGCAGCAGGGCCGCGAAGCGGGTGATCGCCTCGGGGCAGTAGAGCTCCAGCTGCTCGGCGGGGGGGATCTGGCCAGCATCGAGCAGCGCCTGCAGCACCAGCAGCACGGCGCGGTGGCGGGAGAGGCAGCCGTTGTGCACCAGGCTTTCGCGATAGTTGCCACCGGACACGCTGAGGGTCGTTGCCGGCACCGGCGCCTGGGTGATCGGATCACGGATGCCGTTGAGGGCGATCAGGCGCAGGGCCTGCTGCACCTGGGCACTCCACTGGGGCAGGCTGCGCTGCATGTGGGCCTGAAAGGCCGGGAAGCCCGTGAACACCTGGTGCTCCACATGGGGCGCCTGGGCCGTGGGCGCGAAGTGGAGAGGCTGAACAACAGCTGCAACCACTGGATGATTGGCTTAATTGGATTAAAGTATCGCGATTGAGAGCAAGGGCACCATCACCGCCACCAGTGCCCACAGCGACCCCCAGCAGCTGCAGGGTGAGGTTTCCAGCCTGCAGAGCCAGCTGGAGGAAGCGCGCGATGAGGCGGAGCTCAACTTGCTGATGCTGCAACAGGCGCAGGAGGAGCTGGAGTTTTATTTCCTGGCGCACCAGCAGCAGGAGCAGCTGTTGCAGAGCCAGCAGCAGCAGCTGCAACGGGCGGAAGGGCTGATCCAGGCCCTGCTGGAGCGGCTGGGTTAGGCCAGGGCGAAGCGGGCCTCGTAGTCGCTGAGACGACGCTCCAGACCGCTGAGTTCGGCGGCGAGGGCATCCAGATCGGCTGGCTCTGCGGAGCTGGCCGGTTGGGGGAGGGAATCCCCGAGCGCCTGCAAGCGGGCTTCGGCCTGCTCCAGCAGCGCTGCGAAGCCAGCGGCGGCGGGGGGCGCCTGCGGCGAGGCGGCGTGCACCGTGGCCGGCCCCGGCTGGGACTGGGGCTGCTGGAGCTGCTCGCGCAGGCTGCGCAACGGCTGCCACTGGGGGTCGTCGACCAGGAGGCGCTCCAGCAGGGCAAGGGCAGCGGCCGGTTCGCCGCGGTTGGCCAGGCTGCGCACCTGCAGCACGCCGGGGCCGCGGCGGGCCTCGCGGCGGCGCTGTTCAAAGATCTCGGCCGGGGCGCTGCTTGGATCGGCCTGGGCAACGCGGATGGCCTGGGCCCAGGCGTCGAGGGCGGCGGCCACATCACCACGGGCCACGGCCTGGCGGGCGGCCACATCGTGGAACCAGGGATTGGCGAGGGCCTCGGCGGGGGGATCGACCAGCCAGCGGCCGCTGGCCTCCAGCTCGCCGCGGGCCAGGGCCAGGTCAGCGGCGCGGATGCGGGCCAGGGCCCAGTGGGGGCGGATGGTGGCGAGCAGCTGCCAGAAGCGGTTGCTGGCGGCGGGCTCGGCGGCGATCTCGGCATCGCTCACCAGCCCCACCAGGGCATCCTCCAGGGGCGGCTGCAACGGCGGCGCTCCCGGCAGGGCGCTGGCCCGGCCGAGGATCAGCAGCGCATCGAGCAGGGGCGGCTCAAGGGCCGAGCGCCAGTCGGCCTGCAGCTGGGGCAGGAGCTGCTGCCAGGGGCCCTGGCACTCGGGCTGACGCCAGCCCCGCCAGCGCTCCGCCAGGGCCAGCAGGGCGGGCTCCGCTGGGGCCGGGGGCGCCGGCGCTGGCCAGAGACCCCAGGGGTCGGGCACCAGGGCGAGGGCGGGGGCGAGCTGGTGGGCCTCCAGCAGGGCGAGGTCGGCCTGGCGCGGATCACCGGCCAGCAGCCAGGCGGCGGCCAGCTCCAGGGCGGCGGCGGCATCCCAGCCCGGGGCGGCCCGGGCCTGCTCAGCCTGCCGGGCCAGCTCGGCGGCCTGGCTACGGCGCCCCAGCTCCAGCAGGTGGGTGGCGGACATGGGGCATCAGCAACAGCCTGAGCCATTGTGGCGCGCCAGATCAGGCGGTCGGTGCTGCACCGGCTGGATCGATCCACTGCACGTCGGCAAGTCCGCGGAAGTCACTGTCCATGGTGTGCAGCCGGGCCTGATGATCACGGGCTGTGGCCAGGATGATGCTGCCTGCCATCGGCAATTGCAGGGCATGGCTCAGCTGCGCCGCCGCCAAAGCCAGCCGGTCGTCGAGATCCACCACCTGGCCACGCTGCATCACCGCCGCCGCCTGAACGGCCTGGGCCTCACCGTGTTCGCGCAGCACCCACTTGAACACCTCAAAGAGGCTGATGGCGGGCACCACCAGGGAGGTGTCGTCGGCCAACAATGTGAGGAAATGGTCGGCCTGAGCGCCATTGGTGAACACCTCGATCCAGCCGGAGGAATCCACCACCACCGGTGCGGGCATCACAGGCGATCCACCTCTCGCTGGAAGGTGTTCTTGCCCTGCAGAAACCCGCGTAGAGCGGCTGGAGGCTGGCTGGGCACCAGCTCGATACGCCCGGGCAAGGCGATCACCTGCAGAGTCTGGCCAGGGCTGAGGCCGAACTGCTCGCGCACCCGCCTGGGGATCACCACCTGATACTTAGGGGATACAGTGACTCGATCCATCGAGATGCCATCACACAAACGATGGATCGATCCTAGCCTGCTCTGCCCATGCCCCGCTTGGTGATCGTGGAGCCGGCCTACGCCAGCACGGTGGGCCACCACGGCGAGGTGAACCGGCCGCTGCTGGCGGCCCTGGGCGCGGCGGGCTGGAGCGCTGAACTCTGGACCGACCTGGCCCTGGAGGGGGAACCGGGCCGGCCGGCGGCGGTGCGCGGCGTGTTCAGCGGCTGCGGCTATGGCGATCCGCAGCAGTGGCGGGAGCTGGGCGGGGCGCTGGTGCTGGCGCGGCGGCTGGAGCAGCAGCTGGCCCTGGCGGCCAGCAGCGGCGATGTGGTGGCGGCCTGGCTGGCCCACAGCCTGCTGCCCTTCCAGCTGCTGGGGCTGGCACGGCACCTGAGCCGGGCACCGGCGGCGGCGGTGCTGCTCAGCTTGATGTTTGCGCCGGGGGAAACCCTGCAGGGGCCGGCGGGCGACTCCCAGGCGGCGGCCACGGCGCGGGTGGCCCTGGCGGCCCTGGCGCGGGCCTGCAGCCAGCAGGGCCACCGGCTCACCCTGGCCTTCCCCTCCCGCCAGCAGGAGGCGCTCTACGCCCCCTTGCTGGCGGCCACCGGCCTGGGCAGCGCCGGTGTGCATCCGGCGGTGGTGGGGGCGGGCGCCACACCACAAGCGCCCCTGGCCGAGGCGCCGCCGCTGGTGCTGCTGCACTGGGGCGACCAGAAGCAGGGCAAGGGCCGGGCGGAAGCGCTGGCGGTGCTGCAGGCGCTGGTGGCGGAGGGCGTGCCGGCGCCGCTGCAGGGCTGGGGCTGGCTGTTTCAGCAGCACAGCGCCACCCCCCTGCCGGAGCCGGAACGGGCGCTGCTGGCCCAGGCCGAGGCGGCCGGGCTGGGGCTGGTGTGGCTGCAGGGGGAGGTGGAAAGCGCGGCGATGGGCGCGTGGCTGGCGCGCTGCCCGATTGCGCTGCTGGCCTACGACCCCCAGCGCTACGCCGAGCGCAGCAGCGGCCTGCTGTGGCAGTGGGCGGCCAGCCGGGCGGCGCTGCAATGGCCGCTGGCGGCGGTGGGGCACGGCAGCGGCTGGCTGGCGGCGGAGGCCCAGGCCCTGGGGCTGGGCTGGCACAGCCCGAAGGGGGGCAACTGGCTGGAGGCGATCGCGGCGGCGGCGGCGGAGCTCCCTAGCCACACGCCCCTGAACAGCTATGGCCAGCAGGTGCTGGGGGAGGGGAGCTTCGGGGTCTGGTGCGCGCAGTTGGCCCATGGTGGAGGCCCCAGCCACTCCTGATCCAGCGCCTGAATCGCTCGAAGTTCCGGGTCGTTGTGCTGCAACAAGCGATGGCTGGCCAGAAGCGGGGAGCAGCACCGCAACAATGCGGAAATCGCATCACCGAGCCAGAAGCCAACGGGGCCCGGTGTTTCGGTTGCAACGACGGCCATTGGGGCCCCTGCGCACCGGGCTAGGTTGGAAGAATCAGCGAGATTATGTAGATGCCAGCGTCGGGCAAAACCGCACTGATCACTGGCATCACCGGCCAGGACGGTTCCTACCTGGCTGAGCTGCTGCTGGAGAAGGGCTATCGCGTGCATGGCATCAAGCGCCGCGCCAGCAGCTTCAACACGGCGCGGATTGATCACCTCTACCAGGATCCCCACGAAAGTGATCCGCGGCTCAGCCTGCACTACGGCGATCTCACCGACAGCACCAATCTGATCCGGATCATCCAGCAGGTGCAGCCCGATGAGATCTACAACCTCGGCGCCCAGAGCCATGTGGCGGTGAGCTTTGAGGCGCCGGAATACACCGCCAACAGCGATGCCTTGGGCACCCTGCGGATCCTCGAGGCGGTGCGCATGCTGGGGCTCAGCGCCAAAACCCGCATCTACCAGGCCAGCACCTCCGAGCTCTACGGCCTGGTGCAGGAGATCCCCCAGAAGGAAACCACGCCCTTCTATCCGCGCAGCCCCTATGGCGTGGCCAACTGTATGCCTACTGGATCACGGTGAATTACCGCGAGGCCTATGGGATGTACGCCTGTAACGGCATTTTGTTTAACCACGAATCCCCGCGGCGGGGCGAAACGTTTGTAACCCGCAAGATCACCCGCGGCCTGGCGCGGATCAACGAGGGCCTGGAGGATTGCCTCTACATGGGCAACCTCGATTCGCTGCGGGATTGGGGCCACGCCCGGGATTATGTGGAGATGCAGTGGCGGATGCTGCAGCAGGAGGGCCCCCCGGAAGATTTCGTGATCGCCACGGGCCGGCAGGAATCGGTGCGGCGTTTCATTGAGCTGGCGGCGCTGGAGCTGGGCTGGGGCGCCTTGGAATGGCAGGGCACGGGCACCGAGGAGGTGGGCCGGCGCAGCACGGGTGAAGTGGTGGTGCGGATCGACCCGCGCTATTTCCGCCCGGCGGAGGTGGAAACCCTGCTCGGTGATCCCAGCAAAGCCCACACCAAGCTGGGCTGGACGCCCACCACCACCCTGGAGGAACTGGTGGCCGAGATGGTGGCGGCCGACCGGGAGGAGGCCCGCAAGGAGGCGCTCCTGCGCCTGAAGGGCTTCAAGGTGGTGGGGTCGATGGAAAACCCGCCCACCAACCCCTCGGCCGTGGCCGCCGCTGGTGGCAAGGGCTGATGCGCACTAAGATGCGCACATCGCTGCTTGATTGTGGTGCGCATCACCCTGGAGCTGCCGGATCCGTTGTTTGCGCGCCTGAAGGCCCGCGCAGCAAGCGAGCACCTCACCCTGAAGCAGCTGCTGCGCAGCTACGTGGAGCTGGGCCTGAACGCCGCGCCCGCGGGCTCAGGTTCGCAGCGTTCGGCGCACACGCTGCCGCGCGTGGAGGGGCCCTTGGCCATCTCTGGCGAGCACCTGAGCAATGCCACGCTGTTCGACCTGCTCGACGCGTGAACACCGCAGCCGACCTGCCGGATCTGAATGTTTGGCTGGCGCTGGCCTGCCCTGACCACAGCCATCACCGCCAGGCCGTGCGCTACTGGGGGCATCAGGCCGCTGAACAGGTGCTGTTCTGCACAGTCACCGCGCTCGGGCTGGTGCGGCTCGTGTGCCAGCCGAAGCTGATGGGCGCGGCGGTTAAGACCGCCGGAGAAGCTTCCGCTCTGCTGGAGGCCTTCTGCTTGCAGCCGGGCGTGAGCATGGCGATGGCAGAGCAGGGGGGCTGGGATGTGTTTCACCAGCTGTTGCGCAGCGGTGAGCTGCCGGCCCGTCTCTGCAGCGATGCCTACCTGGCCGCCGTGGCCATCGCCAATGGCTGGCGGCTGGTGAGTTTCGATCGCGATTTTGAGCGGTTTCAGGGCCTGGCGCGGTTGGCGCTGCCAGGAGTGCAGGCATGAGCGATCAACCATTGATCACCCCAACCGACCGGATCTTCGTGGCGGGCCACTGCGGCATGGCGGGCAGCGCCATCTGCCGTGCCCTGCAGCGGGCCGGCTACACCAACCTGCTCACGGCCACGCGAGAGCAGCTCAATCTGGAGAACCCGGAGGCGGTGCAGGGCTGGTTTGAAACGATGCGGCCGGATGTGGTGGTGCTGGCCGCCGCCAAGGTGGGTGGCATCCACTTCAACAACACCTACCCAGCGGATTTCCTGCTCGACAACCTCAAGATTCAAACGCATGTGATCGAAAGTGCCTGGCGCAGCGGCGTGCGGCGGCTGCTGTTTCTGGGCAGCAGCTGCATCTACCCGCGTCTGGCGGCGCAGCCAATCCGCGAGGAAGCGCTGCTCACCGGGCCGCTGGAGCCCACCAACGAGTGGTATGCGATTGCCAAGATCGCCGGGATCAAGCTGTGCCAGGCGCTGCGGCTGCAGCACGGCTTTGATGCGATCAGCCTGATGCCCACCAATTTGTATGGACCGGGCGACAACTACCACCCCACCAACAGCCATGTGCTTCCGGCGCTGATCCGCCGCTTCCACGAAGCAGCCCAGGCCAAGGCTGCGAGCGTGACCTGCTGGGGCACGGGATCGCCGCTGCGGGAATTCCTGCATGTGGATGATCTCGGCGAGGCCTGCGTGTTTGGGCTGGAGCAGTGGCAGCCAGGGCCGGAGGAGTTGCAGTTTCTGAATGTGGGCACGGGCGTGGATCTGACGATCCGTGAGCTCGCCGAAGCGGTGGCGGCCGCTACGGGCTACCAGGGCGAGATCCGTTGGGATACCAGTAAGCCCGACGGCACCCCCAAGAAGCAGCTGGATGTGAGCCGGCTGGCGGCGCTGGGCTGGACGGCGCGGATCCCACTGGCGGAAGGATTGGCCAGCACGGTGACTGATTTTGTAGCTCAAGGAAGCACGAGGCTTTAGAGCATGGACCTAATTGCTTACAGCCAGACCTACCGCAGCCGACCCCCCGAGCGGCAGCTTGAAATTGGTAAATGCGTGCGTGCCGATACAGAATTGCCTTGGCCTCCACATTTAATGTTCTCAGAATGTTTTATTGCCTCAGATGGCACTCCCGATTCCACCACCATAACGATTAAAATTAAAGGGATAGAAAACGGCAGTCATTATACGGTTCAATACATGGGAGGCTTCAGCAAATGATGACACCGGCAGATCTTGATTGGCTAGGGATCGCAAATCGCCTGGAGCGGTTCAGGAACAGGCACAGGGGTGAGCGCGCAATTGTATTATGCAATGGACCATCACTAAATAATGTCGACTTCAAAAGGATAAGAAAAGAGCATATCATTGGGCTCAACAAAATTTACCTTGGCTTTGATAAGTTTAAGATTTATCCAAGATATTATGTCGCAATCAATAAGCAAGTCATAGAGCAAGCTGCCGAAAGCATCACTTGATTAGGTAGCAAGCTCCGTCAGCCGGCTTTGTCGCATAAGCTGGTACGTGTGTACCAGGGGTGATTGGCATGGCTATGAATCGGATTCAGTTCCAGGCCAGCCTGTCGCTGCCCAAGTTCATCGAGCTCTACGGCGCCGAGGAGAATTGCGAGGCCGCCCTGGAGCAGGCGCGCTGGCCCGACGGCTTCAGATGCCCCCGTTGTGAGGGCAAGGAGTATGGGCTCATCGGTGGCCGTCGCCACAAGCGCTATCAGTGCCGGAGCTGCCGCCATCAAACCACCCTCACGGCCGGAACCATCCTGGAGGCGACCAAGTTGCCGCTGACCACCTGGTTCCTGGCTTTCTATCTGGTGGGCCAGGCCAAGACTGGCATTTCTTCCCTCGCCCTGATGCGCCATCTCGGGGTGAACTACCGAACAGCGTGGCTGGTTCACAACAAGATCATGCAGGCGATGAGCGAGCGGGAGGAGGCCTATGTCCTGCGGGGAAAGGTGCAGGTGGATGATGCCTACCTTGGCGGAGAACGCTGTGGTGGCAAGGCAGGACGGGGATCGGAGAACAAGGTGCCGATTGTGGCGGCCGTCTCTCTCGATGATGCGGGCCACCCCCGGCACGTGAAGCTTGCCACCGTGGCCACGTTCTCCTTTGCCGCCATCGCTGACTGGGCTCAAGATGCACTGGCGATTGGATGTGAGGTGATCTCTGACGGACTTGCCTGCTTCCGTGCCGTGGCAGAAGTCGGTTGCTTTCATCAAGCTGTGGTCGTAAAGGGGCGCCATCCCAACGAACTGCCTGAATTCCGCTGGATCAACACGGTACTCAGTAACTTGAAAACCAGCTTCAGCGGAACATTTCATGCTCTGCGATTCGATAAATATGCAGACCGCTACCTGGGCGCCTTCAATTACCGTTTCAACCGGCGCTTCAACTTGGGAGAGATGACCGAGCGGGCTGACTGACCGACACATCTCAGGCGAGACCGTCATGCAACAGCCGGCTGCTGCGCTTGCTGAGGTCGTGGCCTTGGAGGCAGCTCAATCCGCGTGAACCAGGGCTGCTGCTGGCGGCGCTGCACGCCACGACTGGGGATGCAGGGCTCCAGCTCGCGCAGTGGGATCGGCATCCAGGTCCGTAAGGACCTGCCGGCATTGGCCACGGCTTGTTGCAGCCACTTCAGGCCGATCCGCACAAAGCTCATGCCGCGCTGCCAGTGGGGATCCACCTGATGGCGCAGGCCATCGAGACTGACCGCATAACCCTGGAGGCTGCTCACCAGCACCGCGATCGCCACCACCAGGAGCAGGCGATCGATGCGCCCGGGATCTCGCAGACCACTGCTCTCCAGCTGGAAGAGGCCTGATTTCTGGTCGCGGAACAGCTGCTCACAGCAGAACCGCTGGCCGTAGCTCCAGACCAGATCCAGCGTGGGATCTGCGTTGCTGACCAGGTACCAGGGTTCGTCGATGGCGATGTCGCTGGGGTGGGCCAGTAACAGGTTGGCCTTTTGGGAACCATCGGCCCAGAGCTGAACGTCCCGGAACCCACGGCAGTGTCCACGGGGCAGGCGCAGCCGGCGCACCTCACAGCCCATCGGCGCCGCGGTGCCGTGGATCCACGTATCAGAGCGGAGGCGCATCACGTAGCTCCAGCGTGCTTTACCGTCAAACCAGCTGAGCAGCTCCTCACTGGGGAAAGCTCGATCCGCCAAAAGCGTGATGGCGCCGAACGCAGCCAGGAGCCGATCGGCCTTCTCCAGCAGAGCGATCGAAACCGAGGCGCTGACGCTGGCACTGGGATGCTCCAGCGTCTGCCACAACAGCGGGATGGCCCTGCCGTGACAAACCACGGAGAGAACCACCACGCAGCAGCGGTTCCAGAGCATCGTGGTGTCCAGCGCCAGATGCAAGGCCTGGCCTGGCTTTTGCCAGTGCTGCAGCGCCCAGAGCACCAGCGGGCCGTAGAGCGCCTCCACATCGATGCGGGTGTTGCATAGCCACCTCTGACAGCGCCGCTGCCAGCTGGCGGCCAGGCAATGGCCCAGAGGCAACACAGTCTTCCAGCGGTCGAAACAGACTGTCTGGCTGAGCAGGAGCCCGGCGACCATCCAGGCCAGCAGCACCAGATGACGCTGGTCGCAGAACGAGCTGTGTTGACGCAGGAGGCCGATCAGCTCAGCATGGAGCCGGGCGTGGGAAACCACTGGGTGTTGGTTTGGTCTGACAACCCCAACGTCTCATGGCTCCCCGCCCACCCAATGACCTGAGACCCATGCTGTTGCAAGGCTTCTCGGACTTGTGTCGGTCAGTCAGCCGAGCGGGTGGTTCATGCCATCTGCAGCTGCACCGCACGGCCGGAGCACCTCCTGAGGAGCGCGGAGTTTGCTACCTAATCAAGTCTTCACAAGTGTCTCGGGATGGTAGGTGGCACCGGGCGAATACGGCCCCATATCGATTGCCCCCGGTAGATCGCAAGAAGGATTGTCGGTAACAAAACTGATATCAACACCATCTACAGATTGCGAGGCCCAGGTTTCCTGAATCTGCCCCCACCTCGGCTGCTCATAGGCTGAACAGGTGTGCACCAAAATCAATAGCTTCGCTCTAGGCACTAGCCAATCTCCTTCCAATACCAGTCGTCCCACTGAGCTTCGCGGCGCTGATAGCCCTGGGCCTCGAGGAGCTGCTGGATCCCCTGCCGCTGCTCGGTGAAGTTGTGCTCCACCGTGATGCAGCGGAACTGATAGCGGCACCAGTCCATTCCTTCCAGAATCGCCAGCTCGCTGCCTTCGGTATCGATGCTCAGATAATCAATCACCGCTGGCGCCTCCTGCTGATCCAACAGATCCATCAGCGACGTGGTGGTGACCTCGATCACCTCGCCTACAGCTGCATAGGCATTGCGCTTCTCCGCGTGCTGATCGTTCCGCCCAAGATCTTCAAGTCCGCCGTAGGCGTCGGCGAGTACAAATCGCATCCGTTCACCGCTGCTGCGATAGACGCAAGCTGGACTGAGGTGGCAGGAGCGATTCATCTGAAGGCGCGCAAACAACTTGGGATTCGGTTCGGCGCAGATTCCCCGCCAGTTGAAGTGCTTCTCCAGGAGCCAGGTATTGCTGAGCAGCACCCCATCGGTGGCACCGAATTCCACAAAAAAACCGCCCCGTTTCCAATCCAGCTGCTCCAGCACCCACAAATCCTGCTCCAGTTGGGAGCGGCTCAGACTCTGCCAGCGCGGCGAGTCGTCCCCCTGGGCTTCCGTCGGCGCTGGGCTTGTTGCGGAAGCCAACGATCCATGGCTCAAGGCCAGGCTCAGCTCATGGGAGAGCAGCTCTCCTTCCGTCCGCAGGATGGCCAGTTCGGCAGCCAGGGCTTCTGGGGAGAGCTGGCCAGCGGCGACAGCCCGTACAGCTTCGCTGTGCAGGCTCTCCGCCTCTTTCCAGGCTCCGCAACGGCTGAGTTGCATGGTCGCCACCAGCCGAGCCGTGGCGGCGCGTTGGGTTTCGCTCACCCAGGGAGGCAGATGGTTCGCCAGCAGATCCAAGGCTTTCTGCCGTTGATTGCTGAGCAGCAAGGTTTCCGCCTTTTTCAGCACACTCTCGGCGATGCCATCGGGGAGCCGCTCTCCCAGTGCCTCTGAACAAAGAGCTGGATCTTCTGGTGGCAGGAGAGCTGGGGGGGCTTGGTCTGACTGCTCCAGCTGTCGCCTGATGGCGGCCGGCAGCAGATGCTCCAGCCCCAGCCGCTGGAGTCCCTCAAACAGCTGTTGCAGGGGAGATCCTTCTTCGGCTTTCTGATCGGCGTCCCGCTCCACTGCCGTCGTGGCCGCTTTCTCCGAGGAGGTCATCAGCCCTAACCACTCCAGACCCTGCTGCAGCTGTGCATCGCTCAGGGGGTCGCTTCGCAAGATCGCCGCCAATCCCCGCTCGGCCAGCTTACGCTGCCCCTGCGGGATCCAGATCGGCAGCGGATCATGCAGCGTCACCAAAGCCTGCAGCTGGGTCAGCCCCCTGGTGATCGCCCGCTGCCCTTCCTGGTTGCTGGGATCCGTGGCAAAGCTGCGCTCCTTCCAGGCCAGCGCCCCCAACCGCACCAGTTGTTCGCGCACCGGCGGCCACCAGTCCGGTAGCGGCTCAGCCATCGCCTGGCGCCACTGCAGCAGCTCCCAGCCCCACCAGAACCATTCCCCGCGCTCCCCTCCCTCCGCCTCCTCGATCACGAGCCAGTGGTGCAGCCGGCCCACCACCTGCACCATCTGCTTGGCCAGGCACTGCTGCAGGGCTGTCCTGCGCGTCTCATCCGCCAGGTTGCGGGTCCAGCTCTCGCAGCTGCGCAGCAGGGCCACGGCAGCACCAACGACTTGGAAGGGCTCATGCCCCACGGCACGGCCTGCGTGATCGTCCTCGGCGCTGCTCCCGGACATTCCAGTCGGGCTCTGCAGCAGGGCCTTCAATTCCTTGGACTGTTCTTCGATCAGGGAGCGCAGGCAGCCATCCCAGGCACGGCTCTGAACTCCGCCGGCCTCCGGAGGAGCGGCTCGCTCCAGAGTCCGCCTCCAGAAGTCACAGCGCTCCAGTACCGGCAATGCGGCTGCCAGCTTCTGGAGCTCCTCCAGGGGCAGCATCACCGCAGCGTCGTTCATCTCTTCAGCAGCCACAGCAGGTTTGCTCAATCTGGTCGCGGACGTGCCAGGTCACGGCTATCGCATCGAGATCCAAAGCAAAATTCTGACTGATCTCCGAGGATGTGAAGGGTGCCTCTTACGGGAGGGCTCTGCCCTTGGTGGTGGTTCCCGCCATCTGCAGGGGATCCATTCCCCTGGAATTCAGCGTCTCTCTCTGCCATCACGTTCCCCCCGGAGAGCTCCTGGTCCGCCCCATGGCAGGCCTTGTAGAGGTGGGAAATCGTATGGGCCCGAAAACACACTGATTCATTCCGTGTCCAAGTCTGGGCTGAAGCTCTTTCGAACGCTGGCACGATCGGGCAGGCGGGGCTGCCACCGGGGTGCCCAATGTAGACGCCTTTGGAGCGACCTTCTCCGTTGAATCACAAAGCCCTGCCTGAAATATGGATGGACGATCACCTCAAAGCGCGTGCCATTGGCCATCGCCACCAGGCCCCGCAGCGCCAGGCCGTAGTACAGCAGCCGAAACGCCCCCTCCGGGTCGTGCCGCAGGCAGCGCTGTACATCCGCCCAGCCAGGCCCTCCCGGCAGGAGCCCCGCCAGATCCAGCCCCTCGATCGCTGACAGGTCGCCAAGTTCGGCCACGGCGGCATCGCCTTCGCCCAGGCAGCGTGTCCAGTGGCGCAGCAGCGGTTGCCAGGCCAGCGGGTCTCGGGGCATCGCTAGCGCTGGGCGTCGATCACCAAGACGCCCGGCAGATCCGAGCCGAGGATTCCATGTTTCCAGCTCGCCAGGTGGTGAATCACCACCTCCTGAAAACCGGCCTGCTGCAGTTGATCGGTGAGCTCCCAGCCCGGGATGCGATACACCAGCGAACCCTCTTCGGGCCGGATTGGATCTCCGTGGAATTCAGCCTTACGTAGCAGTTCGGTTCGGCCACTGCGGGGATTGTGCCGGGCCTTGAGGATCGAGTCGTGTTGTCCAAAGGCCATCGGGCAGGTGGCCACCAGCCGGCCACCGGGCCGGAGCACCCGGGCGATCTCGCGGAAGGCCTGGTCGAGATCGCGCACATGCTCGAACAGTTCATTGCACAACACCAGATCGAAACTGGCATCGATGAAGGTGAGGGCGCAGAGGTCCTGGTGGGGGATGTCGTTGCGATTCAGCTCTGAATCGTCGAGAAATTCGCTGCATACCAGCTGTTCATCGCCCAGCTGCCGCCGCAGCCACAGGGCAAAGCCCGTGACGGCTTCCAACAGGTAGATATCCAGCTGGGCCAGATTCTCGAGGCTGCCGTAGGCCTGCTCCAGCACTTTCAGCACAGCCCGGTTGCGGCTCAGCAGGCCATTGCCGATGATCGATTCGCGGTAGTTCGGCCCCTGGATCTGGAGCGCCTCCGGTGGGATGTGCTCGCCGCTGAAGGGCTCCAGGATCCCCAGCGCCTGGGTCACCTGGATGCAGTCGCCCAGCAGGGCCCCCTGCTGCAGCAGCTCCGCCAGAACCGGCTGGAAGGCCTCAAAGTTGGCGTAGCTGTGTTGGCTGTCGTGCAGGGCGAGCACGCCTTCGCTCGGCATCAACTGTGGACGCTCGGGGGCCTGCACCAACGGTCGATCGCCAATGTCCCCTCATCTTACGAAGGCTCAGCCAGGCTGGTTCACCAGCTCCCCACCGCGCAGATCCGCCACCGGCAGGCACACCCACTCCGCCTGTGGCTTCAGTTTGATGTTGGCGGGGCTGGCGGCCAGGGCCTGGCGGCGCTGCTGGAAGGCCCCTAAGCGCTGCTCCAGAGCCGGCACCGCCAGCAGGCGCTCCTCCAGCCGCCGCTCCGCCCGCTTATACAGGCTGAGATCCAGTTCGGTCACGAACATCGCCTGCGGGCGACCCTCCGGCCGATCGCCGTTGCCGTTCTGGCTCACGGGGCGGGTGCTGTTCTTGGCTTCGGGGTAAGCCAGATCCATCGGCATCCCCATCTGCTCCAGCTGGTGCTCCAGCGCCACCATCGATTCGTCGTAGCGCTCCACCAGCCCCACAAACAGATCCTCCCGGTTCAGATCGATCAGCTCCGGCCGCGCCGCCCAGCCCTTGCGCAGCTGCCAGTCCACCGCCTCCTGCGGCGACAGGTGCCGGGTCTGGTAATTGGAGAGCGTCGAGCGCACCAACCCTTCAACGTAGTGCGCAAACGGCATCGGCTGAAGCGAGTCCTGCACCTCGGTCTGGAAGCGATAGGCCGAGGCGATCCGCGCCATCGGCTCCCGCAGCAGTGCCACCTTCAGCCGGGCCACCGCCCCGGGCGGCGGCAGCGTGATCAAGTGAGACGTGACCGCCAGCGGCGCCTGCTCGCGCAGATGCTCCTCCACCAGCCGCCAGTCGAGCCGGGCCCCCGAACTGGGCGATTCCACATAGAGCACCTTGCCGCCACTGGCCCGCTCCAGCGACCAGATGAACGTGGTGCCCGCGCACTTGAACCCATGCAGGTGGAGGAGGTTGGCGAGCAACGGACAGCTGCTGGTAGCCCTCCAGCATAAATTCAGGGCGGCGTCAGCAGCTGTTGGGCGCGCTGGAGGGTGTGGCTCAGCCGGGCCAGCAGCTGCTGCAGTTGCTCGTGTTCACCCACCCAGTGGTCGAGTTCCTGCTCCTGCTGCTGCACCAGCCGCACCAGCAGGTCCCTCTCCTCCCGGTCGCGGCTGAGGTCTTGCACCAGCTGCTCCAGCCGCTCATCGCGGTCGCCCAGGGCCTCGCTGTGGTGGTCCCAGTGGCGCAGGACACTCAGCAGCTGCAGTGCATCCAGCGGCCGGCGCCATTGCTGGCCGTCGCCCTCGCGGCCATGGCGGTCGGCCCAGCCCTCCAGATCCAGGTAGCCGTTGAGCAGCTCCGGGCGGCTCTGCAGCAGCGCCCGGGTGCTCAGGTTCAGCACCTCCGCCGGCAGCGCCCCGCCGCCAGACGAGCGTCGCCGCCGGGCCTCCAGCTCCAGTTCCGGCAGCTGCTGGCGCAGCCGGGCCTCCAGCTCCGGCGTGCTCAAGGCCAGGTTCACCAGCTGCAGCCGCTGCCGGTCGCGGCGTTTGAGCGTTACCGCCAGGGCCATCTGCCGCTGCCACTGATCCAGCAGGTCTTGCTCACTGGCGGCGTTGCCGCTGCCGGCCACCAGCTCCGCCAGCGCGGCATCCGGCGGCCCGTAGAAAATCCAGGCCTGCCAGTGGGCCAGCCCCGCCTGACCCGCCGCCAGCTGCTCCAGCGCTGGGGCCCCGGCCGAGCGCTGCAGCCCCAGGCCGCTGCCGGGCAACCCGTAGAGCCAGAGCCCTGCTGAAGGGGAGTCCATCGGGGTCACCTGTGGGCCTGGATGCAGAGGATGCGCCCCAGAATGATGGCCTGTGTCTTCTCGGTCGGTGCTTCAGAAGCAGACACTCCTCGAAGGCCTGCGGGCCCTGCCGGGCGACGACTCGCTCTTCCGGGCCCTCACCGGCCTGCTGGATCAGGAGGCCCACTGGAGCGAGCTGCGCCGCGTGGTGCTGGAGCAGCTGCCCCACCTGCCCCGTGGCTCCAGGCTCGAAGCCCAGGCCGCCTACCTCGGCGGCAAGGCCTGCCTGGAGCTGGGCGACCTGCGCCAGGCCCTCTCGCTGGTCACCCGGGCGATCCAGATCCAGGCCGATTTCGCCTACAGCCACCACATCCACGGCCGTGTGCTGGCGCGCATGGGCCGCCGCGTTGAGGCCCTCCTGGCCCAGCAGCGCTGCGCATCCCTGGCGCCCGCCTTCCCCTGGTGCTGGTTCGAGATCGGCCAGCTGCAGCTGGAGATCAACCAGATGGCCGCCAGCCGCGAAGCCCTGCAGCGGGCCCTGCAGCTGGCCGAAGCCCAGGATCCCGGCGGCCCATCGCCGCAGCTGTTCCGCCGTGCCCTCGCCGCGGTGGAGGATCGGGCCCAGCTCGAGGAGCGCCGCGCCGCCGCCAGGGTGCTCTGGCCCGCCCGCCCCGAGCTGGGCCCCCAGGATCGGCTCAGCACCATCGAGGAGCTGGCCCTCAGCGTGGAGCAGTTCTCACTGTTTCTTGATCGGCTTGAGCCGCCAGCTGGCGACTGAACTGAAACTCGGCTTCTCCATCAGGGGAGCTCGAGGCCGCCCAGTTCCCGCGGCCGGCCGTCGGTCGTGTCGTTGGCGCAGGCGGCGGGCCACCAGGGGCCGCTGCCCGCCATCGCCGCCGGCCAGCGCTGGCGCAGCAGGGCCATCGCCGGCGCCCAGGTGCCGCTGGCCAGCGCATCACGGCTGGCCGCCTCGGCATGCCAGAGCGTGGCCTCCGGCACCACCACATGGCGCAGACCCCGGGCCCCCAGCCGCAGGCAGAAGTCCACGTCATTGCCCTCCACCGGCAGGGCCGGCTCAAAGCCGCCCACCGCCTGGAACAACGGCCGCCGCACCATCAGGCAGGCCCCGGTGACGGCCGGCCAGCCGCTCAGCCAGCCGGCCCGACCCCGGTGCACCGCCGTGGCCGCCGGCAGCCCGCGGTAGGGGTGCTCGCAGCCCGGCCCCAGCCCCGGCAGCAGCCCGGCGTGCTGGATCCTGCCCGCCGCCGGGCTGCCCGGTGGGTAGAGCAGCCGCGCCCCCACACAGCCGATCTCCGCTCGCTGCGCCTGGCTCGCCATCGCCCTCAACCAGCCGCCATCGCCGGCCGCCGCCAGTGCCGGCGGCACCGCCACGTCGTTGTTGAGGAACAGCAGCAGCCCGCCCTGGGCCTCGGCGGCGGCGCGGTTGTTCAGCCGGCTCCAGTGGAACGGTTCATCCATCTCCAGCCGGCGGCAGCAGGCCCCCGGCCGCTCCTGCCAGTGGCGCAGCAGCGCCGCGGTGGCCTCCAGCCGTGAGCCGTTGTCCACCACCAGCCACTCCAGCCGCACCGGCCCGCGGCTGGCCTCCACGCTGCCCAGGCACTGGGCCAGCAGGTCGGGGCGATCACGGCTCAGCACCACCACACTCAGGCGCAGGCTGGCTGGCTGCGGCCAGGCCAGGCGGAACCCGGCCGGTGGGGGGTCCGCCTGGCCTGGCCGTACGCCCGCGTCCGCTGTCACCGTCACCCCCGGCTCGCCCGCCAGGGCCAGGGCCTCGGCCAGCGCAGCGCCGTGGGCCTCGCTGCGGCAGGGATCGTCGGCGGCGTTCTGGCGCCGGTGCAGCAGGATGCGCCCCAGGCTTTCGATCCGGGGCTCTCGCGCCAGCGCCGCCAGCTGCCAGCGCCAGCGCGCCAGCCGCCGCTGCTCCGGGTCCTCCCCCGCCACTGCTGGCTCCAATCCCTGCTGCTCCAGCCAGCCGCGTCGCCAGATCGCGCCGCCCTCCAGCCAGGGGGTGGCCCAGAAGCTCTCCGCCACCCAGCCGGGCTTCCACCAGGGGTCGTGGCGACGGCCTTGGGCATCGAGGCGGTCTTCATCGGGCACCAGCAGATCCGGCGGCGCCGCCAGCCGGCACTGCAGCCAGGCCGCCAGCCAGGCCTGGGCGCCGGGGCGCAGCACGGCATCCGGGGCCAGATCGAACCACCAGCCGCTGAGGTCCACAGGCGGGCCAGCGCCGGGCTCGGGCGCCGCCGCCGGCCCGGCCGCCTCGAAGCGCTCGATCCACAGCGCATAGGCCGCGGGCGGCAGGCCATCGGCCAGCCGCCGCCCACCGAACAGGCCGCTCAGTTCCATCCCCCGGGCCTGCCGCGCCCGCACGCCGATCCAGCCCTGCTGCGGCAGGGCGGCGGCGGCGGCCCGGAAGGCGGCGGCCGCCTCGCCCCAGCGCTCCGCCATCGCCAGCAGCTCCCCCGCCGCAAAGGCGTTCCAGCCCAGGCGCGGATCAACCCGCAGGCTGGCGCGCTGCAGGGCCAGCGCCTGCTCAGGCCGCCCCTGCTCCGCCCGCAGCTTGCCCAGCAGGTGCAGGGCGCTGGCATGCTCCGGCTCCAGCGCCAGGCACTGCCACAGCGCCGCCTCCGCTTCCGCCGGCCGCTGGGCGTTCAGCGCGGCGGCTCCCTGCCCATACCAGGCCTGCGCCGCACCGGCCCGTTCACCGGTGTCGCTCATCGATCAGGCTGCGGGCGAACGCTGCCATGATCAGCCCGATCGCTCCCACCAGATGTCGTCACGGGCGCTCACCGTCAATCTCTGGGGTCACCTCAGCGGTGGCTTCGGGCTGGGGGAAGGGGCTCGCTGCACCGCCCGGGCGCTGGAGGCGGCGGGCCTGCGCGTGCAGTGGCGCGACCTGCCCCTGGCCACCCACAGCAACGACCAGCCCCTGCCGCCGGGCGGCGCCCTCCAGCCGGCCGCCATCGACCTGATCCACACCAACCCCAATGTGCTGCGTCAGAGCGATGGCCTCGCCCGGCAGCTCCACCTGCAGGCCCCCCTGCGCATCGGCTTCTGGGCCTGGGAACTCGACTCCTTTCCCTGGGGCTGGGAAGCGGGCTTCGCTGGCCTCGATCAGCTCTGGTGTCCCTCCAGCTTCACGGCCCAGGCCCTGGCCCTGCGCAGCCCCGTGCCCGTTTCAGCCCTGCCGCACCTGATCGACTGGGATCGGGCCGATCGGCTGGCCATGACCCGCCTGGCCCAACCGCCGCGTCGCCCCGGCCAGCCCTTCACGGCCCTGTTCGCCTTTGATTTCTGGAGCACCGAAGGCCGCAAGAACCCCTACGGCGCCATCGAGGCCTTCCGCCTGGCCTTCCCCGCTGATGCTGCCCCACCGGCGCGGCTGGTGCTCAAGCTCTCCAGCGCCGAGCAGTTCCCCGAGGCCCGCGCCCGCCTGCGCGCCCACTGCGCCGGCGATGCCCGCCTCCACCTGGTGGAGCGCCACCTGAGCCTGCCGGAGCTCGAAGCGCTCTACGCCAGCGCCGATGTGCTGCTCAGCCTGCACCGCGCCGAAGGCTTCGGCCTCACCCTCGCCGAGGCCATGGCCGGCGCCCTGCCGGTGGTGGCCACGGGCTATTCCGGCAACCTCGACTTCATGCCCCCCGGCAGTGCCGTGCTGGTGCCCTACACCCTGGAGCCCATCGCCCGCAGCGAGGGCGACTACCGCCAGGGGGAGCTCTGGGCGCAACCCCACCTGGAGGTGGCCGCCACCGCCCTGCGGCGCCTGGCCCGCGATGGCGACCATCACCGCCACCTGGCCCTTGCCGGCCGTCGCGCCGTGCAGGAGCGGCTGGCCACGGAGCGGCTGGCGGCGGTGGTGCGCCAGCGCCTCGGCTGCCTGCTCAGCCAGGCCTAATCGGGATCCAGCAACCGAGCCAGCCGCTCGGCCAGCTGCCGCTCCTGCCCATCACTGCTGTCCGCCAGCACCGCCAGCACGCCGTCCAGATCCAGGCGGAACAGCTGGTGGCGCCACACCAGGGCCCGCACCGCCGGATCGGGGCAGCCGTGGCCCTGCAGCCAGGCCGCCAGGGCCGGCCCCTGCACCCGCAGCGCCGCGGCACAGGCCCCCTCCAGCCAGGGCGCAGGGGCCTGCCAGTTCCAGGGCGGCGGCTCGGCGGCGGCCAAGCGCTCCAGCCGCTCGATCGCCGCCGCCTCGCTGCCCGCATGCAGCACCTCCAGCAGGTTGCGGCTGGTGAGCGGGCTGTCGCTGCCCCAGGCCAGGGCCTGCTCATACGCCTCCACCGCCGCCACCGGGTCCTGCAGCGCCCGGTGGGCATCCCCCAGCTTGTGCGGCGTCCAGAAGCTGCGGTTGCCCGCCAGCAGCGCCTTCTGCAGCACCACGCAGCCCTGGGCCGCCTTGCCCTGCATCAACAGCGCCTGGCCCAGCAGGTCGAGTAGCTCCGCATGGTTCGGCGCCAGCTCCAGCAGCGGCGTCAGCAGCCGCTCCAGCTGGGGCCAGTCGCACGCGGCCCGGGCCGCCTGGGCCTGCTGCCAGAGCAGCTGGCGTGGATCGCCACCGGAATCGCTCATGCCGCCCCCTGGCAAGAGCCCGCCGCCGCGAAGGGGTCACGGCCGGCCGCCAGATCGGCGAGCAGCGCCATCTGCCGGGCCACACCGCGGCGGCGATCGAAGCGCTCCACCACCCGGCGCCGGGCCGCCAGCCGCAACGCGCCCAGGGTCGTCTGCCGCTTCAGCACCTCCAGCAGCGTGGCCGCCAGGGCGGCGGGATCGTGCATTGGCACCAGCAGACCCTGGCGGCCGTGCTCGATCACCTCCTGCACCGGCGCGGTGCTGGAGCCCACCACCAAAGCACCGCAGGCCATCGCCTCCAGCAGGCTCCAACTCAGCACGTAGGGCTCCGTGAGATACACATGCGCCCAGCTCAGCTGAAACACCTGCAGCAGCTGCTGGTAGGGCAGCAGCCCCGTGAAGTGCACCCGCCGCGGGTCGAGGCGGTCCCCCAGCTCCGCCAGCAGCTGCCGCTTCCAGCTGCCGCCGCCAGGCGCCGCTGGGCCGTAGCCCGCCGCCTCATCGCCCACGATCACCACCTGCACGCCGGCGTGCCGCGCCAGCACCTCCGGCAGGGCGCGCAACAACGTGTCGAAGCCGCGCAGCGGCTCCAGGTGCCTCGACACATAACTGATCAGCGGCTGGGCGCTCTGCAGGCACACGCCACCCGGCAAGGGCAACGGTGCCGCCGGCTGGGGAGCGCAGCGCTGCAGGTCGATCCCCTCATGAATCGTGGCGATGCGCGGCCGCAGCCAGGGGGGAAAGCTCTGGCGCTGGAAGGCTGTGGCGCTCAGGCCGGCCGCCATGCGATGGGCCGCCTGCAGCGTGGTCCATTGCATCAGAGCGGGCCCCGCCCCCGGCGCCTGGCCCAGGGGCGGCGGCAGCCGCGCCAGATCCAGTTCCATCAGGGCCAGCAGCGGCACCCCGGGGAACACATCATCGAGAAAGAGCAGATCACCCCAGAAGGGATGCCCCGCCACCACATCGGGGCGCCAGCCCTCGCCCGCCAGCCGCCGCAGCTGCTCCGCCACCCGCCGCCCCTGGGCCAGCTGGGCCAGGGTGCGCCGCTCGATCCCCGCCTGGCGCAGCTCCCGGTCGGCATCGGCGGCGATCCTGCAATAGCGCAGTCCCGCCAGGGCGGGTTGATCGTGGCGGCAGCCGATGGCCACCACCTCGTGCCCTGCCGCCACCAGCGCCGGGGCCAGGTGGCGGAACTGGCCCGGGAAGTTCTGGTGGATCAGCAGCACCCGCATCGGCGCGGCTCAGCGGAGGGTGCGCACGGCGTTGGCGTCGCGGCTCAGCGAGCTGGTCAGCAGCGACAGCAGGGTGCGTTTGTCGAGGCGCAGATCCACCTGGATCGCCATGCCGGCCTGGAGCTGGAAGCGTTGGTCGCCCAGCTGCAGGTCCTGGCGCTGGAGCTGCAGAAACACCGGGAAGCGCTCGAAGCGGAAGGTTTCATCCGCGGGCAGGGCATCGGTGCCGATCGTCTGCACCGTGGCCTCGATCGTGCCGTAGCGGCTGCGGTCGTACGACACCACCGACACATCGGCCTGCTGACCCGGCCGCACAAAAGCCAGGTCCTGGTTGCCCATGAAGGCCTCGGCCCGCAGGCTGTCGGAGGGCACCAGCTGCAGCAGCACTTCGCCCACACCCACCACCAGCGACGGCTTGGCCTGCAGGTTGAGGATCGTGCCCGTGAGCGGGGCCCGCAGCACCACCCGCTCCAGCCGTTCGCGCGTTTCCACCTGGCTGGCCCTGTTGTCGGCCTGCTGCCGGGCCAGTTCCGCCTGCTTCTGGCTCGATTCAGCCCTCAACTTCACCCGTTGCTTGAGGTTCTGGTTCAGCTGGGATTCCAGTTGCGCCAGTGTTTTCTGATACTCCAGCAGCTGGAAGCGCGAAGCGGCCCCCTCGGTTTCCAGCTCCTGCAGGCTGGAGAGCTGCTGCTGGTTGATCGAGATCTGGCTCCTGAGCCCGGCTTCGTTGGCCTCCAGCTCCGCCAGGGCCCCCTGCAGGCGGATCAGCTCCGCCTCCGTGCTGCTGCTCAGCTCGCGCTTCTGGGTGGCCAGAGCCGCCTGGCGGCCGCGCAGAACCGTGCTGTTGAGCACCACCAGCGGCGCGCCCGCCTGCACCAGCTCCCCCTCCTTCACCAGCACGCTGCTCACCTGGCCCGGCTCATCCGGTTTCACATCCTGGGTGGAGCGCATCGTGCGCAGCACCCCCGGCACCGTCACGATCTGATCCACCTTCACCAGCGCCGCCACCCCCACCCCGGTGAACACCAGGGCCGCAATGGCACCCCCCAGCAGCATCGGCACCATCGGCGTGGGCCGGCTCTCCAGCCGCAGGCTCTGGGCCTGAAGGGAAGACGGTCCAGCACCTCCGCCAGCCGCTGACGACATCGAACTTCCCTTGGATGCCGCCCTGTTCTGAGAGATGGCCCTCTTCAGAGCGTCGGTTCGGCGGGTGTTGGGAAGTTTCATCCCGCCTGATTTAAGTGGAGGCATAACGAAGAACCGTGAAAACGATTAAGTGGGCGTTGAGCTGCCGATCTGCTGCTGCCACAGCGCTGCGTACGACCCCTTCCTGTTGAGCAGTTCGGCATGGTGGCCGTCTTCGATGATCTGTCCGCTTTCCATGTACAGAATCCGATCGGTGTCGGTGAGCGTGGTCAGCCGGTGGGTGATGAACACCATTGTGGACCCGGAAAAGCGCTGCACCAGGTTGCGGTACACCTGCCGCTCGGTGTCGGCATCGAGGGCGGAGGTGGCCTCATCGAGGATCAGCAGCGAGGGATCCTGCAGCACGGTGCGGGCCAGGCAGAGGCGCTGCCGCTGGCCACCGCTCAGCCCCGCCCCCCGCTCGCCCAGGCGGGTGGCATAACCATTGGCCAGGCCCATGATGAACTCGTGGGCCACCGCCACCCGGGCCGCCTCCGTCACCGCCTCGATGTCGGCATCCGGGTTGTTCAGGCGGATGTTGTCGAGCACGGTGCCCTCGAACAGCAGGCTGTCCTGGGGCACATAGCCGATGTGGCGGCGCAGACCCGCCAGCTGCAGCTTGTCGATGGCATAGCCATCGAGGTAGATGTGCCCGTCGCGCGGCAGGTAGAGGCGGTCGATCAGCTGCACCAGCGTGCTCTTGCCGCTGCCGCTCAGCCCCACGATGCCCACCAGCTGGCCGGCTGGAATCAACAGGTCAAGTTCATCCAGCAGCAGCGCCCCGCGATCGCCGTAGCGGAAACTCACCTGCTCGAAGCGCAGCTCCCCCTTCACCGCCGCCAGCGGCAGGGCCTGGCGATCCTCTTCGCCCACCTCCGGCAGCGTCAGCATCACATCACTCAGACAGGCCAGCGACAGCTGCATCTCCTGGTAGCCCTGCCAGAGCGAGGTGAGCCGCAGCAGCGGCGCCACCATGCGGCCGGCCAGCAGGCGCACGGCGATCAGGGCACCCACATTCAGCTGGTTGTCGATCACCAGCCAGGCCCCCACCACGAACACCAGCAGTTCCAGCAGGGCCTGCACCAGATTGCCGGTTTCGCCCAGCAGGCTGGCCAGCTGGGTGAGCCGGAAGCGCGTGTTCGTGAAGCGGCGGTAGCGCTCCAGCCACTCCCAGCGGGCCACCACCTCGAAGTTCTGGCTCTTGACCGTGCGCATGCCGCTGAGGATCTCCACCAGATAGGAGCTGGAGGCGGCGGCGTAGCGGTTGCTCTCCTTGATCAACCGCTGCAGCACCGGCGTGCTGACCAGATTGAGCGCAATCAGCACCGGCACCACCGCCAGCGTGAGCCAGGTGAGGGTGGGGCTGATGGCGAACAGCACCACCAGGAACACCCCACTGAAGAGCACATCCAGCCCCACCCCCAGCACCTGCTCCACCAGGAACTGGCGGATCGTGTAGAGCTGGTTCACGTTGTAGAGAATGGCGCCCACCTGGCGCCGCTCGAAATAGGGCAGCGGCAAGCGCAGCAGGTGCTCCACCACCGCCGAGCCCAGGCGCACATCCACCCGGTCGGAGAGGTCGGCGCTCAGGAACGTGCGCACGCCGTTGCTCACACTGCCGGCAATCGCGGTCACCGTGAGCACCACCGCCAGCGGCAGCAGCAGCGAGGTGTTCTGCTGGCCGATCACCGAATTGAGCAGGATCATCACCCCCAGGGGGAAGGCGGCGGCGAGGGCCTTGCCCACGAAGCCCGAGATCAGGATCAGCCCCAGCAGATTCGGATAGCGCAGAAAAGCCGGCAGGAACCAGCCCAGCCCGAAGCTGCTGGCCTGCTGGTCCAGTCGCTCCGGCCGGATCACCAGCACGTCGAGGCCATCGGGGAAGCGCTCCTGCAGCTGGGCCAGGCCGTAGCGGCGCAGGCCGTGGCGCGGATCACCGATCAGCACACCGCCGCGCGCCCCGCCCGCCAGCAGCAGCACAAAGGCACCGTCGAGGTCGAGCATCACCGGCGGCTCCAGCCGGGCCAGGTCCCAGGGGCGGGCGCGCAGCGGCCGGGTTTCAAAGCCGATCGCCTCCAGCTGCAGACCCACCTGGGGCAGGCGCAGAGCCCCCAGCCGTTCCTCGATGTCCTCCAGGCTGCGGCGCAGCAGATCCTCCGAAACAGCCAGGCGCCGGGCCGCCGCCAGGTGCAGGATGCAGATCAGCGCCTGCTCCACCCGGTCGATCGCGCTGCCCCGGCTGCTGAACGGGGCCATCCCGTCGATCGCGCTCGCTGGCAGCTCGTCGTGGGCCTCGGCCTCGGCCTCAGCCTGAAGGCTCACCTCCAGGCCCGAGGGGCGGGTCACGGTGAGGGCCGAGCTGCTGTCGTTCGCCGCCACCGGCGCCACCAGGGCCGCCTCCGGAATCGCCAGCACCCGCGACGGCAGCGGGCCGGCACTCTGCCGCCAGCGATTCGATTCCGTCGTCAGCCGCTCGCCCGGCTGCAACCCACCGGGTTGGCGCGGACCGCTGAACAGCAGCAGATGCCCGGAGGGCAGCTCATCGGCTGGACCCAGCACGCGGGTGTCTCGCTGCAGCTGGCGCAGCTGGCCCTGCTGATCCTCCACAAACACTCCCTGCCGCGCCCACTCGCCGACCATCAGCACCGCCAGCTCCTCGAAGCTCGGCACCATCAGGGCCCGGCGCAGGCCGGCGTCGGCCTCCAGCGCCGCCAGCGCCACCGGCGCCGACACCAGCAGCAGGGTGCTGGGCCGCGAGGCAGTCAAAGTCAGCTCCGGCTCCCCCCGCCACAGGGCCGACCAGCCCAGCCATTCGCCGGCCTCGGCAAAACCCATGTTCCAGGGGGAGCCGCCCGGCTTGGCCAGCAGCCGCCGCAGCCGGCCCTCCAGCACCAGCGCGGCGCCGCCGGGCAGCTGGCCGGCCCGCTGCAGGGCCTGGCCCATGGGCAGCTGCACCAGACGCGCTCCAGCCGCCAGGGCCAGCAGCCGTTCCTCGGAGAGGTCCTGCAGCAGCGGCGATCGACGCAGCAGGTCGGCGACACGGTTCATCGGTTAGGGGGTGGTGGGGTCGTCCTGGGGATCGCCTTGCAGGCGCTGCTGCAGTGTGCTCAGCTGTTGCAGCAGCCACTGGCCGCGCAACTGGCCCAGCAGCTGCTGGCGCAGCGGTTCATCCAGCTGCGCTGATTCGAGGGATTCCACCCGCATCAGGTGCACGCTGCCGTTGATGTCGTGGGGGGGGATCAGCTCGCCGGGGGCGTAGCGGCGCACCACCTTGGCCAGCAGCGGGTTGAGCTGCTTCAGGCGGATCGGGCCGATCACGCCGCGGTTGGTGCGGTCGTTGCCCTGGGCGTAGTGCTCCACCAGGCTGGGGAAACTCAGTTCACCCTCCTGCAGCTGGAAGAACAGCTCGGTGGCCAGGTCGGGGTCGTTGATGCGCACCATGCTCATCACCACCCGGTCGTAGCTGAGCCGCTCCCGCAGGAACAGGCTGGCCACCTGGGCGCTCCAGAGCTCCTCGGTGACCACCCCCAGCCCCGCTTCAAAGCGCACCAGCCGCTCCAGCTGCTCCAGGTCGAGGCCCCGGCTGCGCCGCCAGACATCGAGGGCGTCGAGATCGGCCAGTCCCCGCCGCCGGCCATAGGCCAGCAGGGCCTCCTCCGGCTCGAGCTCAGGTTCGCCCTCCCCCTCCGCACCAGACGGGCCCGTGGCAGCGGACAGACCGGAACCCATCGCCACAAGGGCCTCCAGCAGGCGCCGCTGCAGGTAGGCGTCCAGCAGTTCGGTGGCGGCCAGGTTGGAGAGCAGCTCCGGCCCCGGCAGCGGCAGATGGTTGCCGAGCTCGCTGATGGCCGGCGGCAGGCTGACTTCGCTCACGGCTGCTGGGCCACGGCCCCGGGCTGGGCCAGCAGGTCGCGGTAAACCATCGCCGCCTCCTGGAAATCACCGCGGCGCTCCAGCAGCTGGGCCAGCTGGCGGATGGTGCCGCTCTCGGCTCCGCGGCGGCGCAGGTGCTGGAGCAGTTCGATCGCAGCCTCGTCCTCACCCATCGATTCCAGCGTCTGGGCGGCGGCGGCCAGGCTTTCGGGCCGCAGATGATCGGCCTTGATCCGGTGGATGCGCAGCACCAGCTGGGCCGCTTCCATCGGCCGCCCCAGCTGCTGCTGGGCCAGAGAAAGGTTGGTGAGGGAGGCCAGGGCCTCGTTGGAGTTGGGATCCACCAGACCAGTGGCGGTGGTGAGCAGCTGGCTCGCCTCCTCCAGCCGCCCGCTGGCCAGGCAGATGCCACCCAGATTCACCATGGCGCGGTAGTGGTTGGGGTTGAGGATCAGCGTGTCCCGGAACCAGTGCTCAGCCTGGGCGGCCTGGTTCTGCAGCAAATAGGCCAGCCCCATCAGGTTGGTGAGATCGGGGTCGCGGTGACCCTCCTGGATCAGCCCCTGCAGCTGCTGCTGCACGGCCTCGGCCGTGCTGGCGCTGAGCTGCTCCTTGAGCGGTTGCAGCCGCTGCTTCAGCGTGGCTGCCGCGGGGGCTGAGGCGGGAGCTGCAGAAACTGCTGGGGACCGGGGGGCGCCCATGGCTCCGCTGGCTCCGGTGCCGCCGGCGGGCGGCAGGCTGGGCCGCAGGCCCATGGCCGCTCCCTCCAGGCCCACAATCCCGCGCAGCGTCTGGTACGCCTGGCGGTAGAGCGGGCCGGCCAGGTCGAGGGCACCCTGCTGGGTCAGCTGTTCGGCGAAGGCATAGCAACGCTCGGCCTGCTCCAGGGTCAGGGCGGCGGGTAGGGCCGTGGAGCTCCGCGCCACTGGTGCCGGCTGACCCGCCACTCCAGCGGGCTGAGGATCACCACCGAGGAAGCGGATCAGGGCTCGGCGAAGGCTGCGGCGCTGGGGAGGAGGGCCGGATCCCAACATGGCAGTCGGTTGAGCGAAATGGAGCACATGGTCGCACGGGTATCGCTGGTGATTCCGTTCCGGAATGCGCTGCCCTGGCTGCCGGCCTGTCTGGCCTCCGTCGCCATCCAGCGGGAGGTGGCCCTCGATCTGGTGGCCGTCGATGACGGCTCCAGCGACGGCTCGGCGGCGCTGCTGGATCTCACCTGGCGTCAGCTGGGCTCGCCTGCCCCCCTGCGCATCCTCCGGCTCAGCGGCGTGGGGGTTTCAGCGGCCCGCAACGCCGGCTGGCGCGCCGCTCAGGCCGATCTGATCGCCTTCCTCGACGCCGACGACCTCTGCCTGCCCGGTCGCCTCGCGGCCCAGGCCCAGCAGCTGGAGGCCGACCCCAGCCTCGATCAGGTGCTCTGTGGCTGGCGCCGCTTCCACCAGCAGCCCAGCGAACCCGGCAGCTGGGAGGTGCGGCCCTGGCTGGAGGGTGCCGGCTTCGACCCCGCCAGCGCCTTTCGCCACAAGGCGGTGCTGCCCAGCGCCTGGATGCTGCGCCGCCGGGCCCTGGAGGCCTGCGGCGGCTTTGACCCCGGCCTGGCCCACGCCGAAGACGTGGATCTGCTGCTGCGTCTGGCCCAGGCCGGCGCCGCCGGGGCCTGGCAGCCGCGGGTGCTCTGCGCCTATCGCCTCAACCCCGCCGGCGCCAGCCGTCAGCTGCGCCGCCAGAGCCAGGCCCTGCTCTGGGTCCTCGGCCGGCGTCTGGCCTCACTGCCCGCCGGCGACCCCCTGCGCCAGCAGGGTCCTGAACTGCTGTTCGCCGCCCGCTCCTGGAGTGGCTGGAGCGCCTGGGTGGAGGGCGACCAGCCCCTGGCCCTCGAGCTCTGGCGCACCAGCTGGGGCGCCAGCCCGCTGGGGCCGGCGCGCACCTGGTTGCACCTGGCCCAGAGCGCCGAGCGGGCCAGTGCCCGGGTGGGACGACCCTTCCAGACTGAGGGGCTGTTGAGCCACCCCACCTGGCGCCACCTGGAAGATCACGTGCTCAGCGCCCTGCTGCGCCGCCCTCGGCGGGCCGGCAGCCCGCCGCCACCAAGCGCCGACGGCCCTGCCGAGGCCCTGCATCAGCGCGGCTGGGATCTGCTCGTGCACGGCTTCGAGGCGGCAGGGCTGGCCCAGTGGCGCCAGCAGCTGCAGGCGGAGCTGACGACCCTCGCCGGCCAGGGGCCCTGGTCCCCCTGGGAGCTGGCGGCCGCCTGGGGGCAGGGGCAGGATCCGGTGCTGCGGGTGCGGGTGCAGGGGCTGCGCTGGCTGGAGGAGCTGCTGGCCTGGGATGGCCAGCAGCCCGCCGTCGACACCCTGATCACCGGCCTGGTGGACCTGCTGCTGGCCTGGGCCGGCCTCGCCTGGGGCCAGAGCGGCCGTGGGGCCAGCGCACGCCTGGAGAAGGCCTTCGCCCTGCGCCCCCACCCCGGCCTGCTGCGCGCCCTCGCCCGCCTCTACCGCAACAACGCCCCCACCGGCGCCGCAGCGCTGGCTCAGCTGGCCGCACGGCTGGAGCACCAGAGCGCACCCGATGCCGCAGAGCCCGAATTCCTGCTGGAGCAGCGGCCCCAGCCGCCCGATCGCGGCTGCGAGGGGCCCGGATGCCACGACTGCGGCCTGGCCAGCCTGGCCAGCTGGGGCTCCACGCCCCTGGCCCCCGGCACCGTGCTCTGGACGGCACCGCCCTCACTCCTGGCACCGGCTCCGGCTCCAGACGCCCAGGTCGCGCCCCTGCAACGGCTCGCCGGCGGCTGCGCCTGGATTCGCGACCCCCTGGCCAATCCCTGGGGCACCACAACGGCGCTGGTGATCAGCGCCGGCAGCGGTGAGCGGCAGCCGGCGCTCTGCCGCTCCTATCCCCAGCCCTGGCCCGCCTGCCGCCTGGGGGAGCTGCTGGCCAGCCCCGCAGCGGCCGCCGCCGCGGAACCCTCCCCCGGCTCAGCGCCCCTGGAGCTGCAGGGTCAGGTTTTGGCGGTGGTGGATCTCTCCGCTGAGATTCACTACCACTGGTTGCTGGAGCAGCTGCCACGCCTTGGCCTGGCCCTCGACGCCCTCGATCCCGGCGAGCGCGCATCCCTGAAGGTCTGGCACAACGGCGGCGACGATCCCGCCCGGCTGGCGCTGCTGCAGCGGCTGCTGGGGCTGGAGCCCCGCCAGCTGATCGATGCCCGCCGCCATCCCCACATCCGCGCCGAACAGCTGCTGGTGCCGCCGTTTGCAGGCCGCTTCGGCTGGCCCTCGGGCCACGCCCAGAGCTGGTTGCGCCGCCGGCTGCTGCCCAGCCCGGGCTCCCGGGAGCAGGCTCAGCTGGGGCCGCGCCGGCGGCTCTGGCTCAGCCGGCAACCCTCAGCGCGGCGGCCGGTGTGGGGGGAGGCGGCCCTGCTGGAGCACCTCAAGCGCCAGGGGATGGGGCTCGAGCGGGTGGATCTGGCCGGAATGGACCTGCCCCAGCAGGCCGCCACCCTGGCCGCCGCTGAACTGGTGGTGGCCCCCCACGGCGGTGCCCTGGCCAACCTGGTGTTTGCCAGCGCCGGCACCCGCGTGCTGGAACTGCACCAGCCCCGCTATGCCCCCCCTTACTTTCATGGGATCGTGCAGCACCAGGGCCTGCAGCTGGCCTCCTGCGAACAGCCTGCCCTGACCCCAGCGCTCTACCGCGAGCTCGTGTTCGAGGGGTCGCTGTGCGAGCCGATCGCCCTCGACAGCCAGCGCACCGCCGCCGCCCTCCAAGCCCTGCTGGATTGGCCATGACCACCACCTCCCCATCCGCATCCGCCTCCCCCCAGCCCCCGCTCAGCGATCAGGCCCTGCTGGAGCGGCTGGCCGCCGGTGCCCTGGCCGGTCAGTTGGAGCTGGAGCTCTGTGAAGACCTGGCCCAGCGGCTGCTGGCCCTCGGCCAGGCCGGCCCGGCGGCCCGCTGGCAGGGCTGGAGCCTGGTGCCGCCCGATCGCGATCGCCTGCTCAAGGGGTTGGGAGAGGCCACCTTCCTGCTGCTGCCTTCCGCTGCGGACAGCTCCAGCACCGCCCCGGGCTCAGGGCCCACGGGCTGGCAGACCCTCGCCACCCAACTGGATCAGGGTGCGCCAGCGGATGTCCTCGAGGCGGCGGTGCGGGCCGTGCACCAGGAACCCCTGCCGGCCCGGGCCCTGGTGCTCTCGAGCTGCGATCAGCTGCTGGAGGCCGGTGCGCCCCAGGCCAGCCTCAGCCTGCTGGCGCGGCTGCTGGCCCAGGGCGAAGCCGACACGGCCCTGTGCAACCGTCTCGCCTGGACCCATCGCGCCATCGACGACGCCGGCCGCGCTGAACTCTGGTGCCGCCGCAGCCTGGCCATCGAGCCGGCCCAGCCCCTGATGTGGTTTCAACTGGCGCGGGTGCTGGTGGATGGCGGCATCCACGACGAGGGACTGGACTGCGCCGAAGCCGGCCTGCGCTTCGCCCCCGGCCATCCCTGGGGCCTGAAGCTGCGTCTGCGCTCCCTTGCGCTGGTGGGGGGTTGGTACACCTACGACCGGCTGCTGGAGCTGCAGGCCGTTCCGCCTGATCAGCCGTTCATGGCCGAACTGGCCCGGCAGCGCCCCCCCGCCCGTGCCGGACTGGCCCGGCGGCGGCCGGCGGATCCACCGCTGGATCTGCGCCTGCGCCTGCGCGGCCTGTTATGCAGCCTCGAGGGACCCGTGCTGCTGGTGCATGGCCGCAGCGCTGAGGCCCTCACCTGGCTCGCGGCGATGGAAGTGCTGCCCAGGGGGCTTGAGGTGGTTCCCATCGCCAGCCGTGATCCGCTGCGGGTTGCCGCAGCCCTCAGCGCCGCAGGCCTGGCCGTGGCGCTGGAGCATTCGCGCCATGCCCTCTGGCAGCTGGATCAGGCCAGCCTGGTGGTGCTGGAGCGACCCAGCGGCAGCCGCCTGCCGCTTCAGCTGGGCCCCTGGCTGCAGGGCCCTGCCCTGGTGCTGGCCCCCACGGGGCTGGTGAAGCTGCCGCAGCGGCGCAGCGGCGGGCTGGCCGGCTGGGAGCTGTTCCGCGGTCTGCACAGCTGATACTTCAGCGAGGGGGGCAAAGTCCAGCGGCGCCAGGGGCAGTCATTGGTAGTGATGGGCACTCCCTCTGGCCCAATCAGCTGGTATAAATGGGTTACTACTTGGTGAATCCAGCCCTGTGTATTCATTTGCGGGTATGATTGGGCAATTTTGGGCACACGCCACTGAACCACCGGTTTTTTGTCTGAAAATCCACACATCAAACTTGACAACCAGCTTCTGAATCTGATAAAAACGCAGTAATTAAATCTTTACCGGCCCGGCAGCCATGTCTGAATCCTCCCTTGGATCATCGGTTGTTTTTACAGACCCCTTATCGGTACCAGCACCCCCTGAGGGTTCCAGCCAAAGCGCGGTTGATGCCACGACCACGCCTGTCCAGCTCGGTGGCGTGGATCAGGCCTTTACAACCCAGAGCGCTGCCCCTGGAGAGGTGGCGCAAGTTGTTGTCTCCGGCGAAAACAATCTCCTTAACGTTGGTACCGGTGCTGCCGATGTCCAGGTGACTGGCGGTGGTACAATTATTGAATCTGTTCAGTTATTTGATACAGCCACGGGTGAGCCTGTTCCGGATGCCTCCAAGGTCATCAGTCTTGGCAATGCCAATGTTCCTTATAACGGGGCTGTAATCAATACGGACGTACAGGTCGTCGGAGATACGATCGGCACATCTGAATCCATCAGTAGTGCTGGAGGTGGCCTTGTTCCCGAAGGAGGCTTTGCCTATTACGCTTCAGCTGGAACGGGCAACGACATCGTTGTCGGTTCAAGTCTCAACGATTTCATTCGCGGTGGAGCCGGAAACGACAACATCAACGCGGGCGGCGGCAATGACCTTGTGCGTGGTGGTGCCGGCAACGACACAGTCTTCCTCGGGGCAGGCGAGGACACCCTTTATTTGACGATTGACCAGGTCGGCGCAGGTGCAACTGACTTTCTCACTGACTTCACCGCTGGCCAGGACCTGGTTGCTGTGGACAGCAGCATCCTCTACTCGATCAGTGGCAACCAGATCACCTTCACCGGCATTGACGGCAGCACCAGCACCCTCACCGCCCAGGACGGTGTCAACTTCGCCTTCTCCGGAAGCACCGACGGCATCATCTTCATCGGTTGATCATCAAGGTCATCGACCTGTCCTCTCAGCATCCCCTCAGAGAGCTGGAAATGCTCTCTCCTTGGTTCGACGCCTCAGCCCTGGGGCCGTCGGATCAAGCCTCCAAAGGCCGGCCTCCAGTGGGGCCGGCCTCTTTTGTGGTTGTGCTGGCCCCCCCGCGGGTGGGCTCGTTCCACCTCTGCCGGCTGCTCTGGGGGCTGGGTTACGGCCAGCCCACCGAATACTTCAATCCCCACCCCATCTACCGCCGTGCCCTCGGGCGCTGGGGTCGCTGGGGGAGCGACCCCTGGCTGCAGATGCTGGCGCGCGAACGCTCCGCCACCTCCCTGTTCAGCGGCAGGCCCTTCTTCGCCACCAAGTTGCAGCCCTTCCAGCGGCGCGGCTCCTACCGCACAATCCTTGAGCGGCTGCAGCGTCCGCTGCGCCGGGCCGGTCTGATCACAGCTGATCCACCCGTTGTGGTGCGGCTGCAACGGCGCAACTGGCAGGCCGCCACCGCCTCCCTGCACTTCAGCCGCTGCACCGGCGCCTACGACCTCGGCCTGGAAACCACCCACCAGGGCCTGGCCTTCGATCAGCTGCTCGATCCAGAGGCCCTGGCCCAGACCTGCGCCGAAATGGACCGCCATCGCGCCTGGCTGGAGCAGGCCTGCCGGCACCTGCCACCCCAGCTGGAGCTCAGCTACGAACAGCTCATCAGCGATCAGGCCGGTCAGCTGGCGCGCCTGGTGGCAGCCCTGGAGCCCGACATCGATCTGGCCGCCGTCGACGTTCAGGCGGCATTGCGGCGGCCCATCCGCAGGGAGCACCCCCCCTGGAGTGAGGAGCGGCGCCTCTGGCTGCAACGGCTGGAGGCCGCCATCAGGGAAGGGCACCACTCCAGCGGGCCAGCCGGCGATAGCGACCCAGATCAGCCGGGCGGCGCACCGCCAGCAGCCCGCAGTCGTGACCGAGGGCACGGGCACAGGCCATCTTGAGCTTCAGGGCCCGCTCCCGGCCCCCGACCAGCCGCAACAGGGGCAGCGCCAGCAGGGCCAGCAGATGCAGCAGCAGCGGCCGTGGCCCGGGCAGCTCCGCCGCCACGCTGGGGAAACACTCGCTGAGGGCCGGAACGTAGCTGGCGGCCGCGCCGAATTCCAGCCGGCGGATGTAGGCCAAGTTGGCGCGGGCGGGGGGAATCAGGTGGCCGCAGCGCAGGTCCGGGCTGATGCCCTGGGCCAGTCCCAGCCGCAGGGCCTGCCAGACGATCTGCAGATCGCCGCCACTCTGCAGGCCAGTGCCGGTGCGATCACTGGCGCCCAGCTCCCCCCGCTCCACCGCGCGGCGATAGGCCTCCAGCACAGGGCGCCGCACCGCGAAACCCGTGCCCGTGACCCAGGGACCGCCGTGGGGAGGCCCCGCCGTGGAGAGGCTGAAGGGCAGCTGCCGCTCCTGAAAGCAGGCGCGGTGGCGCTGGATCCAGGGATCCGGCTCCTGGCTGAAGATCACCGCGATGCGGCCCGGCCCCCAGACACCGACCTCGGGGTGGCGGGCAGCGCAGGCTTTGAGCTGGCTGACGTAGTCATCAGCGGGTTCGTTGTCGTCATCGAAGCCGATCAGCAGGTCAGCGCTGGTCTCACGGATCGCCCGGCAGCGGGCCCGGGTAAGACCGGGGCGGGGCTCCAGCAGGCAGCGCGCCTGGGGGTGGCGGGCCTGGAACCAGAGCCAGGGAGCGCAGTGGGCCACCGGCTGGGGCGAACCGTTGTCGACCACCAGCACCTCGGCAACGGCGCTGCGCAGCAGGATGCGATCCAGCGCCGCCAGCAGCCGCCCCAGCAGGGCCAGATCCGGCCCGTAGGTGCACACCACGATCGCCACGCTGGGCTCAGATCCCGGCCCCGCCGCCCGCTCCGTTCCTCCGGCTCCCCCTGCCGCGCCGCCGATGGCCGCCTCAGCTCCGCTGCAGCAGATTCTGCAGGCCGATCAGCTCCTCAGGCCCCAACCGCCTCACCAGCTCCGGCCTATAGGTGAGCGCCGGCCCCAGCGTCTGGCCATCGGCTGGCACCGGCAGCCCCACCTCCGCGCAGATCGCCCGCAGCCGGGCGCGGCAGCTTTCCCCTCCCCAGCCCCGCTGGGCATGCTCCAGAGCAGCGGCGCGCATCTCCTGCCAGAGGGGTTGGCAGCGGTGCAGCTCCAGCACGCCGGCCGCCAGGCTCTCGGCATCGTCGCCCCTGAGAACGGTGACGCCGTGGCGCAGCTGCAGCCCCTCAGCCGCCAGCGCGGTGGCCACCATCGGCAGGCCGGCGGTCATGGCTGTGAGCATCTTGCCCTTCACGCCGGCGCCGTAACGCAGCGGCGCCACCGCCAGACGGCGGTCACCCAGCAACGGCTCCAGCTCGGCCAGGTAGCCATGGATTTCCACATCCGCGCAGGCCAGGGCCTGCACCTCCTCCGGCGGGTTCGCCCCCACCACGTGAAACACGATGCCGTCGCCTGCTGCCCGCAGCCGCGGCATCACCTCCGCCACAAACCAGAGCACCGCATCACGGTTGGGGGGGTGGCCGAAACCGCCGATGAACACCACCCCGGAGCGGTCCTGAAAGCCCTTGGGGCCGGGCTGCGCCTCCACCACCGGCGGCAGCACATAGCCGCGGCTCCTGGGTGCCAGCCGCTGCTCCGCTTCCCCCTGCTCCGTCTCACTCAGATAGAGCACCCCATCCACCACATCAACGATCTCCTTCTCCAGCTCGCGCATCGCCGCGATCGCCTCAGCGGCCACACTGCCCGGACTGGTCTGCTCCTGGCGCTCCATACGCAGGTGGTGCAGGTCGTGGGTGTAATAGAGCAGGCGGGCATGGGGGGCATGGCGCTTGATCGGCTCCAGGCAGCGCTCCGCCACCTGCGGACGAGCCAGCAGGATTCCCTCGTAGTGGTCACCCTCCGCCTCCAGGTGTTCCGCCACCGAACCCACATGGGGGCGCACCAGCACGCGGATGCCCTGCCGCTCCAGCGCGCCGCTGTACTCCGGCATGTAATTGAGGTTGTCGACGGCCATGAAGCTGACGTCGTAACCCAGTTGCACCAGGGCCAGCAGGATGTTGAACATGAACAGGGAGCCCGCGTCCTGATCCGGCGTGGGGGTGGTCATCTCCAGCACCAGCAGGCGGCCGATGCGGCCACGGTTGCGCTCGATCAGCGGCTGATGGCCGTTCTCGGCATGGCCCTTGAGGGCCTCAAGCCACTTGCGCCGGAACAGCTGGCGGTTGCGCTCCTGGTGGCGCTTGGCACCGGCCTCCTCGTCGCGGCCGCTGCTCACCCCCTCGAAATGGATCACCTTCGAGGCGGGCTGATAGATCACCCGCAGTCCCTTCTGGCGCACCTGCAGGGCCAGATCCGTGTCTTCGTAGTAAGCGGGGGCATAGCGATTGTCGAAGCCGCCCAGCTCGCGGAACAGCGGATTCGGCAGCAGGATCGCCGCACCCGACACATAATCCACATCACGGGCAAAGCTCACCTCCGGCGATTGGGGAAGCTCGCCGCGGCCGTAGTTCCAGGCGCTGGCATCCCGCCAGAGAATGCCGCCGGCCTCCTGCAGACGGCCATCGGGGTAGAGCAGCATCGATCCCACCAGGCCGGTGCCGGGAAAGAGGCTGAAACTGTTCAGCAACTCCTCCAGCCAGCCCTGGGTGACCACGGTGTCGTTGTTGAGGAAGCCGATGTAATCGCCCTCCGCCAGCGCCGCGCAGCGGTTACAGCTGCGCAGAAAACCCAGGTTCTCATCGTTGCGCAGCACCCGGATCGGTCCGAGTCCATCCAGTTGGGCCAGGGTGGCGCCGGAGCCGTCGGGGGAGGCATCGTCGATCACCAGCAGCTCCAGCCGGCAGCGCGATGGCCGCTGGTAGGTGCGCTCGGCCAGCACGCTCTCCAGGCAGCGCAGCGTCACCGGCAACTGGCCGAAGCAGGGAATCACCAGCGACACCAGGGGGGCAGCGGCCGGGGCGGAGCGGTTGGCCAGTGGGGCCAGCCAGCGCACTGTCGCCAGCCCGTCCTGGTCGGGCCGCAGCTGCTGCGAATAGTGCCGGCTGCTGGTCAGACAGGCCGCGAACAAGGGCCGCCGTCGCTCCTCCAACCAGCGGCGATAGCGCAGCCAGAACCGCTCCAGGCTCTGCTCGGGATCGAGGCCGCCCTGGTCCAGCTGCTCCTGCAACTGCAGCGGATCATCGAACAGGGTGAGCGGATCGTCGGCGCAGAGCTGCCGCGCCATCGACAGCCGGGCCGTACGGGCGCTCACCTCCCTCAGGCTGAACACCATGGGCTGGGCCGCCTCGGCCGCCACGATCGAGCTGGGCCGTTTCTCGCTCCACCAGAGGAAGCGCTCCGTGGCCACCACATCACAGACATTGAGGCGATGCGCCTGGCTCTGGCCATCACCCCAGCGGAACTGCACCAGCGGGGAAAGGCCATACAGCGGACGCGGTGACCGAGCCGTGACCTCGATCCACACCCGCTACATCCCGCTCATGCCACTCAAATTTAGCGCTGGGCAGGCGGATCCATCGGCGGCGGGCTGAGCAAGGGTTCAAAGGAGCGGGAATAGACCGTCACCAGCGCCAGCAGCGACCAGCCCACCAGCACCGCCGTGCCCATGAACAGGGCCACCAGGGCCAGCAGGCGCACAGCCTGCTGAAAACGGCCGGGATCGGCCAGCTCACGCCTGAGGCGTCGCTCCAACGGTTCAGCCATCGGCTCTGGCCAGCTCCAGCACACGATCGCAGAGGTCGAGGCTCGCCCGTCGGTGACTCACCATCACCAGCGTCAGCGGTGGCCGCCGCTGGCGCAGCCGCGTCAGCAGACGCCGTTCACCCTCCAGATCCAGGGCACTGGTGGCTTCATCCAGCACCAGCAGGTCGGGAGCCGCCAGCAGGGCCCTGGCCAGTCCGAGCCGCTGGCGCTGGCCGCCGCTGAGCTGGCGCCCCGATTCGCCCAGGGGCCGCTCCAGCAGCCCATCCAGCCCCACCAGGCTAAGCAGCTCGTCCAGCTGCTGGGGCGGTGGCGCCGGAGCATCCACCAGGGCCAGCTCCAGGTTGTTGCGCACGCTGCCGGGCACCAGTGGCACCGCGGCACCCACGCTGGCCAGCCGCGCCTGCCAAAGCCGCAGCTGCGGTGATCCCACCGCCAGTCCCTGCCCATCGAGCTGCAGCTGCCCCTGATCCGGAGGCAGCAACCCCAGCAGCAGGTCGATCACGGTGCTCTTGCCACAGCCCGAAGGTCCCCAGATCCCCAGCCAGTGGCCCCGCTCCAGCTCCAGGTTCAGGTCGCGCAGCACGGCTCCCCCCTCGGGCCCATAGGCAAAGTCGACCCCCACCAGGGCCACCCGCCGCCAAGTCGCCAGGGCAGGGGCAGGGGGAGCGCTGGCCGGCGCCTGGTCAACAGCCGCGGGCTCGGGGCGCTCGATCAGATCCAGCAGCCCCTCCAGCAGCGGGGTGCCACTGGTGAGGGCCGCCCAGCCCGCCCAGACCTGCTGACCCAGGGGCAGCAGGCGCTGGGCAGCGAAGGCCAGCAGACCCAGCGCCGGCAGCACCTCCTGCACCTCTCGACCCTGCAGCAACAGCCCCAGTCCCGCCAGGGCGATGGCCACCATCCCCAGCGGCTCCAGCACGAACCGCGGCAGGCCGGCCAGGGTGGCATTGCTGGCCTCCAGCCGGCGCATGCGGCGCTCGATCAGCCCATAGCGGCGGCTCAGCGGCACCGCCCAGCCGCGCAGGTGCACATCGCGAATCGAGGCGAGGTTGTCCTGGATCAGGCGGATCAGCTGCTGCTGCTGGGCCACGGCCTCCGTGCCCTGGCGGCGAAGGCGGGCACGGCTGGCCACGGAGAGGCCCAGATAACCCAGGCCCATCAGCAGCACCAGCGGCAGGGCCAGCCGCCAGGCCAGCAGCGTCAGGGTGGTCAGGATCGCCAGGGCCAGCAGCGCGGCACTGAGCAGCTGCCAGCCCTGCTGCAGCACCTGCGACACCAGCTGGCGCAGCTGCGGGGCCAGCACCGCCACCACCTGGGTGCTCTCCAGGCTCAGCTGCTGCCGGTAGGGCCGAGCCAGGGTGCGGCGGAACGCCGTCTCGCCCAGGTCGGCGCCGATCGCCGCCGCCAGTCGGTTGCTCACCCAGAGGTTGGCCATCCGCACCAGCGCCGCCAGCACCACCACCAGGCAGAACAGGGCCACACCCCAGCTGCGTGCCCCGCTCTGCCACTGGATCAGCCCCATCAGCAGCGGCAGCACCGCCGCCAGCGAGAGCATCTCCAGCGCACCGGCCAGGCAGAGCAGCACCAGGGCCAGCAGCAGCTGCCGCCGCCGGCGGGGCTGGAGCTGGCGGCCGAGGCGCCGCAGCAGCGGCAGGATCTCCCCTCTCATGGCCCCGCGCTGACCAGCCGCTGGGGCTCCACCGCCAGCAGAGCCTCCACACCCTGGCGGCCACTGGGCAAGGCGCTGCGCTGACGCCGTTCCCGCCACTCCTGCTGCAGGTGGCCCAGGCCCCAGTGGCCCAGCCGCGAGAGGGCACTGGCTCGGCCCAGGCCATGGCGGCGGTAGAGGGCATAGGTCCAGCGGGCCACCTGCAGCGGCTGCCGACTCTGGTTGGCGTCGTGCAGCCGGTAGAAGGCCAGCAGCTCCGGCAGGGTGCCGAAGCGCAGCTGCGGCTCCCGCTGCTGCAGGTTCAGCCAGAGCAGATAGTCCTCATGGGGAACCGTGGGGAAGCCCCCAACCAGCAACTCAGGCCGCACCAGCACCGTCAGCAGCGGGATCGGATTGCGGTAGGCCAGTGAGGGGGCGCTGAGCTGGGCGGGGGGGCAGCGCATCGCCAGCAGCGGTTCGCTGGCGCAGCGGAAGCGGCCGTAGGCCGTCACCGACAGATCCAGCCGGCCGGCCGCATGGAAGGCCAGCTGGTGCTCCAGCTTGCGCGGATGCCAGAGATCATCGATGTCGAGGAAGGCCACCAGCGGACTGCCCACATGGGCCAAACCGTGGTTGCGGGGCCGCGCCGGCAACCGCTCGATGGCCTGGCCCTCCGCCCCGGCGGGCGGCAGGCGCAGCACCTGGAAACGCCCGTCGCCAGCGATGCACCTCTCCAGCAGATCGGCGCCGCCATCGCTGGAGCCATCGTCGATGGCCAGGCACTCCCAGTCGCGCCAGCTCTGGCCGCGGAGGGTGTCCACATAGCCGGGCAGGAAGCGGGCGGCGTTGCGGAACGGGGTGATGATCGAGACGCGGGGCATCAGCAGAGCCTGCCCAGCCAATGGGCGCGGGCTCTCATCAGATCGGGGTAGACCCCGCGCAGGGGAAACAGCAGTGCCTTCAGCAGCTCCCGGGACTGGCCACGGCGGTCCAGGTCGGGGTCGCGCCAGCGCTGCAGCAGCGTGGCGGGGGCGGCTGGACCGCTGGAGAGGCCACCCAGGCGGAAGCGGCACACCGGCTCGGCCAGATACAGCTCCGGTCCGCCTGCCGCCAGGGCGGCCCGCATCACCGGTCGATCGCCGTAGATGCTGCTCTCCTCCCGATAGGGATGGCAGCGGGCCCAGGTGCCATCAAACAGAAGAGAGGAGTGGCAGGGAAGCATGTGGCGCAGCCAGCGGCCGATGGCCCGCACACCCGGATCCGGGCTGCACCAGCGCAGGCCCCGTCCCGGCACCTCCACCCAGGCCTGACCGAACACCGCCGCCGGCACAGGCCCCTGAGCCACCAGCCCGCGGGCGTGTCGCTCCAGGCGCGCCAGGCTGCTGCCATCGGCATGGACATCGCCCGCCGGCAGCACCTGCAGCCAGGGGGCCGTGCTGGCGGCCAGGCCGGCATTGACGGCGGCGTAGATCCCGCGGGCGCCCTGCCGCAGAGAGCGCAGGGCTATGCCCCGCGCCTTCAGCGGCGGCCCCTGCTGGTCCAGCAGCCGCTGGCAGCGGCTGTCTTCTGAGCCATCCACCACCACCCATTCGAGCCAGGGGGCCCCGGCCTCGCTGTCCGGCGGCGCCTCCTGGCTCAGCATCGAGCGCAAGGTGTCAGCCAGTTCGATCGGGTTAGCCCGGCAGACGGTCACCACACTGAGCCGTGCAAGAGGGGTGCCCATGGCTGTCAGCATGGCCTAATGGGGCCCCTGCGCGTTGGTTTCGATCGGCAGATCTTCTGCCTGATGGCCCGGGGCGGCATCAGCCGCCACTTCAACGATCTGATCTCCGGACTGGCCGCTGGCGCAGCGGCCTCCGCGGGATCCCCCAGGCCCCTGCTGCCGGTGCTGCTGTTCCGCTGCCACGCCAATCGGCACCTGCAGGCCCCTGGCCTGGTGCGCCTGCCGGCCCTGGGCTACAGGCTGCTGCGGCGGCTGGGCCTCGACCCCGCCGCCGCCCCCTCCCGGCTCGAGGGCATCGACCTGCTGCACGCCACCTACTACCTGGGCCGCCCGCCCCGCCAGCCGGGCTGTCCGCTGGTGTCCAGCCTCCACGACATGACACCGGAGCGCTGGCCGCACTACTTCCCCCGCGGTTCGCCCCATGGCGCCAAGCTCGCCTGGTTCGCCGCCAGCCAGCGGATCATCAGCGTCAGCGCCAGCAGCGCCGCCCACCTCAGGGAGATCGCCCCGGGCCTGGCCGATCGGCTGCGGGTGATTCATCTGGCCACGGGCTTCGCTGAGCAGCCGCCCACCCCGGTGTCGGGCTTGCCGCCACGGCCGTTCTTTCTCTATGTGGGCCGGCGGGAGGGTTACAAGAACAGCGACCGCCTGCTGGAGGCCCTCGCGCGCCTCGGTGGCGGTGACCTGGCCCCCCAGCTGCTGCTGGTGGGCGGTGGTCCGCTGCGGGCGGCGGAGCGGCAGCGCCTGCGCAGCCTGGGGCTGCAGGGGCGGGTGTGGGCCCAGGCGGCCAACGATGGCCAGCTGGCCTGGCTCTACCGCCACTGCCGGGCTGTGCTGGTGCCGAGCCTGGCGGAGGGGTTCAGCCTGCCGCTGATCGAGGCCCTGGCCTGCGATGCCCCCGTGATCGCCTCCGATCTGGCCGTGCATCGCGAGGTGGGAGGCTCCTTCTGCCACCTGCTCGATCCAGACGACACGGAGGCCTGGGAAGCGGCGCTGGGCGATCGCCGCCGCCACGTCGCGCCCTCCCGGCGCCTCGGCCCCAGGGCCCTGCTGGAGCGGCGCCGTCATTTCAGCCTGGAGCGGTTGTGGGCCGATCACCGGGCCCTGTACCGCAGCCTCAGCTGACGCCGCCCCAGCGCCCCGGCCGCAGGGCGCGGCGCAGCAGCCTCTGCGGCAGGGGCGGCTGGAACTGGCTGCGGAAAGTGAAGTCGTCGGCGGCACGGTCGCGCAGCAGCTGCGCCGGATGAACCAGCTCCGTCTCCAGGGCGGCCGTGCCGCGGTGGGGCGAGGGGCCATGGCGGGTGTGGGTGGCATGGGCATGGCCGAAGCCCACGTTCTCCACCAGGTTCACCGCCGGCAGACAGGTGAGCAGCCCCTGGCGCCAGCAGCTGTAGGTCCAGATGTAATCCCAGGTGTCGCACTCGCCCTGCCACACCCGCTCGATGCAACCACTCCAGTAGCGGCTGAAGCGGCGCCCTCCGATCTGCTCCAGCCAGCCCTGGTCGCGGAAGCTGGGCCAGCTGGCCAGCTCGGCGTCGTAGCTGCGCCAGGCGCGCCGCCAGCTGGCCCAACCCCAGACATGGTTGTAGAGCGAGAAGTAATAACTGGAGCCATCGCGGGGGCGAGCGCGCTGAAAGTTGTTGCCGCTGATCGCACCGATCCGCCCGTCGTGGCGGTAGCGCTCCAGCAGCAGGGCGCAGTACCGGAAGAAATCGGCGGTGGGCACCACGTCGTCCTCCAGAACGATCCCCTCCGGCACCTGATCAAAAAACCAGTCGATCGCCTCGCTCACCCCACGGCGGCAGCCGCGGTTGTGGTGGCGATAGAGACGCTCCACACGGCAGGGCCAGTCGATCGCCGCATCGATCAGAGCCCGGGTGGCCGCGCAGGCCGCCTGATCATCGGCCACCGTGGCTCGGGGCCCGTCGCAGGCCACGAACAGCTGGCTGGGACGCAGCTGCCTCAGAGCCTCCAGCACCGGCCTGGTGGTGTCTGGCCGCCGGAAGGCCAGCAGCAGCACCGGGGTGGAGAAGGCCATGCCATCACGGCGTCGGGGTAACTTAGAACACCCCCACCGCCGCCTCCTCCTGCCCAGCGTGGAGATCCCTTCCTCTTCGATCGAGCGGGCCGTACTGGCCCGGCGCCGTGGCGCCATCGATGAGGCCGCCGCCGCCTACCTCGAAGCCCTCAGCCACGACCCCGGCGATCCCCGCCCTCTGCATGCCCTCTATTACATGGTGGGTCCAGCAGCGCTGGGTCCAGCAGCCGAGCCGGCGCTGCTGCCCCAGCTGCGGGCCTGCCTGGCCCGCCGCCCTCCCCGGGCCCTCGGTCTGTTCCTGGAAGCCCACTGGCTCCACCAGCTGGGGGAGCGGGATGAAGCCCTGGCGCTGGCTCGGCGGGCGGCCTGCCTGGGGATTCCCGCTGATCGACTCCGCGTGGACCCCGGCCCTGGCGCGGACGCCCGGGCCGGTGCCGATGGGCTACTGCTCGGTGCGCCCAAGTGCGGCACCACCTCCCTCGCCGCCTATCTGGCGGCCCACCCCGGAGTGTGGCTGCATCCGCTGAAGGAACTCCACTTCTTCGAGCGCCACTGGGATCGGGGCGAAGGCTGGTACCGGGCCCAGTTCCCGCCGCTGCGCCAGCAGGGATCGCTGCTGCGGCTGGAGGCCACCCCCAATTACCTGCAGCACCCCGAAGCCCCGGCGCGGGTGGCCAGCCTGCTGCCGGCGGCCCGCCTGATCGTGCTGCTGCGCGAACCGCTGGCGCGCGCCCTCAGCTGGCTCGGCCATCTGCAGACCTACATGGGCCTGCAGGGCACGGTGGAGGGCCATCTGCTGGAGGAGAACGCCGCCCTCGAGGCCATGGAGCCCCAGACCCGCCAGGAGCTGGACTGGTTCCACCCCAATGCCCTGGCGGGCAGCCTCTACCCCGATCAGCTGCGGCGCTGGCGATCGCTGACTCCCGCCCATCAGCTGCTGGTGCTGCGCTTCGAAGACCTGGTGGCGGATCCGCAAACAGTGCTCAGGCGGGTGCTGCGCTTCCTCGAACTGGAGGCGGCCGATCTGCCCGCCAACTTGAACTTTCCGGTTCACAACCGCGGATTGCAGCCCCACGCCGCGCTCGATCCCGCCCTCGCCCGCCGGCTCAGGAATGGGGTGCTGGCCGAGGCCATGGAACTGTGGTCTGACTTAGCCTGCTGAAGCCAGCTCATGATGACGCAGGGCTCCCAGGATTTGCACTCAGCAGAGGAGCCGCTATCAGTTGCCTATGCCGACCTGCTGGCGCTGCCGCTGGCGCCCTCGGTACAGCGGGCCCTCTACGCGGCGCTGCTGACCCTGCTGGAGGGCAGGCCGGGCTCCGGCCGGGCTCCCAACCTGGAGGGGCATTTGCGCCATGGAATCCTGGTCGCCGACCTGCAGCGCTGTGGCGAGGAGGCCAGGGCCGGTCACTGGCGTGAGGCTTTTGATCGCCTCGAGGCACTGCGGCTGCCCTGCCGTCGCCAGGGCGAGCGGGATCGCCTGAACAGCCTGCAACTGGAGCTGGTGCATCAGTTCTGGAGAGAACGGCTGCCGATCGATCAACTCTCCGGGCCGGCCAGGAGCACGGAAGCAGATCAGCTCTGGGCGCTCCAGGCGGTGCTCTCCGACCTGGAGGGACTCGGCCCGGAGGCAACACCCGCATGGCTCGGCGCTGCCGACCGGCAACTGACCCTCAGGAGCCTGGCCCTGCACCTGAACCTGGATCAGGGCCTCGACGAGCTCGCGGCCTGGCGGCTGGAGCAGCGTCTGCTGGGGCTGATGGACCGCCTCTGTGATGGCCCCGACAGCCCACCCACCTGGGTGCAGGTCAACGCTGACATCCGCTTGCGGCAGGGGATCGCTCGCCTGGTGGCCAGCGGTCACCCCGTGGAGTCGGCTCAGCTGCTGAGGGTTCAGCGCTGGGTTCAGCTGTCACAGCGGCTGCGCGCCACCGACAGCTGCAGAGTGGACAACAGTGAGCCGATGTCCTTCGCTCTGCTGCGTCACTGGAGCAACAAGACCTGAGCAACCTCGATCCCCAGAAGCTGTCTCGTTCTGAATTGCTTAACCAGTTCTGGTCACGCCCAATGATTCTGAATTAAAATGAATTCACACTTCAATGTGATTACAGTGGCCGATGGCGCCAGGCTGTCGATCGGAGTGGCCATCAATATTCTGATCTCAAAAAAGACCTGCCCTGCCGCGATCTTTCACGTTGCAATCCCCGGGCCTGGTGGAATGGGCGACGACCTGGCGGCCGCGATCATTGACTCTCAGGCCGCTTCCACCTATCAGATTGATGGCCCCCAAATCAGCCTGGATGGGAAGCCCTACAAGATCGAAAATAAAATCACGGCCCTGCGTCAATCGGTGGTGGAAGAAGCCGCGGTGTTTGTGGATTCAGATGTCTTTCTGAACAGACCTCTACCTGTCGAATACCTCATTCGCGAGGCTCCAGCCGCTGTTCCAGAGCATGGCCTCCATCAGTTTCCCTGGGTTGAGATCTTCAAGACAGTCAATCTGCCCTACCGCTATCTGCCTGTGGTCACAGGCAATGGCTCCGTGGGCGACCCCTGGCTGAACGCCGGGCTCGTCTCTTGCCGCCATCCCCGTCAGCTGGGAGCCGTCTGGTCGATGATGGCCGATCTCGTCTTGAAGCTGGATTCTGTTCCCGAGAAAAATCCCTACCTCGATCAGATCAGCCTGATCCCAGCCATCGCCCAGTTGTCCAGTGGTCGGCAGGTCAGCCATGAGTCGATCCTGCCGGATCTGTTCAATCAGCACGTATTCCCCTGGGTGGAAGATCTCTCCTATCTGAGAAATTCCTATGTGGTTCATCACCACAACAGATACACCCTGCTGGAGAAGTATTTCTCCAAACTGATCAACTGGGTTTCAGCTGATCATCCCGAACTGCCCGAGCTGATCTCCAGGGGGAAGATCTACGAAAGGGCCTGAGCGGACCTTCAGCGATCGGCCAGCTCCCGCAGGCTGAGGGCGCTGGGCTCCAGGCCGAGGCTCTGCACCTCGGTGGCCAGGTCGAGCAGGGCCCGGGTCACCAGCCTGGAGCGCACCGTGCTCCCATCGGCGCCGTGCCGCTGGGCCTGCAGCAGAGCCATGGCCACCTGCTGCATCTGCACGGCGTGCTCCAGGCCGCTGGCGTCAGCCTGAAGCAACAGGGCGTCGGCGTAGTCGAGCCAGGCCTCAGCACTGTCGAGCTGGGCCTTCTGCGGATACTCCGGATGGAGGTTGATCTCAGCCATGCCGCCGTTGCTCACACCGCCGCCAACTCCAGGCTCCTGGCCAGCTCAAAGCGCAGCCGCGGTGGCTCCGAGCCGGCCTCCACATCCACCGCGATCGTGCTGCCCTCGGGGAACTGACCGGCCAGGATCGCCTTGGCGATCGGCGTTTCCAGCTGGCGCTGGATGGCCCGCTTCAGTGGCCGGGCCCCGTAGACGGGGTCGTAGCCCTCGCCGGCCAGCCAGTCGAGGGCGGCGGCGTCGAGATCGAGGCCCAGCTTGCGATCCTCCAGGCGCTGGCGCAGCCGCTGCACCTGCAGTTCCACGATCTCGCGCAGTTCCTCCTGGCGCAGGCTGTGGAAGATGATCGTTTCATCGAGGCGGTTGAGGAATTCGGGGCGGAAGTGGCCGCGCAGGGCCTCGTTCACCCGCTTCTCCATCTCGCCGTGGCGGGCGGGATCACCGGCCAGATCGAGGATCGAGCTGCTGCCGATGTTGCTGGTGAGGATCAACACCGTGTTGGTGAAATCCACCGTGCGGCCCTGCCCATCGGTGACGCGGCCGTCATCGAGGATCTGCAGCATCACGTTGAAGACATCGGGGTGGGCCTTCTCCACCTCATCGAAGAGGATCACGGCATAGGGGCGGCGCCGCACCGCTTCGGTGAGCTGGCCGCCCTCCTCGTAGCCCACATAGCCCGGAGGCGCTCCGATCAGGCGGCTCACGGCGTGCTTCTCCATGTACTCGCTCATGTCGATGCGCACCATGGCGCTGTCGCTGTCGAACAGCTGGGCAGCCAGGGCCTTGGAGAGCTCCGTTTTGCCCACGCCGGTGGGGCCCAGGAACAGGAAGCTGGCGATCGGACGGTTGGGATCGGAGAGGCCGGCGCGGGAGCGCTGGATCGCATCGGCCACGGCGGTCACGGCCTGGCTCTGGCCGATCACGCGGGTGTGCAGCTCATCCTCGAGGTGCAGCAGTTTCTCCATCTCGCTCTGCACCAGCCGCGACACGGGAATGCCGGTCCACTTGGCGATTACCTCGGCGATGTCGTCTTCGGTGACCTCCTCGCGCAGCAGCGTTTTCTCGCCATCGCCGGCATTGAGCTCCGCCTCTTTGGCCGCCAGCTTCCTGTGCAGGTCGGCCAGGGTGCCGTACTCCAGCTCAGCGGCCTTGTTGAGGTCGTAGAGGCGTTTGGCCTGCTCCACCTGGAGCTGCACCTGCTCGATCTCCTCCTTGATGGCGCTGAGCTGATCGATCGCGCCTTTCTCCTGCTGCCACTGGGCATTGAGCGTGCTCTGCTGCTCGCTGAGATCGGCCAGTTCCTTCTGCAGCCGCTCCAGGCGGTCCTTGCTGGCGGCATCGGATTCGCGGCCCAGCGAGAGCTTCTCCATCTCCAGCTGCAGGATGCGCCGGTCGAGTTCGTCGATCGCCTCGGGCTTGGAGGTGATCACCATCTTCAGGCGCGCCGCTGATTCATCCATCAGGTCGATCGCCTTGTCGGGCAGAAAGCGATCGGCGATGTAACGGCTGGAGAGCACCGCAGCGGCCACCAGGGCGTTGTCGGCAATGCGCACGCCGTGGTGCACCTCATAGCGCTCCTTGAGGCCGCGCAGGATCGAAATGGTGTCCTCCACGGTGGGCTGATCCACGAACACCTGCTGGAAGCGGCGCTCCAGGGCGGGATCCTTCTCGATGTGCTGGCGGTGCTCATCGAGGGTGGTGGCGCCGATGCAGCGCAGTTCACCGCGGGCCAGCATCGGCTTGAGCAGGTTGCTGGCATCCATCGAACCGCCGGCGGCGCCGGCCCCCACCACCGTGTGGATCTCATCGATGAACAGCACGATCTGCCCCTCGCTGGAGGTCACCTCCTTGAGCACGGCCTTGAGCCGCTCCTCGAATTCACCGCGGTACTTGGCGCCGGCGATCAGGGCGCCCATGTCCAGCGACACCAGCTGGCGGTTCTGCAGGGCCTGGGGCACATCACCATTGACGATCCGCTGGGCGAGGCCCTCCACGATCGCGGTCTTGCCCACGCCGGGTTCTCCGATCAGCACCGGGTTGTTCTTGGTGCGGCGGCTGAGGATCTGGATCGTGCGCCGGATCTCCTCGTCGCGGCCGATCACCGGATCGAGCTTGCCGTCACGGGCGGCCTGGGTGAGGTCGCGGCCGTATTTTTCAAGCGATTCGTAGGTGCCTTCGGGATTCTGATCGGTCACGCTCTGGTTGCCGCGCACGGCCTGGACGGCATCTTTGAGTTTGTCAGCGTTGGTGCCGGCCTGCGCCAGCAGCTGCTTGCCGCAGCGGTCGTCGATGGCCAGGGCCAGCAGCAGATGCTCGATCGAGATGAAGCTGTCGCCGTAGCTGGCCTTGAGCTGCTCGGCCTGATCCAGCACGGCATTGAGGCCCTTGCCCAGAAACACGTTCTCCGGTGCGGCGCCCAGGCTGGGCTGGCGCGAGAGGAAGGCCTCCACCGCCTGGTTCAGGGCCGCCACATCCACGCCGGCCTTCTCGAGGATGCGGCTGGCCAGGCCCGGCTGGCTGATCAGGCTGGCGAACAGGTGCTCGCTCTCCAGTTGCTGCTGCCGGCGTTGCTGAGCCAGCTGCTGGGCGGCCACGATGGCGGCCCAGGCCTTCTCCGTGAACACTTCAGCGGTGGGGTGCATGGAGGTCTCCTCTGCGGTTGGCGTTGAACGAAGGCTATGAACGACCCTCGGTGCAGCACAGGATGGGCAGGCCGAAACAAATGGCGAATCAACCGAACGGCCCGCCAGAGGTGTCCTTAACTCAAATCCAACCCAGCCCCTGCCCGATGCCCAGGACCGAGCCCTTCGCCGCACTGGCCGCCCTCTCCCTGCTCTGCGCCGGCTTGCTTCCCGGCGCGGCAGCCGCCAGCTGCACCCCCCTGCAGGCCGTGGGGGGCGGCACCAGTGTCAGCAAGTCGATCCAGTTGAACGGCCCGCTGGTGTTCCCCTTCGGCCGCACCAACTTCAACACCGATTTCACGGTGAATCAGGCCTTCACCAGCTACCGGGTGAACTTCAAATCCACCTCCACCAGGCAGGGACCCTTCCCGATCCAGGCCTATCTGAAGTTCAGCGATGGCACCGACCTGCAGGTGGTGAATGAAACCCTCGAGGCCTTGCCCGGCCAGTTCCGCCAGTTCGGCCCCTTCGCTCCACCGGCCGGCAAGCTGGTGAGCCAGGTGAACGTGAAGGTGGGATCGGGGTACAACGCCAACGCCACCGGCTTCAGCTACACGATCTCCGTCTCGGGCTGCCGCTGAGCAGGCCTCAGAGCTCAAGGCCATCCCTCTGCCTGGGACAGAGCTGGCGCGGGCATCCGTCGGCGCTGTAGAGGGCGTCGGCGGCCGAGAGGCACCCGCCGGCGTTCTTGCGCGGCACCTGGGCCGGCCTGAGTTGCAGCGGCTGCAGCACCGCGTCCTGCAGCGGCACCAGCAGGGGGCAGGCGGGCCGCTCCTGCAGCGGCGCGTCGGAGATCGGCGGCACCGCCAGGGGCTGGGGCTGGTTCAGGGGCTGGGCCAGGGAGCGCAGCGGGGCGGCCAGCAGCGGCGCTGCCAGCAGCAGCAACAGGGGCAGGCCGCCGTTCAGGAAACCCTTCAGCCGTGGAATTGCCATGATGACCGCGCGTCAAGCCATGGGCCCATGGTAGGAATGAGCAACGAGGAGAGGGAATCCCTGGTGCTGCGCCTGGCGCAGGAATCCCGCGATTTCGAGGGCACCAGCAAGGATCCCGAGCGCAACTGCTGGCTGGTGGTGCACCGCCATGCCCATGGGGTGCTCCCCAGTGAATACGACATCCGCGACGTGCCCGAGGACCTCTACCTCGAGGTGCTCTCCAGACGCCGCGACCTGAACTGAGCGCCAGGCACAAAAAAAGCACCCCCTGGGCAGGGGGTGCTGGAAAGAGGCGTCACTCAGCTCCCGATGGGGAGCTGGAGATCAGGCCCAGCCTTTGGCGGCCATTTCTTCGACGTAGGCGGCCACATCGGCGATGTCAGCTTCGGTGAGCTTGCCGAGGAACGACGGCATGGCGGCCTTGCCTTTGGTGACCTGCATGGCGATGGCCGCCTCGTGGTCACTGCTGTAGTTCTCCAGGTAGGTGGCCAGGGCATCGGCCTTGAGGGTGCGCTCGGCGTTCACCACATTGCCGCCACCCATGTGACAGGCCGCGCAGTTGGCGGAGAAGATCTGCCCGCCATGGGCGGCGTCAGCGGCAAAGCTGGGGGCGGCGCCCAGCAGCAGGGCCAGGCAGCCAGCAAAAAACGAAAGCAAGCGACGCATCAGAGGAAGCAAGCGATGGAGAGGCAACCCACCAAAACTAGAATCCCGCCGCCGGATGGGAGC
>NZ_JAHLYS010000027.1 GCF_025128055.1 Synechococcus sp. CS-1329 | reverse complement strand
CGCTACCCCAAATGAGCGAAATTCAGCATCCAAATCAGTGAAACCGAGCTGATCTACGCTCGATCAGCGATCAAAATGGTTACCAGAGACAATCAAGGCCAGGCGCGCTCCTTGAACCCTCGTTGTCCAGAGCTTCCCTAGTACTTTTGGATCATGAACTAGATTCTGAAACGCCGACTTTGACTGGACTTGATATTTTATCGAATCTCGAATCACTGAATAATGGGAAAAATGTTATTGCGAAAAAATTTATTGTGCTTACTGGCCGTTCTGAAAGTGATGTTGCCAGAGACTACGAGCGCTTCGGGTCACTAGAGCAATTAATCAAGCCTATTTCGGAAGCTCAGTTTAAAGTATCGATGATTAGGGCTTGGACAAAGCTGAGACTTGGGGAGGAAGCGTCAGACTGGGAAGAGGCTTATAGCTTACTGAGTGAGCTTGGATTGGTTCAGTCTGCTGAGTCATTACAACAGGATGTCGACAGTGTTGCTGGCATTCAGGATTTATATGACGAATTGAAGCAACAGCTTTCAGGGAAAATACCTGAGGAGCAACTAGCTGCTTACGACGCAGCGCGAAAAGCTTTATCCAGTAACAATGAATCCATAGCAAGCATACTTCCTTGCTTAGAAGGCTATGCAATGACTGAACAATTTCTCAAAGATGTTCGCCGTACGTTCAGGATGGATCGCCTTGCATTCTGGATTCTTCGGGCTTACTTGCATCGGTTTAAGCAGCAAGATGGAAGGGTGCGAAATCTGAATACTGGCACACATAACCACGCCGAATATAGAATAAGTAGAAACTATCGCCTTTACTTTTCTGAACGCGAGAACGATAGGGTACTTGAGCGTTTTGCCCACAAGAATAAACAAGTTGCCATCATTGATAACCTTTGTAAATCCAGCTCGCCCATTGTGCTGAACATCGAGCAGCTTCTAATGAGCACCTAACCGGATGTCAATTTTCCAGACTTGCCAGATATGAGTTTTATACCTTAAACACCAGCCTATTTCTTCGCTTTTTAGTTAAAGTTGTAAATATTTCACCAATTAGCAATGCACTGTTTCGTCATTCAGGCGGAAACTGCCGACACGAGCCACCACACCGCGAAAGTGTTGCACTTTGCGGTGGAGAACGTGGCGGGAAAGAATGATGGTCATAGGGGCCCCAGACAATACCGTCCTTCGCAGCAAGAGTGGCTTGGGTTGGTGCTTCTGAGCCCAGCATTGGCGCAGCAAGCACCGCCCAACGATGACCACCTCAAGCCTGCCGGAACCAGACCAGACCCCCAATGTGGAGACCCTGCTGGATTGGCTGGAGCACCACCCTGAGTTGTCCCAGCTGTTGATGGAGCGGCATGATCAGCCTCCTCTGCCCCTGTGGAGGCAATCCCTGCAGGCCGTCCGCTCGCGCCTGGTGGCCAGTGCCGACGACTTTCATGGCACCGCCCATGTTTCTCCGGCAACCCAGAAGGATTCGCAGCTGGTGGCTGGTGCCGTGACGGCCAGCAACTGGTTTGATGGCGCCGGCAACTTCGGTCTGATGCTGATTGCCTGCGGAGCCGGCAACCCCCTCGGTTGGCTCACAGCAGGGGTGATCACTGGCGTGCTGTTCAAGTTCGACAAGGACATCTGCACCACCGTGGCCCGTGGTCGCAAGGGCAGCCGCGGTGTGGCCCTCGTGGCGATCCTGGTGGGCCTGCTGCCCCTCAGCCTGCTCAAGTCCTTCGGCACAGGCCTGGGCGTGGAGGTGTTTCAGAACCGGCCTGAACTGCAGCAGGTTCAGGCCGGCAGGATCCTCGACGGGATCATCGGCGACCAGCGTCTGCAGCTCCAGCAGAAAGAAGCCAGCGACCCCACCCTTCTGAGCGTGCAGAAGCAATGCCAGAGCGGCCAGGCCCGGCTCGCGCAGCTGCCCCATGGCGACCCTCGCTGGAACAGCCTTCAGGTGGAGCTCTACGGCGAATGGAGTCAGCGCCGCACCGACTGGAGCACCACCAGCCGCAGCGGCCAGCGGCCCGTCTGCGTGGAGCAGAAGCTGCAGGAGGAGGCCCAGCGCAGCCGCGTGGGCGCCGCCCGTCGGCAGATCGAAGCGCTCGAGAGCCAGCGCAGCCTGCTGGCCAATGATCAGACGTTCCTCGAAACAACCTTTCCCGATCGTTTCGCCGCCACCTTCGAGAGCGAGGGCCAGTTCAGGTCGTCGGTTGAACTGGTGCGGGTGGGAATCGACAACTTCTTCTCCAAGCTCGCCCGTGGCCACTGGGCCGCCATGGGGCTCTCGATCTATGTGCTCTCCTTCTCACTGATCTCCAGCGCCGTGGTCTGCGCCCTGGTGATCGCCCATTCCCGCCGCCCCGGTGTGGTCGAGTCGTGGAGTGAAGCGGTACGCCAGAGGCGGGATCGTTGGCTGGCCGATCAGCTCGCTGCCTACGACGCCAGCAGCCCCAACCGCCGGCAGGAGGAGCTGTGAAACCACAGACACTCGATCCACGCTCGCTGCAGCGGCGGCGCCTGTTGTTCCGCTACCTCCACCACGTGGAGCGCACCGGCCGTGGCCTGCATCCCGCCCTCGTGGCCCATCTCAATCCGCCCAAGCCTGAACCCAAACCCATAGCCAAAGCTGAGGCGCCGGCGACGGTGGAGATCCCGCCCGCTCCTCAACCGCAGGCGCCTGTGGTGATGATCAACAACGTGGTGTCCAGCCCCGCTCCGCTGGCGGCCTCAGCCCCTCAGAGCGAAACGGCGCCGATCCAGACTGTGGATATCAGCGCCACCAGCTCAACTGATCTGGCTGTGGATCAGGCCTTCACTGACCTGCTTCAGGATGCCGGCAGCGGGATGGCCAGGCTCACAGCGGCCACTGAAGCTGTTGAAACTAGTGATGATGATGGAACTGCAGCTGCTGCGGCAGGTGCCGATCCGGCGCGGCAGCTGATGCTGCGGGCCATTCAGGAGATCAGGCGCAGCGGACGCTGCGACCATCCCGGCCTTGAAGCCAGCCTTGAGGCCCTGCGGGAAGCGCCGGCCATCGAGCGGCACAACCCTGCGGCAGCGCTGCAGCTCAGCCTCAGCTCGATCACCACCCAGCTCCAGGGCCTGCGTAGCCAACTGCTCGCGATCGGCGATCTCCAGCAGCCCCATGCTGGCCTCACCGCCATCGTGGTGAAGTTGCGCAGCTGCCGGCGCCGCCTCTGGGCCGTGCAAGCCAGCTACGCCAGCAGCCTGCACGAATCGTCGCTGGCGATCATGCGCCGTCAACTGCGTCAGGCCCGCCGCCTCGACTGGCGCCTGCGCTGGGGTCTTCACCGCCGCAGCCATGATGGTCTGCTCACGGCCCTGGCGCTGGCCATGGCCGAGATCCTGCAGGCGGTCAGCGCCCTCTGGCCTCAGCCCGCCCAGAGTTAGGACCCCCAAGCCCAGCGGCCACACAGGGCCCCACTCAGCTGATCAGCCCCGCCCGCGGGGGCGGCTTTCGCGTGAGATCGGCTGGCTGCGGGGGGAGCCGCTGCGGGGACCGTTGCGGCGGGGTGCGGAGGGGCCACCGGGACCACCGCGCTGGCCGCCGCCACGGCGGCCGCCCTTGCCGCGCCCGCCACTGAGATCCAGCGGTGGTGCCGAGTGGATCGTGGGCTCGAAGCCGGGGATCTCCGAGCGGGGCAGGGGGTTGCCGATCACCTTTTCGATCGCCCGCAGCAGTTCATGCTCCTCGGCGGCCACCAGCGAGAGGGCATGGCCGCTCTGGCCGGCGCGGCCGGTGCGGCCGATGCGGTGCACATAGTCCTCGGCCACGTTGGGCAGGTCGAGGTTCACCACATGGGGCAGCTGCTCGATGTCGAGGCCGCGGGCGGCCAGATCGGTGGCCACCAGCACCCGCAGGTCACCGCTCTTGAAGCTGGCCAGCGCCCGGGTGCGGGCCCCCTGGCTCTTGTTGCCGTGGATGGCCATGGCGGCCACGCCCTCCTGGCTGAGGCGGTCCGCCAGGCGGTTGGCGCCGTGCTTGGTGCGCGAGAACACCAGCACCTGCTGCCAGTTGTTGCTGCGGATCAGGTGGGAGAGCAGATCGCTCTTGCGCGCCATGTCGCAGGGGTGCATCACCTGCTCCACCAGCGGCGCCGCCCGGTTCTCGGGTGTGGCCTGCAGCTGCAGCGGCTGATGCAGCAGCCCCTGGGCCAGCTTGCGAATCGAGGGGTTGAAGGTGGCCGAGAACAGCAGGTTCTGGCGCTTCGGCGGCAGCAGGGCCAGGATCTTCTGGATGTCGCGGATGAAGCCCATGTCGAGCATGCGGTCGGCTTCATCCAGCACCAGGATCTCGAGCCGATCGAAGCGGATCGCGTTCTGCTGATAGAGATCCATCAGGCGGCCGGGGGTGGCCACCAGCACATCGGCGCCGCGGCGCAGCCGCTGCATCTGCGGATTCACCTTGACGCCGCCGAAGACCACATCGCCGCGCAGATCAAGGAAGCGGCCATAGGCCTGAACGCTCTCCGCCACCTGGGCCGCCAGCTCGCGGGTGGGGGTGAGCACCAAGGCGCGCACCTGGTTGTTGCGGGCGTGGGGCCCGTGGCGCAGACGCTCCAGCATCGGCAACGTGAATCCGGCGGTCTTGCCGGTGCCCGTCTGGGCGGCGGCCATCACATCCCGGCCGCTGAGCACGGCCGGGATCGCCTGCACCTGGATCGGCGACGGACAGGTGTACCCCTTGAGCGCAATCGCCTTGAGCAGTGGCTCGGACAACCCGAAGGAAGCGAAATCCTGGACCGGGCTTCCGGAGATGGTTGGTTCGGCCTCAGGGTGGGTCAGACGGGAAATCGGAGCAGGCCTCACAGGACGCCTACCCTAAGAGAACGGGGCTGGGGCGATGGGACCCGTGGCCAGGCCCTGGGATCCATGTCTTGATGCGGCGATGATTCCCACCTTCTCCAGCCGATCTCGTCCGGGCAGCGCGGGGGCGGCCTATTGGCGCTGGCATCCACCCACCACCTGGAAAGCCAGCCAGGCCCTGCTGCTGGAGGAGAGCATCGCCCAGGCGCAGGCTGAGCCATCGCAAGCGCCGGCCGAAGGCCAGGCGCTGAGTGCCCCTATCGAAACGGCAACGGTTGACGTGGCACAGGATCCAGTCGCGGCGGCGTCCCAGGGAGGTTGGCTGCCGCTGCTGGTGTGGGCGCTGGTGGTGGTGATCGATGGGGTCCTGGCCCTCAGGGAGCTGGTGGGGCCCTCAGTGGCGCACTGGCAGCAGAAAGCCCCCTGGAGCCGCCGGGAGCGGCGGAGCCAGGGGGCAATCAGCGGGGGGTGGCCGGCACCTGTGGCCGGCCTGCACTGAGCGGCGAGGCGGCTGGCCTCTGGCTCAGCGGGTGCTGCCGGCTCCGGCTGGCACCTTGCCCACACCCAGGGAGCGCAGCTCCTGCAGGAGGCTCTGCAGCACCTGCTTGGCGTCGCCGAACACCATCGAGGTCTGGGGCAGCTCGAAGAGATCGTTGCGGATGCCGGCGTAGCCCGAGCCCAGGCTGCGCTTGACGACGAACACCGAGCGGGCCTGATCCACCTCCAGCACGGGCATGCCGTAGAGGGGGCTGGACGGATCGCTCTTGGCGCGTGGGTTGACCACGTCGTTGGCCCCCAGCACGATCACCACATCGGTGCGGGGGAAGTCGGGGTTGATGTCATCCATCTCCACCAGCTGGTCGTAGGGCACATCGGCCTCGGCCAGCAGCACGTTCATGTGACCGGGCATGCGGCCTGCCACCGGGTGGATGGCGTAGCGCACCTCGATGCCGTGCTGCTCCAGCAGGCGGGCGAGTTCCTTGAGGCTGTGCTGGGCCTGGGCCACGGCCAGGCCGTAGCCCGGCACGAAGATCACCCGCTCAGCCGCCTCCAGGGTGAGGGCACATTCCTCCGGGCTGCAGGAGGTGACATTGGTGTACTCCTCACGGCCACCGGCCTCCGAGGCCTCGCTGGTTCCAGCGCCGAGGGCGCCGCCGAACAGCACCGAGGTGAGCGAGCGGTTCATGGCCGTGCACATCACCTGGGTGAGGATCAGACCAGCCGCCCCCACCATGGCTCCGGCCACGATCAGCAGCTCGCTGCCCACCACGAAACCGGCGGCAGCCGCGGCCACGCCCGAATAGGAGTTCAGCAGCGAGATCACCACCGGCATGTCGGCTCCACCCACGGGCAGGGTCAGACCCACGCCCAGCAGCAGCGACAGCACGGTGAGGGGAATCAGGGCCACGGCCATGCCCTTGAGCACCAGCACACAGCAGGCCAGACAGGCCACGGCCATCAGGATGTTCACCACATGGCGCTGGGGCCGCAGGGTCCAGCCGGGGGTGCCCAGCCATTCCTGCAGCTTGCCCATCGCCACCAGCGAGCCGCTGAAGGTGATCGAGCCCACCAGCACCGACACCAGCACCGACACCTGACCCACCAGGTTCAGCGGCGTGGGCAGTTGCACCGCACCGATCGCCACCAGCAGCGACGACATGCCGCCGCAGCCGTTGAAGAGCGCCACGGTCTCCGGCATGGAGGTCATGGCGACCCGCAGGGCGAGCACGGCGCCGAGGCCACCGCCGATGCCCAGGCCCAGCAGCATCCAGGGCCAGCCGCCCAGGCCCTGCTGCAGCAGCAGACCCACCACCGCCAGGCCGAGGGCCAGGGCAGCGAGGCCATTGGCGCTGCGGGCCGTGCGGATCTTGGCCAGGCCCTTGAGCCCGAAGGCCAGCAGCAGCACCGAGCCCAGTTCGATCGAGAGTTCAACCATCAGTTCGCCTCCCGGCGGCGGAACATCGCCAGCATGCGATCCGTCACGAGAAAACCACCCACCACATTGAAGAGGGCAAAACCGAGGGCCACCGCACCGATCAATTTCAGGCCGGGCGTTGGCGCCTGACCGATCAGAGCCAGCGCCGCCAGCAGGGTGATGCCGCTGATCGCATTCGCCCCCGACATCAACGGCGTGTGCAGGGTGGGGGGCACCTTGCCGATCAGTTCCAGCCCCAGCAGGCTGCCGAGCACCAGCACCCAGAGGGCGGCGGTGCCACTGAGATGACCGCTCATGCCGTCACCTCCTCGAGGCTGGGCCACAGTTCCGGGCGCCGGCAGGCGCCCTGGTGGGAAATCAGACAGGGGTCGAGCAAGGGGTCCTCGGGGTTGAGTTGCAGGCCGTCGTCGCTGAAGAGGGGCTCCAGGAAGGCCGCCAGATTGCGCGCGTAGAGGGAGCTGGCGTGGTGGGGCACCGAAGCCGGCAGGTTGGAGGAGCCGATGATGCGCACCCCGCCGATCTCCACCGTGCGATCGGGCTGGCTGCCGGCGCAGTTGCCGCCGGTTGACACCGCCAGATCCACCACCACCGAACCGGGCCGCAGGGCCTTGAGCATCTCCTCGGTGATCAGCAATGGCGCCGGCCGTCCGGGCACCTGGGCGGTGGTGATCACCGCATCGGCTTCCGCCAGATGGACGGTGAGCTGCTGGCGCTGGGCCTCCAGGAAGGCGGCGCCGGCCTCGCGCGCATAACCACCGGCTTCACCCGGTGCCTCACGGCTGGGGGGATCGATGAAGCGGGCGCCCAGGGATTCCACCTGTTCCTTGGCGGCCGGCCGCACATCGCTCACCTTCACCACCGCACCGAGGCGGCGGGCGGTGGCCACCGCCTGCAGACCGGCCACGCCGGCTCCGAGCACCAGCACCTTGGCGGGCTGCACCGTGCCGGCGGCGGTCATCAGCATCGGGAAGAAGCGATCCAGCTCGGCGGCGGCCAGCAGCACCGCCTTGTAGCCGGCGATGTTGGCCTGCGACGAGAGCACATCCATCGACTGGACGCGGCTGATGCGCGGCAGCAGCTCCATCGCCACAGTCGAGAGGCCGCGGCTGTTGAGCCGCTCGATCAGGGACCGGTTCAGGTAGGGATCCAGCAGACCCACCAGCAGGGAGCCGGAGGCCAGGCGCTCGAGCCCTCCGCTGCCGCCCTCACTGTCCTGAGCGGGCGGCTGCACGCAGATCACCAGCTCTGCGGCACTCCAGGTGTCGGGGCAGCCCCTGGCCACGATCGAGGCACCGGCCTCGATGAAGGCCTGATCGCTGAAGCCGGCCTCCAGGCCGGCCCCCGACTCGATGAACACCTCAGACTTCTTCGCCACCAGCCGGCGCACCGTTTCTGGTGAGGCGGCCACACGGCGCTCCCCCTCCCGGCTTTCCGCCGGAACCAAAACCCTGACCACAGACGACTCCAGCGGTACTCACTATGTCCATTGATGGGCAGCGCGTTGGAGAGACGCAAGTCAGGTTTGAACGTTGTGTTCAAGCCACCACACAGGCCCGGTCTTGCGGCCGTCGGTCGTGGTGATGGCAGCCCACTGTCACGAGGGCTACCCCAAAGCACTCAGGCGTTGCCTAGGACGTGTGCGAAACCCTGCGCTGATCACTGGCCATGGCCTCCTTCACGATCACCCTGGAAGACGGCAAGTCGTTCAGTTGCCCCGACGACCAGTACATCCTTGATGCCGCCGAGGAGCAGGGCATCGACCTGCCTTACTCCTGCCGTGCCGGGGCCTGCAGCACCTGCGCCGGCAAGATCCTCTCCGGCAGCGTCGACCAGTCGGATCAGAGCTTCCTCGACGACGATCAGATCTCTCAGGGCTTCGCTCTGCTCTGCGTCAGCTACCCCCTCGCCGACTGCACGATCAAGCCCAACGTCGAAGACGACCTCTAAAGCTCCCGGTAGGCCGCCGTCCAGGTGGCCTGATCGAGCCGCTCCATCGCTTCCGCAGCGCTGGCGGCTCGGCTGGCCAGGCCCTCCTGCACCGCCCTCAGGGCCACCGCTTCCGCCACCGCCCGCGACACCGCCTGCACCTCGCTGAGCTCGGGCATCAGCGGCGCCTCGGGATCTCTGGAAGCCGGGATGTGGTCGGCCAGGGCATCGAGCCCGGCATCAATCATTCCCTCACTCACCTGGGTAGCGCCCACCGCCACGCTGGCGAAACCCAGCCCAGGGAAGAGAAAACAGTTGTTGCACTGCCCGATCCGGCGCAGGCTCCCCTGCCAGCTCACCGGCTCGAACGGGCTGCCACTGGCCACCAGGGCCCGTCCATCCGTCCAGGCGTAGAGATCGGCCGGGGTGGCCTCCGCCAGCCGGGTGGGATTGGAGAGGGGCAGGATGATCGGCCGCTCCACCGCCGCCGCCATCGTCTCCACCAGTTCACGGCTGAAGGCTCCGGCCACGGTGGAGGTGCCGATCAGCACCGTGGGCTTCAGCGCCCGCACCACCTCCAGCAGACCGATGCGGCCCTGGGCATCGACACCGAAATCCGAGCGCTCGGAGGGATCACGGGCCAGGGCCTGGGCCATGGGGGAGAGCCCCGGCTGATCGGCCAGCACCAGGCCCTCCCGGTCGATCGCCCAGATGCGGCGGCGCGCCTCAGGCTCCCCCAGCCCGGCCCGGATGAGCAGCCGCACCAGGCCCTCGGCGATGCCGCAGCCCGCCGTGCCCGCCCCGAACACCACGATGCGGTGATCCTCCAGAGGCAGGCCGGCGCCGTGGGAGGCCGCCTTCACCACCGCGCAGGCCACCCCGCGGGTGCCCTGGATGTCGTCGTTGAAGCTGGGCACCTGCTCGCGGTACCGCTCCAGCAGCTGGTGGGCATGGCCGGTGCCGAAGTCTTCCCAGTGCAGCAGCGCGCCCGGGAACTGACGCTGCAAGGCCTCCACAGTGCGGGCCAGGAAGCGGTCGTAGTCGGGGCCATCGAGGCGCGGGTGTCGCCAGCCGGGATAGAGGGGGTTCTCCAGCAGCTCGACGCGATCGGTGCCCACATCCAGCACCAGGGGCAGCACCCGGGCGGGATCCAGACCGGCGCAGAGGGTGTACACCGCCAGCTTGCCCAGGCAGATCTCGATGCCGCCGATGCCCTGGTCGCCGATGCCGAGGATGCCCTGGGAATCCGTGATCAGGATCAGATCCACCGGCCCAGGCGCCACCTGAGCCAGCACTGCCTCGATCCGCTCCTGATCGGGCGCCGCCAGGAACACACCGCCGCAGGGAGTGCGGTAATCGAGGCTGAAGCGCTGGATCGCCGCCCCCACCGTGGGGGTGTAAACGATCGGCATCACATCCTCGATGTGATCGGCCAGAAAGCGGTGGAACAGGGTGAGGTTCGACTCACGCAGGGCCACCGCGAAGCGGAAGCGCTCCAGCTCGCTGCCCAGGCTGAGGAAAGCCTGCCACTGGCGCTCCACCTGGGTCTCCAGGCTCTCGACGGCATGGGGCAGCAGGCCATCGAGCCCGTAGGCCTCGCGTTCCGCGCGGCTGAAGGCTGTTCCCTTGTTGAAGCGGGGATCAGCGAGAAGGGCGCGGCTCCGCAGGCGGGCGCTCAGGGGGGGCGTGGGGCGGGCCAGGAGGATTCAGCAACCTGGCGGCGCAGCGTAGGCCAGGGCTCAGAGCAGTTGCAGCACGCCACCCACCAGGGCCATCACCAGCAGCACCGTCGAGGCCAGGAAGCTGATGGCGAATCCAGGCGCCCGCTGCTCCGGCGCCCGCTGATAACCCACGGCATAGAGCACCCGGCCCAGCACCCAGAGCGCCCCCAGCAGCGAAGCCGCCCCGGCATTGGAGAAGAGCACCGCCAACCAGAAGGCCGGCAGGAACACCACCAGCTGCTCCAGGGTGTTCTGCTGCACCCGCAGGGCCCGCTCAAAGGCCGGCGGACCCGTCATCAGCGGTGGCTTCACCCCATCGCGCAGACGGGCCCGGCCCACCTGCATGGCGGTGACCTGGAAGGTGATCACGGCCAGCAGGGTGATCAGCGCCGGCAGCGCAGGGATCGTCATGGCGATTCAGCTCAACGCTCCACCATGGCTGCTGAGCAGTCCGCGCCGCCTCAGTTCTTGGGCGAATTCACTGGAGAGGCGGTCTCTGGCCAGCGCCCCACGCCAGCGCCCATACCAGCCGAGGCAACGGAACAGCACCCAGGTGAGGAACAGAACCTGCAGGAAGGGTTTCAGGGTCACAGGATTGGGCTCTGATGCGAATTTAGGCAACCCCGTGGGCGCTGTCATCAGCCCCATCAAGGCTCCAGAGCGCCAGGCCGCCGCCCCGGCCCCGGGCCGCCAGCCAGCCCAGCTGCGAGCCGCCACCGATCAGGGCGAAGAAGGGCAGCACCCCGGCCCGTTGCTGCTCGAACGGCAGGGGCTGGGGCAGGGGGCGATCGAGGGGCTGCCAGGGGCCCAGGGCCAGCCGCAGCCGCTCGAAACGGAACAGCAGCAGAGGCCGCTTGCCCTCCAGCCGTGCCTGGCCCACGAACGTGAGCTGCAGCCCCCCCAGCTGGACGCTGTTGCGGATCGTCAGCTCAGCGCCGGGGCCGGGGGCCCCGATCACCAGCCTGGCCCCGAAGGCCCGCAGCAGACCGCTGGCCAGATCCGCCGGCCGCTCCGATCCCCGCGGCCAGGTGCGTTGCAGGCGCCAGCTGCCGATCAGCTGGGTGGGCTCAACAGCGCCCCCCCGCCGGCGGCTGATGGCCTCCAGCCGCAGCAGCTCCGCCGCGTCAGGGGTGACGGCGCGTGTGGGGTCCATGGCTTGGCGGCGTGCAAATCAGCTCCAGCCTGGGGCCGCACGCCACTGGCTGGCATAGGCACCGCGGCCATCGAGGGCGGCGGCGCCGCAGCGGCAGGCCAGGGCCAGGGCCTCTGAGCGGCCCCAGCCGGCCGCCAGACCGGCGGTGAAGCCCGCGGCAAAGCTGTCACCGGCGCCGTAGGTGTCCAGTGGAGGCTGGCGGCGCGCGATCGCGCTGAAGCGACCGCCGGGCAGCGTGAAGCCCCCCTGCTCGGCTTCGGTGGCCACATAGATCCGGGGGGCGGGGCTGAGGTCGCCGGGCTGGTAGCGCTCGCCGGGATCGCGGGCACTGCCGATCAAGGCATCGAGCTCCACAGCGGCCTCCTGCAGCAGCGGCAGGCGCACCCGGGGGGTGGCCGCCAGCACCCGCGCCCGGCGGGCCAGCCGCAGGGCGGCCCCATCGGCGGCGGTCACGAAGACGCCGTCGCAGGCCGCCAGCTCCTCCCAGGGCAGGGGATCACCGGCGGCAGGGGCAAGCCGCTGGCCGATCACGGTGATGCTGCGCTCGCCGCTGGCCTCCACAAAGGTGATCGCCCGACGGGTGGGGGCCTCCCGCCAGGCCACATGCAGCTGCAGCCCCATGGCCCGCAACTCAGCCGCCGCCCGCTCGCCGAGGGCATCGCGGCCCAGGGCGGTGAAAAAAGCCACCGGCTGGGGGCTGAGGCGGGCGAACTGGGCGGCCACCACCGCCCCGCCGCCGGCGGGCTGCTCCAGCAGCTCAAGGGCGTGCTGGATCTGACCCGCCCCGGGCAGGCGCTCCACCACCACGAAGCTGACCCACTCCACATGGCCCACCACCGCCAGCCGCAGCGACGGCAGATCCGGCAGATCCGGCCACTGGTCTGGGGAGGTGCCGGACATCCAGGCTCTGCGGGTGCTTCAGGATGGCGGCTCACTCCGGCTGCGCCGCTGCCATGGCCCCCAAGGAACGGTCCGCCACCACCGTGAAACTGCAGATCGCCGGTGCGGTGTTTCTGCCGCTGCTGCTGCTGGGCCTGTGGCTGAATTCGCTGGGCTTCTTCAGTGCGCCGCTGCGGGGAGGCTGATCAGCCGGGCCTGAGCTGCTTCAGGCGGCCCCGTCGGCGTCATCGAGGGAGGCCAGATAACGCTTGCGCTGGCCGGACGCCCAGGGCTCCTCGCGGCGGGGGCGGGGTGCGCTGGGCAGGGGGGTGGCTTCTTTCGGCCGTTCGGAGAGCTCGGAAATGGTCTGAGGATTGGACATGGACGAATCGTAAGGGGGCCGTGAGCAACAGCGGGAACCATCGCCACCGCTGGTGTGAGCCGTGGTTGAAAGTCTTCTGAACCTGAACAGCCTCATTCCGCTGTTTGTTGCGCAAGACAGACAACGATCAATGACCGATGGCATCAGTTGATAAAGCCAGCCCGAAGAGTCATGGGGCCAGCCGCGAAAGCCGCTGGTACGTTGATCGAAGAAGGTACTTCCGCTTCATGTCCTTACGTCAGCATTTTTCGCGTGGCCTGTTGCACGGCGGCATCGCCTTGGCAGCAGTCACCTCCACGCTGATCCTGAGCGCCGGCGCAGGCAAAAGCGAGGTGCTTTACACCCTCACCACCCAATGCAGCCTCAAGGGTGAACCCGCCAAAGCCTGCATTGTGGAAGCGGTCAATGAGGGCGAATCCACCCTCTACCGCCACAAGATCGCTGGCAACGTGATGACGGTCCGGGTGCGGGACCAACCCGTGCGCATGGATCTCTGGTCCAACGACTCCAAAACCTGGTCATCCCTGACGAGATCTGAAGCCCGCTTCTCCACCAACACGGTGTGCTTCAACGGCACCGATCTGTGTGTCGTCAACCCCAACTATCTCAACAGCGTCCGCCAAGACCGCGCCGCCCTGATGAAGGACCGCGATCACGTGATGGTCCACTTCGGCAGCGACGGCCGCATTGATGCCAGCTGCTACGACGACGGCTGCGATGTGGTGCGCAAATGAAAGGAATCACTGGATTCAGCCTGTTGCTCTCCGGCGTGCTCGCCTTCCCCGCAGGCGCAGCCCTGGCACTGGACACCCCTCTGACTGCCAATCAGCCAGCCAGTCAGCCAGCCACGAATCCTGAGCTGCTGGCCAGGGGCGGCGGCCGTGGCGGCGGTGGTGGCAGCCGGGGTGGCGGCAGCCGCAGCCGTGGGGGAAATGCCGGCAGCCGTGGCGGTGGCGGAAACCGTGCCCGAACCGGCATGGGAGGCAGTGGTGCCAGCTTGAACCGTGGCAACAGCCGTCCCAGCGGCGGCTGGAGCAACAAGGTGTCCTCACCCTCGGCGCGGCCGTCAATCCAGCGGCCCTCCGGCTCCAACATCAGTCGCCCTGGCAATCTCAACTCCAGCGGCACTCGCGATTTCAACCGAACTGGCAATCGCGACTTCAATCGCAATGGCAACCGCGATGGCAATCGCACAATCAATCGTGATGGCAACCGTGACGTGAATCGCAACGTCAATCGGGATGTGAATCGCAACGTCAACAGGAACGTCAACCGAAACGTGAACTGGAACACGAATCGGCGCGTCAACATCGGCTCTGTGAATGTGAATCCTGGCTGGGCACGCCCGGGCTGGGGCGTGGCGCGCCCGTGGAATCACGGCTGGTATGGCGGCTGGTCTACTCCCACCTGGGGATGGTGGGGAGCACGGGCGGCCACCTGGGGTGTGGCCACCCTGGCCACGGCGTCGATCATCAACAGTGCGGTCGACAACGCGGTCAGCAGCAACAACACCTACATCGTGGTGCCCAACACCGACTACCAGTTGCTCTTCGGCTCCGTGCAGCCCTCGGGTTCCCAGGGGGTCAACTTCGCCGTCACCGCCGATGGCAACACCTACCAGCTCTCGGCTGATTGCAACCGGGGCCTGCTGGATGGCCGCGAACCCAGCAGCTCCTCCGAAGCGGAACTGCTCAATGCCGCCTGTCAGGTGGCCTTCGGCACCGTCTGAGCCTCCACGGCATGACCCAGGGCCTGGTGAAGGTCGAGCCCGGTGTGATCATCGGGCAGCAGCTGGAACAGCCTGAGCTGCTCCAGCCGTTTGCGCGTGGTGCCGGCGGCCCCCACCACATAGACACTTCGTCCCACCTCAAGGGCCTCTTCCACTGCATTCTCGATCGCCAGGGCGGCAGTGATCCCAAGGTGGTAGACGCCGGAGAGATCAAAGATCACCGCGTCACAATCAGCGATAGCGTTGTGTTCTCGGCTGATGGTCTTGGCCACACCGAAGATCATCGCGCCATTGAGCTGAAACAGCAGCACCCGTCCACCGGCCTGATCGAGCAGGCGCTTGTCCTGATCACTGAGGGCGAGGGCATCGTCAGCTGTGCTCACAGCCTTCACCGCACCGGTCTGCATCCGGCTCATCTTGTCGATGGTGAGGATGTTGGCGATGAAGATGCCGACACCCACGGCCACCATCAGATCCACCAGTACCGTCAGCGCTATCACCACGTAGGTGATGAACGCCCCTTTGATTGACAGCTGCGGGACCCGCACCAGGAAGCCCCAGTCGACGATATCGAGACCGACCTTGAAGACGATCGCCGCCAGCACCGCCAGGGGGATCCGCGAAGCCAGGCCTGATCCCGCCAGGATCATCAGAGCCAGAATCAGAGCCCTGAGCAGGCCCGAAAGCCCCGTGCGGCCGCCGGCCTGGATGTTCACCACCGTGGCGGTGGTGGCGCCTGAACCGGGCAGCGCACCACAGAGACCGGCCACGATGTTGGCCAGACCCTGACCCACCAGTTCCTTGTCGGATTGGTGCTCGGTCCGGGTGAGGCTGTCGGAGACCAGGCAGGTGAGCAGGCAGTCGATCGAACCGAGCATGCCCAGCAGGGCGGCATTGATCACCACCAGTTGCAGCACATCCGGGCCCAGGGCAGGCAGGGTGAGCTGAGGAAGGCCACTGGGAATCTCACCGATACGGCGCAGATCCACCCCCTGAAAGAACACCAGCGAGAGAATCGTGCCCACGATCAGCGCAAACAAGGGCACCGGAATCAGCCGCTTGATCCGCTCCGGCGTGAACCAGAGCACCGCAAGGGTGAACAGGGCCAGCACCGTTTCCAGCGGCTGGATCCCCTGCAGCAGTTGCGGCAACGCCTGCAGCGTGCCCATCACCCCACCCGGAGGCGGCGCCTGGCCCAGCAGTGGACCGATCTGCAGCACGATCAGGATCGTGCCGATGCCGCTCATGAACCCCGAGATCACCGTGTAGGGCATCTGGGTGATGTAGCGACCCAGGCGCAGCACCCCGTAGAGGATCTGGAACACCCCGGAGAGCATCACCACGGTGAAGGCGATGGCCAGGGCCTGGGCGGGCGAGTCGGCCTTGGTGGTGAGGGTGGCCAGCACCGCCGTGAACACCACGGTCATCGGACCAGTGGGCTCGGAGATCAGCGCTGGCGTGCCCCCGAACAGCGCCGTGACCAGGCCGATGATCGCCGCTGACCACAGACCGGCCGCTGCGCCGGCACCGGAGGCGACACCGAAGGCCAGAGCCATCGGCAGGGCGATCACAGCCGCAGTGAGGCCACCGAAGAAGTCGCCACGGATGTTATGGCGCCCGATGTAGTTGAAGATGCGCCCACTTCGACCGGGGCGAACCACTGGAGCAGAAGAAACCATACAGAACCTGATAATCAGTGGCAGAGAGTGGATCAGCAAAAGCTCAAGAGCCAGATCGGAATGGCTTACGGTGTCGCCTTGAAGCAAGCATCCCTGAACTAGTTCTCCAGACCTATTTCTCGCTTCTCAGCTCCTGCTGGAGGTGATCAGATGAATTTTCATGATGAAGACATCTCGCGAAGTTCTGCCTATCACCCTAAACCATCGCCGCCTCAGCCAATCATCCACTCAGCCGTCGCGGTTGCTCTGGCGAGACAGGCAGGGGCAGCCAACTCCTGCGCAACATTGTTCGTTGAAGCAGAAATCAACGCTCGCTCAACTGAGCTTCTGATCCCAATCGTTCAAAACTCCGGATCAGAAGGGATCTGGATCAGAGAGAGTGGCCTCAATCCGCTCCGCCAGCTGCAGGCAGGCGTCCATCTCAGCCCAGAGCAACGGCCGGCGCTGGGCCTCCACGCCATAGGAACGCCCGTGCAGCTCCCGGCCCATGTAGCGCAGGGCATCGCGGATCCGGCGCCAGTCGTCGGCTGTGCACTCGGGTGACGCGCAGGGGAGCTCGTCAGCCATGGGACCGATGACGCCAAGGGCTCAGCCATTCGATCACGTCCAGAGGCCCGTCGCGCGGCCTCCATCGTCCATGCCAGCCATCGGCTCGCTGCAGTGCCCAGACAGGAACGGCCTGGAGCCGAGGGAATCAGTCTTTGCGCGCAGGCCTCCTAGGCCCTGAGACAGGCAGACTTCCCCGATCGAATACCGGTCTTTTCCATTGATGGCTGATCAGGTGCAGCAGGACGATTTCCTCGGAGCACTTGAGGCCATGCAGGGCTCAGCGGGCAACGGCAAGCTGCGCGAATTGCTCGGCTGGGATGAGCCCACCTATGACGCCGTGAAGGCCTCCCTGGTCGAGAAGGGCAGTGTGGTTCCTGGGCGAGGACGGGGAGGCTCGGTGGCACTGGCCAGCGCAGAGGCGAATGGCAGCACAGCTCCAGTTGCCAAAGCGATCCCGTCGGCTCCCCTCGGCCCCCAGCCCACCGGCAAGCAGAACCTCTCGGCCTTCATCTGGTCGGTGGCCGACCTGCTGCGGGGCGACTACAAGCAGAGCGACTACGGCAAGGTGATCCTGCCGTTCACGGTGCTCAGGCGGCTCGATGGCGTGCTGGAGCCCAGCAAGGCGGCTGTGCTGGAGGAGAAGACGCTGCGGGAGGGCCAGGGCCTGGACCCTGAACCGTTCCTGATGCGCACGGCCGGGCAGAACTTCTGCAACACCTCAGCGCTGGACATGAAGCGACTGATGGGCGACCAGGACAACATCGGCGAGAACCTGCGCGCCTACATCCAGGCGTTCACCCCGGCGGTGCGGGAGATCTTCGAGAGCTTTGAGTTCCACCTGCAGCTGGACCGGCTGGAGAAGGCAGGGCTGCTGTATCTGGTGGCCGAGAAGTTCGCCCAGATCGATCTCCACCCGGGCAAGGTGAGCAATGCCGAGATGGGGCTGGTGTTCGAGGAGCTGATACGCAAGTTCGCGGAACTCTCCAACGAGACCGCCGGGGAGCACTTCACCCCACGGGAGGTGATCCGGCTGATGGTGAACCTGATCTTCATCGAAGACGACGACGCCCTCACCCAGCCCGGCATCGTGCGCAGCCTTTACGACCCCGCCGCTGGCACCGGCGGGATGCTGAGTGTGGCCGAGGAGCACCTCACGGGCCACAACCCCACAGCGCGCCTGGTGCTCTCCGGCCAGGAGCTGAACCCCGAGAGCTACGCCATCTGCAAGGCCGACATGCTGATCAAGGGGCAGGACATCAACAAGATCCGCTTCGGCAACACGCTCTCTGACGACCAGCTGCCGGAGGCGAAAGCCGACTACATGCTCTCCAATCCGCCCTTCGGGGTGGAATGGAAAAAGATCCAGAAGGAGATCCAGCGGGAAGCGGAGCTGATGGGCTACAGCGGCGGCTTTGGGCCGGGGCTGCCCAGGGTGAGCGATGGCTCCCTGCTGTTCCTGCTGCACCTGATCAGCAAGATGCGGCCTGCCATCGATGGCGGCAGCCGCTTCGGCATCGTGCTCAACGGTTCACCGCTGTTCACCGGTGGGGCGGGCTCCGGCGAAAGCGAGATTCGCCGCTATGTGCTGGAGAACGATCTGGTGGAGGCGATCATCGCCCTGCCCACCGACATGTTCTACAACACAGGAATCAGCACCTACATCTGGATCCTCACCAACCGCAAGCTCAAGGCCCGCAAGGGCAAGCTGCAGCTGATTGATGCGAGTGGCTACTGGCAGAAGATGCGCAAGAGCCTGGGCAGCAAGCGCAAGGAACTGAGCCCGGAGCACATCGAGCAAATCACCCAGCTGTTCGGCTCGTTTGAGGAGGCGGAGAAGGATGGCAAGCCGATCAGCAAGATCTTCCCCAATGAAGCCTTCGGGTACCGCACCATCACGGTGGAGCGGCCTCAGCGAGATGAGGCCGGCAAGGTGGTGCTGGGTCAGCGGGGCAAGGCGAAGGGCAAGCCCCAGGCGGACAGCAGCCTGAGGGATACCGAGAACGTGCCGCTCAGCGAAGACGTGGAGACCTATTTCGCGCGGGAGGTGCTGCCCCATGTGCCGGACGCCTGGATTGATCACGACAAGACCAAGGTGGGATACGAGATCCCCTTCAACCGGCACTTCTACGTGTTCACCCCACCCAGGCCCCTGGATGTGATCGACGCTGAGCTGAAGCAGGTGACGGATCGGATTCTGGAGATGATTGGGGGACTTTCGCATTGAAGCCCCGGGTCATCATCATCGCCGGGCCCAATGGTGCTGGAAAAACAACTTTTGCCCGCGAGTACCTGCCGCTGGAGATCGGGATCACCACCTTCATCAATGCTGATCTGATTGCGGCTGGTCTGTCTCCCTTTGCTCCTGAGCTGGTGGCCCGTAGGGCAGGGCGGTTGATGCTGGAAGAAATCGATCGCAGTGCAGCAGGACGCGCGAGCTTTGCATTTGAAACAACATTGGCTGGCATGGGATATGTGCAGCGCATTAGGGCCTGGCAAACCCAGTGCTATTCCGTGAAGCTCATTTTTCTGTCTCTACCCACGGTGGAGCAGGCCGTGACCCGTGTGCGGTTACGGGTACGCCAAGGGGGGCACGCCATCCCAGCGGAGGTGATCGCCCGCCGCTTCAAGGCAGGCCACCACAATCTGGAATCCCTCTACAAGCCACTGGTGGATGAATGGCAGATGATTGATAATGGTGGTGCTGTTCCGCAGCTTCTCTGTGAGGGAGGTCGGCCATGACTGCTGGATTCCAGAGCCAACGCCATGACGCTGACCTCGAGCGCGTCTCCGCAGCGCTGCTTCGTGCCGGGCAGCGTGCCCGAGAACTGGCCCGTCAGACGGGAACAGGAATTGCTGTGACGATCAGCGGTGAACTACTGGTGCTGACGCAGCAACAGCTGGAGCTTGAGCACCCAAGCCATGAGCCAGAAGCTCCGCTACAACCATGAGGCAGGCAAAGTTCCATCCTTGCTTGATGCCAACCATCCGGAGATGCCGGATGGTTCAAACCAGTGCAAGCGGCGATCAGTTGATGAACGATGCCAAGAGCAGGAAGAGATACGAGGCTGAGCTTAAGCCGGCGACGGATCGGATCCTGGAGATGATCGAGGGGCTGACGGCGTGAGCTTTCCGAGGTATCCAGTTTACAAGGACAGTGGGGTGGAGTGGCTGGGTGAGATGCCGGAGCAATGGGAAATGATTCAGCTGAAGCGTATAGGAAGCATCCGCTATGGAATAGGTGAGCCGCCAGAATATGTCGATGAAGGGACTAGGCTCATTCGGGCCACCAATGTTCGCGCGGGCAATCTTTCTGATGCAGGAATGGTCTATGTGAATCCTGCAGATATTCCGCCTCAGAGAATTCTATGGCTTGAAGGGGGAGACATAGTCATTGTCAGAAGCAGCGCTTACACCGGCGACTCAGCAATCATTCCATTGGGCTACGGGCCGTGTATCGCTGGGTTTGACATGGTCCTCAAGATTCATGCCTCCCGTCCAAATTACGTGCAATATGCACTCCTTGGCGCCTATGTAAAAGATTATCAGATCGAGCTGAAGCGGATGCGAGCCGCTCAACCACATTTAAATGCCGAAGAGCTGGGCGGATGTCTTTTTTTAATGCCACCCCCTACGGAACAATCTGCCATCGTCAACTTCCTCGACCACGAAACAGCCAAGATCGATGCCCTGATCGCCGAGCAGCAGCGGCTGATCGAGCTGCTGCAGGAGAAGCGGCAGGCCGTCATCTCCCATGCCGTCACCAAGGGGCTGAATTCTGATGCTCCGATGAAGGATTCAGGGGTTGAGTGGCTGGGGGAGGTGCCGGCGCATTGGGAGGTGGCCGCCCTGAACTACCGCTATGAAGTTCTGCTGGGGAAGATGCTCGACGACAAGCAGATCTCAGGCGATCATCTTCAGCCTTACTTGCGTAACACTGACGTTCAGTGGGACAAAATCAATGTCGAAGACTTGCCTGCAATGGACTTCGAAGAATCCGAGTATGACCGTTATGGGCTTAAGCCTGGAGACCTGCTGGTATGCGAGGGAGGGGAAGTTGGCAGATCTGCCATCTGGATTGGTAAACTTGAAATGTGCTTTTATCAAAAGGCGTTGCACCGATTGAGGCCGCGCAGCCAGTTCAGGGATCACCCTCGATTTCAGTATCTTCTTATGAGAATGGCAACTGCGACTGACATATTCTCATCAGCCTCTGGCAAAGCTACTATTGCCCACTTGACTGCCGAATCCCTGCGAAAGCACAGATTCGCATACCCACCTCTAGACGAGCAGGTGAAGATAGCCAAGTTTCTTGATAAGATGACATCCAGGCTCCAGTTGCTGATAGAGGCTGCTACGACTGCAATTTCCCTACTCCAAGAACGCCGCTCCGCCCTCATCTCCGCCGCCGTAACCGGCCAGATGGATGTGCGTGGTTTTGCACCCGAGGCGGTCGCCACATGACCATGGCCACCACCCATCAAATGATCCTTATCATTCTCCCTGGAAATGAGCCAAGGAGCGCCCTCAAGACACAGCTCTCCAATCTCTTTCAGCCGCTCTCGACTGGGACAGCCCTATGGCATCAACGAGGTCAAGCATCATGGCGTTGACGAAGCTCTTTCTCAGCAACGGAAGCCAGGCGGTGCGCATCCCCGCCCACCTGCGCCTGCCCGAATCGGTGAAGGAGGTGGAGATGCGCGCCTGCGGCCAGGAGCTGATCATTGCCCCGCTGGGCTGCAGTTGGGACAGCTTTTTCCTCACAGGCCCCACCGCACCCGACGACGTCCTGGCCGATCGGGAGTTCGAGCGGTTGGAGGGTCTGCCGCACGAGCACTGGTGGGCATGAGCCTTCACCACGAGAGCCATTTTGGGGGCGATCCTCAAGGCCATCCCGCTGGGCACTCTGGGCAAGTTTGAAGCCATGGCCAGCGCCGACAAGCCTATGATGTGTTCACGAAATGGCACTTCTGTCGACATTTCCACTGAACGTGTCGAAGCCGGGGCCACCATGAAGCCATTGCCCCCTCAAGCCAACCTTGAGACTCTGCCAATTCTCAAGACTCTCAACAATGCCAACCGCGCCCTTGCCGAGCTGAAAGGGCGTGCGGCAATCATTCCCAATCAAGGAATCTTGATTGATACTCTTGTGCTCCAGGAAGCGAAAGCCAGCTCCGAAGTGGAGAACATCGTTACCACGCAAGACGAACTGTTTCAGCAAGATCTATTTCCCTTGGGCCCCGATTCCCACGCCGCCAAGGAGGTTGCCTTGTATCGAGATGCCCTCAAGCTGGGCTTTGAGTGCATTCAAGACTCTCAGGGAGTGATCAGAAACAGCACATTGATTGCCATGTATCAGCTGCTGAAAGGCCGTGTTGATGGCTTCAGAGCAGCTCCAGGAACTGAGTTGCGCCACGATTTGACGGGAGAGCTGGTGTATCTTCCGCCCCAAGATCCTGAGGCCATCATTGCCCTGATGGCAGATCTCGAAAGCTTTATCAACGACGACACGCGGAGCGACCTCGATCCATTGATCAAGATGGCCCTCATCCATCACCAGTTTGAAAGCATCCACCCGTTTCCCGATGGCAATGGCCGGATTGGACGCATCCTCAATGTGCTTTATCTGACGCGGTCTGGGCTGCTTGAGATTCCCATTCTCTATCTCAGTAGATTCATCATCGCCAACAAATCCGAGTACTACAGGCGGCTTCAGGATGTTCGCGATTCGGGGAACTGGGCGGATTGGGTTCTTTATGTGCTGAGGGGCGTAGAGGTTACGGCGCAGTCCACCCTCGCCCTTGTCGATGGAATCAGGATCCAGATGCAGTCGATGAAGCAGCGCATGAGATCAGAGTTGCCTAAGCTCTACACGCAGGATCTGCTCAATAACCTGTTCCGCCACCCCTATACGAGAATTGAATACGTCTGCAAGGATCTTGGCATCAAACGGCAGACTGCAGCCAAGTATCTCGATTTGCTGTGCCAGCATGGCTTCGTTGCCAAGCATCAGCAGGGTCGCAATAATTACTACATCAATGAAGAACTTGTGGGATTGTTCTTGCAGGACGCCAGTTCCAGCACTTCTCTTTTGAAGAACGAGAGTTCAAGGTGATGCCACTCCATCACGAGATCCGCTTCGAAACCGAGATCTGCGATCACCTCGGCAGCCACGGCTGGCTCTATTCCGAGGGTGATGCGGCGCACTACCACCGCAAACTCGCCCTCTACCCCCCAGACCTGATCGCCTGGGTGCAGCAGACCCAGCCCGACGCCTGGGAGACGCTGCAGAAAAACCACGGCTCCAAGGCCCAAGACACCCTGCTGCAGCGGGTGCGCAGCCAGCTGGATCTGATCGGCAGCCTTGATGTGCTCCGCAATGGCGTGGAACTGCTGGGCCTGAGCAAAGCCCTCAAGTTGGCGGAGTTCAAGCCCGCCCTGGGCCTCAACCCCGAGATCCTGGCCCGCTACCAGGCCAACCGGCTGCGAGTGGTGCGGCAGGTGCGCTACTCGCTCCACAACGAGAACTGCCTCGACCTGGTGCTGTTCCTCAATGGCCTGCCGGTGGCCACGGTTGAACTCAAGACCGACAACACCCAGTCGATCGAAGACGCGATCTACCAGTACAAGCAAGACCGCAACCCCAAGCCACCGGGCCTCACGCCTGAGCCGCTGCTCAGCTTCCCCAGCGGTGCCCTGGTCCACTTCGCCGTGAGCAATCGCGAGGTGCGCATGACCACCAGGCTCTCGGGCTTCGGCACGGTGTTCCTGCCGTTCAACCGCGGCTCAGACCCTGGCGGCAAGAACTGCGGTGCCGGCAATCCCCTCAGTGATGGCCACCGCACCGCCTACCTCTGGGAGGAGGTGTGGGAGCGCCAGAGCTGGCTGGAGATCCTCGGCCGCTACTGCATCGCCGAGCGCAACAAGAAGAAGCAGATCTCCCGGATCCTCTTCCCCCGCTACCACCAGCTGGTTGTCACCCGCCTGCTGCAGGAGGTGGTGCTGGCCGAAGGTCCCGGCCAGAAGTACCTGGTGCAGCACTCCGCCGGCTCCGGCAAGACCAACTCGATCGCCTGGACCGCTCACTTCTTCTCCGAACTGCACAACGCCAGCAACCAGAAGCTGTTCGATTCGGTGCTGGTGGTGAGCGACCGCAACGTGATCGACACCCAGCTGCAGGAGGCGTTGGAATCGTTCCAGCGCAAGAAGGGGGTTGTTGCCTCCGTCACCAGTGACGAAGGCAGCAAGAGCACCCAGCTCGCCGAAGCCCTCAGCGGCGACAAAAAGGTGGTGGTCTGCACGATTCAGACCTTCCCCCATGCCCTGCAGGCCGTGCGCGACCTGGCCGCTACCGGCGGCAAACGCTTTGCCGTGATCGCCGATGAGGCCCACAGCTCCCAGAGCGGAGAAGCCGCCACCAAGCTCAAGCAGCTGCTCTCCGCCGCAGAAGTGGCCGATCTGGAAGACGGCGGTGAGATCTCCATCGACGACGTGCTGGCCGCCCAGATGGCCGCTCGGACCAAGGAGAGCGGCATCACCTACGTGGCCTTCACCGCCACCCCCAAGGCCAAAACCTTGGAGCTGTTCGGAAGGCGCCCCAACCCCAGCGAGCCCGCGCAAGAGGGCAACCTGCCGGAGCCGTTCCACGTGTATTCCATGCGGCAAGCCATTGAGGAGGGTTTCATCCTCGACGTGCTGCAGAACTACACCAGCTACAAGCTCGCCTTCCAGCTGGCCCAGCAGGGGCAGGTCATCTCCAACGAGGAGGTGGAGCGCAGCGCGGCCCTCAAGAAGCTGATGGGCTGGGTCAAGCTTCACCCCCACAACATCGCCCAGAAGGTGGCGATCATCGTGGAGCACTTCCGCCAGTTCGTCTGGCCGCTGCTCGATGGCCAGGGGAAGGCCATGGTGGTGGTGGGCAGCCGCAAGGAAGCCGTGCGCTGGAAGTTGGCGATCGACAAGTACATCAGCGAGAAGGGCTACCCCCTCGGCACCCTGGTGGCCTTCAGCGGTGAGGTGAATGATCCCGAGAGCGGCCCCGCTGGCTTCAGCGAACGCAGCCAGAGCCTCAATCCCGGGCTCAAGAGTGACATCCGCGAAGCCTTCAAGGGCGACGACTACCAAATCCTGTTGGTGGCCAACAAGTTCCAGACCGGTTTCGATCAGCCCCTGCTCTGCGGCCTTTACATCGACCGGCGCCTGGCGGGCCTGCAAGCGGTGCAGACCCTCTCCCGCCTCAACCGCTGCCACCCCGGCAAGGACACCACCTTCGTGGTCGACTTCGTCAACGACCCCAACGACATCCTGGAGGCGTTCAAGACGTACTACGCCACCGCCGAGCTGGCCTCAGCGACTGATCCGAACCTGATCCTCGATCTCAAGACCAAGCTCGACGCCCAGGGGCATTACGACGAGTTCGAGATCGAGCGAGTGGTGAAGGTGCTGCTCAATCCCGCCAGCCTGCAGAGCCAGCTGCAGGGCGCTCTTGAACCCGTGGCCCAGCGGCTGATGAATGCCTACAGAGAGGCGCGCCTGGCCTACAGGCAAGCCGAAGAGATCAACGCTGCCGATGACCTCAAGGCCGCCAAAGATGAACTGGCCGCCCTGACCCTGTTCCGCAGCGACATGGGCACCTACGTGCGCTTCTACACCTTCCTCTCCCAGATCTTCGACTACGCCAACACCGGCCTGGAGAAACGGGCGCTGTTCTACAAGGGGCTGCAGCGGCTACTGGAGTTCGAGCGGGAGGTGAACACGGTGGATCTCTCCCAGGTGGTGCTCACCCACCACCACCTGCGCCATCTCGGCGAGAAGACGCTCGATCTCCAGCAGGGCAAAGCCGTGCCCATCCCCGGCCTTGCCCCCGGCGGCGGGTCGGTGCAAGACAAGCAGAAGGCCCTGCTCTCGGAGATCATCGCCACGCTCAATGACCTGTTCACCGGTGATCTGAGCGATGACGACAAGATCATCTATGTGGGCACCGTGATTCGCGGCAAGCTGCTGGAATCGGAAACCCTGCGGCAGCAGGCGGCCAGCAACAGCAAGGAGCAGTTCGCCAGTTCACCCGATCTGGCGAAAGCACAGACGGACGCCATCATCGATGCCCTCGGCGCTCACCAGACCATGAGCACCCAGGCGCTCAACAACCCTGACCTGCAACAGCGAATGCTGGCGTTGCTGCTGGGCAGCTTCGGGCTCTGGGAAGGCCTCAGGGACAAGGGCACAGTGAAGACCTGAAGGAGATCTTCAACAAAGGCCCTCAGGCGCAACTGATCCCTGCTCCAGAAGGCGACCACGCTGACTGGATCGAAGCGGCGTGATCAGCCACTGAGGCGTGACACCCAGGGAACTTCTTCAGAGCCGAGGCCTTTGGCCAGCCCTTGCTGCTGGCCGCGCTGGTGCTTCGGGTCCTGCACTGCTGCCCGATGGGTGTCCCAAAAGCCTCAACCCGCGCTCGTTCCACCTCCAGGTTCAGATCCGGGCGTTCTGTTCAGGCCTCGCCAGCCGAGAAGCTGGTGGAGTGCCTGATCCAGCTTCTTGAAGCAGGCAGCACACCCTGGAGGCGTGAATGGGCTGCCAGTGGCGGCGGTCACCACATCAACCTGCTCTCCGGTCATCGTTACCGAGGCGCCAACCCGATCCTGCTCACCCTGGGGATGCACCTGCGGGGTTCGGCATTGCCCTACTGGTGCGGGTTTGCTGAGGCCAAGGCTCTGGGGATCTTCCCTGGCAAGGGCAGCCAGGGGATCCGGATTCTCAGGCCCCAGGTCAATCGCTCGGATGCAGAGGCCGGGGGCTCGGACACGCCGGGCTCCTCGGATGCAGTAATTGAATCCGGCGGCCTAGGAGGCTGTTGCGCATAGATCAGCGCGCACCTTCTCCACAGACGGCCACGCATCTGCCCAAAAGCTAGTGACAGCAATGGCTTTGGCCGAGACCATGGGTCATGAGCAAGCCCAAGACCTTTCGCCCCTGGCTGCCTGAGCAGGCCTGGCTGCTGCCGCCCTCGCCGATCGACTGGCTGCCCAAGGATCATCTGGTGTTCTTTCTGCTGGATCTGATCGACCAGCTGGATCTCGATCCCATCCTCCGGCTCTACCGCCAGAAGGACGCCCGCGGCAAGAAAGCCTACGACCCCAGGATGATGGTTGTGCTGCTTCTGTACGCCTACTGCGTCGGGATGCCGTCGTCACGAAAGATCGAGAGGGCCTGCTACGAGGACCTGCCCTTCCGGGTACTGAGCGGGAACCAGCAACCGGACCACACACGGATCAGTGAATTCCGCCGGCGGCACCTGGAGCGGCTGGAGGATCTGTTTGTGCAGGTGCTCAGGCTCTGCCAGAAGTCCGGCTTGGTGCAGATGGGCCATGTGGCCCTGGACGGCACCAAGGTGGAAGCCAACGCCAGCATTCACAAGGCCATGAGCCACGAGCGCATGGAGAAGAGCGAGCAGCAGCTCAGGCAGGAGATGCGGGCCCTGCTGAGGAAGGCCGAGATCATCGACGCCCAGGAGGACGGCCGCTACGGCAAGGGCAAGCGGGGCAGTGAACTGCCGGAGGAGCTGCAGCGCCGGGAAAGCCGGCTGAAAAAGATCCGCCAGGCCAAGGCTGAGCTGGAGGCAGAAGCTGCTGCAGCCCAGGCCCGGCGGCGCCAGAAGCAGGCTGATGCTGCCGCTACGGAGGCCGAGCAAGGCGACGACGACAGCAAAGAAAAGCTCAGCAGCCGGGCGCAGCAGAAGCAGCAACGCGCCGATACCGCACGAGCTCTGGCACTGCAGAAGCTCCAGGAGACCGGCATCGATCCGGAAACGGTGGGTCTGGGGGAGGCTGAACCGATGGCCATGCCCACCCGGGGCCTGCCGAGCAACGCCCAGGGCAAGCCGAGCCCCAAAGCCCAGCGCAACTTCACTGATCCAGGCAGCCACGTGATGAAGTGCGGCAATGGCTACATCCAGGGCTACAACGCCCAGGCCGCAGTGGACAGCAAGCACCAGGTGATCGTGGCGATCGGGGTGAGCAACCAGGCTCCAGATGTCGAGCACCTCGTCCCCATGCTGGAGCGCACCATCGCCAGCACCGGCACCCTGCCGGTGAAGTTCATTGCGGATGCGGGTTACTGGAGCGAGGCCAACGCCAAGGCCTGCAGCGATCGGGGCGTCGATGCCTACATCTCCACCGGGCGCCAGAAGCAT
>NZ_JAHLYS010000026.1 GCF_025128055.1 Synechococcus sp. CS-1329 | reverse complement strand
GCGGCGCAGACCGCGCCGCCGCGGTGCGATCGGTCCGCTGCCGGGCTGGCCCTCCCCGGTGTCGCTCACAGTCCCAGGTCGGCGGCGCTGCCGATCTGAGCGGTGGTGACACCGCTCAGGCTGCGTTTGACCAGGCCACTGAGCACGGTGCCAGGGCCGATCTCCACCACGGTCTCGACTCCGAGGGCCGCCAGCTGATCCATGGTTTCGCGCCAGCGCACCCCGCTCACCATCTGCCGCTGGAGGCGTTGCTTGAGCTCGGCCCCGCTGGTGCTGGGGGTGGGATCGGTGTTGCTCAGCACCGGGACGCTGGCGTCGGCGAAGGGCACCTGCTCCAGCAGGGCGGCGAAGGCCTCGGCAGCCGAGGCCATGAAGGGGGAGTGAAAGGCCCCTGAAACCGCCAGGGGGATGGCCCGCTTGCAGGGGAGCTGGGCGGCCACGGCGGCCACGGCCTCCGGCAGGCCGGAGATCACCACCTGGGCCGCGCTGTTGTCGTTGGCGATCACCACATCCGCGCGGGCTCCCACCAGGGCCTCCAGCTCGCTGCGCTCGAAGCCCATCACCGCAGTCATCGCTCCGCCTCCGGCCGCGGCCATCAGCTCACTGCGCCGGTGCATCAGCTCCAGGCCGGTGCGGAAGTCGAAGACATCGGCGGCGTAGAGGGCCACCAGTTCTCCGAGGCTGTGGCCGGCCACCAGATCGGCGCGGCGACCCTGGGCCTTGAGGCCATCCACCAGCAGGCTTTCCAGCACGAACAGCGCCGGCTGGGTGTTGCGGGTGTCGCCCAGGTCGAGCGGTGCCCCCGGCGAGCCCCCCTGGATCTCACTCGCTTCGCCGGCACAGATCGCCAGCAGGTCGCGGCCCAGCAGCTCGGAAGCGGCGGCGAAACGCTCGCGGGCGCCGTCCAGATCCAGCACAGCGCTTGCCATGCCGACTTTCTGTGAGCCCTGACCGGGAAACACCCAGGCAATCCCCATGGCGACGCGCGCTCGAACCGGCTGGGAGATTAGAGCGGTGCGGTTCAGCCGCCGCCGGGGCCACCCCAGCGCAGCAGCGCCGCGCCCCAGCTCAGCCCCGCTCCAAAGCCGCTGCTGGCGATCAGATCGCCCGGGCGCACCCGCCCATCGCGCACCGCCTCATCCAGCATCAGCGGGATGGTGGCGGCGGAGGTGTTGCCGTAGCGGGCCAGGTTGCTGAGCACCCGTGCATGGGGGATGGCAAAGCGGTCGGCCACTGCATCGAGGATGCGCTGGTTGGCCTGGTGCAGCAGCAACCAGTCCAGTTGCTCAGGGGTCGTGCCGGTGCTCTTCAGCAGGTCCTGGAGCACCGCCGGCACTTCGCGCACGGCGAACTTGTAAACCTCCTGGCCATTCATGTGGATGGTCTCGAAGCCGCCTTTCTGGCTGGAGTGACCCTCCACCAGGGGAACGTGATCGAGGTGCTGGCGCAGGGAGAGGCAGTCGGCCCGGAGACCATCGGAGTGCATCTTGAAGCCCAGCAGGCCGTTGCGCGGCTCCTCGCAGGCCTCCACCGCCACGGCGGCGGCAGCGTCGCCGAAGAGCACGCAGGTGCTGCGGTCGTCCCAGTCGATCCAGCGGCTGAGCTGATCGGCGCCGATCACCAGGGCCCGACTCACCGTTCCCCCCCGGATGTACTGGCCGGCGGTGATCAGAGCAAAGAGAAAGCCGCTGCAGGCGGCAGTGAGATCGAAGGCCACCGCCCGTCTGGCGCCGAGGGCCCCCTGCACCCGGGGGGCGGTGCCGAACAGATCGTCGGGGCTGGAGGTGGCCAGCAGGATCAGATCGAGATCTTCGGCGTCCCAGCCGGCCTGCTCCAGGGCGGCCTGGGCGGCCGCGGTGGCCAGGCTGGTGAGGGTTTCACCGGGACCGGCGACCCGGCGGGCAGTGATGCCCGTGCGGCTGCGGATCCAGGCGTCGTTGGTGTCGACCCGGCGGCTGAGCTGCTCATTGCTGAGGCTCAGCCGCGGCAGGCCGCTGCCGCTGCCCACCAGGGCCATGCCTGCGCCCATCCGGCCGAGCGACACCGTCTCAGTCCTCAGTTGGGCTGAGTCAACCACAGGCGGTGACGGTGTCTTCCTGGGCGCTGAGCTGGCGCAGGTCGTCCATGACCCCATGGCTGGCGGCCAGGTGGGCGAGGCGCAGGGCACTGACCACCGAAAGGGCCTTGCTGCTGCCGTGGCCGATGACGCAGACGCCATTCACCCCCAGCAGCAGGGCACCGCCGTGTTCGGCATGGTCGAGGCGCTTCTTGATCCGGATCAGATTGCTGCGCAGAAAGGCCGACCCCACTTTGCCGCGACGACCACGGGGCAATTCGGCCCGCAGCACATCCAGCAGCACGCTGCCCACCGACTCGAGGAACTTGAGCAGCACGTTGCCAGTGTAGCCATCGCAGACGACCACATCGAAGGCACCGGAGAGCACATCGCGGCCCTCGCAGTTGCCCTTGAAGCTGATCCTGGGCTCAGCCGCCAGCAGGGGGAAGGCCTTGAGCGTGAGTTCGTTGCCCTTGCACTCCTCCTCGCCGATGTTCAGCAGACCGACGCTCGGCTCGGCCACCCCGAGCACGTCGTGGCTGTAGATGCTTCCCAGCAGGGCGAACTGGTGGAGATAGGCCGGTTTGCAGTCCATGTTGGCGCCCACGTCGAGCACCAGAACCTGCTGGGACGGATCCTTGGTGGGGAAGAGGGCGCCGATGGCCGGCCTGTCGATGCCCTTGAGCCGCCCCAGCCGGAAGATGGCCGAGGCCATCACGGCCCCGGAGTTGCCGGCCGAATAGACCGCAGTGGCCTCACCCCGCTTCACCAGGTCCATCGCCAGGTTGATGCTGGCGTCGCGCTTGCGCCGCACCACCGTGGCTTCGTCGTTCATGCCCACGGACGGGCCACTGGGCAGCAGTTCCATCAGGCCCCGCTGAGTGGCCTCCCGCAGCAGCTCACCAAGACCCAGCTGGGACACTGCCGCTTCCAGTGCAGCGGTTTCGGCCACGAAGCGGATGCGCACAGGCAGGATCTGCACCGCCCTGAGGCACCCCTCGAGGATGGGCCCGGGGGCGTGGTCACCGCCCATGCCGTCGACGGCCACCCAGAGACGTTCGCCGCGGTGGATGGCGGCGAGTTCCTCACCTCCGCTCTGCTGCAGCCGACGCAGGGGATCGATCACCAGCGGGTTGAGCATCGAGCCGGCGGTGGACGCCATGCTGCCGGCCACTGAGCCGGCGGCGGAGGCCACCGAGCCGGCCACCGAGCCGGCGGTGCTGGCCGAGGAGGTGGCTGTGCCCACGATCGAGGTGACCGCCGCATTGCGGCGATACCAGATCACCAGCCGGCGAATGGCCCGGCTGGGCTTGGCCCGCCTGCCGGAGCGGGGGTCGAGATCAGGCTCCTTCGGAGGCAACGGCTTCCACGATGCGCTGGAACAGGTATCCCGTGCCACGAGCCGTGAGGATCAGCTCGGGATTGGCTGGATCATCCTCCAATTTGGAGCGCAAACGGGAGATGTGGACATCCACCACCCGGGTGTCCACATGGCGCTCGGGCGTGTAGCCCCAGACTTCCTTGAGGATTTCGCCGCGGCTGAAGGGCTCGCCCGAGCGGCTCACCAGCAGCTCCAGCAGGCTGAATTCCATGCCGGTGAGGCGAATGCGCTCCTCCCCCCGATACACCTGACGCTTGTTGGTGTCGATGCGCAGCTCCCCCACCTGGATGACTCCGGAGTTGGGGATCCCCACCACCGGGTCCTTGTCCACGCGGCGCAGCACGCAGCGGATGCGGGCCTCCAGTTCCTTGGGGCTGAAGGGTTTGACGACGTAGTCATCCGCCCCCAGTTCCAGGCCGGTGATGCGGTCGGCCACATCGCCCAGGGCCGTGAGCATCACGATCGGCACGTCCGATTCCTTGCGCAGCTCCTGGCAGACCCCATAGCCGTCGAGCTTGGGCATCATCACGTCGAGCACCACCAGATCGGGGCTCGACTGCCGGAAGGCCTCAAGCGCCTCAATCCCGTCGGAGGCTGTGACCACCTGATAGCCGATCATCGAGAGGCGCGTGTCCAGGATCCTGCGGATGCTGGCTTCGTCGTCGACGACCAGGATGGTCTCCTTCGCTGAGCTGGAAACCGTCATCGCGTCGCCGGCACGGTTGCAAAATCTCCGCCTACTGAAAAGGCGCGAGCACCCGCCAGTTCACCCAAAGCCACCATTCTTCACAAACCTCTTTGGGACGTTCCACCCCTTTCTACGCCTGCCAGAGCTGCGGAGCCCAGTCCCGTCAGTTCTTTGGCCGTTGTCCTGGCTGTGGCAGCTGGAACAGCCTGGTGGAGCAGAGCAGCCCCGCCGCCGATGGCCGCCGTCGGCGCGCCACCCCGGCTCCCCCGGTCGACGGGGCCGCTCCCCGGGGGAGGCGCTCCGAGCCGATTCACAGCGTGGGCGAACGGCCGCTGCGGCGGCTGGCCACGGGCTTCCCCGAACTGGACCGGGTGCTCGGGGGCGGTCTGGTGCCTGGATCACTGGTGCTGGTGGGGGGCGACCCGGGCATCGGCAAATCAACGCTGCTGCTGCAGAGCGCCAGGGCCCTGGCGGACAGCTGCTCGGTGCTGTACGTGAGCGCGGAGGAATCGGCCCAGCAGGTGAAGCTGCGCTGGCGGCGCCTGGGCCCGGAGCAGGGCGCTGAGCCGGCGAGCGAACAGGACGGGCTGCAGCTGCTGGCGGAAACCGATCTGGAGCTGGTGCTGCAGGAACTGGAAGCTCTGCGCCCTGCGGTGGCGATCATCGACAGCATCCAGGCCCTCCACGACGCCGAGCTGAGCAGCGCCCCCGGCTCGGTCTCCCAGGTCAGGGATTGCGCTGCGGCCCTGCAGCGGCTGGCCAAGCGCCAGGACACGGCCCTGCTGCTGGTGGGCCACGTGACCAAGGAGGGGATGCTGGCGGGGCCGAAGGTGCTGGAGCACCTGGTGGACGCCGTGCTCACCTTCGAGGGTGACCGCTTCGCCAGCCATCGCCTGCTGCGGGCCGTCAAGAATCGCTTCGGTCCCACCCACGAGCTGGGGGTGTTCGAGATGCGCGACCGGGGCCTGGCGGAGGTGACCAACCCCAGCGAGCTGTTCCTGGGGGGAGAAGGCCCCTGCGCCGGCACCGCCACGATCGTGGCCTGCGAGGGCACCCGACCCCTGCTGGTGGACCTCCAGGCCCTGGTGAGCACCACCAGCTACGCCAGCCCGCGGCGCACCGCCACGGGGATCGGCATCAATCGTCTGCACCAGATCCTGGCGGTGCTGGAGAAGCACCTGGGCCTGCCCCTCTCCCGTTTTGATTGCTACCTGGCCGTGGCCGGGGGCCTCGATGTGGAGGAGCCCGCCGCCGACCTGGGGGTGGCGGCGGCGGTGGTGGCCAGCTACCGCGACCTCACCCTGCCTGCCGGCACCGTGCTGGTGGGGGAGCTGGGGCTGGGGGGACAGATTCGCCCGGTGGGGCAGCTGGAGCTGAGGCTGCAGGAAGCGGCCCGTCTGGGCTTCACCCGGGCCGTGGTGCCCCGCAGCAGCGGCCTGGCACCGGTGGCTGCCGCCCTGGGGCTGGAGCTGCTGGAGGCGGCAGGGGTGGCCGAGGCCCTGGTGGCGGCCCTGGGGGTGGATCCCGCCGCTGACTGAGGCGCCGGCTGTGGCGTCAGAAATACACGTCGACTGAACCGCGGCCGCTGGTTTTGATCCAGTTCTGGGCCTCGATGTAGTTGTTGGGGGCCATCCGGATCGCCTTGGTCCAATACTCCGCGGCCTGGGCGAAGCGGCGGTCGGATTCGTCGGTGTCGCCCCGCTCTTCGGCCAAGGAGCCCAGGTGGTGATGGATCACCGCCATGTTGTTGAGGGCCTGGGGCATGTGGCTGTTGAGTTCCAGCACCTGCTCGTAGGTCTCGATCGCCCGCTGGTGGTCACCGTTGCTCGTGTACACCAGCGCCATGTTGTAGAGGATGAAGGCGCGATCGAGGGGGTCGTCCTCCAGCTTCAGGGCCTCGTCGTAGTTCTCCAGCGCCTCGGCGTACTCGCCATCGCCCTGCGCGCTCATGCCATCGCGGTAGTAGGCGAAGGCTTCCTTGGCCCGGCGGTTGGTGGGCAGCACCTTGAGGATCAGGTCGGCCATCACCGTGAAGCTCTTGTCGATGAAGTTGTCGTTGCGTTGGCTGCGGGGCACGGCGCGGCTGGCGTGATCGGTGCTCCCATCCTGACGGGTGCCCGCCAGGCCAGGGAGCCTTCGCCACACTCCCTACCCTTGGGGCCTGAGCCTCGGCCCTCGGCCTTTGACCCTGACCTCCCCCCTTCCAGCGCCCAGCGCAGCAGCCGTCGAGCCCTTGCTCCTCGATGTGGACGGCATGAAGTGCGGCGGTTGCGTGCGGGCGGTGGAGCGACGCCTGCTGGAGCAGCCCGGCGTCAGTCAGGCGAGCGTCAATCTGGTGACCCGCACGGCCTGGATCGGCCTGGATCCGCTTCAGGACACCCCGGCTGAAGATCCGGCAACGGCCTTGATCGCCAGCCTCAGGAGCCTCGGATTCGAGGCCCACCGCCGTGATCAGTCGGGCCTTGATCCCAGTCGCGGCGAGCGCGAGCAGCAGCGCCGCTGGCGCCAGGAGTGGCGCCAGCTGATCGTGGCCCTCAGCCTGATGCTGGTGTCGGTGCTGGGTCACCTGGCCCAGGGGGGGCACCTGCCGCCGGCCCTGATGGCCCTGCCCGGAGTGCCCAGGCTGGGAGCCCTGGGTTTCCATGCCCTGGTGGCCAGCGTGGCCCTGCTCGGACCCGGTCGGGGAATTCTGGTGCGGGGCGCCCGTGATGCCTGGCAGCGGACCCCGAGCATGGACACCCTGGTGGGGCTGGGCATGGGCAGTGCCTACCTGGCCAGCCTGGTGGCCTATCTGCGCCCGGCATCCGGTTGGCCCTGCTTCTTCAATGAGCCGGTGATGCTGCTGGGCTTCGTGCTGCTGGGCCGCTTCCTGGAGGAGAGGGCCCGGAACCGCACGGGTCAGGCCCTTGAGCAGCTGGTGCGTCTCCAGCCCGATTCCGCCCTGCTGTTGCTCGGCGATGGGCCGCCACGGGAGGTGCGCGTCGGCGGTCTGCGCCCCGGTGATCGGGTGCGTCTGCTGCCCGGTGATCGCGTTCCGGTGGATGGTGAGGTGGTGGAGGGACACTCCGCGGTGGATGTCTCCAGCCTCACGGGGGAACCACTGCCCCTGGAGGCCGGGCCCGGCAGCGAGCTGATGGCCGGCATGCTCAATCTGCAGGCGCCGCTGGAGCTGGAGGTGCGGCGCACGGGCCCTGAGTCGACCCTGGCGCGGATCATTGCCTTGGTGGAGCAGGCCCAGGCCCGCAAGGCGCCGATTCAGAGCCTGGCCGATCGGGTGGCTGGCCGCTTCAGCGTGGCCGTGCTGCTGCTGGCCCTGGCCACCTTCGTGTTCTGGTGGCAATGGGGCACCAGGCTCTGGCCCCAGGTGCTGATGGGGGCAGGCCATGGGGCCCATGGGCTGCTGGGGGCCGCGGCCACCACACCCTTCTCCCTTGCCCTGCAGCTGGCGATTGCGGTGCTGGTGGTGGCCTGTCCCTGCGCCCTGGGTCTGGCCACCCCCACGGCGATCACGGTGGGATCAGGCCTGGCCGCCCGCTCTGGCCTGCTCTTCCGCGGCGGCGATGCGATTGAGATGGCGGCGCGCCTCGAGAGTGTGCTCTTCGACAAGACCGGAACCCTCACCCTCGGCCGTCCCCTGGTGACGGCCGTGCTGCCGGCCGGCGGCGGTGATCCCGCCGGTGCGGCCGGCGACGCCCTGATCCAGCTCGCCGCCAGCCTCGAGCAGCACACCCGCCACCCCCTGGCTCACGCCCTGCTGCAGGAGGCCCAGTGCCGGGGGCTGGCCCTGGCAGAGGTGACTGACAGCCGCACCCAGGTGGGTTCCGGTGTGGAGGGCCGGCTGCCGGGGCAGGAGGGTCTGTCCAGGGTCGGACGGCCTGGTTGGTTGCAGCAGCAGGGCCTGCCGCTGCCCGCCGAACTGGAGCCCCTGCTGGCCCAGCTGGAATCGGAGGGAGCCACGGTGCTGCTGGTGGCCTCCCAGGCTGCGGTGCTGGGGCTGGTGGCGGTGCAGGACCAGCCCCGCGCCGATGCGGCCCAGGCCCTGACAGATCTCGGCGGCATGGGCCTGCGCCTGGGGGTGCTCAGCGGAGATCGCCGCGAGCCGGTGTTGCAGCTGGGTGACCGCCTGGGGCTGCCCAGCTCAGGCCTAGCCTGGGAACTTGACCCTCAGCAGAAGTTGGAGCACATCCTGCGCTGGCGCCAGCAGGGGGCCGTGGCGATGGTGGGGGATGGCATCAATGACGCTCCTGCCCTGGCGGCCGCTGATCTGGGCATCGCCGTGGGCACCGGCACCCAGATCGCGCAGGACACGGCCGATCTGGTGATCCTCGGCGACCGGCTGGAGTCGCTGGTGGAGGCGCTGCGCCTGGCTCGTCGCACCCTGGCCAAGGTGAAGCAGAACCTGCTCTGGGCCTTCGGCTACAACCTGATCGTGCTGCCGATCGCCGCCGGGGCTCTGCTGCCTGGCTTCGGTCTGCTGCTCTCGCCCCCGCTGGCCGCCCTGCTGATGGCCGTCAGCTCCATCACTGTGGTGGTCAACGCCTTGCTGCTCCATGGCCGCCCCTGAGGCCCCGCGGGGCCGTTTTCTGGTGCTGGAGGGCATCGACGGCTCGGGCAAAACCAGCCAGCTGGAGCGCCTGGGCCGCTGGCTGCCCCGCAGCGGCCTGATGCCCCCCGGCTCCCGAGTGGTGAGCACCCGGGAGCCGGGGGGCACCCCGCTCGGCCAGGGGCTGAGGCAGCTGCTGCTGCATCCCCCCCAGGAGATGGCCCCGCTGGCCAGGGCTGAGCTGCTGCTCTATGCCGCCGACCGCGCCCAGCATGTGCAGAGCCTGATCGAGCCGGCGCTGGCGGCTGGTGCCTGGGTGCTCAGCGATCGCTTCGCCGGCTCCACCGCCGCCTACCAGGGCCATGGCCGGGGCCTGTCCCTTGAGCTGATTGACCAGCTGGAGGCCATCGCCACCGCCGGTCTGGTGCCCGACCTCACCCTCTGGCTCGACCTGCCCCTGACGCTCTCGTCCCAGCGCCGGGACCACCGCGGCGCCGATCGGATCGAGGCGGCGGGCCTGCCGTTTCTGCAGCGGGTGTCGGCCGGTTTTGCCCAGCTGGCCGCAGAGCGCGGTTGGAGCCGGGTGGACGCTGCCGGATCACCGGTTCAGGTGGAGACGGCCCTGCGCGCGGCCCTGCTGGAACGCTTCTCCCGCGTTTGGCCAGGCGATCCCGATGGCTGAACTGTTTGCTGATCTGATCGGCCAGCCCACCGCGGTGGCGCTGATGGGCGCCGCCCTGGAGCAGCAGCGCCTGGCGGCCGCCTATCTGCTCACGGGCCCCGAGGGCGTGGGCCGACGCCTTGGGGCGCTGCGCTTTCTCGAGGGTGTGCTCGCTGGACCTGAGGGGGCGACGGCCCTGCGTCGGCGCCTGAGCCAGGGCAATCATCCGGATCTGCTCTGGCTGGAGCCCACCTACTCCCACCAGGGACGGCTGGTGCCCGCCAGCCAGGCGATGGCGGAGGGGGTGAGCAAGCGAAGCCTGCCGCAGATCCGGCTGGAGCAGATCCGCTCGGTGGGACCGTTCCTGGCCAGGCGGGCGGTGGCGGGCCCGCGGCCGGTGGTGGTGATCGAGGCCGTGGAGCTGATGGCGGAGGGGGCAGCCAATGGGCTGCTCAAGACCCTGGAGGAACCCGGGTCTGGGCTGCTGCTGTTGCTGAGCGCTGCGCCGGAGCGCCTGCTCAGCACGATCCGCTCCCGCTGCCAGCAGATTCCCTTCCGTCCCCTCGCCCCCGCAGCGATGGCCGAGGTGCTGGCGTTGCAGGCCGGCGCCGTCGATCCCTCTGGCGCACCAGACACCGCTGAGGGTCCTGAAGCCCCAGACCCCCCCGAGCTGCTGGAGCTGGCGGCCGGAGCACCGGGGGCCCTGCTGGAGCATCGCCGTCAGTGGCGGGGATTGCCCAGCGGCCTGGCCGAACGGTTGGGGAACCTGGCGGCCGACCCGCTCGAGGCCATGGCCCTGGCCCGCGATCTGAGTGAAGCGCTGGACCTGGATCAGCAGTTGTGGCTGCTGAACTGGTGGCAGCTCTGCCTCTGGCGCCGGCAGCCCCAGCTGGCGCCCCAGCAACGGCTGGAGCGGTTGCGGGGCCAGCTGCGCGGATTCGTGCAACCGCGTCTGGCCTGGGAGGTTGCCCTGCTGGAGCTGAGCGGTGTGATCGGCTGAGCGGCGTTGACAGCCTGCGGCCCGGTTGGGTTCAGGCGCTCTCGAGGGCCTGGGAGGCCGCCGCCAGTTCCTCCTCCCGCTGATGGCGCATCAGGGTCTCCTGCTGGGCGAGCTTGGCTCCGGTGGGAAGCTCCAGGCAGTAGCCGGCTCCATAGACCGTTTTGATGAAGCGGGGCTTGCGCGGATCGGGTTCGAGCTTGGTGCGCAGATGGCGCACATGCACGCGGATGGTTTCGATGTCGTCGTCGGGCTCATAGCCCCAGACCTCCTTGAGGATCAACGACGGCGCCACGGTCTGGCCGTGGCGCTGCAGCAGGCAGTGCAGCAGCTCGAATTCCAGGTGGGTCAGGCGCACCGGCTCGTCGAACCAGATCGCCTCAAACCTCTCCGGCACCAGGGTGAGAGGGCCGTAACTGAGGATTTCGCTGTGCTTGGTGGAAAGCGGGGCCCGGTCGCTGCGGCGCAGCAGGGCCTTCACCCGCACCATCAGTTCCTCGAGATCAAAGGGCTTGGTGAGGTAGTCGTCGGCGCCGGAGTTGAACCCGCTCACCTTGTCCTTGGTGCCACCCAAGGCGGTGATCATCATGATCGGGATGCCGGCGGTGCGCTCATCGCGGCGCAGCCGCTGGCAGAGGGTGAGGCCATCCACCTTCGGCAGCATCAGATCCAGCAGGATCAGATCGGGGTTGGCCTGCAGCGCCAGGGCCTGACCCTTGATCCCGTCCTCGGCGGTTTCCACCACGAAGCCACCGTGCTCGAGGTGGCCGGCCACCAGCTCACGCATGTCCCCGTCGTCCTCGATCAGCAAGATGCAGGGTTTCATGGCAGGTGCTGGCGGACACGTGACGGCAGGGCGGAGATGGCCGGCACCAACGGATGCTGGTCATTTTCTCCTGATCCCTGGGCTCAGCGCGTCGCTGCGGGACGCTCCCGATGTTGGATTCGGGGGCTGGGCCCTGATCGGCCAAGGGTTCTGGCCAAGGCCAGCCCGGAACATCTTGAATTGAATCTAAAGATTTTTCTGCTGTGCTGATCGATCCCGCACGAATGCCTCGGGCCTGTCCTGGCGGAACAGGCCAGAGGCCGCAACGAGTGACAGCACACGGCCGTTCAGGTCGCGGCGATCCATGAATGAACTCCCCGGGCAGGATTCGAACCTGCGACCAATCGGTTAACAGCCGACCGCTCTACCACTGAGCTACCGAGGAATGGGCTCACGTGAACCTACCCGTCGGCCCTGCCGCCCGGCAAGGGGGGAAGCCTGCTCTCGATGCGCCGGCGCAGGGCCGGGCCCTGCTGCCAGGCTCCGGCCCGACCTCGCTCCATCTGGGCCGCCGCATCGCAATGGTCGAGCTCCTCGAGCCGATGGGTGATCCACAGAGCACTCAGCGGCCGCTCCCGCCGGTGGCAGAGCCGCTCGATCAGCTGCAGCACCTCCAGCTGGCTTTCGGGATCCAGCAGGGCCGTGGGCTCATCGAGCAGCAGCAGGCCCGCGTCTCCGGCCAGGGCGCCGGCGATCGCCAGCCGCTGCTTCTGGCCACCGCTGAGGGTGTGAATCGGTCGACCCTCGAATCCCCCCAGTCCCACCTGGGCGAGGGCCGCGCTCACCCGCGCCTGTCGCTCTGGGGCGGGAAGGCCCTGCACGAGGCCGAGCTGCAGATCGGTGCCACAACTGGGCAGCAGCAACTGGTGATCGGGGTTCTGAAACACCAGGGCGGGTTTGAGCGTGAGGGCCACCCTGCCGCCACTGGGCTCCAGCAGGCCGGCGATCAGGCGCAACAGGGTGCTTTTGCCGCTGCCGTTGCCACCCACCAGCATCCACAGACCTGGGCCTGGCAGGCGCAGGTCGCAGTGATCAAGGGCGGCGCTGCCGTTGGGCCAGCCGAAACAGAGGTCCGTCACCTCCAGGGCCGGAGACGGGGGCGAGACCGCTTCGCTGGAGGGGTTGCCCCAGGCCATCAACCGTCGACGCTGAAGCCCGGCCGCTTGCTGCCGCCGCCGACTGCCGACTTCTCGTAGAGCTGAACGGCCACCAGTTCACCGCTGAGCAGGCTGATGCGCTTCTCTTCGGATTTCTCGCAGGTGAGCTCGAGCACGCGGGGGTGGCCGCTTTCCATGGCCGCCCGGATCTCGCTGTGGACTGACTGGGCGTCGCTCAGCTCCTTGCGCTGCACCGAGATGGGCATGGGGCTGAGCTTGAGGGCGAGCTCGACGACGTACACGTTGTGCGCTTGAAAACCAGAAGCCACTCTGGCGAATGGCCTGCCGAGCCGCCGCCGGCCTTGACCGGTGGCGGCTGAGTGCAAGTACTCATTTACCGATGTGCTTCAAGAAGCGGGGTCTCGGGGCGGGCCGGTATTCCGTAGGATGTTGCTTGTAAAGCTTCATGAAGTACCCGCATGACGATCGCTGTAGGGCGCGCGCCTGCCGCACGGGGATGGTTCGACGTCCTCGATGACTGGCTCAAGCGTGACCGCTTTGTTTTTGTTGGCTGGTCCGGCCTGCTGCTGTTCCCCACGGCCTACCTGGCTCTGGGCGGCTGGCTGACCGGCACCACCTTCGCCACCTCCTGGTACACCCACGGCATTGCCAGCAGCTACCTGGAGGGTTGCAACTTCCTCACCGCCGCGGTGAGCACCCCGGCTGATGCCATGGGGCACAGCCTGCTGCTG
>NZ_JAHLYS010000025.1 GCF_025128055.1 Synechococcus sp. CS-1329 | reverse complement strand
GCCGGATGGGAGCCGGCGGCGGGAGCGGATCGAAACAATGTCGTCACTGGGCCCAGGCGGGCTTCACTCGACGATCACCTTGCCGACCATGCCGGCGCCGCGGTGGGGCTCACACCAGTAGTCGAAGTTGCCGGCCTGCTCGAAGGTCTGATCCCAGCTCTCGCCGGGCGCAAAGGCCAGGGCGCTGTGGCTGAGTTCCTCATGGCCATCGAAGACGGCGTTGTGGGGGGCCAGCTTGTTGTTCACGAAGTGGACCGTGTCGCCCTTGCTGATGGTGACCACACTGGGCTCAAAGGCCAGCATGCCGGCGTCGGTGCCGAGCTTCACCTCAACGGTGGCGGCCTCGGCGGGCTGCACCGCGCTGACGCTCACCAGCACCAGCAGGGCCCCCAGCAGAGCGGAGGCGGCCACGGAGCGCAGCAGGCGCGCTGCCGAGGTCATCAAAGCTTGAAGCATCTGGTTTTCCTAACACTCCCTGCAGTGTAGGACGCTCTTAGATAGCTCCGCGCCGGGGCAGCCCCGCCTGCTCGAACACCGCCTCAAGAGTGGGGGCATAGCTGACCAGATCAAAGCGCTCCGGCGGGCTCACCGGGTCGTGGATGAAATGGCGCTGGCGGATGCTGAAGCGATCCCAGGCGTTCACCTCGATCGGCAGCACCCGGATCAGGGCCTCGATCCACCAGCCGTTGAGGGCCAGGCCCAGGGGCGGTCGCCAGCTGCGGCGCCAGCGGCAGAGCCGGCTCACGGTGTCATCGACCGTGACGGCGGGCTGCCCCAGCACCAGCCGGCGCAACGGACCCTGGTTCGGCTCCGGATTGGGCTGGTGGGGGTTCAGGGCCAGGTGGGCGCAGACCAGGGCGATGTCGGCGGCGTGGATGAAGTGGAAACTGGCCTCGGCCCGCAGCCACTTGGCCAGCCACAGCCAGCGCACCCCCTCCTTGAGACCGGCGGTGAGATAGCTGGTGGGGTGCGGATCGCCTGGGCCCACCGAGCCACCGAACACCAGCGTGGGGAAAACAGCCACGATCTTTGCGGCCAGCGCATGGCGCTCCAGCTGCTGCAGGCAGAGGGCCTTGGTCTGAATGTACTCGGTGCCGTAGGCCTCCGCTTCCGGCAGCAGCTGCAGCTGGCGATCGAGGATGCTGGCGGTGGAGAAGTAGATGATCTGCTCCAGCCGCTCGGGGTCGAGGCGGCCCAGCAGCTCCTTCACGGCCACCACATTCACCTGCTGGGCCCGCTCGGGATCCCCCCAGGCGGTGGCGGTGTGAATCACCCGCGTGGCCGTGGCGATGGCGGCGGCGTGGGGTTCCTGATCGCGCAGATCACCCACCAGCAGGGTGAGGCGCGGATGCTGCCTGGGCACGGCCGTGAGCTTGGAGGGATCCCGCAGCCAGAGCAGCAGCTCGGCGTCGGAATGGGCCAGCAACTGCTCGGCGATGGCCTGACCCACACAGCCACTGGCTCCGGTGATCAGGATTCGGGCGGGCCCGCTGGCGCCGCTCAAACGGCTGCCTCCAGCAGCTCGTTCACCGACTTGCCGGCCTCGAAGAACACCCGGGCGTTCTCCTCAGGCGTGCCGGGAAGGATGCCGTGGCCGAGGTTGAGAATGTGGCGGCGGCCGCGGGCCTTGCGCACGGTGTCAACGATGCGGGCACGGATGGCCTCGGGCGTGCCGAACAGCAGACCGGGATCCACATTGCCCTGCACCCCCAGGTGCTCGGGCAGGCGGGCACAGCCATCGGCCATGTCCACGGTCCAGTCGAGCGAGATGAAATCCACGCCCGTGGTGGCCATCCGCTCCAGCACACCGGCGCTCCCGGAGATATAGAGAATCAGGGGGGTGTCGGGGTGCTTCGCCTTGACCTGATCCACCACCCGTTTCTGATACGGAGCGGCGAACACGTCGTAGTCGATCGGGCTGAGCTGACCGGCCCAGGAATCAAACAGCTGCACCACCTGGGCGCCGCTCTCGATCTGATAGCAGACATAGGCGGCAATCGAATCCGCCAGCAGACCCAGCAGCTGATGCAGCAGCGCCGGCTCCTGGAACGCCATCGCCTTGATCACGGCGTAGTTCTTGCTGCTCTTGCCCTCCACCGCGTAGGCCGCCAGGGTCCAGGGGGCACCGACGAAACCGAGCACGGCCGCCTCGTTGCCCACGCTCTGGCGCAGCCGGCCCAGCACCTCACCGACGAAGGGCAGCGAGGCGGCCGGATCCAGGGGCCTCAGCGCCTCCACCTGCGCCAGGCTGCGGATCGGCGGGTCGATGATCGGACCCTTGCTCTCGATGATGTCGAAATCGATCCCCATGCCCGGCAGCGGCGTGAGGATGTCGGAGAAGAGGATCACGCCATCGGGCTGGAAGGCCCGGTAGGGCTGCATCGAGATCTCATAGGAGAGATCGGGCTGCTCCGAGCGCTCGCGGAAGCCGGGGTGACGATCACGCAGGTCGCGGTAGACCTTCATGTAACGCCCGGCCTGGCGCATCATCCACACCGGTGGCCGCTCCACCTGCTCACCTCGGGCGGCGCGCAGCAGCAGGGGGAGAGGTTCGGCCATGGGGTCAGGGAATGCCAGGGGCGAACCTACCCGACGGCACCACCTGATCCGATGGCTTCGTCACAGAGGGTCTGGCTGCGCTCCGGATCGCGCCGCAGCACCAGCACGCTCAGGGGCGGCAGGCAGAGCTCCAGCGACTGGCCGTAGCCATGGACCGCCTGCTCCTCACTGAATTTGCCACCCATGTTGCCGAGGTTGCTGCCGCCGTAGCGGCTGCTGTCGGTGTTGAAGGTTTCGGCGTAGAAGCCCTCCATCGGCACCCCCACTCGGTAGTGCGAGTGGCTCTGGGGAGTGAAGTTGGCCACCACCACCACCCAGGAGCCCGTCTGGCTCTCGCGGCGCATGAAGCTGATCACCGACTGGCGGTTGTCACTGCAGTCGATCCACTGGAAGCCGTAGTGGTCGAAATCATCTCTCCACAGGGCCGGCTCCTCGCGGTAGTAGCGGTTGAGGTCGTCCACCAGGTTGAGCAGACCCTGATGGGCCTCGAACTCCAGCAGATCCCACTGCAGATCACCCCAGACGTTCCATTCGCTGCGCTGAGCGAACTCCATGCCCATGAAGATGGTCTTCTTGCCCGGGTGGGTCCACATGTAGGCCAGCAGGGCGCGCACATTGGCGAACTTCTGCCAGTCGTCGCCGGGCATCTTGTGCAGCAGATGACTCTTGCCATGCACCACCTCATCATGACTGAGCGCCAGCATGAAGTTCTCGGTGTAGTGATACATGATCGAGAAGCTGACGTTGTTCTGGTGGAACTGGCGGAACCAGGGATCCAGCTCGAAGTAATCGAGCATGTCGTGCATCCAGCCCATGTTCCACTTGAGGTTGAAGCCAAGGCCACCCATCTCGGTGGGCTTGGTCACCAGCGGCCAGGTGGTGGATTCCTCGGCGATCGAGAGGGCACCAGGGAAGTGGTGGAACAGCACCGTGTTGGCCTGCTGCAGGAAGCGCACCGCCTCGAGGTTTTCGCGGCCGCCCTCCTCGTTGGGCAACCATTCGCCGGTGGGGCGCAGATAGTCGCGGTAGAGCATCGAGGCCACCGCATCCACGCGGATGCCATCGATGTGGAACTCCTCAAACCAATACACCAAGTTGGCCACAAGGAAGTTGCGCACCTCATTGCGGCTGTAATTGAAAATAAGTGTGCCCCACTCCTTGTGCTCACCGATGCGCGGATCGGCGTGCTCATAGAGGTGGCAGCCATCGAAGAAGGCCAGGCCGTGGCTGTCCTTGGGGAAGTGGCCGGGCACCCAGTCGAGGATCACCCCCAGGCCTTCGGCGTGGCAGCGATCCACGAAGGCCCGGAATTCATCCGGCGGGCCGAAGCGGCTGGTGGGGGCGTAGAAGCCCGTCACCTGATACCCCCAGGAGCCATCGAAGGGATGCTCGGCGATCGGCATCAGCTCCAGATGCGTGAAGCCCCGCTCCTTCACGTAGGGGATCAGCCGATCGGCCAGCTCGGGGTAGGTGAGCAGGCGGGCGCCGGGCTTGAGATCAGCGGCCGCCACCGGCGGGCGCGGGCTGCCATCGGCCTCGATGTAGGGCTGATCGGCCGGGCCATGCATCCAGCTGCCCAGGTGCAGCTCGTACACCGAAATCGGCTGATCGAGGGGGTTGCGGCCGTCGCGCTCGGCCAGCCAGGCCTGATCACCCCAGTGGTACTGACCCAGCTGGGAGACCACCGATCCCTGCTGGGGGCGCACTTCGTGCTGGAAGCCGTAGGGATCTGCCTTCTGATAGCAGTGGCCCTCGGGAGAGCGCACTTCGTATTTGTAGAGAGCTCCGGGCCTGAGGCCGGGCACGAACAGTTCCCAGATGCCGCCGATGCGCAGCTGCATCGGGTGGTGGCGGCCATCCCAGTTGTTGCATTCACCCAGCAAAGCCACGCTGCGGGCATTCGGGGCCCAGAGGGCGAACTGCACGCCGGCGACACCATCGCGCTCACAGGGATGGGCGCCCAGCCGGCGCCAGATGTGATGGTGATTGCCCTCGGCGAAGAGATGGCGATCGAGCTCGCCCATCCACTCCTCACGGAAGGCCCAGGGGTCGTGCTGGCGGTGCTCGATCCCCCCCCGCTGCACGTGGTATTCGTAGCGCTGACCGGGATCTTCGCTCAGCTCAACCTCAAACACCCAGGGATGGTGAGGAGTGGCCATCGGCAGGGCGCGGCCGTCGAGCAGCAGGTCCACCTGACTGGCTTCGGGCAGCCAGGCCCGCACCACCCAGCCATCGCCATGGGGCTGGGGGCCCAGCACGGCGAAGGGATGATCATGCCGGCAGTCCTGAAGCCTCTGGCCGTCTTGGACCATCCATTCGAGGCTGGTGGAGGGCATCGAGCATCGGCGGTCGGAACGGGAGCTTAGGCCCGCCCTTCCAGCTCATCGAGGGGCTTGATCAGGGCAGCGGGGTGCCGGGCCGGGCCGGATCCTCAGGGAAATCAACGCCGATGATGTGACCCTCGGGATCAAAGATCACGAACAGGTTGTCGGTGACCCTCCGGAACTGGGTGGTGACGAGCACCAGCTGCTGAGGGCCGCCTTCACTGGCCACCACGGTGCCGCGCAGGCGCTGGAAGGTACCGGTGAATTTCTCGAGATCCTTCCAGCGGTTGAGCAGGTCCTGGGGGCTGATCTCGGCCTGGAGATTCCGATGGAGCAGGCTGCGGGCCTGCACCACCCGGCCCTCGCTGATGGCGGTGATGAAGGTGGTGGCAATCTGCCTGATCGGTGTGTCCTGCTGATCCAGCTCCCAACCGAGCACGCGGCCGCGGCCATCGAGCACGAGCACCAGCGGCCGATTGCCGCTCGGGCCCCTCAGATCGGCCTCCACCGTGCTGTCATCCACCCCCGTGGAGACCTCCGTGATGCGGCTGCCGAGGATCGGCCCCTGCTTCTGCAGACGCTCCCGCACGCGCTCCACCGTGGTCAGCCTCTGCAGATCGGGGGCAAGGCGATCGAACACGGCCTGGCTGTCCTGACGCTTGAGGGCCTCCAGCAGCACCATCCCGGCCGCTCGGGCCTCGGCGGGCTGCAGCGCGGAGGTGGCCTGCGCCTGGCCTCCCTGCAGCCCGCAGGCCAGGGCGATCGCCAGCAGGGGGACACGCAGGTTCACGGAGATGCGGGCATGGGTATGGGGTCAGTCTGCCCGAGAATCAAGCGGCTCCAACCTGAGGCAGGCCTCAGCCAGCTGCAGGTCCAGGGTGATCACCCGGTGGCTGGAGCCCACAGCGGCCAGGGGCGCCTCGCCGTGGCCGGGATTGACACTCACCTGGGGCCAGGCCGCCGCCGCCAGCGACAGGCGCAGCTGCTCGCCGGCGGCCAGGCTCGCCACCAGGGGCTGCAGGCTCAGGCGCCGCCGCTGGCGCCGGCGGCAGTGGTGGCCCAGGGCGCGGACCACACCCGTGCTCAGCTGCCAGGCCCTGCCCTGGCGGATCACCGAGAGGGCACCGCAGAGGTCGAAGCCGTCCTGGTCACAGCTGATCTCCAGCTCCAGGACCGGCCGCCCCGCCAGCTGCAGCGGTGCGGCCAGGGGCGCGCTGGTGAAGCAGGCCACATCGCTGCGGGCGTCGAGATCGGTGCGATCCACCAGGCCGGCATCCAGGCCCAGATGGCCGCCGCGGCCGGGGGCGGGCCGCCAGGGGTCGTGCACCAGCCAGACCACACCGCCGCCCTCACCATCCGGCAGCAGGCGGCCCTCGCCGGCATCAATCGCCGCCAGTCCGTTGCTGCGCAAGGCCCAGCGGCTCGCTCCAGCCGGCTCAGCCGGCCAGCCCCCCCAGAGGCCGGTGCCCAGATCAGCCAGGGCCTCGCGGGGATGGCCATCGAGATCGCCCCGGTCGCGCAGGTGCCGATCAAAGAAGGCCAGCTGCAGGCGATCGAGGCCCCCAGCCCAGTTCAGGTGGCTCCAGGCCCCGACGCGCAGCCAGGGGTCAGCGCCGGCGGCCAGGGCACGGGCGCGCAGGTCCAGCACTCCGCCCAGGTGGGGGTCGTGCCAGCCGCCCACCAGCAGCATCGGCTGACGCATCAGCCCTTCTGCTGGCTGATGGCACCTCCAGCCAGCCGGGCGGGCGGGATCCAGCCTCAGCCAGCCCAGCCCCATCCCGCCGGGATCGTGCTGCTCCAGCAGCGCCGGGCCATCGCGCAGAAACGTGCCCCCCTCCAGGCTCTGACGCAGGCGAAACCAGCCCTGCTCATCACCGGCGCGGCGCCGGGTTTCAGCCGCCAGCTGCAGCGCCCAGCCCAGGCCCAGGGCCCACCAGTGGGCGCCCCCCTCGCTGGCCCAGTGCAGCCGCTCATCAAGGCCGGCCATGGCCGGAGCCAGGGCATCGGGCAGCGGGCTGCCGGGGTTCAGCAGCAGCTGGGTCAGCCCCTGATAGGAGAAGCCATAGGTGCCCACACGGCCGTTGGCATAAGGAAGGCTGCGCACCCAGGCCATGGCCACGGCGCCATCGCCGGCCTCCTGGGCAAAGCCGGCGAACTCGCCGCCGGAGTCGCCGCGGCCCCGCACGTCCTGCACCGCCACCGCGTAGCCGTGGCTGGCGTACCAGCGCGGATGGGCATAGGTGACGGTGGAGGCGATGGCGCGGCCGTAGGGCTGGCGCATCAGCAGCAGCGGCCAGCGCCCGGGCCCCGTGGGCTTCCAGATCCTGGTGGCCAGCCGCACCCCGTCGGGGCAGGGCATCCAATCTTCAAGGGCCTCGGTGTCCAGCGGGACGACTCAGCGCACGTCAGGGCAGTGAAGACCCACCACGTAGGTGGTGAGGATCTCGGCGTCGGTGGGGGACAGGCCCTGACTCTGGGACACCATGGCGATCGCCGCTGGGGAATTGGAGCTGACGCCGCGGCCGTTGAGTTCGCGCAGGTCGTTGCAGATCCGCTTGGCCAGCTGGGGGTTCTGCTTCACAGACTCCAGCAGCGGTGAGGCGGCCTCCAGCGGCGTCAGGGGCAACGCCACGCCGAGGAGCACCGCCGCCGCCACGGCGAAGCGGGCCAGCAGGGGCCGACGAGGGCGTGGTTGACAGGACAGGGAGAGAACAGGCAAGGATCGTCCACCGCAGGGGGGATCCCTCCATTTGAGGGTGTCCTCCGGACCGGTTGGAGCAGCCCTGGTCAGTTTGGTGGGCGACCGGTGGCCCGCCGGGCCGTGGCGATCCAGGCGCGCACCTGGGTGGCGTCGGGCGTGGCCACCGCCGATCCGGTGAGGGAGCGCTGCAGCCGGCCCAGCTGGCGCAGCAGCTGCTGCGGCGACGCTTCGGCCAGCCCGGCGGAGCTGGCGATGCCCGCATACAACAGCAGGGCCGCCTGCTCAGGAGCCAGGCCCAGCTCACTGATCAGTCGGGCCTGGCCACGAAGCTTGATCAGCCGCTGCTCCGAGGCGCCGCAGCGGGCCAGGCGACGCAGGGCCAGGTCGCTCTGGGCCGCCAGCGAGGGCCAGTCCTTGAGGCCCGCCTGGCTCAACTGGCTCTGCTCAGCGCTGAAGTGGGGGGGAAGGACGAGCATGGCTCAGCGCAGCACCTGCACAGCCCCGCCGCTGAGGCTGCGGGTGGCCTCCGCCAGCACCACCGGCCGGCTCACGCCCGTGCCGGCCGTCTCCACCCGGCGCAGGCGCACATGCACCAGGCCATCACTGCTGCTGCGGCCGCTGGCGTGCAGATTGAGGGCCAGCTGCTCCACCGTGGGGGCGTAGGCCTCAGGCGAAATCTCAGCGCTGGCGGCGGCCACCACCAGGCTGGTGCCGTTGTCGAACACCACCGGCACGCTCACCGCTCCCTCCACCTGGATGCGGGGGCTGTAGCTGATGGCGAAGGCCAGGCAGGAGAGCGAGAGCAGGGCCGTGAAACTGGTGACCCCCACCAGGCGGAAGCGGAAGCCCCAGCCCTTGACGAAGCCGGCCACCATCAGCGCCGCCAGGATGCCGCTGGCGGCTCCGAGCCAGAGGCCGGCGGTGAGCAACAGCGGATCGACGGGCATGGCGGCCAGGGCGCAGGCGGAAACACCTTTATATTGCGGCGACCTCAGGCGGTGGCAGCGACGAGCCAATGGGGTCCCCGTCTTCGCCTGAAACGGGACCCCACTCCCGGAGCCGCCGCCATTCCCTGCTGCTGGTCGCCGCCCTCACCGGGAGCGCCACAGCAGGGCTGGTGGGCGCCTGGTGGGGGTCCGATCACCTGGCCCGCTGGGCCTACGACAGCTGGCGGCCGCGCCTGCAGCTGCTGGTGGCCCGCGGGCTGGGCCACCCCGTTGAGCTCGGGCCCTATGAGGGTCTGAGGCCCTGGGGGCTGAGCATCGGCCCCAGCAAGGTGCTGAGCGGCCCAGCTGACCGCTCCAACCTGAGTCTTGATGGGGTCGGCATCAGCCTCGACCCCCTGGCCAGCCTGGCCGAGCGGGCCCTGGTGGTGGACCTGCGGCCCAGGGGGGTTCGCCTGGGTCTGGTGCCCAACGCCGAGGGGCAGCTCTGGGTGTTCGGGCCGGCGGGCGACAAGCCGCCGCCACGGCTGACCCTCAACCTGCTGCTCGATCAGCCCGCGCGCCTGCAGCTGGGCTCCACCCCCCTGGAGCTGAAGGTGCAGGGCCGGGCGGGGGTGAGGCTGCACCAGCGCCGTGTCGACTGGCGCGCCACCGCCAGGCCCCGGGCCCAGGCCACGGCCGGCGCCAGCAACGGCCGGGCCCTGGTGCGGGGCTCGGCCAACTGGGGCAGCGGCGCCCTGCAGCTGGGCCTCGACCTGCGCCGCTGGGAACTGGCCCCCCTGCTGTCCCTGGTTCCCCGCACCAATCCCCCCCGCCAGCAGTCGCTGAAGGGAAGCGCCGATGGCCGCCTCGAGCTCAGCCGCAGCTCCGGCAGCACCAGTTGCCGTGGCTCCCTGCGCCTGGGGCAGCTGGAGCTGAAGGATCCCCTGCTGCCGGCGCCGCTCCAGGCCAGGCGCCTGACCGTTGGCTGCCGCGGGCAGCAGATCCAGCTGGAGGGAGACCCCTGGCAGATGGCGAACTGGCGCGGAACGGTGGCGGGCTCCCTGGTGCCCGGCAGTCGCTTCGACCTGCGCCTCACGGCCCGTGACCCCCAGCGCGGCGACCGGCTGGGGCTGGGGATCAACGGACCCTGGCAGCAGCCCCTGCTGGCGCTCGATGGCCACATCCCCCTGGGCAAGGGCACGCCCACCAGCCCCCAGCCGCTCAAGCTCAACGCCCGCCTGCGGGCCGACTGGCGCCAGAGCCTGCAGCTGCGGCTCGAAAGCCTGCGCCTGCGCTCCGGCCGCTCTGAACTCACAGCCCAGGGTCAGGTGTGGCCCCGCCTCGATGTGCGCAGCCAGCAGCTGCGCCTGCATCCCTCCCTCTGGCAGCCGGCCGGCGCCACCGCCCAGGCGCTGCTGGGTCAAGACGCCTGGCTGGAGGGTGGGCTGCAATGGGCTGGAACCGTGAACCGTCCCACCCTCAGCGCCACGCTCCAGCGGCAGGGGAGCACCCTGCTCACCCTCCAGGCCAGTGCGGGACCCAGCCCCGGCCGCGCTGGTCCCCTCGGCCGCCTGGAGGCACGTTTGACGGCCCCCTCCGGGCTGCGGCTGCAGGACACCCTGCTGCTGGGGGCCGCCAGCGCCGATCTGGCCTGGTCCGACGACCAGCTGAGGCTGCTGCGCTTCGAGAGTCCGGAGCTCAGCGCCGATGGCAGCCTTCCCCTGCGCTGGCAGCGACGGCGCGGGGTGGTGGTGGGCGATCTGGGCCTGAACCTGAACCTCAGGCCCTACGCCCTGGAACGGCTCGGCCCCCTGGTGGGCAGCACGCTCCAGGGGCAACTGAGCGCCAGGGGTCGCCTGCATGGACCCCTCTCGGCCCTGCGCCCCGACCTCAGGCTGCTGGTGCGGCAGCCCGGTGGCGGTCCGCTGCAGCTGCTGGAGAGCTGGGAGGGAACGCTCATGGCCCGCCCCGGTGGCGGCGGTGATCTGAACCTGGCGGCCTTGGCGCCGGCCCAGCCGGGCCGCCTCAAGGCCCGCCTCAACGGCTCCTGGCTGCCCACCCAGGTGGAGCTGCGCCGCCAGGGCGGGCTCCTGAGCCTGAACGGCGATGCCCGCCGCTACAACTGGCAGGCCAGCCGTTTCCCCCTGGCGGGCCTGCGGCTGGCCCTTGGGGGAACCCCCAGTCCCAGGGCCCTCGATGGGCTGCTGAGCGGCAAGGGAATCCTCGCCCTGCAACCGCTGGCGATGCAGGGCAGCCTGGCGCTGGAGCGGCCCTTGCTGCTGGGGCTGCGCGGCGAGCGGCTCGTCGCCTCCGGCCGCTACAGCGCCGGCCAGTTCCGCGTCAAGGGCGAGTTCACCCCCCTGGTGGGAGGCAGCGTGGCCCTCAGCGCCGATGGCCGCCCCCGGGGGCGCCTGCGCAGCCGCCTGCAGGGGCGGGATCTGCCCCTGCAACTGTTCCAGGACCTGGCCCAGGCGCTGGCGATCTGGCAGGGCGACACTCCCCCGCCTAAGGGCCGGGCCAGCGACCTGGGCACCCTCGTGATCGACACCCTCGGCGGCACCATCGATGGCCAGCTCCAGGCCCTGCGCCTGGCCCAGGCACGGCTGGCGGAATTCCGCCCCCCCACCACCGCCGGATCCCGGGTGCCGCTGGCGGATCTGGGCGGTCTGGTGGATCTCGACATCAGCCTGGCGGGGCCCGATCTGGAGCGGCTCAACCTGGATCTGGGTGCCAAGGGCCACCTCTGGCTGCGCGCCGCCGACCGGGACGAGGCCCTGGGGCTGGAGCCGTTCCAGGTGCGGCTGGAGGGGCCGATCCGCGGCGGGAAGGGGCGCTTCAGTCTCGAGAACCTTCCCCTGGCCCTGCTGGCCCTGGCCACGCCGGTACCCAGCAGCCTGCGGGGGGGGCTCAACCTGGAGGGCACGTACCAGCTGGCCTCAGCCGGCCGCGAGCGTTCGTTACGCACCAGCTTGAGCCTCAGCGACGCCAGCTTGAACGGCATTCCGCTGCGCCTCGAAGACACCACGGTGAGCCTGGAGGGGGAAGCCCTGGCCCTCTCGGCGTCCCTCAGCAGCGAAGGGGCCGACAGCCGCGTCGATCTCAGTGGCAGCATTCCCCTCGATCCCAGCGAAGAGGGGTTGAGGCTGCGACTCTCCAGCCGCGGCGATGGCCTGCGCTTCATCAGCACCCTGGTGGGACGCGGACTCCAGTGGCGCCAAGGCAGCGCCGACCTGGAACTGCTGATGCGCGGCAGCCTGCTCCAACCCCTGGCCAACGGCTTCCTCCGCTTCCGCGACAGCGAACTGGTGGTGGCCGGTCAGGAGATCAAGGACCTCCAGGCCACCGTCCTCTTCGATTTCGAGGAGCTGCTGGTGCAGGAGTTCAAGGCGCGCGTGGGCAGCCAGGGGGAACTGGAGGGCAGCGGCGGCCTCGGCCTCTTCCGCGACATTCCCCAGCGCCAGCCCCTCAGCCTGGCGATCAAGTCGGCGCGCATCAGCGCCGACCGCCTCAACGCCCTCACCGATGGCAGCCTCAGCCTGGGCGGCAGCCTGCTGCGGCCCCTGCTCAGCGGTGAACTGCGTCTGAGCAAGGGCACGATCAACGGCCAGCCCGGCAGCCTGGCCCAGGAGGATGAGAACGGAGTCCTCAAAGCCAAGCCGGCCCGACGCTTCGCGGAGGAATCGTGGAACTTCGAGAAGCCCCTGGTGCTGCTGGGGCCGGAGGTGGAGAGCGACACGGCCCTGGCCCTGCGCGATGCGATCCCACGGGTGGCCCTGCTGCGCCTGAACAACCTGCGCCTCAACCTCGGTCCCGATCTGCAGGTGGTGGTGCCACCGGTGGCCAGCTTCAGCACGGGCGGCACCCTCACCCTCAATGGCCCCATCGACCCCAGCCTCAGTGCCAGCGGGGTGGTGCGCCTGCTCAGCGGCCGCCTGAGCCTGTTCACCACCAATTTCACCCTCGATCCCGACGCCCCCAACGTGGCGGTGTTCACTCCGAGCCTGGGTCTGATCCCCTATGTCGACATCGCCATGCGCACCCGGGTCTCCGACTCGCTGCAGGTGGGCCGTGGCCGGGAGGCGGTCAACGACATCGACCTGCGCGGCGGCTACACCCCGCTGGATCAGCTCAACCTGGTCAAGGTGGTGGTGACGGTGGGCGGACCAGCCGACCGGATCGCTGAATCGCTGACGATCCGCAGCTCACCGCCCCTGCCCGAAGATCGGCTGGTGGCGCTGATCGGTGGCAATTCCCTCGCCGGCCTCAGCGGTGGCAACGCCACGACGGCCCTGGCCACGGTCTTCGGCCAGTCACTGCTCTCACCCCTGCTGGGAACCCTCACCAATGCCTTCGGCCAGCGGGTGAGCTTCTCGATCTTTCCCACCTTCGTCTCACCCGCGGTCAACGAAGTGGGAGACAACGCCTCGGGCTCCCGGCAGGACTCACGCCGGGCGCCGGCCCAGCTGGTGCTGGGCACGGAACTGGGTCTCGACCTCACCGAGCGCTTCAATTTCTCGGTGCTGGCGGCACCGAACCGCACCGACATTCCCCCCCAGCTCACCCTGCGCTATCAGGCCAGTGACACCCTGGGCCTGCAGGGGTCCTTCGACACCGAAGGGCGCTGGCAAGGCCAGCTGCAGTTGTTCTTCCGCTTCTGAGGAGACCCCGCCCAACCATGGAACTGATCGGTGTGGATCTGGGTGGCACCGCCATCAAGCTGGGTCGCTTCGATGGCAGCGGTGCCTGCCTGGCCGAACTGGAGTGCCCCACCCCCCGTCCGGCCCTGCCCGGAGCGGTGAGCACGGCGCTGGTGGAGGCGATCACGGCGGTGGATCCCGAAGGCAGGGCCGATCGGGTGGGGATCGGTCTGCCCGGACCGATGGACCGCAGCGGCCGGGTGGCGCGGGTGTCGATCAACCTGCCCGGCTGGCACGACGTGCCCCTGGCCGCCTGGCTGGAGCCCCAGCTGGGGCGGCGGGTGATCCTGGCCAACGATGCCAACTGCGCTCTGCTGGGGGAGGCCTGGCTGGGGGCCGCCCGTGGCCGCTCCGACGTGCTGCTGCTCACCCTGGGCACGGGTGTGGGCGGCGCGGCCCTGCTGGGGGGCCAGCTGTTCAGCGGCCGCGACGGGGCGGCGATGGAGCCCGGTCTGATCTGCGTGGACCCCGAGGGGCCGCCCTGCCACAGCGGCAACCGGGGCTCGCTCGAGCAGTTCTGCAGCATCACGGGGCTGGGGCGCCTCAGCCCGCTGGATCCCGTGGAGCTCTGCCGCCGCGCTGACGGCGGCGATGGCGAGGCCCTGGCGGTGTGGGAGCGCTACGGCCGCTGGTTGGGGATCGGCCTGAGTTCGCTGCTCTATGTGCTCACACCGGAGCTGGTGCTGCTCGGCGGTGGCCTCAGTGCCGCCAGTGATCACGTGCTGCCGGCGGTGTGGCGCGAGGTGGAGGAGCGGGTGCTGCCGGTGAGCCGCCAGGGCCTGGAGATCCGCCGCTGCGCCCTCGGCAACGGTGCCGGTCGGCTGGGGGCGGTGCGGCTGGCCCTGGAGGCGTTCCCCACCTGAGGCGCCGCCGCTGCGGCTGGAATGATGGATCGATGGCTTCCACCTCCTCCGGCCCATCCGCTCCATCCGCTGTCCCCGAGCCCAGCCCGGAGCTGCTCAGCCGCGCCGGGGCCGTGCGCCGGGCGGCCATGGCCCTGGGGCAATGCAGCGATGGCCAGCGGCGTCAGGCCCTGCTGGCGATGGCCCAGGGACTGGAGCACTCAGCAGACGCCATCGTGGCCGCCAACAGGGCCGATCTCGAGGCGGCGGCGGCGGAGCAGCTGGCGCCGGCCCTGGTGGCCCGCCTGCTGCTGGATGACAGCAAGCTCACCGGCGCAATCGAGGGGGTGCGGCAGCTGGCGGAGCTGGCCGATCCGATCGGCCGCCGCCAGCTGCACACCGAACTGGATGCCGGCCTGGTGCTGGAGCGGGTCACGGTGCCCCTGGGGGTGGTGGGGGTGATCTTCGAGGCCCGCCCCGACGCCCTGATCCAGATCGCCTCACTGGCCATCCGCTCCGGCAACGGCGCTCTGCTCAAAGGCGGGAGCGAGGCCAGTGGCAGCTGCGCGGCGATCTTCGCGGCCCTGCAGCAGGGCCTGGGGGCGAGCGCGGTGGATCCAGCCGCCCTCGCCCTGCTCACCAGCCGCCAGGAGAGCCTGGGAATGCTGCAGCTCGATGGGCTGGTGGATCTGATCATTCCCCGCGGCTCCAACGAACTGGTGCGCTTCATCCAGGACCACACCCGCATCCCCGTGCTCGGCCACGCCGATGGGGTCTGCCACCTGCTGGTGGACCGCTCGGTGGACCAGCAGCAGGCCCTGCGCATCGCCATCGACAGCAAGACCCAGTACTCGGCCGCCTGCAATGCGATCGAGACCCTGCTGGTGCACCAGGACGTGGCCGCGGCGTTCCTGCCGGCGGCCATCAGCGCCTTCAGCGCCGCTGGCGTGGAACTGCGGGGCTGCCCCCGCGCCTGTGCCCACGGGGTGGCGATTGCCGCCAGCGACGACGACTGGGGCCGGGAGTTCTCCGATCGGATCCTGGCGGTGAAGGTGGTGGAGCATCTGGAGGCGGCCCTGGAGCACATCGCCCGCCACGGCTCCCGCCACACCGACGCCATCTGCACCACCGACGCCGAGGCAGCCGGACGCTTCCTCTCAGCGGTGGACAGCGCCGGGGTCTATCTCAACTGCTCCACCCGCTTCGCCGATGGCTTCCGCTACGGCTTCGGCGCCGAGGTGGGCATCAGCACCCAGACGCTGCCGCCACGGGGACCCGTGGGGCTGGAGGGCCTGGTCACCTACCGCTACCGCCTGCGGGGCGAGGGCCACATCGCCGCCGACTACGCCAGCGGCCAGCGCCACTTCAGCCACCGTTCCCTACCCCTTTAAGCCCCCATGGCTGATCGAACCAGCCCTGAGCCCGCCCCCCTGCCGGGCCGCGAGGCGATCCACCTGCAGGGGCTGCGGCTCTGGGCCCACGTGGGCGTGCTCGAACAGGAGCGGGAGCTGGGCCAGTGGTTTGAGCTCTCGCTCAGCCTCTGGCACGATCTCGGGCCCGCCGGCCGCAGCGATCAGCTCGAGCTCAGCCTCGATTACAGCCTGGTGATCCAGGCCCTGCAGCAGCAGGCCCGCACGATCCGCTGCCTCACCCTGGAGCACTACAGCGAGCGGATGATGGAGTGCGTGGAAGGGCTTTACGGCCCCGTCAGCCAACGCCTGGTCCTGGGCAAATGCGCCGCGCCGGTGCCCGGCTTCAGTGGCCTGGTGCAGGTGGAGCGCTGGCGCCATGCGCCCCCCTCCAGCTGAAGCGATGGCTGCCCCCCCCCTGGTGCTGGTGCATGGGCTCTGGGATTCGCCCCGCCTGTTCCGGCGCCTGGAACAGCTCCTGGCGGGAGCGCGCGATCCTTTGCTCGTTCCCCACCTGAGCCACCGCCTCGGCGCCACGCCCCTGCTGGAGCTGGCCGAGCGGCTGGGGAAGGCCATCGAGGCACGCTTCGGATCCGAGGAACCGATCGATCTGCTCGGGTTCTCGATGGGCGGGGTGATCGGCCGCTGCTGGCTGCAGCTGCTGGGGGGAGAGGAGCGCACCCGCCGCTTCATCAGCGTGGCCAGCCCACAGCAGGGCACGATCACGGCCCAGCCCTGGCCGGCATTTCTGCTGGGGGGCATCGCCGACATGAAACCAGGCAGTCCGCTGCTGCGCCGGCTCAACGAGGAACCCCATGCTCTTGCGGGGGTGGACTGCCTGAGCTTCTACACCCCCACCGATCAGGTGGTGGTGCCGGGCTGGAAGGCGGTGCTGCCCTTCGGCCCGGCCCGGCCCTTGCCCGTAAGGCTGCACCAGAACGTGCTCAGCGCGCCGGCGTCGCTGGAGGTGCTGCGTCGGGAGTTGCTGCGCCCTTAACAACCTCCAGCGGCTCGCATCAGCCCACCATCAGGCCGCCACCAGCCCGGAATGGCGGATCAGGGCCTCAGGCGAGGGGGCCCGGCCGCGGAAGGCCTCGAACACTTCGGCGGGGCTGCGGCTGCCGCCCAGGCTGAGCACCGTGTCGCGGAAACGGCGGCCAGTGCTCTGGACCGCGGGCTCATCCTCGAGGCCCACCTCCTCAAAGGCGCTGAAGGCATCGGCACTGAGCACCTCAGCCCACTTGTAGGAGTAATAGCCGGCGGAATACCCCCCCGCGAAGATGTGGCCGAAGGCGCAGAGGAAGGCGTCCTCGGGAATGGGGGGCAGCACCGTGGTGGTGGCGGCGATCTGGCGGCGCAGATCCTCGGGGCTCAGGCCCGTGCCGGGGCTCCAGACGCTGTGCAGGCGCAGGTCCACCAGGGCGAAATGCACCTGGCGCAGGGTGGCGCTGCCGCCCATGAAGGTGCGGGCCGCCAGCAGCTTGGCGAATTCCGCCTCGGGCAACGGTTCAGCGGTCTGCCAGTGGCGGGCCATGCCCAGCAGGGTGGAGCGGTCGTAGCACCAGTTCTCCATGAACTGGCTGGGCAACTCCACCGCATCCCACTCCACGTGGTTGATGCCCGCCGCCTGGGGCCGCTCGACGGTGGTGAGCATGTGCTGGAGCCCATGGCCGAACTCGTGGAAGAGGGTTTCCACCTCCTCGAAGGTCATCAGGCTGGGGGTCTCACCCACCGGCGGGCTCTGGTTGCAGATCAGGTAGGCCACCGGCAGCACCGGGCGGCCGGCGGCATCGCTGCTGCGATCCAGACAGCTGTCCATCCAGGCCCCACCGCGCTTGCTGCCGGGCCGGCTGTAGGGATCGAGATAGAAGCTGGCGATGGCCTGGCCGCCACTGGCATCGAACACCCGGAAGAAACGCACATCGGCGTGCCACATCGGTGCCTCCCCGTCGGCGGCTTCGATGCGGATGTCGAACAGACGGCCGCAGAGGGCGAACAGACCATCCAGCACCCGCGGCAGCGGGAACCAGGGGCGCAGGGCCTCACCGTGCAGATCGAAGCTCTCGCGGCGCAGCACCTCAGCCCAGAAGCTCACGTCCCAGGGCCTGAGATCAGCGGCCTCAGGGGCGCCCTGGCGCGCGGCGCAGGCGGCGAGGGCCTGCAGCTCCCGCTGCGCCACCGGCAAGGAGGCCGCGCGCAGGTCTTCGAGCAGGGCTTCGACGGCGTCCACGGAGTGGGCCATCTTCGAGGCCAGGCTCACCTCGGCCCAGGTGGCGTAGCCCAGGCGCAGGGCCTGCTGGCCCTTGAGGGTGAGGATGCGCTCGATCAGCGGACGGTTGTCGAGGTCAGAAGAGGAGGCGCGGCTCACCTGGGCCTTGTAGAGCTGCTCGCGCAGGTCGCGGCAGCGGCTGTATTTGAGGAAGGGCATGGCCCGGGGCATGTCGAGGCCCAGCAGCCAGGGGCCTGTCTCGGCGCTGGCCTCACGGCCCTCGGCGTCGCTCAGGCCCGCCTCCCGCGCCGCCTGGGCCAGCAGCTGGCGCAGGCTTTCAGGCAGGCCCTCCACCTGCTCGGGCGTGTGCAGGGCCAGGGTCCAGCCGTTGGTGGCATCGAGCACGTGGTTGCCGAAGCGGGTGGCCAGTTCGGCGAGTTCCTCGCTGGCGGCGTTGAAGGCCGCCTGGACCTCCCCCTCCAGCGCCACGCCCCGCAGCTGCATCTCCAGCAGCTCGGCCGTGAGGATGCGCTCCTGGGTGGCATCAAGGGGCAGGCTGCCGGTCTGATGCTGCTGCTGCAGCCGCTCCAGGGCCCGGTACAGCGTGCGGCTCTGGCCGGCGCGGTTGCCGAAGGCCACCACGCCCCCCTGCTGGCTCTGGTGCGCCTCGCGCAGCTCAGGGCTGTTGCAGACGCCATTGAGGTGAGAGACCACACCCCAGCTCCAGCTCAGTCGCTCCCCCAGCCGCTGCAGCGGATCCATCACCTCAGCCCAGCTCAAGGGGGCGGCTGTGGCGGGCGAGGAGGAGTTGAGAGCCAGCTCCAGGCGTTGCTCCAGCTCACTCAGGCCGGTGTTGAGATCCTCCAGCAGGACAGGAATCTGCTGGCGCACCTGCTCGGGGCTGATGGCAGAAAACTCGGGCAGCCCCTCGCCGACCAGCAGAGGGGGCGCAAGCAGGGAGGCGCTCATGGGCGGTGAACCACGTCAGTGGGCCCATTCCAGCGGATCGGCGCCACGACGGCGGTTCAGCCGAGAGCGGAAAGCCGACCGATCGCCACCACGCTGGAGTTGCTCAGACCCTCCGCCAGAGCGGTGGTGGTGGCGCCGTAGAAGTCGATCGCCAGACGGGGCCAGAACCCGATCGCCAGGGTGGGCACCAGCAGCGAGAGGCCGATCACCAGCTCACGGGGCCTCATGTCGCCCACCACGGCCAGGGCCGGAATCCTGGGACCGAAGAACACCCGCCGGCAGAGCGAGAGCAGATACATGGGGGTGAGCACCAGACCAATGGCCGCCAGCACGATCGTCACCACCCGGAAGGGCACGGTGAAGCCGTCGTTGGAGGTGATCCCCAGGAACACGGTGATCTCACTGATGAAGCCGCTCATGCCTGGCAGGGCCAGGGAGGCGAGCGAACTGGCGAGGAAGAAGGCGAAAGTGATCGGCAGCACCTTGGCCAGGCCGCCCATGTTCGGGATCGAGAGGGTCTTGGTGCGCTCATAGAACACGCCTGTCACGAAGAACATCGAGGCCGCGATCAGGCCGTGGCTGATCATCTGCAGCATCGCCCCGCTCATGCCGAGGCTGTTGATCGCACCGATCCCGAGCAGAACAAAGCCCATGTGACTCACCGAGCTGCAGGCGATCCGTCGTTTGACGTTGTCCTGGGCGAAGGCATTGAGCGCGCCATAGACAATGTTGACGATGCCCAGCACCACCAGGGCCGGCGCCAGTTGCACGTGGGACTCAGGGAGCATCTGGACGTTGAAGCGCAGCAGCGCATATCCCCCCATCTTCAGCAGCACCCCCGCCAGCAGCATCGACACCGGAGCATTGGCCTCACCGTGGGCGTCGGGCAGCCAGGTGTGCAGGGGGAACATCGGTAATTTCACCCCGAAGCCGATCAGGAAGCCCAGATAACAGAGCAGTCCGAAAGTGCCGCCATAGGAACGCTGGCTGAGTTCCTGCAGGTTGAGGGTGAAGCCATCGCCTCCCAGGGCCAGGGCCAGGCCGCTGATCAGAATCAGCAGAGAGGCCGTGGCGGTGTAGAGGATGAACTTGGTGGCGGCGTACTGGCGCTGGGTGCCTCCCCAGATCGCGATCAACAGATACACCGGCACCAGCTCCAGTTCCCAGGCCAGGAAGAAGAGCAGGAAATCCTGAGAGAGAAACACCAGCGACTGAGCCGAGGCCTGCAGCAGCAGCAGACCGAAATAGAGCTGGGTCTTGCGCTCGATGTTCCAGCTGGCGGCCACAGCCATCAGGGTCACCAAGCCGCTGAGCACCACCAGAGGCGCCGAGAGGCCATCGGCTCCGAGCGACCACTCCAGGCCCAGCAGCGGCACCCAGGGCACCCGCTCCACCAGCTGCAGGCTGCTCAGTCCGCCGTCGAAGCGCTGGCTGAAGACCCAGAGCATCAGCAGCAGGTCGGCCAGTAGCACCACCAGGGCGATGGTGCGGGGCGCACGCGGATCGGTGCCATCCCCGGGAACCAGCGGCATCAGCAGAGCGCCGGCCGCCGGCAACAGGGCAATCAGGCTGAGCCAGGGGAAGGACGCGGGGAGGCTGGACGCAACCGTGAGGGGCAGAGTGGCGTCCATTCGAGCGTGCAGAAGGGTCGGTTGTAGCCGGGTGAACCGGCTTTCGGGCACTGAATGTATCAGTTAGGTAGTACTACTCATGGGCGCCCGCTCAGGGGCGATCGGGCAGGTCGTGCCAGCGGCTGCCGCTCAGCTGCACCCGCAGCACTTCGGCGCGGGAGGCCACCCCCTCACGTTCCCAGGCCGACACCATCGCTCGGCCCACGGCAGCGGCATGGTCGGCGCTGGAGAGGGCCAGCAGGCTCGGCCCGGCGCCACTGATCACACAGCCCCAGGCTCCGGCGTCCAGGGCCGCCTGGCGCACCTCGCGACCTCCCTGGATCAGTCCCCAGCGGTAGGGCTCATGCAGCCGGTCGTGCATGCCATCGGCGATCAGATCGCCGTTGCCGGTGCGCAGGCCCTGCAGCAGCAGCGTGAGCGAGCCCAGGTTGACCACGGCGTCGGGAATCGGGATCAGCTTGGGCATCACCCGCCTCGCCTCGCTGGTGGAGAGCCGGATGGCCGGGATCACCACCACCACCTTGACGCTCTCCTGCCACTCGCAGCGCACCACCCGCCAGCGGTGGGAAGCCGCCCGGGCGGTCATGCAGAGGCCACCCAGCAACGAAGGCACGACGTTGTCGGGATGGCCCTCGATGTCGATGGCCAGCTCCAGCAGTTTCTCCTTGCTCAGCGGTTCACCCACCAGGGCGTTGGCACCGATCAGCCCGGCCACGATCGCCGTGGCGCTGCTGCCCAGCCCCCGCGCCGGTGGCACCGCCAGCCGCACCCGGGCCTCCAGCGCCACCGGCTGCTGGCCCGCCTCCTTCCACACCCGCTGGGCGGAGCGATACACGAGGTTGTCGGGTCCACCGCGCAGGTGGGCGCCCTCGCTGCCCTCGATCAGCAGGTCGAAGCGTTCACCATCCCCCTCAATGCAGCGCAACTCGAAGCGGTTGTTCAGCTCCAGGGCCGCCCCCAGACAATCGAACCCTGGACCCAGGTTGGCGGTGGTCGCCGGCACATCCACCTGCACACCCTGCCCGATGCGGGGCCTCACCATCACAACCGTTCTGCTGGCGCCAGTGTCCCATTCAGCCCAGCAGCATCCGCGCCCGGCAGGCGGCGCTGAACAGACCGGCCGCCGGGTCGATCAGAGCCCGCAGGGGAATCTGCTCCAGCACCGGCGTCAGCCGGCCCTTGGCGCCGAAGGAGCCCAGAAAAGCCTGGGAACGCAGCTGGCTCAGCAGCTTGGCGGCGGTGCCACCCCCCAGCCAGAGGCCACCACGGCAGAGGCTCTGCAGGGCCAGGTCCCCCGCCACGGAGCCGTAGGCAGCCAGCCAGAGATCGAGGGCGGCGGCGGCCTGCGGATCGCCTTCGCCGGCGGCGATGGCCACCAGGGCCGGCAGGTCGGGGCGCTCCGCATCGCCACGGCGCTCGGCCAGGGCCCAGGCCTGCGCTGCCTGGGTCAGGCCGTGGCCGGCGCCGGATTCGTGGAGGAACCAGCGAAAGACATGGCCCAGACCGGTGCCACTGACGATCCGCTCGATCGAGACCCGCTCCAGGGCGAGATCCTGCTGCAGCCATTGCTTCAATCGCCACTCCCGCTCCAGCCGCGGCGAGAAATCGGCGTGGGCGGCCTCGCTGGCCAGGGCGATCAGGCCCCGGGGCCCCGGCACCCCGATGGCCACGCCGAGGCCGGTGCCAGCCCCGAGGATCGCCAGGGGGCCCGGCTGGGGCACTCCCTCGCGCACCAGCGCCTGCTGCGACTCCCCCAGATGCGGCAGCCCATAAATCAGCACGGCGAAGTCGTTCACCAGCTCCAGACGCTCCAGGCCGCAGGCGGTCGCCAGCTCCAGCTCATCGAGCTGCCAGGGCAGGTTGGTGAGCCGCACCCGCCCGTCCTGCACCGGCCCGGCAATCGCCAGACAGCCATGGCTTGGGGCCTCGGACCCGGCCTCAGCGCCGGCGAGGAACTGACGCAGCAGAGCGGAGAAATCGTCCCAGGCAGCTGAGGCGAAGCGCTCGCAGCGCAGCTGCACCATCTGGCCCTCCTCCAGCCGGTAGGTGGCCAGCAGGGTCTTGGTGCCACCGATGTCGCCGGCCAGGAGGATGGTCATGGGGAAATCAGGCGATGGACTCCCATCAGGGCGCGACGGCCTCGAGGCCCAGGCCAGCGGCGCGGGTTTCAGTGGCGGCCCGAGCCGCCGCCACCAATGCAGAGGTCTGAACGCTGCCGAGGTCGCCGTCGCGGCGGGAGCGCAGGCTGACGCTGCCCTGCTGGGCCTCCTTGGCGCCGATCACCCCCAGCAGCGGGATCTTCTGTTGCTCGCCGGTGCGAATCAGTTTGCCGAGGCGATCACCGCTGCGATCGATCACGGCCCGCACCCCGGCGGAGCGCAGCTGCTCCAGCACCTGCTCGGCATAGGGGATCACCTCATCGGTGACCGGCAGCAGGCGCACCTGCTCGGGGGCCAGCCAGAAGGGGAAATCGCCGGCGTAGTTCTCCACCATGATCCCGAAAAACCGCTCCAGCGAGCCGAAGATGGCGCGGTGAATCATGATCGGTCGCTGACGGCTGCCGTCGGCTGCCACGTAGTGGAGATCGAAGCGCTCAGGCAGGTTGAAATCGAGCTGAATCGTGGAGCACTGCCAGAGGCGGCCGATGGCATCCTCGATCTTGATGTCGATCTTGGGGCCGTAGAACGCTCCGCCGCCCTCATCCACTTTGTAGGCCCAGCCCTTGCGATCGAGCGCCTCGATCAGGCCGGCGGTGGCCAGCTCCCAGACCGCATCTTCACCGATTGATTTCTCAGGCCGGGTCGAGAGATTGATCTCGTAGGTGTTGAAATCAAAGCTGGAGAGGATTGTCTCGGTGAGGTTGAGCACCCCGAGGATCTCATCACCGATCTGCTCGGGCAGGCAGAAGATGTGGGCATCATCCTGGGTGAAGCCGCGCACCCGCATCAGCCCATGCATGACGCCGGGCCGCTCGTAGCGGTACACCGTGCCCAGCTCGGCCCAGCGGATCGGCAGCTCGCGGTAGGAGTGCAGGCTGCTGGCGTAGGTGAGCACGTGGAACGGGCAGTTCATCGGCTTGAGCTGATACTGGCGCTCGTCGACTGCCATCGGCCCGAACATGCTCTCGCTGTAGAAGTCGAGGTGGCCGGAGGTTTTCCAGAGGCTCAGGTCAGCCACATGGGGGGTGTACAGCAGCTCGTAGCCCGCCGCGAAGTGAGCCTGGCGCCAGAAGTCTTCGATCAGCAGGCGCATGCGGGCGCCGCGGGGGTGCCAGAACACCAGCCCGGCGCCGGCCTCATCCTCGATCGAGAAGAGCTGGAGGTCGGTGCCGAGGCGGCGGTGATCGCGGCGCAGGGCCTCGGCCTTGCGGTGCTTGTACTCGGCCAGCTGCTCCGCGGTCTGCCAGGCGGTGCCGTAGATGCGCTGCAGCTGGGCCTTGGTTTCATCACCGCGCCAGTAGGCACCGGCCACGCTCTCGAGCTCGAAGGCCTTGGGGTTGAGTTCGCTGGTGTTGGCCACATGGGGGCCGGCGCAGAGGTCCCACCACTGCTCGCCCAGGGTGTACAGCGTGATCGGCTCCTGGATCCCCGCCAGGATCTCCAGCTTGTAGGGCTCGTTCTGAGCCCTGATGCGCTCCTCCGCCTCCTGGCGGCTCACCTCGAGGCACTGCAGCGGCAGCTTGCGGGCGATGATCTTGCCCATCTCCTTCTTGATGGCCTTGAGATCGGCCTCGGTGAAGGGTTCAGGGTTGTCGAAGTCGTAGTAGAAGCCGTTCTCGGTCCAGGGTCCGATCGTGACCTGGGCGCTGGGGAAGAGCGTCTGCACCGCCATGGCCAGCACATGGCTCATGGAGTGGCGGATGCGCAACAGCTCCGGGCTCTCGCTGGTGCGCGGCAGGCGCAGGCGGGTGGCGCCGCCGCCCTGGTTCAGCGCCGACTCCGGGCTCGGGCCAGGGCCAGCGGCCGGGAGCGTCGACGGGGATGGGGACACGGAATCGAGCCAGGCCAGGGTCGATCCTACGCATCGGATTCGGCCCTGCCGTCCGATGGATTCCTAAGGTTGATCGGTGAGCAATCTTCCCCCCACACCGGATTCGACCCCCAGGCCGGAGGCTGCGGGCGAGCTGCTCGACCAGCTGCTGGGTTCGCTGCTGCTGGATTTCGACTTCTGGTTCGATCGCGGCCTGCTGCTGCTCCAGCACTGCCCGGAGAGCGTGATGAGCAGTGGCGACCAGGAGGCTCTGGCCGATCGTCTGAACACCGCCCGCAAGGAGCTGGTGGCCGCCAGGAGCCTGCGCTCGGCCGCACCGGTGAGCATGGCCCTCGACATGCAGGCCATGGCCCCCTGGCACCGCCTGGTGCTGAGCGTCTGGAATCTCTCGGCGGAGCTGCGCCAGGCCGGGGTGGGGCTGCCCGAGCTGCCCCCACCACCCCAGCCTTGAAACGAGCGGCCGCCCCTGGGATGCGCCTGCAGCGCCGCCATGTGGCGCCTGGCTATCTGCTCTGGGCCCTGGGGCTGTTCGGGGTCTGCGGTCTGCAGCGCTTCTATGCGCGCAAGCCCCTGAGCGGCACCCTCTGGTTGCTCACCTTCGGCCTTTGCTACATCGGCCAGCTGGTGGATCTGTTCCTGATTGCGGAGCTGGTGGACCAGGCCAACCAGCCGCTGCTGCTCCAGGACGCGCTCGCGGCCCTTGAGGCCGGGGCTCCCGCCAACGCCCTGCCGCCCCTCGATCGCCAGTTGCTGGCCCTGGCCCGGCGCGCCGGACCCGCGGGCTTCACCTACAACGACGCCCTGCTCGAGTGCCAGCTCCCCCGCGACACCCCGCGCGCGCGGGTGCGCGACGAGATCGAGCGGCTGATGCACGACGATCTGCTCGATGTGGGCAATGACGACCGCGGCCGGGTGGTCTACCGGGAGCCCTGATCAACCCAGACGGTTGTCGGCCCGGGGCTGTGGCTGTGGGGCTTGAGCGTGAAGCTGCTCCTTGAAGAAGCGGCGCAGCTCCGTTGCGCTCTTGACGGGCTGGCCATAGGCACTGCCGCCGTGCTGCAGGGGAAAGGAGGCCCACTCCCAGGCCAGGCGGGCCATGGACTCATCACAGAGCTGGCCCCGGTCGATCGCGGTGAGGACACCGCGCCGCTCAGCCAGGTAGAGAGCGGCCTGGTCCTGATTGGCCGGCCCGAAGCCGCGCAGACTGAGGCTGCGGCTGGCGGCCTTCCAGGTGGCCGGCAGCATCTGGTAAGCCCCGGCGGCGGCACTGGCGTAGCGCTTCACCACCACGGTGTCTGGGTGCTTCTCGAGGGAGGAGAACAGCTCGCCGCCGTAGAGGGTGCGGTAGCCCTCAGCGGACCCATTGGTCCAGGTGCCCTCAGCGAAGCGGATCGTGGCCAGAAAGGCCCTGCGCTGGCGGGTCATGGGGAAGCGGGCCGCGCTCCTGGGGACCTGGGCCTGGACCTGGGCCTGGACCTGGACTGCGGCCATGGCGGTCTCTGGCGGGGGCGGCAGGGCAGCCAGGGCAGCGCCGTAGCGGCTGGAGATCAGTGCCGGCAGGGCCAGCAGGATGGCCGTGGTGCCCAGGGCCTCCAAGGGCCCACGGCTTGATCCCTGACCTGCCATACAGAACGCAACACTTTTAGATGAAGAAATTGTGCTTGTCGTCACACCCGTCCGGCGCTGGATCGCCTATCGCCTCGACAAATCGAAGTTGATGTGCACCATCCACAGCCCGCCGCATCCCCCGGGGCGGAATCAGGCGTCAGCACTGGCGGCACCGAGGTGCCGCTACCACGCTACAGCGAATGCGCAAGCCCCCCTTCCAAAGGATCAACTGATCAGTTCAGCTGATCCATTCAGGGCCTGTGATCAGCGTGAAGGCAGGAATCCCATGGCCGCACGCACCCGCTCCAGGGAGGCCTCGGCCACGGCACTGGCCCGCTCCCGGCCGCTGCGCAACACCTGATCCAGATAGCCCGGTTCGGCGAGGATCGCCGCATAGCGCTCCTGCAGGGGGCGCAGGGCCTCCACCGCCGCCTCCGCCAGCAGGGGCTTGAACTGACCCCAGCCCATCGGAGCGCACTCCCGCGCGGCCACCTCGCGGCCCACTCCGCTCAGCAGCGCATAGAGCCCCAGCAGGTTGTCGGCCTCAGGGCGCTCGGGATTGCCGAACTCCAGCCCCAGCACCGGATCGGTCTTGGCCCGCTTGATCTTGCGGGTGATCAGCTCAGGGGGGTCGAGCAGGTTGAGGCGGGAGCCCTCGTTGGGGTCGCTCTTGCTCATCTTGCTGCGGCCATCCTGCAGGCTCATCACCCGGGCCCCTTCAGCCAGGATCAGCGGCTCGGGCACCTTCAGCAGCGGCCGGTCCTCGGGGGCAAAGCGGGCGTTGATGCGTTGCTGGGCAATGTCGCGGGCCAGCTCCAGGTGCTGCTTCTGGTCTTCGCCCACCGGCACCAGATCGGCGTCGTAGAGAAGGATGTCGGCCGCCATCAGCACGGGGTAATCCAGCAGCCCCACCGAGACGTTCTCGCCCTGTTTGCGCGCCTTCTCCTTGAACTGGATCATCCGCTCCAGCCAGTTCAGCGGAGTCACGCAGTTCAGCAGCCAGGTGAGCTCGCTGTGGGCCGTGACCTGGCTCTGAACGAAAACGCTGGAACGCTCGGGGTCGATGCCGCTGGCCAGGTAGAGCGCGGCGGTGCGGCGCGTGTTCTCCGCCAGCAGCGCCGGATCGTGGGGCACCGTGATGGCATGGAGATCCACCACACAAAAAAACGTGTCGTGGTCGTCCTGGAGGCTGACCCAGTTGCGAATGGCCCCGAGCCAGTTGCCCAGGTGCAGGGCACCGGTGGGTTGGACACCGGAGAGAACCCGGGGCCTGGCGCTCACGGTTGCGTCTCAGCCGTTTCGCTGCTCTTGCTGGTTTCGCTGATCGCCTCAGGCTGGCTCGTGACCTGCTCCGGCTCAGAGATCACCACCTCGAGGGCCTGATCGGGCTCAGGGGCCTGATCGGGAGCGTCGACGCCATCGGCGCTCGGCTCCAGCTCAGCGGCCGCGGCCTGGGGACGGCTGGGGCGCGCAAAGGGATCAGGACGGCTGGAGGCGCGGCGCTCACCCCGGCCCTCGGCGGGGGCCCGCCGGGCCCTCTGTCCGTCGCGGGGGGTGCCTTCACTGCGGGCGGCGCCGCCCTGGGCGCGGTGCTCCGCGAGCAGGGCCTCCAGCTGACCCTGCTCCAGCAGTTGGGCCACGGTGCGGATCGAGAAGCCCAGAGCCGCCACGGGGGAGCGGAGCTGGAAGGCTTCCTGAACGGCCTGGGCCGCCCGCTGCTCGTTCTCGCTCAGGCGGATGCGGAAACCACCGGCGTCGCGCTCACGACCGCCGCCGGCACCGGCGCCACCACCGCCCCGGCCCGTCTCGATGCGCCGGGTCCGAGCGGACTGATCCTGCTCAGGCTGGGGCGTTGCTGCTGTGTTCTCGTCGGCCATGGCCGGAGCCTTCAATCAGGGGGCAAGTGTGCCGCATCAACGGTTCACGGGGCCACGAGCCAGAGCAGCCGCTGGGACTCGCCGCTGCCGGCGCGGGGGAGCACCAGCAGCGGCAACGGCCGTGGACCTGGAGCGGTCAGGGACTGGCGGTAGCGGGCCAGGAAGGCGAGATAGGTGGGCAGGGTCCAGCCGCCATGGCCCCGCTCCTGCGCCTGCCAGTGCCGTTTCAGGGCCAGCCGGCAGGCCTCCTCACCGAACTCCCGCCAGCAGTGGGCCTCTGCCGCCGCAGGGCTCAGACCCTGGCGGCAGCACTGGCGGAAGGCCTCCAGCTCGGGGGCCTCAGCCGTGCAATCGGGTGGCAATTCCGCCGCCAGACGCTCCACCGCCAGCACCTGAAGCTGCAACCAGCAGCGATCCAGCACCAGCACCGGCAGCCCGCCGTGCCAGTGCTGCTCCTGTTGCTGCAGCAGCAGCAGGCGCGCCAGCTCCAGCTCCAGGCGGGGGGTGAGCTTCAGACTGGCGGCCTGGGCCGTCTCCACCATGGCAAGGCCGCTGGACCCACCCAGTCTGGAGGGGATCCAGGCAGCCTGGGCAGGAGTGGGCGGCTGAGCTAGAGAGACACTGCTCAGGCAGCGTCCGACTCCCTTGACCACCCCCGCCGCCTCCCCCTCCGCCGCCTCCCCGGACAGCGGCGCTGTCACCCCAGCAACGCAGGGCGACTCCAGTGGATGGAACTGGCGGCCGGGAATGCCCTGGATGCCGGCGGCCCTGGTGCTGGCCGGCGGTCTGCTGCTGGGCGACAGCCTGCATGGCAGCTTCTCCGGAATCGTGGTGGTGGCCGCGGCGGCTGGGGGCCTCTGGTGGCTCAGCCGTGGCAAGGCCACGATCCAGCCCAGGCTTCCCTCCCACTGGAACGGTTGGATCGATCGCTGCGACGGGCTGCTGACTCAGTTCGAGCGGCTGCAGCCCCCTGGGGCCGACCCCGCCGCCGCGGCCGAGCACCAGGGCCGGCAGCAGCAGCTGCAGCAGCTGCGCGAGCGGCAGCCACGCCAGCAACTGCAGGTGGGACTGGCCGGAGTCAGCCTGCCGCCCGCCGGCCTGCAGCCGGAGTTGATCCGCGCACTCAGGCCCCCCCTGCCCCTCCGCCTGCACTGGGGTCACCCCCTGCCGAGCCACAGCCCCCACTGGCGCTGGCCATGGCTGTTCCAGCAGTGCGATCTGCTGCTCATCCATCTCGAGACCCCCCTGCGGGCGGCTGAGCTGCGCTGGCTCGAATCCCTGCCCGCGGGCCAGGCCGTGTTTCTGCTGGTCGTCAGCCGCGGTCCCTCACGGCAACCAGACCTGCTCCGCGAGTTGAGTGCCCAGTTGCCGGGCTCGCTGGTCGATCAGGTGCTGCTCTGGAGCGGCGAAGAGGAGCAGCTCAGCGCCGCCCTTGAACCCTGCAGCCGGATGCTGCGCTCCCGCGGCCGAAGCCTGCTGCTGCAGACCGAGCTGCGCCTGCTGGAAGCCCTGCATGCGCAGTGGCAGACCAAGCTGGAGAGCCTGAGGCGCGCGCAGCTCGATGGGCTGGTGCGGCGCACCCAGTGGCTGGTGGCCGCCGGGGTCTTCGCGGCCCCGATGCCCAGCGTCGATCTGCTGGTGCTGGCGGTGGCCAACGGTCTGATGCTCAAGGAGATGGCGCAGCTGTGGGATTGCCCCTGGCAGCTGGCCCAGTTGCGGGAGGCCGCCACCGAGCTGGCCAAGGCAGCCCTCGCCCTGGGGGTGACGGAGTGGACCAGCCAGGCCCTGCTCTCGGCCATGCGCCTGGAGGGAACCACCTGGCTGGTGGGGGGAGCGCTGCAGGCCCTGAGCGCCGCCTACCTGACCCGGGTGGTGGCCCACGCCATGGCCGATGTGCTCGCGCTCTCCAGCGGGGTGCCCGAACTGGATGTGCAGGCCCTGCGCCAGCAGGCACCCCTGCTGGTGGCCAAAGCCGCCGAGGCGGAGCGGCTCGATTGGCAGGGGTTCCTCAGCCAGGGCCAGGCCTGGTGGCGCACAGCTTCTTCATGAAGTCTTGATGAAGTTGTTGATGAACTTCTTTCTATACAGGCAACGATTCAAGAGTTTCACCGGCCTGATCGGAGGCTTTGCCTAGCTTCAGAGGGCGCCTGGCGATTGAACAGATCGTGGGGCGAGTCCATCCCGCACTCATTCCTCCAATGACCACCGCCGTTCGCAGCGGACGCGCTGGCAGCTGGGACAGTTTCTGTCAGTGGGTCACCTCCACCAACAACCGAATTTACGTCGGTTGGTTCGGTGTGCTGATGATTCCCTGCCTCCTGGCTGCCACGATCTGCTTCATCGTGGCCTTCATCGCCGCCCCCCCCGTCGACATCGACGGCATCCGTGAGCCCGTCGCTGGCTCCCTGCTCTACGGCAACAACATCATCTCCGGTGCTGTTGTTCCCTCCAGCAACGCCATCGGCCTGCACTTCTACCCGATCTGGGAAGCCGCCAGCCTCGACGAGTGGCTGTACAACGGCGGTCCCTACCAGCTGGTGATCTTCCACTTC
>NZ_JAHLYS010000024.1 GCF_025128055.1 Synechococcus sp. CS-1329 | reverse complement strand
GTATTGCCATGTAAGACCCCACAGTGCACTGGGAGGCAGAACTCCCCAAGAGGTCTACACTGAGAGAGAACCCTGTTCCTCCCGTCCTGGGCTAACGATGTCAGGGGCCGAAGCTGTCCAATAAAAGGCACCCACCTCACCGCCGGGCCACGTTGTGCGCGGGTGCGGGGCTACGCCGGCCCAGCAGTTCCATCAGCATCAGGGGTTGGTCGATGGGGCTCATGCGCATCCGCTCGGCGATGTACGCGCGCAGGCGAAGGAAGGCAGCAGAGGGCGGGAGCATGGGGGAATCCTGGCGGGATGAGACGGGGGTGGCACTGGTGGGGGAGAAGCCCTGCCGCGATGCCATGCGCTTGCCTGTCCCCTCAGCCAGGCCGATGGCCCTAATGTGTGGGGACCTCACGGCGAGGTCACACATGGCCACGAATCTGGCTCTCGATCAGGACCTGCTTGATCACGCGTTCCGTGTTAGCGGTGAGCCCACCAAGAAGGCCGCCGTGACCCGAGCCCTTCAGGAGTTCATCGCGCGCCGGGAGCAGCGACAGGTTGCCGAGCTCTTCGGCAAGCTTGAGTGGGACCCCGGCTACGACTACAAGGCCGAACGGGAACGCCAGCGGTGAGCCTGCTGGTCGACACCTCGGTCTGGTCGCTGGCCTTTCGCCGTGATGGCCAGCCAGGCGTGCCTGAGGTGGTCGCCCTCCGTGCCGCTCTCCAGGGTGCCGAGCAGGTCTTCACCACGGGATTGGTGCTCCAGGAGGTTCTCCAGGGTTTTGCCGGCCCCAAAAACCGAGAGCAGCTCGTGGAACGCCTTTCCGCCCTCGCCTTCCTCCAGCCCGACAAGCAGGACCACATGGCAGCAGCCGAAATCCGCAATGTCTGCCGCCGGCGAGGGATCCAGATCGGCACCATTGATGCCCTGCTTGTTCAACTCTGCCAGCGCTACGAGCTGACGCTGCTGACAACCGACAAGGACTTTCAGGCAGCCTCTCAGCAGGTGGAGTTCCGGTTGTGGGGAACGGCGTGAGGGTCGCTCTTCCTTCGCACCCCCCAAGCAGTTTGCCCACCAGGCGCTGGTAGCTGGCGGAGGGGGGCGGGGGCATGGGGGCTCACCTGCTGGAGCGCTGCCGCCAGAGTTTGGGGTCGCGGCCACAATGCAGCACGGCCAGCACAGCGATGGTGCCTTGTTCGGGAACGGGCAGGTCGATCACGCCGTAGGGGAAGCGCCGGATCAGAGCACGGCGGGTGTTCCGATAGCCCTCGGAATAGGCCCTGGGCTTCGTACCAACGGGCTGCAGCTTCGAGATCGAGCCGGGCTTCGGGACGGAGCCTCAGCACCATGATCAGAGGGACTGCTCCATTGCGTTCAGCACCTCATCGGCATCAAGCCCCGCTTCGCCGTCGGCCAGGAACCGCTCCAACCGCTGATCGATCACTTGGCGGTCGGCTTCCGAGAGTTCCGGTCCGATCTGCTCTGCAGCAATGGAATCCCATAGGGTCTGGACCAACTCCAGCCGTTGTGCCAAGGGCAGCGTCAGCAGGTCATTCACCACGCGCCCTGCCGGCAGGGCCGGTAGCCAGATGATTTCAGGGTAGCGGGGGTTTCAGGCACCTTCCCGGAACCTCCTAAGCACGCTGGTGTGGGGGTTGCCGAGCAACAGCCCGCCCAGCCCCCAACAATCGCAGGCATGCGGTGGCGGTGGGGCAAACACCTCCTCGCCACCCACCATGCGCTTCCAGGATCCACCGGGCCAGGTCCTGCGCTGGGGCCGGGCTGCGGCGGCTGAGGAGTTCCAAGAGCATGAGTGGTTGGTCGATGGGGCTCAGGCGCATGCGTTCGGCGATGAACGCGCGCAGGCGCAGGAAGGCAGCAGAGGGGCTGGAGGCCATGGAGCGATGGTGGTGGCTGCCGGGCAACCGGGCCAGGTTTGGTGTAGGGCGGCCCGTCAGGCAGGCGACCCTGCTGGGATCCCTTCTGGCTTTGGGATGCTGCGGCCGCTCTCCCCAACGGGATCCTGGGCCAGGGGCTGGAGGGCCCAGAGGCTGCCACCGCCTGAGACAATCCATCCACGCCCAAACCCCAGGGAACGCCATGGCCGTGCTTGGGAGAGAGGCGATCCTGCGGGCGATCCAGCAGGGTGCGATAACGGTCACCCCCTTCGATCCCGAGCGGCTGGGCCCCGCCTCGCTCGACCTCACCCTCGCCCCCACCTTTCGGGTGTTCCGCAAGGTGCACGCTGTGATCGAGGCGCGTGAGCACACCGACTACCGGCAGCTCACCGAGAAGATCGAGGTTTCAGAGGGCCAGCACATCCTGATCATGCCGGGCGAAACGGTGCTCGGCATCACCCAGGAGCGCCTGCGCCTGGGCCCCGGGCTGTGCGGCTGGTTGGAGGGTCGCAGCCGTTTTGCGCGGCTGGGCCTGATGGTGCACATCAGCGCCCCCTTCATGGGACCCGGCATCGACAGCCAGCAGGTGCTGGAGATGAGCAACTTCGGCCCCGCCCCTTTGGCCGTGCATCCCGGCACCGCGATCTGCCAGTTCGTGTTCCAGAGGCTGGAGGGCAGCGAGTGCTACGCCGGCCGCTTCGCCGGCCAGACGGAAGCGTCGTTCTGAGCGTCCGCGCCAGGCGCGCTTCCCGCCCACTTCCACCCGGCAACGCAGGCCAGGTGCCCGGGCAGCACGGCTCTCGCCGGTGAGGAGCGTGGCAGCACTGAGGCATCCACCACCACCACCCAGCGTTCTGTCCGGATCTGGATCAGGGCCTCCAGCATCGTGCGTGGGGGGCGCGTTGGCTTCTGTTCGATCAACGCTTCGGCGCTGTCGCATCAGGCTGCGCGATTACGTGATCCCCAGCATGATCATGATCGGCGCGGCTGTTAAGAATCTCTCGGCACACCTTCACGATTCCGTGGCTTCAGCTCCACGGGAAGTGCATTGCTGCTGACTGTGGAGCTTCCCAGCGGCGGGCCTCACGCCCCGCCATCGTGATCAGAAAATCCCAAGGGTTTTTTTCTTGCAGTAACCGGCTCCAATATTCATCCACCCCGAGTCACAGGGTTTTCCATAGGTGGGCTTCACCTCGTAATCGATCGGTGAATTGCAATGCTGCTTCAGGTCATTGACATAACCCAGTGGACACTCGTTGTACCCCGGCAGTTTGGGAATCCGCCTCTGGGCCTGGGCTGCTCCAGAGCTCAGCTGCGGCAGCACCAGGAGTGCAGCGGTCAGGGCAAGGGGAAGTGTGCGCACCGGGCGAGCGATCAGGGGATCAAACCTTAGGAGTCGGCCGCTGATCACGCCAGTGACACCGACGACCCATGCGCCAGCCAGGCGCCCGCAGCGGTCGCGATGATGGGCCGATGGATTCAGTCATCAGCAACCACGCCCTGCCGCCGATCGCCGGCTTCGAAACGGAAATCCTCGAGCTGGTCCAACGGGCCGGTCCGAGGGGGCCAGGGGGGCTGCCGCCGTCGAATCTGAACCTGGCGCAGCTCCGCTCTGGCTTTGCCTGTGCGCTGCACATGCACCAGCCCACGATTCCAGCCGGTGCGAACGGAGAACTCATCTCCCATCTGCAATACATGCTGGAGCACCAAGGCGAGGGCGACAATCACAACGCCGAATCCTTTGCCCACTGCTACAAGCGCCTCGCTGAGATCATTCCCCAGCTGATTGAGGAGGGCTGCAACCCCCGGATCATGCTGGATTATTCCGGCAATCTGCTCTGGGGACTGGGCCAGATGGGCCGCCACGACATCATCGAAGCCCTCCAGACGCTCGCCTGTGATCCAGCCCTTCAACCGCACGTGGAATGGCTTGGCACCTTCTGGAGCCATGCGGTGGCTCCCTCCACGCCGATCCCCGACCTGAAGCTGCAGATCCTGGCCTGGCAACACCAGTTCGCGGCCCTCTTCGGCCGGGAGGCCCTACAGCGCGTGAAGGGCTTCTCACCACCGGAAATGCACCTGCCCAATCACCCCGACACCCTCTATGCCCTGGTGAAAGCCCTCAACGACTGTGGCTACCGCTGGCTGCTGGTGCAGGAACACAGCGTTGAGAATCTCGATGGCTCCGGGTTGCGACGGGAGCAGACATTCATCCCCAATCAACTGGTGGCGCGCAGCTCCAGCGGCGAAACGGCCAGCCTCATTGCGCTGATCAAAACCCAGGGCTCGGACACCAAATTGGTGGGCCAGATGCAGCCCTATCACGAAGCCCTGGGCCTGGGCCGGCAGCCGCTGGGGGCCACCACGATTCCCGCACTCGTTTCACAGATTGCCGACGGCGAAAATGGCGGCGTGATGATGAACGAGTTCCCGCCGGCCTTCCTTCAGGCCCATCGCAGCATCGCCGCCCGGGGCCAGGATCCAGGCACGGTGGCCATCAATGGCAGTGAATATCTCGCCTTGCTCGATGCAGCCGGTGTGTCCTCAGAGGAGTTCCCGAAGATTCAGGCGGTGGGCCAGCACAGGCTCTGGCAACGGCTGGAGCCGCTGGGCGGCCCAGCCACAGCAGAGGCCACCGAAGCGGCCATCAGTGATCTCCAGGCCCGTGATCCCTCCTTCTCCATGACCGGCGCCTCCTGGACCAACGACCTCAGCTGGGTGGAGGGCTACGCCAACGTGCTGGAGCCGATGGCTGGCCTCAGTGCCCGCTTCCACCAGGTCTTCGATCCCCTGGTGGCCAGCGACCCCTTGATCACCAAGACCCCGCCCTACCAGCAGGCGCTGCTCCACCTGCTGCTGCTGGAAACCAGCTGCTTCCGCTACTGGGGCCAGGGCACCTGGACCGATTACGCCCGCGAGATCCACCGCCGCGGCGAGGCGGCGATCGCCAGCTTTGCTTCGCTCAGTTCTGCCAGGTCCAGATCAGACCCTGGGCGGTGTAGTAAATCCCAGCCGTAAACAGCACCAGGGTGCTCACCCGGCTGATCATTCCGGCATGGTCGAGCAGCCGCCTGGAGGCATTCATCAGGCCCACCCAGAGGCTGGATGCGGCAATCACCACGGTGTAGCCCAGGGCATAGCTGATCATCGTCACCACCGACAACGCCGTGGAGCCTGTGCCGGCGGCGGCGGCGAGCACCGAGAACAGCACCGGACTGGCGCAGGGGGAACTGACCAGGGCGAAGCCCATGCCCACCAGGAACGGTCCGCCGGCGGGGGGCAGGTCCGGCAGGCGGGGCAGGGGCAGGGGCAGCCAGCCGGCCAGCTTCAGGCCCATCACCAGGATGATCAGCCCCACCCCCACGTGCACCGGACCGCGGTGGTCCACCACGATGGCCGACGCGAAGGAGGCGATCAGCCCGAACAGGCTCAGCACCACGACGGTGCCGGCCACGAAGCCCCCCACGCGGACGGCGGCCTGGCGTCGGCTGAGTGGGCCGAGCGTGCCGATGTAACTGAGGTTCAGCGGCAGCATGGCCAGCACGCAGGGCGAGATGCTCGCCAGCAGCCCGCCACCGAACGCCACCAGCGGCAGCAGGAAGCCGGGGCCTGCTGGGCTGGCCTCGAACTGCTGGGCGTAGGCCTGCGACACGGTCAGGATCGCCAGATCCAGCTGCGCGCCGATCTGCGGCAGCCAGTGCAGCGCCAGCACCCCGAGCAGGGCCAGTCCGGCCAGCGTTAGCAGAAAGGAACGGCCCTTCCCGCGAGCAGCACTGGTCACGGCTTGAGCTGCGTCTGAGCTTTCTGGATCGCCGAGCTGTAGGCGCGCTCATCGGTGCTGGCCCGGAAGGTCTGCACCGTGGCGCCGGTGGCCGGGTTGATCACGGCCACCAGCGAGGTCTGACTGCGGTTGGCCTCCAGGAAGGCACCCAGCCCCAGCTCTTTGGCCCTGGCGCGTGAGGCCTTCAGCTTGCTGGCATCGGATACATCGAATTTCACGAAGGTGGCCTTGCCGGCCTTCTGTTGCTGGAGGGAGCGCAGGGTGGGGGCGATCGTGCGGCAGGCCCCGCACCAGCTGGCGTAGATGTCAACCACCACCGGTTTTCCCTGCAGGGAAGAGGCCAGGGCGGCAGTCCGCGCCTGGGCGACCCAGCCACCGGCAGCCACGGCCATCGGCCTGGCGCCGGCTTGAACGAATTCGGGCAGGACAACGGGCTGGGGGGCTGCGAGTGCGAGCAGCAGGGCGGTCAGGGGAATCGGCATCGCAGCGGCGAGCAGGAACATCTGGAGTACCGATCCAGCCCTGAATCGGATTGCTGCAACGGGTGCAGCGCTGCCAACGGGCTGGCTTGATCTGCAGGCAGCATCATTGGCCTCCGCCGACCGCCTCCGGCCCAGCAATGACTGCCACCACCGCCACCCCGGACGACGCCCGTCTGGATGCCCTGCGTCGGGAGTTCGAGCACGAGGCCAGCTTCAACCTGGTGTTTGTGGTGCTCACGGTGGGGGCCACCTTGATCGCCACCCTCGGCCTGCTGGCCAACAGCCCCGGTGTGGTGATCGGCGCGATGGTAGTGGCCCCCTGGATCCTGCCGCTGCAGGCGATGGCCTTCGAGACCCTGCGGGGTCGGGCGCCGATGGTGCTGCGGGCCCTGCGCACCCTGATGCTTGGGGTGGTGATCTGCGTGCTGCTGGCCATGGGGGTGGGCCATCTGGTGGCCTTCCCCAGCTTCGGCAGCGAAGTGATGAACCGCACCAGCCCCAACCTGCTGGATCTGGGCGTGGCCCTGGTGGCAGGCGCGGTGGCGATGTTCGCCAAGCTCAGAAAGGATGCGATCTCGGCCCTGGCGGGCCTGGCGATCGCCGTGGCCCTGGTGCCACCGATGTGCGTGGTGGGAATCCTGCTGGCCTCCTCCTACTGGCTGCAGGCCTATGGCGCGCTGCTGCTGTTCGCCACCAACCTGCTCGGGATCATGGTGGGGGCGATGGCGGCCCTGGCCATCCTTGAGCGGGCCTACCGGCGTCGCCTCTTCCAGAGCAGGCTCGGTCTCACCAGCGTGGCCCTCACCGCCCTGCTGGTGATTCCACTGAGCGCGAGCTTCTATCGCCTGGTGAGCCGCTACCGGCTGGAAACCAAGGCTCAGCAGCTGGAGGCGGTGATCGAGCAGCGCCTGCGCAGCAGCACGATCACCCTCGGCGGCGACCCCGCCATTGATCTGGTGGGGGTCTCCATTGACTGGCAGAAGAATCCGCCCCTGATCCGGGCCCGGGTGCGGGTCACTGATCCGGCGCTGCCGACCACCCAGCAGGTGGCCGCCGTGCAGGACTTCATCAACCAGAAGCAGGCACCCCTGCGCTTTCGTCTGGTGGTGCAACGCTCCGCGGTGGACCTGATCGGCCCTGAAACCGCTCCCAATCCCCCCGAGCTGGAGGTGCTCTCTCCACCCGCTCTGCCACCCCTGCCGGCGGGGAAGTCGAAGTCGAGCGAGGATTAGGGGAGTTGGGTCGCCATCAGGGAGACGAGATCCTTGGGGCGACCTCAACGGCAGCCTCAGGATTGGCCAGCACGAGGCGCAGCAGCACCGGAGCCAGAAAGGTGGTGCCCATCACCATCACCAGCCCCTCGTGGTTAGCGGCCTCGAAGGGATTGAGAACGGCCAGATCGAGGCCGCTGCCGATCAGCACGAAAAACACTGTGGCGAACAGTGCCACCAGGGGCTTCACCGCCTCCTCGATCGAATGCCGGTGCCGCGAGGCACTCAGGATCAGGCCGCCACCACCATCTCGCCGGGGGCCTTCAGGCGATCCAGCGGCAAGTCGAAGGCGGGGGCGGCGGTACGGCTCAGGAACAGCGCCACACCCGCAAACACTACCGCCGCTGCGATCAGCTTGGGAACCGGTGCGATGGCTAAGCCTTCCCCGCCCGCCAGTGCCACCACCACGGCCAGGATCACGATGCCGAGGAGTCATCGAGCACGGCGACGCCGATCACCGTCTGGCCATCACGGGTGCGCAGGAACTTCAGCTCCCCCAACACGCTGGCCGTGATGCCGATGCTGGTGGTCGTCATCGCCGCACCGGCGAAGAGGGCATGCAGGCCGAAGGTCCCCAGGGCAAAGGGAAGCACCACCCCGGTGAGGGCAACCGTGATCACCTGCATCCCCACCGCCATCAGTTCATCGAGTTCGCTCTCCAGCCCGGTGAGAAAGAGCAGGGCGAAGAGGCCGATCTTGCCCACCGCCTGCAGGTTGCTGAAGCTGTGGTCGTAGATCTCTTGAACCTGGTCGGGGCCCACCTGGGCCAGTGAAGCGATCGCGCCCTGGGCGAAGGAGTTGAGGTCCCCGACCAGCTCCGGGGCCAGGATCAGGGGAAGCCCTGAGACGCCGATCAGCACACCCGCCACCAGTTCCCCGAGGATGGCCGGCAGGCGCAGCCGCACCATCAGCTCGGCCATGGCCCTGGCGGCGAACAGGATCACCGCGAACCGGCCCGCCTGGACCAGCGTCTCGGCCGCTTCGAGCTGGTGGCCACCGGTAGAAAGCAGCAGGACTGGAACGTCCATGGCAGGCCAGCTGGGGCGATGCTGGGTATCTTTTCACCCCTCTCCATCGATCGGGGCCGGGATCAGTGACTGAGGATCGTCGATGGGAAGGTTCAAGAGGCCATCAGGATGGCGGCGCCGCGCTGCGTCCAGGCGACGCGTCCACGGCCTTCCCCAGGGCCGGCCTGCCATCTCCTGGGGTGTTGTGGCCGTCATCGCTCTCCTGCTGGCCGCCGCGTCGATCGTGATCTTCAACCAGCAGCAGGCCGGCCACCATCCCCTCAAGATGCGCAGGGAACTGCGTAAGTTCTGAGCTGATCCGCTGACGAACCGCACCGACGAGGGCTCACCGGACGCAAGCGATCGGTCCGTGATTCCCAGACCCTTGGACTCGCCATTCTGACTGCCATGACGCTTCCGGATCCCTTGCTGGGAGCCGACGATCCGGACGTTTTCCGCATCGTCGGCTGCAGCGGCCGCTCCGAGTGGCTGCTCACCGCCGACCACGCCGGCCGCGCCATCCCCGGCCGCCTGGGCGGCCTTCAGCTCAGCCCCGCTGTGCTCGACACCCATGTGGCCTGGGATCTGGGCGTGGCCGAGCTGGCTGAGCGCCTGGCGGCCCGGCTGGATGCCTTTTTGATCCTGCACAACTACTCACGGCTGGTGATCGACGTGAACCGTCCGCCCGGAGCGCCCGATTCAATCGTCAGCCACAGCGATCACACGCCGATCCCCGCCAACAGCCAGCTCTCAATTGCCCAGCGAGAGCAGCGGCGCCGGGCCCTCTTCGATCCCTATCACCGCCGCATCGCCGCCGAGCTCGACGGCCGCCAGCGCCGCGGCCAGCCCAGCGTGCTGGTGGCCCTGCACAGCTTCACGCCGGTGCATTCGGGCCAGGAGCGTCCCTGGCATGTGGGCGTGCTGCACGGCCGTGACGGGCGCCTGGCCCGGCGGCTGCTGCGGGGGCTCCGGCAGGAGCGGGGGCTGCAGGTGGGCGACAACGAGCCCTATGCGGTCAGTGATGACAGCGATCACACCCTGGTGGTCCATGGCGAGCGGCGGCGCATTCCCCATGTGGAGCTGGAAGTCCGCCAGGACCTGCTCTCCAGCGAGGCGGGGCAGCAGGAGTGGGCCGAGCGGCTTGCTGTCGTGCTTGGGCAATCCCTGGCAGAGGAGCTGCCGCCGTTGCGCCACGGTGCTCCGCCCCTAGGCTGATGGATGCATCAACAGCACGATTCCGCCTCGACGATGGAGATCAGGGTGGGCTTTGAGCTGGAGCTGCGCTGCCCCCAGCCCACGCCGCTGATCGTCACCCTCGGCGTCCATGCCAGCCGGGCGGCCGATCTGCTGGAGCCCGACACCCTGCAGGTGGAGCCGGCGGTGCCGCTGCGCTCCTACATCGATTCCTACGGCAACCACTGCCAGCGGCTGGTGGCCCCCACCGGGGTGCTGCGCCTGCAGGCCACCGGCGTGGTGGCGGATCCCGGCCGGCCCGATCCGGTGCTGCCGGCGCTGCAGCAGTTGCCGGTGGAGGCCCTGCCGGAGGAGGCGCTGCTGTTCCTGCTCTCGAGCCGCTATTGCGAGAGCGATCTGCTCAACGATCTGGCCTGGTCGCTGTTCGAGGGCTCCCCCATGGGCTGGGGGCGGGTGCAGGCGATCTGTGATTTTGTCTACAATCACGTGCATTTCGACTACGGACGCTCCAGCCCGACGAAATCAGCCCTGACCACCTACGACAGCCGCGAAGGGGTCTGCCGCGACTTCGCCCATCTGGCGATCGCCTTCTGCCGCTGCATGAACATCCCGGCCCGCTACTGCACCGGTTACCTCAGCGACATCGGTGTGCCGCCGCCCCACTCGGCCATGGACTTCTCGGCCTGGTTCGAGGCTTACCTCGGCGATGGCTGGCACGTGTTCGACCCACGCAACAACACCCCCCGGATCGGGCGGATCCTGATCGCCCGTGGCCGCGATGCAGCCGATGTGGCGCTCACCACCAGCTTCGGCCTCTCCCAGCTGGAATCCTTCCGGGTCTGGACCGCCTGAGCCGGCCCCACCACGGCGGGGCCTCAGGGCAGGGTGAAACCGGAGGTGTTCAGGTGCTTGAGGTCGAGCATCACGATCGTGAGCCAACCGGTGAGCGCCAGACCACCCACCACGGCCAGAAGAACCAGAACGCCTGCCAGCGCTGATTTCGCAGAGCTTTTATCGTTCGCCACAGCTGGACATGCTTGTTCAATGAAGTATGCCATGGCCAGGCGGAGAGGGAGTGATTAGCCGCCTGTGGCATAGTTTCAAGGCTTGAATAATAGGCCGCAGTTTATTCCTCTGCCATTTAAAATAGCTTGACTGAGGCTATCCAGGGTGACGAAAATCAAGTCAAAGATCATCGGATCAGGGGCGTCTGGACTTGAAATTGCCAGGCCAAGAATGTCAGCTCTGGAGATGTCTGTGCCGACGACATCCGCCCCGGAAATGTCTGCACTGGATCATTCCGCCCGCGACAGCTCAATGGCATAGGGGCCTTCGGAGTTCAGGCCCACGGGCGCCGCTTGCGATGCTTGGAGCATGACTCTGGCCTCTGTTGCTCAACCCGTTGATGTGGTGGTGGTGGGCGCCGGCCTCGCGGGGCTGGTGGCGGCCCGCAGCCTGCAGCGGGCGGGCCGCTCGCTGCGCCTGATCGAGGCCGCCGCCACGGCCGGTGGCCGGATGGTGGGTGAGCGCCTGCAGCTGGCGGCGGAGAAGGCTGGGGCGGAGGGGCGCCAGGCCTGGATCGACCTCGGCGGCCAGTGGATGGGCCCCACCCAGACCCGCTACCTGGACCTGCTGGATCGCCACGGCATCCGCCGCTTCACGTCTCCGCACAGCGGCGACACGGCCCTGGTGTTCGGCGAGAGCCGCTGCCGTTTCGCCGGCTTCTTCCAGGGCTTCCCCGAGGGCCAGCCCCCAGCGGTTCCAAGCGCCGACTGGGACGACGCCATGGCGGCCCTGGAGCAGTTCAGGCAGCTGGTGGCCCAGCTGCCGCCGGGCCATCCCCACCGCCATCCCGCCGCCGCCGAACTCGATCGCCAGAGCTTTCAGGACTGGATCGACGCCCACACCCACACCCCCTTCGCCGCCTGGTATTTCGCCTACTTCTGCCGGGCGGTGGGTTTTCTCGGTCCAGCGGAGCCGGAGCAGGTGTCGCTGCTGCATGTGCTCTGGGGCCAGCGCACCGCTTCCCAGGGCGAGCATCCGGAGGAGTTCCTGCTCCATGGCGGTGCCGGTCAGCTGCCGGCCCTGCTGGCCGCCGAGCTGGGAGACGGAGTGCTGCGGCTGGGTGAGCCGGTGCGGGCGATCGAGCAGGCGCTGCCCGGGAGCGAGCACCCGGTGCAGGTGCACACCGATCAGGCCAGCTACCCCTGCCGGGCCGTGATCGTGGCCATGCCGCCGGCGCAGGCGGGCCACCTGCGCTTCTCACCAGCGCTGCCCGCCGATCGCCAGCAGCTCAACGACGGGATGGCCATGGGCGTCTGCGCCAAGGTGATGGTGGTGTACGCCAGCCCCTGGTGGCGGCAGCAGGGGCTCTCGGGGATCGCCATCGGCGATCGGCCCACCGTCGAGCTCTGCGCCGACAGCTCCGATCCCGAGAACGGCTGCGGTGTGCTGGCCGCCTTCGTGGTGGGGCACCGCTACCGGGGCTGGTCTGCCCTGGATGACGCCGGGCGCCGGCAGGCGCTGCTGGCGGATCTGGCCGCCTATCTGGGGCCCCAGGCCCTCACCCCCCTGGCCTACGTGGAGAAGGACTGGCCGTCGGTGCCGTTCGTGGGTGGCGCCTATGCCGGCTGGATGCCGCCGGGCCTGTGGACCCGCTGCGGTGAGGCCCTGCGCCGACCCCACGGCCTGGTGTTCTGGGCTGGCACCGAAGTGGCCGAGCGCTGGCCCGGCTTCTTCGAGGGGGCGGTGCGCAGCGGTGAGGAGGCGGCGGCGTCACTGTTGCAACGACTCGGTTGATCGGTGGGGGAGCGTGAAACGCCGATAGAGTTGGCGGCCCTCCTTCTGACAGCGTCTGCGCGATGGCCTCCCGGGTCTCCCTTGCCGATCGCAGCCGTCGCGTCAGCCGTGAGGATGCGCTGCAACGCCTCGATCTCTCCACCGTGGCCCAGGCCTACCGCCTGGGCCATCCGGTGTATCTGGGCCGGGGCGACTTCTGGACCTGGGAGAAGGACGGCATTCCCAGCTGGCTGGTGCCTCGCTTCGATGATCTCGGCTTCCTGCCCTGAGGCTCCGTGGGCCTGCACCTAGCCTCGGCCCATGCCGAGGTTCAAGGACGTCCCCATGGAACTGACCATGTCCCAGGCCTCGCTGCCGCCCCTGCGCCGGACGCTCACCAACCTGATCGCGGTGCTCGGCAAGGGCCTGGCCCACGCCGAGGCCCAGGGGTTCGATCCCGCCGTGCTGGTGACCAGCCGCCTCTATCCCGACATGTTCCCCCTGGCTCGGCAGGTGCAGATCGCCTCCGACCTGGCCCGCCGCGGTGTGGCTCGCCTGGCCGGTCTCGAGGCGCCGTCGCTGGCGGACAGCGAAACCAGCTTTCCTGAACTGATCGATCGCCTGCAGCTCTCGATCGACTACCTCGATGGCTTCAGGGCTGATCAGATCGACGGCAGTGAAGAACGGGAGATCACTGTGCCGATCGGCCGCGGCGAGATGATCACCATGATGGGGTGGCCTTTCCTTTCGATGTTCGTGCTGCCCAACGTCTATTTCCACGCCACCACCACCTACGCGATCCTGCGCCACAACGGCGTGGTGCTGGGCAAGCGCGATTTCCTCGGTGAGTCCTGAGCTCACGGCCCTGCATGCCCAGCGGTGATCCGGCCAGCACCCCTCAGGGCATCAGCGCCGAGGCCAGTGTGGCCATCGCCCTGGGGGCCAACCTCGGCGACCCGATCGCCACCCTGAAGGCCGTGCGGCCACTGCTGCGCAGTGAGCTCCACAGCTGGATGGCTGGGGCTGGCACTGAGCTGGTGCTCGAGTGGTCACCCCTGTTCCGCACGGCTCCGGTGGGGGGACCGCCGGGGCAGCCCGCCTTCGTCAATGGGGTTCTGCTGGTGCTGCGGGGTGAGCCCTGGCCGGATCCGCTGGCGCTGCTGGAGCGGCTGCAGGGGCTGGAGGCGCGCTTTGGCCGCCAGCGGCTGCAGCACTGGGGACCCCGCAGCCTTGATCTCGATCTCCTCTGGTGCGGTGATGCCCGCTGCAGCAGTCCCCAGCTGGAGTTGCCCCACCCGCGCCTGCGCCAGCGCGCCTTCGTGGTGGGCCCGCTGGCGGCGGTCGCAGCGCCGCTGCTGCTCCCCGGTGGCCACCAAACCGCCGCTGCCCTGCTGGCTGAGCTGCTCAGCGGCCCCGGTGCCGAGCCTCCGCCGCTGCCGCTGCCTGCGCAGGAGGGCTGGCCCGAGGAGATCTGAACCGCGCGCTCCGAACCGCGCCGGCCGCGGCCGGCGGTCACACTGGTGGGCCTGCTGCAGTGCTGTTGATGGCTCCCCTGCCGCCGCCCGAGCCCTCCACCCACCTGGAAACCACGGCGGTGCTCGAGGCCCGCAAGATCCGCTTCGAGCTCAACCGGGTGCTGTTGCCGATGGGGGTGGAGGCCACCTACGGGATCATTCGCCATCCCGGTGCCTCGCTGGCGGTGCCGGTGCTGGCCGATGGGCGGGTGGTGCTGCTGCGCCAATACCGGTTCGCGGTGGAGCGGCGCATCCTTGAATTTCCCGCCGGCACCCTGGAGGACGGCGAGGATCCCCTGGGCTCGATGCAGCGGGAGCTGGGCGAGGAGGCGGGCTACAGCGCCAGCCGCTGGGATTCCCTCGGCCTGATGCTGCCCTGTCCCGGCTATTCCGATGAGGTGATCCACCTGTTCCTGGCCCGCGATCTCACCCTCCTCAGCGAGCGTCCCGCCGGCGACGACGACGAGGATCTGGAGGTGCTGCTGCTGGAGCCATCCGCCCTCGATGCAGCCCTGGCCAGCGGCGATGAGGCCCTCGATGGCAAGAGCGTCACCGCCTGGTTCCGGGCACGCCAGCTGCTGGGCCTCGGATGAGCCCGCCGCGCTGGCTGTTCTGGCACCGCCGCGATCTGCGCCTGGCCGACAACCTCGGTCTGGCGGCCGCCGCCCGCGCCACCGCCGCCGTCACCGGGGTGTTCATCTTCGATCCAGGCCTGCTGGAGGCCCCGGATCTCTCCCCGGCCCGGCTCTGGTTCCTGAGCGAGAGCCTGCGGGAGCTGCAGGAGCGCTGGCGCCAGGCCGGCTCCCGGCTGCTGCTGCTGCGAGGTGATCCGGCCGTGGTGCTGCCGCAGCTGGCCCAGGCCAGCGGCGCTGAGGTGGTGGCCTGGAACCGCGATGTGGAGCCCTACGGCCGTGCCCGTGATCGCCGCGTGGCTGAGGCCCTGCGCGCCGGCGGCTGCAAGCTGCTCTCCGACTGGGACCAGCTGCTGGTGCCCCCCGACGCTCTGGCCACCGGCGCCGGTGATCCCTACCGGGTCTATGGCCCCTACCTGCGCTCCTGGCGCCGGCGGCTCGAGCTGGCCGGCGCTGAAGCCTGCGCGCCCGTGGCCGCACCGGCGGCTCTGATCGATCTCGACCCAGCCGCCCTTCCCGCCGAGGGCCGTCGGCTCTGGGATCAGCTGAGCTGGCTCAAGGCCGTGCCCAGCCCCGGCGATGGCCTGCCCGGTGCCGCCTTCACCGGCGCGGATCTCTGCCCCTGCCGTCCCGGTGAGGCCGCCGCCGCTGCCCAGCTGGCGGCCTTCGCCGATGGCCCGCTGCTGGGCTACGAGCCAGGGCGAAATCTGCCGGCGGAGCCGGGTACCTCAGGCCTGAGCGCGGCGCTCAAGTTCGGCACCCTCAGCCCCCGCCAGGCCTGGGCCGCCGCCCAGGAGCAGCGCCCCCGGGCCCGCAGCGAGGAGGAGCACCAGGCGATCACGGTCTGGGAGCAGGAACTGGCCTGGCGCGAGTTCTATCAGCAGGCCCTGTTCCATTTCCCCGCTCTGGCGGATGGGCCCTATCGCCCCCAGTGGCGCCACTTCCCCTGGGAAAACGACAAGGGCCGCTTCGCCGCCTGGTGCGACGGCCTCACCGGCGTGCCGATCGTCGATGCCGCCATGCGCCAGCTGCAGGAGTCGGGCTGGATGCACAACCGCTGCCGCATGATCGTGGCCTCCTTCCTGGTGAAGGATCTGATCGTCGACTGGCGCTGGGGTGAACGCCTGTTCATGCGCCTGCTGGTGGACGGTGATCTGGCGGCCAACAACGGTGGCTGGCAGTGGAGTGCCAGCAGCGGCATGGACCCCAAACCGCTGCGCATTTTCAACCCTTACACCCAGGCGGCCCGCTTCGATCCCGAGGCCACCTACATTCGCCGCTGGTTACCTGAGCTTGCGCGGGTGGCCACAGCTGACCTGATCCGCGGCGAGATCGCCCCCCTGGAGCGGCGGGGATACCCGGCCCCGATCGTGAATCACAAGACGCAGCAGGCCCGCTTCAAGGCCCTGCACGCGGCTTCGGTGGCCTCCGCACCGGTGGCTTGAGGAGAGCAGCTCCTCAGGAGGCCAGGCTGAGGGGTTGAGCCACCAGCTGGCGCAGCACGGCCGTCACGGTGGCCTGCTGGGCGGCGCTCAGTTCCGGGAAGATCGGCAGGCTCAGCACCTCGGCGGTGAGCCGCTCGGTGATCGGCAGGCTGCCGGGCCCATAGCCCAGCTGGGCGTAGGCCGGCTGGCGGTGGATCGGAATCGGGTAATAGATGATCGTGTTGACGCCGGCTTCAGCCAGGGTCTGCTTCAGCCAGTCGCGGCAGCAGCTCTCCGGCAGGCCATAGGTGGCACTGTCGCTGGAGGGCTGGCAACCGCCGCCGCAGCCCGCCGCCTGGGCCGATGGGCAGCGGGGAACGCGCACCACGAACTGATTCCAGCTGTGGCCGCCGGGGCCCGCTGCCGGCAGCACCAGCCCCTGCAGATCCGCCAGCTCGCTGCGGTAGGTGCTCGCCAGTTGCTGCCGCCGCTCCACCCAGCCAGGCAGGTGGGGCAGTTTCACGGAGAGCACCGCCGCCTGCATGGCGTCGAGGCGGCTGTTGTACCCCAGGGATGTGTGCAGGTAACGGCGGGGCATGCCGTGCACCGCCAGCTCACGGATGCGGGCGGCCAGCTGCGGATCCCGGCAGGTGACCGCACCGCCGTCGCCTGCAGCGCCGAGATTCTTGGTGGGGAAGAAGCTGAAGCAGCCCGCATCGCCCCAGCCGCCCACCGGCCGCCCGGCCCAGCTGGCGCCGGTGGCCTGGGCGCAGTCTTCGATCACCAGCAGCTGGTGGGCGGCGGCGATCTGCCCCAGCCGCTCCATGTCCACCGGCCGCCCGAACAGGTGCACCGGCATCACCGCCTTGGTGGCGGGGGTGAGTGCCGCCTCGATCCGCTCGAGATCGATCAGGTAGGTGGACTCGTCCACATCCACGAACACCGGCGTGGCACCCACGGCGCTGATCGCTTCGGCGGTGGCGAAGAAGCTGAAGGAGCTGGTGATCACCTCATCGCCCTCGCCGATGCCCAGACCCCTCAGGGCCAGCACCAGGGCGTCGGTGCCGCTGTTGCAGCCGATGGCGTGGGGAACATCCACGGCCTCGGCGAACTGTTGCTCGAAGCGGGCAATCGTGGCGCCCCCGATGTATTGCCCGCTGCGCAACACCTGCAGAACGGCGTCTTCGAGGGCCTCACCCAGTTGATGAAGCTGCTCGGTGAGATCGAAGGGGGGCACCTGCATGGCAGCAACCTTAAGCCCCCCCAAGGGTCAGGCCCAGGCCGGCTCCAGTCCCGGGTGCCACTTGATATTGCAACCGATTGCAGGCTTCTGCTCCCGCTCCAGTGGTCGCCCCGCCAGCAGCGAATCAAGGGCCGATCTCAGGTCGGCGCCATCGGGCGGCTGGCTGTTGCCCGGGCGGCTGTCATCGAGCTGGCCGCGGTACACCAGCCGCTGGTCGGCATCGAACAGAAACAGATCCGGAGTGCAGGCCGCCTTGAACGCCTGGGCCGCGTTCTGCTCCGGATCCAGCAGGTAGGGGAAGCTCCAGCCGCAGCGGCGGCGCTGCTCCGCCAGCTGCTGCGGCCCGTCCTGGGGATGGGTGATCAGGCTGTTGCTGGCGATCGCCAGGATCGTGATCCGGTCGCTGTAGTCGCGATCGATCCGGCTCAGCTCCGCCTCGATGTGTTTCACGAAGGGGCAGTGGGCACAGAGGAACAGCACCAGCAGGGGCCGTGGTGGCAGCCCGTTGCTGCTCACCAGCTCCCCATCGCTGCTCTCCAGCGCGAAACCGGGCAAAGGATGCTCCAGCGGCAGCATCGTCGAGGGAGTCAGGGCCATGGATCGACCGTTGCTGCGCTGAACACTGAAGTGATTGTGGCGTCCACGGCCGCGGCGGGACCAAGGCAGGATCCCCCCACCCGCATCCCGCCCTTGGCCCGGCCCCCCCACCGTCCGGCATCCCTCCTGCTGGCGCTGGCTGCCCTGGCGACGTTGACGGCCGTGGCCGCCTGCGTGCCCGCTGCCCGCCGCCCCTCCTGGCGCCTCTTTCCCCTGCAGCGGCAGCAGCCCCACGACGGCCTGGCGGTGGTCAGCCAGCCCGATGGCTATGGGCTGCACATCTGGCTCGAAACCGACACCCGCCGCACGGGTTACTGCCGGCCCCGCTGGCTGCCGGATCCGGCGCGGCTGTTCAACGGCAACGGCGACCACCCGTTCAGCTCCGGCCTGGCCAGCCGCGAGGAGTTCTTCGCCGCCGTGGCCCGCCGCGATGTGCGCCGGGCCCTGCGCAGGGAACTGGAGGCCCTCTGCCTCAGCCGCGCTCCGCGCAGCAGCTGGGAGTGGATCGAGCCACCCCGTCATCCCTCCCAGGTGAAGGTGGAGAAGCTGCCGATGCTCGAAGAGGAGGATCTGCTCCTGGATCCCGACACGATCCGTGAGCAGGAGAACCAGCCCTAGGGAGGTTCAGAGCAGGGCGAGGCTGCCGCTGTAGCCCGCCGGCAGCTGCAGATCGTGCAGCTCCAGGCCTGGTGGTGGTGGGGCGCCGGCTGCGGCCAGACCGAGTCCCGTCGCTTTCAGCCCCGCCTCCAGGCGGCACCAGTGCTGCAGGAAGCCATCGAGCTGCTGCTCCACCGGCAGCGCCTCGAGGGCCCCAAGGCAGCCACTGGACAGGTGGCGCCTGGCGATCGGCCGCCAGTTCAGCCCCGGCCGCTGCCGCTCCACATCCACCCCCACCGGCCGCTCGGGGTGGAGGGCCAGCAGCACCAGCTCGCCCGAATGGGCCAGGTTGAACTGCAAGGTGCTCTGGCCGTTCAGCCCCTCCTCCAGGGCCGGTTTGCCCTGGGGCCCGAGGCGGAAGCGCAGGGCGGCGGGCTCCAGCCCCAGCGCCTGCCCCAGCTGCAGCCGCAGCAGGCCCCGGCCCAGCAGGAAACGATCCCGATCGGCCGGCTGGCGCCAGCGCTGCAACCGCTGGTGTTCCTCGGCCGGCAGCAGCGCCAGCAACTCCTGCCGCCGCTGGGGTGTGAGCCAGCTCAGCGCCGCCCACCAGACCGTGGCCGGCAGCCCGGGCTGCTCCAGCCGCCGCGGCGCGGCCAGGGCGGGGTCGCCGGGGGTGATGGGGCCGCGGAGGACGGTGGCTTCGCTGGGATCGATCACGAGAACGTGTCTGTCTCGGCGCGATCCGGCCGCAACCTGGGCCCGGCCAGCTTCCAGTAGCGGCTGAAACGGCGCAGATCCACCGGCTGCGGCAGCACCACGAAGGGTTCCGGCTCCAGCACCTGCAGGGGCAGGGAGGCGGCCACGCCGGCGGCGATCTCCCCCAGCTGCGGGTCCACCCAGGCGCTGGTCACCACCCCATCGGCCCGGTGACGGGCGGCGAAGGCCAGCACCTCCTCGGCCCCATCGCCCTGGCGGATTGTGACCGGTAGCTCCAGCAGGCACTCGTAGAGGAAGACGATCCGCTGGAGACTGATCGGCCCGGCGTCGCCCGCCAGCAGCCCCGGCTCGAAGACGAACAGGGCCGGCTGGCCCGGATGGGCCTGCAGGGCGGGATTGGCCGGACCCAGGGCCTCGGCGTGGATCCAGAGCACCGGGCGCTCCATGCTCAATTCGCCTCGCCCTGGGGCGCGGCGAACAGCTGGGCCTGCAGGGCCTCGTAGCTGGCCTCGAAGGGACAGGCCGCCGCGGCCGGGCAGCCCGGGCAATGGCGCCCTGCGCCGAAGCGCTCCAGGTTGGCGCGGTTGAAGACGTAGGGCTTGGAGCTGAAGCTGCTGGCCACCCACTGCCAGCTGAGGTTGTTGCTGGCGGGATCGCCATCGAGCAGGTGGCGCAGGAACCAGCGGGCCCCCGCCTGCCAGCGCACCCGGCGCCAGTGCACCACGTAGGCAGCCAGCCACATCCGGGCGTGATTGTGCAGCCAGCCGTGCTCGATCAGCTGGCGTGCGAAGGCATCGATGCAGGCCAGGCCCGTGCGGCCCTGGTCGATGTCGCCGGGCAACCCGGGCGCGTAGGCCGCCTCGGGGTGGCCGGTCTTGAGCGGCTCCAGGTTCTCCCAGAGGCCATCGCCCAGCCGGACCCAGAGCCGCTGCCAGTAGTCGCGCCAGGCCAGCTCCTGCAACAGCTTCTCGCTCACGGGCTCCGGCCCTCCGGTCATGCGTTGCTGCACCAGATCACGCACCTGCGCCAGGCTCACCACCCCGTGGCGGATGTAGGGGGAGAGGCCGCTCACGGCACCATCGAGGTGGTTGCGGCTGGAGGCGTAGCGCACCGGATCAAGGGCCTCCAGGCCTGCCAGAGCCGGCTTCGAGCCCCCCCGGATCGGGCTGGCGCCACCGCTGGCCTCGGGGAACCGTGCCGCCAGCTCCTGCACCAGGGCCTCGCGGCCTGGGAACCGGCGCGGCAGATCGCCGCTGTGCCCGGGCCAGCCCAGGGGCATGCCGGCGAGGTCCGTGGCGCTGGGCTGATCGGAGGCCGTCGGATCTGGCAGGGGAGCGGGTGCTGTCATCGGCTGATGCGGGATGGGCTGGCTCGGGGCTGCCGGAAGCGGTAGAGGAGAATCCCCCCACTGTCCCCTGGCCGGTCCTCGGCATCTCCCCCATGCTCCTCGATCTGCGCGGCAAGAAGGCCCTCGTCACGGGCATCGCCAACAACCGCTCGATCGCCTGGGGCATCGCCCAGCAGCTGGTGGCTGCCGGCTGCGAGCTGGGGGTCACCTACCTGCCGGATGAGAAGGGCCGCTTCGAGGCCAAGGTGCGGGAGCTCACCGCACCGCTGAACCCCACGCTGTTCGAGCCGCTGAACGTGCAGAACCCCGCCCAGATCGAGGCGGTGTTCCAGCAGGTGAAGCAGCAGTGGGGCTCGATCGATGTGCTCGTGCACTGCCTGGCCTTTGCCGGCAAGGAGGAGCTGATCGGCAACTACTCCGACATCAGCCCCGAGGGCTTCGCCCGCGCCCTGGAGGTGAGCGCCTATTCCCTGGCGCCCCTCTGCCGCCACGCCAAGCCCCTGTTCAGCCAGGGGGCCAGCGTGATCACCCTCAGCTACCTGGGCGCCGAGCGCGCCATCCCCAACTACAACGTGATGGGCGTGGCCAAGGCGGCCCTGGAGGCCTCGGTGCGCTACCTGGCCGCTGAGCTGGGCCCCGAGAAGCAGGTGCGCGTCAACGCCATCAGCGCCGGCCCGATCCGCACCCTGGCCAGCTCCGCCATCGGCGGCATCCTCGACATGATCCACAACGTGGAGGAGAAGGCGCCGCTCCAGCGCACCGTGACCCAGGACGAAGTGGGCAGCACCGCCGCCTTCCTGGCCAGCCCCCTGGCCTCCGGCATCACCGGCCAGGTGATCTACGTGGATGCCGGCTACTGCATCAACGGCATGTGAGCGCCGCCGCCCCCCTCACGGTGGGTTGAGCAGCGTCTCCGAGCGCATCGGCATCACCGAACCCATCCAGTCGATGGTGGTGGTGTGCAGGTTGTAGAAGGCGGCCTCCACCTGCAGGCGGCCGCCGCGCATCAGATCGGTGAGCAGCACGCTGGAATCGACCAGGTTGCGGGCGGCGTTGAGGGTGTGGTGGCGGGAGGCCTGGTCGAGGTCGTGGTGGCCGCCGAGGTTGATCAGCTCCATGCGCAACTGCCCCACCAGCTGGGCCAGGCTCGGGGTGAGGGTGAGCGCCGGGTTCAGGGCCGCCTCCACGGCGCCGCAGCGTTCATGGCCCAGCACCACGATCACGGGAACGCCCAGGTGGGCCACGGCGTACTCCAGCGAGGCGATCGCCGCGGTGGTGGAGAGGGTGCCGGCGTTGCGTACCACGAACAGGTCGCCGAAGCCCGTGTCGAAGAGCAGTTCCACAGGCACCCGCGAATCGGCGCAGCCCAGCACCGCTGCAGTTGGGTGCTGACCCGATTCCACTTCGAGCATGCGCTCGCGGCTGCTGTGGGGATGGAGCGATTCACCATCCAGGAAGCGCCGGTGGCCTGCGCGCAGCTCAGTGAGCACCGCCTGGGGACAGTTGTTCAAGCCGCGGCCTGATCGGTGCAGGTGATTGTGGACTGATTCCGGCCTTCGGTTTCGGCATGATTGCTGCAGTTCCGCCCCGTTGCCCCATGTCCTCCCTTCCGGACCTCGATCCCGGCAGCTCCGGCGGCCGCAGCGGCACTGTTCACCGCGCCACCGGTGAAACCGATGTGCGCGTACGCCTGAACCTCGATGGCCGCGGCCGCTGCCGGGTGAGCACCGGTGTGCCCTTCCTCGATCACATGCTCCATCAGCTCGCCAGTCACGGCCTGCTCGACCTGGAGATCAGCGCCGAGGGCGATACCCACATCGACGACCACCACACCAACGAGGACGTGGGCATTGCCGTGGGTCAGGCCCTGGCCCAGGCCCTGGGGAGCCGTAAGGGCATCCAGCGCTTCGGCCATTTCACCGCGCCCCTGGATGAGGCGTTGGTGCAGGTGGTGCTGGATTGCTCCGGCCGCCCCCACCTCAGCTACGGCCTGGTGATTCCGGGCCAGCGCATCGGCACCTACGACACCGAGCTGGTGCGCGAGTTCTTCGTGGCGGTGGTCAACAACTCGGGGCTCACCCTGCACATCCGTCAGCTCGATGGCCTCAATTCGCACCACATCGTCGAGGCCTGCTTCAAGGCCTTTGCCAGGGCCCTGCGCCAGGCGGTGGAGCTGGATCCGCGCCGCTGCGGTGAGGTGCCCAGCAGCAAGGGTGTGCTGGAGCGGGCGGGGGCCCTGGGCTGAGACCGATCACGCCGTCACACTCCGTTACGTGATGATGGTGGTCTCTCTGCGTGAGTGAGCGATGACCATTGCCCCCAGTCGGCCCGAACCCAGCGAGGCCGCTGCCCTGTACAACCGTGCCGACTGGGCCAGTGCCTTCCGCAATGTGGGCAGCGAACTCAGCGCCGTGCCCCTGGCCGCCGCCAGCGGCACCATCCCCACCGAGCTCAGCGGCAGTCTCTACCGCAATGGCCCCGGGCGGCTGGAGCGCGGCGGCCGCTGGGTGCACCACCCCTTCGATGGCGACGGCATGATCACCGCCGTGCGCTTCGAGGCTGGCGCCGCGCAGCTCAGCAACCGCTTCGTGCGCACGGAGGGCTGGCTGGCGGAGGAGGCGGCCGACAAGGTCCTCTATCGCGGTGTCTTCGGCAGCCAGAAGCCCGGCGGCCCGCTCGCGAACGCCTTCGACCTGCGCCTCAAGAACATCGCCAACACCCATGTGGTGCGTCTGGGCGAGAAGCTGCTGGCGCTGTGGGAGGCCAGCTCCCCCCACAGCCTCGATCCCACCAGCCTCGAAACCGAAGGGCTGGAGCTGCTCGGCGGCGTGCTCGCGGAGGGTGAGGCCTTCAGCGCTCACCCTCGCTTTGATCCCGGCCACCACGGCCAGCAGCGCATGGTCACCTTCGGCGTCAAGGCCGGCCCACGCAGCACCATCCGCCTGATGGAGTTCGACGCCAGCCCCGGTGCCGCCGCCGGCACCCTGGTGGTGGACCAGAAGCGCAGCTTCAACGGCTTTGCCTTTCTGCATGATTTCGCCATCACCGCCAACTGGGCGGTGTTCCTGCAGAACGCCATGGGCTTCAACCCGCTCGGCTTCGTGCTCGGCTGGAAGGGAGCCGCCCAGTGCCTCGACTCCAAGCCCGGAGAGCGGGGCCAGTTCTGGTTGATCCCCCGCTCGGGCGATGGCGAGCCGCTGCAGGTGAGCGCCCCCGAAGGGTTTGTCTTCCACCACCTCAATGCCTTCGAGGATCCCAGTGCCGGCACGGCCGGCCAGGTGGTGGTGGATTCGATCTTCTACGACGACTTCCCCACCATCGGCCCCGGCGTCGATTTCCGCGCCGTCGATTTCGAGAGCCTGCCGATCGGTCAGCTCAAGCGCTGCCGCATCGACCTGGCCAGCGGTGCGGTGAGCACGGAGCTGCTGGAGGAGCGCTGCTGCGAGTTCGCCATGGTCAACCCCCAGCGGGTGGGCCTTGAGGCCCGCTACACCTGGATGGCGGTCACCGAGCAGGAGCGCGGCAATGCCCCCCTGCAGGCGATCGAGAAGCTGGATCTGATCAGTGGCGAACGCCGCCTCTGGAGCGCGGCCCCCCGCGGCTTCGTCAGTGAGCCCGTGATGGTGCCGCGCCCGCGGCCGGCGGCTGATCAAGCCGGCGCGGCTGAACCCTGCGCCGAAGACGACGGCTGGATCCTCTGCGTGGTCTGGAACGGGGCCCGCTGCGCCAGTGACCTGGTGATCCTCAACGCCGCTGATCTCAGCGAGCAGGCGGTGCTGCCGATGCCTCTGGCCCTGCCCCACGGTCTGCACGGCAGCTGGGCGGCCGCAGCATGAGAACCACCACTGTTCGCCCCTTCACCCGTCTGGCGCTGATGGGCATCCAACTGCTGGCCTGGCTGCTGCTGCTGGGCCATCCCGGCGCTGCCCAGGCATCCTGGCTGCATTTCTCCGGAGAGCCGCCGGCCGATCTCGGCCTGCTCGATGGACAGCTCAGGCCCTGCCCCAGCCCGGCCCACTGCGCTCGCCAGGACTGGCCGCTGGCCGATCCCCAGGCGGCGCTTGAGCAGCTGGCGCTGCAGCTGGAGGCCACCCCAGCGGTGCAGATCGAAACCAGGCTCGACTCCCCCCAGCTCAGCTATCTGCATGCCACGGCTGAAAGCCAGCTGTTCGGTTTTGTCGATGATCTGGAACTGGCGCTGGATCCCTCCGGCACCGGCCTTCAGGCGCGATCGGAATCCCGCCTGGGCGATTCCGACCTGGGCGTGAACGCCCGCCGGCTCGAGCAACTGCGCCTCAGCCTCGAGCCGGCATCCTGAGCTTCAGCCTCGCTGGTGGCGGCTGAGGGTGGCGGCGGAGAACACGTGGCCGCGCTCCAGGGCGATGGCGGCCACGGCGTTGGCATCGGTGGCCGCTTCCACCCGCTGGCGCAGGGCGGCATCGCCTTCCACTTCGATCAGGAAGGCACTCAGTTGAGCTTTGGACATCGGTGCTGCCTGGGACGGTGCTGACCTCTCCTTGCTACTCCGGCGGCGGCGGCGGCGGCGGCGGTGGCGGCGGCGGTGGTGGTGGTGCCACGGGAGCGGGGGCTGTAGGTGGCGGCGGCGGCAGAGTCAATGTGCCGTCCTCCGGCTCGGGGTTGGGTTCCGCCTCCGGGCCCACCACTTCCACCGCCGAGCGCTCCACCAGCAGGCGGAACCGCAGGCCCTGGCGCTCATTCACCAGTTTCTGCACCGCCGCCACCTGCTTCGGGCTGGGCACATCCGGACGGCTGGCCCGCACCACCACCCGGATCAGGGGCGGATTCTGGTTCCAGTCGATGGTCATGCCATCGAGCTGAGCCTCCTGGCCCAGGGTCACGGTCTCGCGCACCAGCAGGGTCTGGATCGTGGCCTGCAGCTGCCGCTGCAGCGCCTGCTGCCGGCTCAGGCGCACCAGGTCCAGGAAGCTGCTGGTGAGTGGGAGCACCAGCACGGCCGTCAGGGCCAGGCTGATCAGGCTGAGCCGGCTGCGGCGCATGTGGTGGCGCAGCCCCGGTCCGGATTTGGCCAGCACCACCAGGCAGCCGCTGAGGATGCCCAGCAGGTTGGTGAGGTAGAGCAGGCCGGCCCCCAGGGCCAGGCTCCACTGGTCGGCGGAGAGCAGCAGGCCCATCACACACACCGGTGGCACCAGGGCCACGGCGATGGCCGTGCCCGCCAGCGACGACACGGCCTCACTGCGCACCTTGGCGTAGGCGGCGATGCCACCGGCCACCAGGGCGATGCCGAGATCCAGCAGATTCGGTGAGGTGCGCGAGAGCACCTCGTTGCCGAAATCAGGCAACCCGGCCACCTTGCCCAGCAGGAACGAAAGGCTGACGGTGATCAGCGCCCCCACGAACAGGGTCAGCAGCCCCTGCAGCACCTGGGGCAACCGACCGCGCAGGATGCCGAAGGCGGTGGCCCGCAGCGGTGTGATCCAGGGGGCAATGATCATGGCCCCGATCACCACGGCGGCACTGTTGGAGAGCAGGCCGAGGCTGGCGATCAGGGTGGAGCCCAGGGTGAGCACCACGAACACCTGATCCAGCCGGGCGTCCTGCTGAAACTCTGTGATCAGCTGGCGAATGCGCTGTTGCGGCACGGGGCGCCGTGGCGCTCGGGTGCTCAAACCCGCAAGGAGTGGCGGCAGTGCGATGGGCCTGGTGCCGATCAGGGCTGATCACCTTAGGTGGGCTGATCAGTCCGGTCCATGGGCAGAGGCGCGAGGCTGGAGACCCTCCCGTCGTCGGCGTGCCGTGCCAGCGCTGCTTCCCCTCCCCCTGATGGCTGTGTCCTGGTGGCAGGAGCCGGCGATCGCCAAACTGTTGGCAGCCCTGGTGGGCCTGCTGCTGATCGGGCTGGCTGTGCGCCTGGCCCAGCACGTAATCACCCGCAACCTCAAGGATTCAGACAGCCGCTACTACGGCCGCAAGCTGATCACCTTCGCCGGCTATTTGGCGGGGATTCTGCTGGTGTCGATCGTCTACCGCGACCGCCTGGTGGGGCTGACCGTGGCGATCGGCGTGGCCGGTGCCGGCATCGCCTTCGCGCTGCAGGAGGTGATCGGCAGCATCGCCGGCTGGATCGCGATTTCCTTCGGCGGCTTCTACAAACCTGGCGATCGCGTTCAGCTCGGTGGCATCAAGGGAGATGTGATCGACATCGGCATTCTCAGAACAACGATGATGGAGCTGGGTGAATGGGTGGACTCCGATCTCTACAGCGGCCGGGTGGTGCGCATCGCCAACAGCTTTGTGTTCAAGGAGCCTGTCTTCAACTACTCCGGCGACTTTCCCTTTCTCTGGGATGAGATCAAGGTGCCGGTGAAGCACGGCAGTGATCACCGTCTGGCCCGGGCTATTTTGGAGAAAGCGGTGAGGGATCTCTACACCGATGATCTGATGCTCGCCTCCCGCCAGGCCTGGGAGCAGTTGATCCGCCGCTATCTGTTGGAGTCCGCCAGTTTGGAGCCCTCTGTTTCGATGGTGGTGACCGACAACTGGCTGGCCTTCACGCTGCGCTACATCGTGGACTGCAAACGGCGGCGCTTCACCAAGGACCTGCTGTTCACCTCCATCCTTGAAGCATTCGAGGCCAGTGGTGGGCGGGTGGGTATCGCCTCCACCACGGTGCAGCTGGTGCAGGTGCCGCCGCTGGAGGTTCAGCTCAGGGATGGACGGGGGCAGGGCGGAACCTGAGCCGCCGTCGCCACCCCATGGGGCTGCCATGATTCTGGCCTGATCGGTGTTGTGTCCATGGCCCTGGCCCGCGCTTCGGGTTCCACCAGGGCTGTGGGTCGAATGGCTCTGTGGCTGCTGGGCCTGCTGCTGGTCCTTGGCCTGAACTTCACCCCGCTGCTGGCTTCGCCTCAGACCCAGCCGGCCGACAAGCTGCCGAAGCACTGCGCTGTGAAGCCGGAGTGGATCAGGCTGGATGGCCGCCAGGTGCTGGAAGTTCGCTCAGCTCCCGGTGCCCAGCAAGTACCGGTGTATGCCAGGCGCGGCAGCGAAACGCTGCAGCGGTGGGCCAGCGACCTTGCCGTTCAGCCGGATCAGATCGTCGTGCGCGATGAACCCCCGTATGCGCTGATCGGTGTGGAGCGCGGCGAGGTCTTCACCCCCGCCCTGGCGGTGGATGATCGCAGCGCGGCCTGTTTCCAACTCAGCCGTCAGGAGCTGGCCCAGCGTTATCGCGACAATTTGCGCCAGGCCCTGGCCGCCTATCGCCGCGATAACACCCTGGGGTCGTGGCTGCGCGGCACGGCCCTGGCACTGCTGGTGCTCGGGATCTACGTGCTCTGGGTGCGTCTGCAGCAGCGTCTGCGTGACCGCGTCCGCGCCTGGATTGCCGCCCAGGAATCCGGGCTGTTCCAGCTGGCACAGCAGCGCAGCGGCCAGCTGCTGGATTCCGGCCAGATCCGCTCGGTGCTGTTGCTGTTGCTGCAGCTGATCCACTGGGCGCTGCTGCTGCTGGTCAGCTATCTGCTGATTCCGTTGCTGCTGGGCCTATTCCCTCCCACCCAGGTCATGGCCGAGGGATTGCGGGGGCAGATTCTCTCCCTGGTTGCCACGCTGCTGGGCGGGATTGAGGCCATCATCCCCAACCTCTTCGCGATCCTGCTGATCGTGCTGATCGCGGTGCTGGTGGGCCGCTGCAGCAATGCCGTGTTCCGGGCACTGGATCGCGGCCGAATTCGTATCCCCGGTTTTTATCAGGAGTGGGCTCTGCCCACGGCGCGGCTGGCGATGATCCTGATCGTGCTGGCCACCGTGGTGCTGGCCTATCCGTATATTCCCGGCTCCAGCAGCAAGGCCTTCCAGGGGGCGGGGCTGTTGCTGGGGGTGCTGGCGGCCCTGGGATCCAGCGCCATCGCCACCAACATCATCAGCGGGCTGATGCTGATCTACACCCGCGCCTTCCGCGAAGGTGATCGAGTGGAGATCAACGGCACCATCGGTGTGGTGCAGGGCCGTGATCTGCTGGTGACGCGGATTCAGACCCCCCGCAATGAACTGGTGAGCATTCCCAATGCCACGGTGATCTCAGCCTCGATCCTCAATTACAGCTTCTCCCGCCGGGAGATTGCCCAGCCTGTGGCCATGGCTGCCACCATCACCATCGGCTACGACGTGCCCTGGCGCCAGGTGCATGAGCTGATGCTGGCAGCTGCTCGCAGTGTGGATGGCATCACCGATGAGATCAGCCCCTATGTGATCCAGACTTCTCTCAATGATTTCCATATCAGCTATGAGGTCAATGCCTTTGTGCGTGATGTCAACACCTACCGGCAGACCCTCTCTGATCTGCTGGCGGCGTTGCAGGATCAGTTCGCCGCCGCTCAGGTGGAAATTCTCTCGCCGGGATATCACGCGATCCGCAGTGGCCGTGCCAGCACCCTGCCTCCCCCTTACGGCGGCTCCTGATCCTTAGGCTCGGCCCCCTGCTGGGCGGGCGGGGCCGTGGTGCTGGCGAGCAGGGCCTGAAGGGTTTCTTGGCTCAGGTGAAGATCCCTCTGGGGGAAGGGGATGGAAATCCCTCTGTGGCGCAGCACGGCCTCAAGCCGGTAATTCAGATCACTGATGATCTCGTACTGACGCATCGGCTGGTTGATCCACACCAGCAGCGCGAAGTTGAGGGAGCTGTCGCCAAAGCCCTTGAAGAACACTTTGGGTTTGGGATCCGCAAGAATGCCGGCATAGTCGCTGCAGGCCTCCACCAGGGCCTGGCGCACCACGCTGCAATCCGAACCGTAGGCCACGCCGATCGGCAGGATCAGTCTGGAGGTGGGACTGCCGTGACTCCAGTTCACCACCTGGGATTCCAGAAATTCGGCATTCGGCACGATGATCGAAATGCGATCCAGGGTCACCACTTCGGTGCAGCGCAGGCTGATCTTCTGCACGGTGCCCTGCAGTTCGCCGATCTCGACGAAGTCACCCACCTGAATCGGTCGCTCGAAGATGATGATCAGACCACTGATGAAATTCTTGGTGATGCCCTGAAGCCCGAGACCCAGGGCCACGCCGAAGACGCTGGCGAACAGGGCCAGGGAGCTCAGGTCAAGACCCCAGAGCTGAAGCAGCACCAGGGAGCCAATGAACAACAGGGCGTATTGCGCCACGAAGGCGATCGCTTCCTGGGTCCCTTTGCCGATTCCAGTGTATTGCAGGACGCGGTTGCGCAACACCCGTTGCAGCATCCCCAGCCCCTTGGCCAGGGCCAGAAACAGGGTGATCAGCACGATCACATCCAGCACCGAATAGCTGCGTTCCCCCAGGGGCAGGAAGGGGGAGGCCAGGCTGTCGGAGAGGGCGACACGCAACCGTTGCACAGCTGTGCGGCTGACCGGGAAGAGGTCCACCACCGCCGAGGCCACGCCGATCCAAATCGCCGCCTGCAGCGTGCGCAGGAATGCCTTCAGCAGGAAGCCTTTGGAGGTTGCTCTGGCGGCGGTGTCGCTGTCATCGCCCGGCCGCGGCCAGGCCCAGGGGAAGGTGCGCCGAAACAGGGCCCCCAACAGGCGCTGCAGCAGAAAGGCCCCCAGCAGCAGCGCCAGGGAGCGCATCACCATCCGGCGGATGTAGTCGGGTTGGCGCTGGCGGCGTGCCTCCCCCAGGGCCTCCTCCAGCCGTCGCTTCCAGACTTCGGCCTGCTCCTGCAGGCTCACGCCCTCCGGAGCATCCAGTCGGGTCACCGTCAGCAGGGGTTTGCCGTCGAGGCTGATCACCGGCAGGCCGTTGCGCTCCGCCACCTCCAGAGCCGCCGGCCCGGGGTTCTGGGCGGCCCGCTGCAGCGATCCATTGGCCGCCTCCACCCGTTGCTCGGCGCTGTAGTCCTTGGAGGCCCAGACCCGGAACAGGCCGGTGCCATCCACTTCCACCTGGGCCGAGGGGACCTCAGCGGCCGTGGGCGAGGGAGCAGCCAACGACGGGCTCATCGGCAGCAGGCCTGCCAGCAGGCCCACCAGCAGGGCCGCCAGCAGCAGCAGGCGCCGGCGCCCTGGTGGCTTCGCAATCATGGGCGGGGAGGCTCCCCAGGATGGGGGCAACCTACTGAGATTGGCGTGCCCCCTCGGCTTGCCGTGGTGATGGGGGCTGGGTGGCAGCAACATGACGTCAGTGCAATCCAGTTGAGCCAGCTGTGAGGGGTGCCGTGGGGCGATCAGGCGGGCTGAGACGGGGGCTGCGGGCGGCTCTGTGGCTGCTGCTCGCCCTGGTGCTGGCTCTGGGGATGGGGGCGGTGACACCGTCTCCCCTCCAGGCCCAGCAGGAGCCATCGTCTTCCCCGCCCGCCAGCACCAGGCCGGGCTGTGCCGATCCACCCCAGTTCCTGACCCTCGATGGGCGCCAGGTGCTGGAAGTCCGCGCGGCGGTCGGCGCCCAGAGCCCTGCGGGGTTCGTGCGCCAAGCCAACCGGGAGCTGCTCCGCCTGGCCAAGGACCAGTCGTTCCAGCCGGAGAATCTGGCGGTCAGTGATGCCCCGCCGTACACCTTCCTGGTGATCAAGCGGCCTGATGGCAGCAGCGATCGGCTGATGGCCGTCGATGACAAGGCCGGCGCCTGCTTCGGCCTCAGCCGGCAACAGCTGGCCGAGCGCTACCGCGGCGAGCTGGCGGCGGCGATCAGCGCCTACAGACGCAGCAACACCCCCATCGCCTGGATCCAGGGCACCCTGCTGGCTCTGCTGGTGCTGGCCGTCTATCTGGTCTGGCTGCGCACCCAGCTGAAGCTGAACCGGCGGCTGGCCCAGTGGATTGCCCTTGATCAGAACCGTCGCTTGCAGGGCCTGCGCATCGGCTCCAACCAGCTGCTGGAATCCACTCAGGTGCGCCAGATCCTGCAGCTGGTCCGCCGCCTCAGCCACTGGTTCCTGTTGCTGCTGATCAGCTACCTGCTGGTGCCCTTGCTGCTGAGCCTGTTTCCGCCCACGCAGGTCGTCGCCGCTGGCCTGCGTCAGCAGATCCTGCAGGTGATCGAGAACGCAGCAGGCGCTGTGGCCGGGGCGATCCCCGATCTGTTCTGGATCCTGGTGATCATCACGGGCACGGTGCTGGCGATCCGTGCCAGCAAGGCCTGGTTCGCTGCCCTCGATCGCGGCCGGCTGCGCATTCCCGGTTTTCATCAGGAGTGGGCCCTGCCCACGGCACGGCTGGTGACGATCTTCATCTCCCTGGTGGGGGTGGTGCTGGCCTACCCCTACATCCCCGGATCCGGCAGCCAGGCCTTCCAGGGCGCCGGCCTGTTCGTGGGTGCCCTGGCGGCCCTCGGCTCCAGTGCCATCGCCACCAACATCATCAGTGGCGTGATGCTGATCTACACCCGCGCTTTTCGCCTCGGCGATCGCGTTGAGATCAACGGAACGGTGGGGGTGGTGCAGGAGAGGGCGCTGCTGGTGACCCGGGTGCGCACGCCCCGCAACGAACTGGTGAGCATTCCCAATGCCATGGTGATCGGTGCCTCGGTGGTGAATTTCAGCTTCTCGCGCCGGGAGATTCTCAAGCCGGTGGCGCTCTCCACCACGATCACCATCGGCTACGACGTGCCCTGGCGGCAGGTGCATGAACTGATGCTGGCTGCCGCCAACAGCGTGGAGGGAATCACCGGCGAAATCGCCCCCTTCGTGCTGCAGACCTCCCTCAATGATTTCCACATCAGCTATGAGCTGGTGGCCTATCTGGGGGATGTGTCGCTCTACCGCGAAACCCTCTCCGCGATGCTCGCCGCCCTGCAGGATCAGTTTGCGGAGGCGGGGGTGGAAATTCTCTCGCCCGGCTATCACGCCCTGCGCAACGGCAACCCCAGCACCCTGCCCCAGGGCTGACGCCCTGACTGCAATGTTCAGGGCTCAACCTTCGCTGCAGCCAGATAATGTTCCACGGCCCGCTCGATGTTGCGGTGCATGCGCGCCTGGCCCAGCCGCTGACCCAGCTCGGAGCGACGGATCACCTCCAGCACGGAGGGGTTCAGACCGGCCAGCCAGAGGCTGATGCCGTCGCCCGCCAGGCGCCGTTCCATTTCGGTGAGCGTTTTGAGGGCGGAGTATTCGATGTCGATCAGGGCGCTGCCATCGAGCACCACCACTTGGGGCCGGTGCTGCTCCACCTCGGCGCCCATGCGGGTGAGCACGCCGTGGGCATTGGCGAAGAACAGGCGCCCTTCGGCGCGCAGCAGCAGCAGCCCTGGCCAGGTCTCATCGGCGGCGTGGCGCTCCGAGAGCGGGCGGAACACATCGGTGCCGCGCTTACGGCCGATGGCATACACCGGCGGGTTCACCTCCTGCTGCACCAGGGCCAGCAGCGAGAGGATCACGGCCACAAGGATGCCCTGGAGGGTGCCCAGGAACACCACCCCCAGGAAGGCCACCACGGCCCACTGGAATTCGGCATGGCGCACGCGGCGGATCGCCAGAAACTCACCGGGGGCGATCAGCTCGAAGGAGTAGACGATCACCACCACCGCCAGGGCGGCCAGGGGCATCAGCGCCAGCCAGGGGGCCAGCAGCAGCAGCGTGGCCAGGGCGGCAGCCGCCGTCACCAGTTCGGCCCCCTGGCTGCGGGCACCGGCCTGACGGTTCACCGCCGTCTGGGTGGTGCCGCCCCCCGCCGCCATCGCCCCGAAGAGACCACCGCCGATGTTGGCGACCCCCAGGGCCAGCAGTTCCCGGTCGGGATTGGGCGAGGGTTCATCACTGGCGCGGAAGGCCCGGGCCGCTGCGATGCTCTCGGTGAAGCTGATCGTCGCGATGCCCGCCGCCCCCGGCCAGAGCCCGCCGATCAGATCCAGCTGGGGCCAGCTGAGGGGGGGCAGGCCCCTGGGCACCGCGCCCACCAGCTCCACGCCGAAGCGATCGAGCCCCAGCAGGCCGCAGCTGGCGATGGCGACGGCCACCAGCAGCAGCGGCGCCGGCAGTGACGGCCAGCGGCGCCGCAGGCCCAGTAGCAGGCTGAACAGACCGGCCGAGAGCAGCACCGTGGCGAGTGAGGCCTGGGGGATCTGACTGATCAGAGCGCCGAGGTCGCGGAAGAAGCCTTCCTTCTCCACATGCAGCCCCAGCAGCTTCGGCAGCTGATCCACCACGATCACCAGGCCGATGCCGGATTTGAAGCCCACCAGCACCGACTCGGAGATGAAGTTGGCGATGAAGCCCAGCCGCAGCAGGGCCGCGCCGCAGAGCATCGCCCCCACCAGCAGGGCCAGGGTGGCGCTGGCCGCCGCCAGGGCGCCGGGGTCGCCCGACGGCGAGATCCGGTTCAGTTCGCTGCCCACCAGGATCGCCAGGGTGGTGGTGGTGCTCACGCTCAGGGGCCTGGAGCTGCCCAGCAGGGCATAGAGCGCCATCGGCACCAGGGCCGTGTAGAGCCCCACCTGCACCGGCAGGCCGGCGATCGTGGCGTAGGCCATCGCCTTGGGCAGTACCACCGCGGCGGCGGTCAGCCCGGCTGAGAGATCCGCCTGCTGCAGCCCGCGCCGGCTGCCCCTGGGCCGAAGTGAGGAAAGCAACGGGGGCATGCCTGAAGCTGAAGGAACGGAATGATCCTGACTCCAGACGCCTGGGGCGAACCCGCCGGATCCAGGGGATCAGCCCGCAATCCTCCGCTTTTTCCGCCAGCTCACAAAGGGAATCGAAACGAGGATCGTGACCAGCAGATAGGCCAGGATCGCCGTCTTGATCTCGGGCATGCCGCCGCCGTGGATCCCGGCGAACAGCAGCGCCAGGCCTGGATTGCGCATGGAGGTCACCAGCGGCACGGTGGTGCGGGCGATCGGATCTCTGCCGGCCAGCAGGGCACCGAGGCCCAGGGAGCCCAGGGTCATCAGGGCCATGACCAGCAGGGCCGGGCCGTTGCCGATCACGAAGGCCAGCAGATCAGGGCCCAATGCCACCAGGAACAGGACCACCAGCAGAACCAGCAGGGCGTTCGCCAGCCGCATCGCGGTCCCCTCAAAACGGTGCGTGAGAGCAGGCTGCCAGCGGCGCAGAGCGATGCCGCAGAGCAGCGGCAGCAGCTGCACCTGACTGATCTGGACCATCACCTGCTCCGGCCTGAGCTCCCATCCCTCGATGGCGAAGCTGTGGCGGAAGACCTGGGCCATCAGTGGAATCGAGGCCACGGCCAGCAGGGCGGCGGACACCTGCAGCAGGGCCGCCAGCTCCGATGCCCCTCCCGCCGTCCGGGCCTTGCGCATCGCCAGAGGGGCACTGGGGCAGAGGGCCATCAGGGCGATGCCGAAGCGTGCCGGCGGTGCCAGGGCCAGGCCAGGCGGGGAGGCCAGCAGCAGCAGGGCCAGCAGGGGCACCAGCAGGCAGGAGCCGATCAGCACCCGGATCAGCACGCCTGGCCGCCGCCGCGCCTTCCTCATCTCAGATCCATCGAGCTCCAGGCTGAGCCCCAGGCTGAACATCAAGCTGAACAGGGTCAGGCCCACCAGGGCCGCTGCGGCGCCGCTCATACGCTCCCCCCGCCACCGGCCACCAGCAGCACCAGGGCCACCACACCGATCACGGTGAGGGCCAGGGCCGTGGCGGTGCTGACCGAGGTCTCTTCGCGGTAGGTGAAGTCGTCGGACTTGAGGCGCCGCAGGGTGCTGCGGTGCTGGCGGGTGGCGGCGGCCATGGCCAGGATCCCTGTGATCACGAAGCCGATGGAGATCAGGCGCACGCTGAGGTGGGCATGGGAACTGCCCTCAAAACGGCTGGCCTGGATCGCGCCGATGATCTTGTCGAGGCCGAAGCCGAAGCTGATCAGCGACAGGCAGGTGCGGATCCAGGCCATCAGGGTGCGCTCGGCCGCGGCCCGGTTGCGTTCCTTGGCCAGTTCGTTGTTGAGGCTCACGGCGGTGTGATCTGCAGTGGGAGGGGCTTAAGAGGTGGCATCCGGGCTGCGCCGCTGCTCCAGCTCCCTTTCGGCCTCCAGTTCCTTGGAGAGGAAGAAGTTGAGGAAGGTGCGGATCACGGCCACCACCCCCAGCTGGATCAGGTTGCTTTCGGTGGGCGCCGTGGTGGTGGCCACGATGTCGGAGGCGAGCTGGAATTCCAGCGCCATCGCCAACCAGCTGCCGAAGGTGAGCCGCACGCCGTTCGAGGGGCGCAGGCGCCAGGGCCGGCGGTGGGGCTGGGTGAGGGCCCGCACCAGGGTGGCGAGCAGCCCCGCCAGCACGCAGAGCACCGAGAGGGTTTCCAGAACCAGGCGCAGTTGACCCGCCAGCAGCTCAAGCCCGTTGAGGAAGGCGAAGGTCATGGCTGGGAGGGGGGAGGGGAGGCCACGGGCGGCCGCACCAGGCAACGGAAGCCCATGTGGCAGGTGGAGGTGTCGAGGCCCTGGGCCATGCGGGCCGCGGGCCGGTAGCGGCGGCAGTAGCTGGGGGCGCAGAGGAAGGAGCCGCCCTTCACCACCTTGCGGGGGATGGTGCCGTGCTGGGAGCTGGTGTCGATGCTCGCTTGCCGCGAGGTCCCCCGGGGGGACTCGATCGTGCAGCAGCCCCCCGCCTGCTTGTGGGCCGCCACGGTGGCGCCATGGCCGGCGTACCAGTCGTCGGTCCACTCCCAGACGTTGCCGATCATGTCGAGCAGGCCGTATCCATTGGCCGGGAAGGTTCCCACCGGCGAGGTGCGCTCCCAGCCATCCAGGAGGCTGTTGTGGTGGGGGAAGTCCCCCTGGAAGGTGTTGGCCATCGGCCGCCCGCCGGGATGGAGCTCCTCCCCCCAGGCGAATTCAATCCCCTCCATACCGCCGCGGGCGGCCCGCTCCCACTCCGCCTCGCTGGGCAGTTGCTTGCCGGCCCACGCGGCATAGGCCAGAGCATCCTCGTGGGCCACATGCACCACAGGATGGTGCTCGCGGGTCTTGATCGAGCTGCCCGGTCCTTCCGGGTGTCGCCAGTTGGCACCGGGCAGGTACTGCCACCAGCGGTAGGGATCACCGGTACTGAGGGGCCCCGGCGGCGGCACGAAGACGATCGAACTCGGCACCAGCAGCTCCGGCAGGGCGCCGGGATAGGCCGCCGGATCCGCCGGACGCTCGGCCAGGGTCACATGACCCGTGGCCTTGACGAACTTGCGGAACTGGGCGTTGGTGACCGGGCTGCGATCGATCCAGAAGCCATCCAGCACCACCCGGTGGGCTGGGGCCTCCTCCGGGTAGTGGGCATCGGAGCCCATCGAAAAGCTGCCGCCGGGAATCCAGGCCATGTCCCGAGCCGGCGGACGCCCCGGAGGCCTCAGGGCCTGAGGGGCTGGACTGGGACGAGACAGGGGAGCGGGCGGCATCGGATCGTCAGGAGCTGCCGAGGGTGGCCGTCATCTTCTCGATCGCATCGCTCACCGTGAAGCTGGCCGCCTTCTGGCGCGGCGGGAAGGCCCTGAGGGTTTCCAGGGCCTGGGCCACCCTCGCCTGAGCTGGAACCAGTAGGAAGACATGGTCCATCAGCCAGTCAAAGTAGGTGTTGGAGGTGATGTCGGCCCGCTCGTAGGGATCGGTGAGCAGGTTGAAGATCTTGGGGACGCGCAACACAGTGAAAGGCTCCAGCCAGATCTGCAGCGTGCCGACGGCGCGCTGCTCCATGAACACGAACTTCCAGTTGTCGTAACGCAGCGCCGTGAGATCGCCGTCGTCGGAGAAGTAGAAGAAATCTATCCGCGGGCTGGTGTCGGTTTTGCCGGTCCAGTAGTCGAGCATGTTGTAGCCATCCAGGTGCACCTTGAAGGTCTTGTTGCCCACCTGGTGGCCCTCCAGGCACTTCTGCTTGATGTCCGGTTCACCGGCGGCCGCCAGCAGCGTGGGCAGCCAGTCGAGGTGGCTGACGATGCCGGTGAACAGGCTGCCGGGCTCGATCTGGCCGGGCCAGCGCACCAGGCAGGGTACCCGGTAGGCCCCTTCCCAGTTGGAGTTCTTCTCGTTGCGGAAGGGGGTCATGCCGGCATCGGGCCAGCTGTTCATGTGCGGACCGTTATCAGTGCTGTACATCACGATCGTGTCGTCGCTGATGCCCAGCTCGTCCACCAGGTCGAGCATCTCACCGATGCAGTTGTCGTGATAGATCATCACGTCGTGGTAGACCGATTGCCACCGCCCTGACTGGCCGACATCCTGGGGCCTGGCATGGGTGCGGAAGTGCATGTGGGTGGTGTTGAACCACACGAAGAACGGCTCCCCGGAAGCCACCGCGTCCTTGATGAAGCGCTTGGCCTCCTTCATGAACTCTTCGTCGGCCGTCTCCATCCGCTTCTTGGTCAGCGGGCCGGTGTTCTCGATGCGCTGGGTGCCGTCGCCATTGGCCCAGCAGTGCAACACGCCGCGGGGTCCGAAATTCTTCTTGAAGTTGGGGTAGTCAGCTTCGGGGGGATAGTCGCGCAGCTCAGGTTCTTCTTCGGCGTTCAGGTGATACAGGTTGCCGAAGAACTCATCGAAGCCGTGCATCGTCGGCAGATATTCATCCCGATCCCCGAAGTGGTTTTTGCCGAACTGACCCGTGCGGTAGCCCTGGGGCTTGAGCAGCTCGGCGATGGTGGGGTCTTCGTCCTGATAGCCCACCTTGGCGCCGGGCAGGCCCACCTTGCTGAGGCCGGTGCGGAGCACGCTCTGGCCGGAGATGAAGGCGGCGCGGCCGGCGGTGCAGCTCTGCTCGGCGTAGTAGTGAATGAACTTGGCGCCCTCCTTGGCGACGCGGTCGATGTTCGGGGTCTGGTACCCCATCAGGCCGTCGCTGTAACAGCTCAGGTTGCTCTGGCCGATGTCGTCGCCCCAGAGGATCAGGACGTTGGGCTTTCCGTTGGGCATGGGAGGCGGGGTCGTCGCGCAGGTGAACTCTTCCTCAACATGCCGCCCATGGCAGTGTGAGCCCACTCAGAAAGTGCAAGCGCCGATGGCCCCGGCCCAGAGGTTTGAGGCCGTCGAACAGCTGGAAACCCAGTTGCGGAGCGCTGGGCTTGATCTGCGGCTGAGCCAGCTCTCCAACGGCCGTCTCAACGGCAGCCTGTTCTTCAGCCGTCTTGGGCCGTTGCGGTTGCTGCGCCTCCAGGCCAACCGTCGCCTGCATGTGGCGGGCGGCAAACCTCGGGATCAGCGGATGATCGCCCTGAGCCTGCACCCCCACAGCAGCGCGCTGCCCCTGCGGGCCCACGGAACGCGTATCGGCGCCGAGGTGCTCTTCGGGCTCGATCCCCGCGGGGAGGTGCACCTCTCCACTCCCGAGCGGATGGACCTGGCGCTGCTGCTGCTGGAGCCCACCAGCCTGACGCCCTGGAGCGATGGCCCGGGCGGCCTCGACCTGGAGACGGCCCCCTTCCGCGCCAACCTCCTGCCCATCGCCACCCACCACCGGGTTGCGCTCAGAGGGCACCTGCTCAACGCCTTGTCGTTTCGGGAGGGGCAGTTCATCGTGGGGGCGGGGCCGCCGCCACCGCTTCCAGGCAGGCCCGAGGGCGCCCTGATGCCCCTGCTGGCGGAGGCCCTGGGCCACGGCCTGGAGCTGCAGGGCGCCCCGACCCGGCCCCCGGCCCGGATCGCCCTGGTCAAGCAGCTGCAGGACTGGGTGATGGACCATCCCGAGGAGCCGATCAGCCTGGAGACCCTCTGCCAGCAGGTGCATGTGGGGCGGCGCTGCTTGATCCAGGGATTCCAGGAGCACCTGGGCCTCGGCCCGATGGCCTATTTCAAGCTGCAGCGGCTGCATGGGGTGCGCCGGGCGCTGCTGGGGGCGGGCCCGGACACGGTGACGATCTCAGGGCTGGCGGCCAGCTGGGGCTTCCTCAACCCGGGGCATTTCGCCCGGGACTACAGCCGGCTGTTCGGGGAGCTGCCCAGTGCCACCCGCGCAGCGGTTGGCTCCCCCGGCTCCGGCTGAATCGCCAGGGGCTGCGGGGGCAGCGAACACCTGGCTCCAGTCGTCGCGCATCGACACCACCGACCAGCCCCGCCGCGGCGCCTCCCGCAGCGCTCGATCGAGGCGACCGAAGGCGGATGGGCTGTCGTAGGCCACCTCCCGCTCCGGATCGTCGTGGTGAATGATCACCCCCAGCCGTGAACCGGGCTGGCTGGTGGTCCACTCGAGCATCTCGAAATCGCCATCGGAGTTGCCGAAGGCGGCGATGGGCCTGCGGCCGATCACCTGCTCGATCATCACCGGTTTGATCGCCTGATCGTTGACCACCTGCAGCTCGGGCTTGCGCAGGATCACCGGGCGGCCGGCCCGGCGGCTGAACTGGGTGCCCACGGTCGAGCCGATCACCTGCTCGGGGGGAACTCCGTAGACCTCTTCGGCGAACACCCGCATGAACTCCACGCCGCCACCGGAGACGATGTAGGTGCGAAAGCCGTTGGCGCGCATGTGGTCGAGCAGCTCCCGCATCGGCTGGTAGGTGAGCGCGGTGTAGGGACGCTTCCAGGTGGGGTGGCAGGCGCCATCGAGCCACTCGCGCACCAGGTCGCGGAACACCTCGGTGCTCATGCCCGCATGGGTGATCGTCACCAGCTCCAGCAGACCTTTGGTGCCCATGGTCAGCACCGCTTCGCCGTTCCCGGCCGCGGCCGCCGCAGCCAGCACCGGATTGGCGGCCAGTTCGGGCTGCTGGGCCACCAGGGCGCGGGCCCGCTCGATCGCGAAGGCCAGCTGCACGTACATCGGCTGCTCCGACCAGAGCGTGCCGTCGTTGTCAAAAACAGCGATGCGCTCCGCCGGTGGCACATAGGCCGCGTCCCCCTCGCGGCTGACGCTGGCGATGAAGGCCAGGATCCGTGCCTTGGTGGGTCCCTCACGCCAGGAGGGCAGGGGTTGAGCGAGGGGTTGAGCGGAGAGGGCCGGGGCTGCTCTGGGGGTCTTCAGCGGGGCCGCCAACCCAGGCATCGACGGGCTCACTGCCGCCAGGGCAAGGAGGCTTCCCACCGCCACGGCCCTGGCTACCGCCATCGCCCTGCCCAGACCCCGCCGCACTCGCCTGCGGCTGGCCATCAAGCCACCTCCCCGCCGAAGAGCTGCAGCAGTGGTGGCAGCAGGGCGTCGAGGGCCCGGCCGCGGTGGCCCACGCGTCGCTTGAGATCAGGTGTCATCTGGGCAAAGCTGAGGCTCGTTTCAGCCACCAGGAACAGTGGGTCGTAGCCGAAGCCGCCCTCCCCGCTTGGAGTCTCCAGGATCTCACCCTGGCAGTGGCCTTCAACTTCCAGGATGGTCCGACCACTGGGATCAGCCACCGCCAGGGCGGCCGTGAAGATCGCCCGCCGGTTGCTCTCTCCCGCCAGCTCCCGCAGCAGCCGGGCGATGCGCTCCGGATCGGAGCTGGCGTAGCGGGCGGAGTGGATGCCGGGGGCTCCGCCGAGGGCCTCGACGCTCAATCCGGAATCATCGGCCAAGGTCCAGTGCCCCGTGATCCGCGCCACGGCTTCGGCCTTGAGGCGGGCGTTGGCGGCGAAGCTGTCGCCGTCTTCCTCCACCTCCAGGCCCTGGGGCTGGGGACGCACCTCCAGGCCGAGCTCCGGGCCCGCCGAGGCCAGCAGAGCCGTGAACTCCCTGATCTTGCCGGCATTGCCGCTGGCGATCACCAGCACCCTCGGGGCCGGCTGGGGGCTGGGGATGCTCATGCCGCTTCGGCGAACTGACGGGCCCAGGCCAGGATCTCCGCCACCCGCTCCCCGCTGGGGGCCTCGCTGTAGAGCCTCAGCAGCGGTTCGGTGCCGGAGAAGCGCAGCATCAGCCAGTGGCTGGGGCCGAGGCGCAGTTTCACCCCATCGGTGCTCACCACCTCCTGCACCGGCCAGCCGGCCACGCTGGTGGGGGGCTCCTGGGCCAGCTGGTGCTCCAGCCGCTCGCGGCTGGCCATGTCCCGCAGGCGCAGGTCGAGCCGGTCGTAGGCGCTGGCGCCGCCGTGGGCGGCCTGGAGCCGATCGAGGCGCTCGCCCAGGGGCAGGCCGCCTTCCACGAGCGCCTCCAGCACCAGCAGGGCGGCGAAGAGGGCATCCCGTTCGGGCAGGTGCATGCCGAAGCCCACGCCGCCCGATTCCTCGCCGCCCACCAGCACCCCGCCGGCGAGCATTTCCGTGGCGATGTACTTGAAGCCCACGGGCTTCTCGATCACCGCTCGCCCCAGCCCCTCGGCCACCAGCTGCATCAGGTCGGAGCCACTCACGGTCTTGATCACCGCTCCCGGCAGTTGCCGAGCTCGGGCCAGGTGATCAATCAGCAGGGGCATCAGCAGCTGGGTGCTGCAGTAGCGGCCGCGCTCGTCGATCGCGGCGATGCGGTCGCCGTCGCCATCGAAGACGATCCCCACAGCCGGTCGGCCGGCCTCAGCGCTGGCCCGCACCGCGGCGATCAGCTCCTGCAGGTAGGGCGCCAGCGGCTCGGGCGGATGGCCACCGAAGAGCGGATCACGCCAGGAGCGGATCTCCTCGATGCAGCCCTCGCCTGAGCCCTCGGCTGCGCCACCGGCGCCTCCCTCACCGCTCTGTGATCCGCTCTGTGCTCCGGCCCCCAGCAGGGCCGGCAATCCCCCGGCGGCCGAGCCGTGCATGGGATCCACGATCACCCGCAGACCCATCGACTCCAGCCCAAGGCGCAGGGCGCCTGTGTCCACCAGCTGGCTCAGACCCGCCAGGTAGCCGCCCCAGCCATCGAGGCGCGGGGTGTCGCCCGGGATGGGCACGCTGAGCCCCCCCGCCTCCAGGCGCCTCTCCACAGCGGCGGTGAAGGACTCCTCCACCGAGCCGCCGAAATGGCCCTTGATCTTCAGGCCGATCCACTCGGGGGGGTTGTGGCTGGCGGTGATCACCAGAGCCCCGAGGGCGCCCCGCTCCACCACCGCCCAGCTGCAGGCGGGGGTGGGCACGGCCGAATCGGTGAGCACCGGCTCGAGATCGGCGCCGCGCACGGCGCTGGCGATGGCTTCGGCCAGCTCCGGTGCCAGGAAGCGGCGGTCGTAGCCGATCACCACCTCGCGGCTGCTGAGTTGCGCCGGCGCGGCGCGTTCCAGTTCGCGGGCCGCGGCCGCGGCCACCACCAGCAGGCGCTCCAGCGTCACATCGACGCCAAGGATGCCGCGCCAGCCGTCGGTGCCGAATTTGATCGGGCTGGGTTCCAGGGGCAGGGGGGCAGACGCCATGGGCTCAGCGGGGTTGAGTAGCTCGTAGCAGCAGGCCGCCCTGCCTGGGGTTCAGCGGGTGCCGGCCTGGCGGCAGGCCACTGTCCGCCGTAGCCTGCCGCCATGTCTGCTGAACCGTCCAACCGGCTGGTGAGCGACCGGTTGCTGCGCAGCTGGCTGCGCTGTCGGCGCCGTGCCTGGCTCGATCGCCATGGGGATCAGGGCCAGCGGCTGTGGAGCGCCCACCGGGCCCTCCAGCTCGACGATCAGCAGCGCTGTTTCGTGAGCTTGCTGGAGCGGCAGCCGCTGGCCAGGGAAGCCGCCTGCGCTGCCGGTGCCCCGGCGGTGGTGGGTGTGCGTCTCAAGGGCCGGGGCCCCGCCGGCCTGGAGCTGGAGGCCCACCCACCGCTGCTGCAGCGCTGCAGTGGTGAGAGCCGCTGGGGGGCCTACGCCTACCAGCCGGTGATGGCCCGTCAGGGCCGAAGGCTCACCCGCGAGCACCGGTTGGTGATGGGCCTCTGGGGAACGTTGCTCTCGGGCTGGCAGCAGGGGGCGGTCAGCCATGGCCTGGTGGTGGCGACGGGGCCCGGGCGGCTGGAGCGGGAACGGCTGGCGCTGGGGGAGGGTCTGCAGCGCCAGCTGGAGGAGGCCCTGCCCAAAGTGGCGGCAGACCTGGCCCGCTCCCAGCCGCCGCCACTGGTGAGCGACCGCAAGAAGTGTGTGCTCTGCTCCTGGCGCGGCCTCTGCGACCGCGAAGCCGCCCTGCAGGGCCACCTCAGCGAGGTGAGCGGCATCGGCGCCAAGCGGCGGGAGCTGCTGATCGAGCTGGGCCTGCCCCAGCTCAGTGCCCTGGCCGCGGCCGACCCCGAAGCCCTCGCCGATGCCCTGGAGGTGCACGGGGAGCAGCACCGCGAGGTGGCGGCGCGGCTGGTGGCCCAGGCCCGCGTGCAGCAGCGGGGGGAACCCCTGCGCCTGCCGCCGGAGCCCCACCAACCGATCTCCGCCCTGCCCGAGCTGGCGGGCGCCAGCGGGGTGCTCGTCTACGACATCGAATCCGACCCCGACGCCCGCGACGACTTCCTGCATGGCTTCCTGCGCATCGAGCGGGGGGGCGATGGCCGCTGGCCCGAGGGGCAGGCGGCTGACATCGGCCGCTACAGGCCGCTGCTGGCCCTGCATGAGCACGGCGAGGCCAGGCTCTGGCAGCGTCTGCGCCGGTTGCTGGCGGCCACCCCTTCTGATTGGCCCCTGCTCCACTACGGCGAAACTGAATCGATTGCGCTGGTGCGTCTGGCCCAGCGCCAGGGGGCCAGCGAGCGGGAGCTGGCGGCGTTGCGCAAGCGCCTGGTGGACCTGCACCAGCGGCTGCGACGCCACTGGCTGCTGCCGGTGAACAGCTACGGCCTCAAGGCGGTGGCGGGCTGGCTGGGCTTTGCCTGGAGCCAGAAGGGGGTGGATGGCGCCCGCTGCCTGCTCTGGTGGCGCCAGTGGCGGGGGGATGGCACTCCGGAGGGCCGGGGCAGCCTCCATGGCCTGCGCCGGATCTTCCGCTACAACCACGACGACGGCCTGGCCACCTGGGCGGTGGCCCGCTGGCTGCTCACTCAGGACGCCGCGCCGCCAGCTCCCACCGGTGGTGCCACCACTCCCGTGGGCTCGGAGATCTCCAGGCCGATCCCCTCGCCAGTCAGCAGCAGTGGTTCCAGCAGCGCCTGACGCCGCACCAGGGCCAGCCCCAGCCAGAGGCTGGTGCCATCGGGCCCGGCGTTCAGCCGCAGGCTGGAGGTGATCCGCCCGGCCCGCTCACCACTGGGGGTGCGCAGCACCGCCCCCGGCAGCGGAGCTGGCCCGTCGCTGGCGCTGCCTGCGGCCGGCTCCGCCCAGCACCAGCGCCGCAGTTGTTGCTTGACGCCGTCGTAGGTGGCCAGCTTGGCCAGGGTTTCCTGTCCCACGTAGCAGCCCTTGCTCAGGCTGACCCGATCCGCCACACCGATCTCGAAGGGGTTCACCTCATCGCTGATTTCATGGGGGGCCAGCGCTCGCCCCTGGCTGAGGCGCCAGCGCTCGCTCTCGATCGGCCCCAGGGCCGGAAGGGCCTCCAGCTCAGCGGGGAGCTCTTCGTCCTCCCTGAGCACCAGCCGCTGACCGGGCAGGGACCAGCCCGCGGCAGGCGAGGCAGGTGTGGCGGGCGCCTCCAGGGATCCGGCGGCCTCCAGGCCCTCCAGGCAGATCAGCGTTCCGGCCAGCAGCGGCCCCAGATTCACCTGATCGGCGGGGAAGAGCACCCGGTCGAGGGCCTGGTGGATGGCGGCCCCATCGCCGGCGGTGATCACCAGCCAGGCCCCGCTGGCGTCCACCAGCACTTCGGCCAGGCCGCGCACCCGCCCGGTGGGGGTGAGGCAACAGGTGGCCAGGCACTGGCCGGGCTGGGCCCGCTCCAGGTCCTGGCTGCTCTGGCCATGGAGAAAGCGCAGGCTGTCGGGCCCCTCAAGGCGCACCAGAGTCACGGGTTGCTGCCAGCGGCTGGGGCTGGCGGGCCGCCAGTCCCAGGGGCCCGGTGGGGTGGAGCGGTTCAGGTCCATGGCGGGCTCAGCGATGGACTCACCCTTGCAAAGTCTGAGCCGCAGCGGCGATGTCCTCCAGCAGAAAGAGGCTGCGCAGCTCCAGGCCCGCCGCCGTCATGGCCTCCAGGCCCCCCTCCTGGCGATCAACGATCGTCACCACCCTCTCCACGACGTAGCCGGCCTCGCGCAGCTGCTCCACGGCCTTGAGGGAGGACCCCCCTGTGGTCACCACGTCTTCAAGCACGGTGATGCGGCTCCCTGCGGCGGGCAGGGGCCCCTCCAGCCAGGCGCCGGTGCCGTGCCCCTTGGCCTGCTTGCGCACGATCAGGGCGTCGAGGGGCAGACCCGCCTGGGCGGCCGCCATCGCCACGCCGCTCACCAGGGGATCGGCGCCGAGGGTGAGGCCGGCCACGGCCGCGGCCCCCTCCTCCACCTGCTCCAGCAGGGCCATGGCCAGCAGGGCCAGCCCGTGGCCGCTGAGGCTCACCGGCTTGCAGTTCACATAGTGGTCGCTGCTGCGACCCGACGCCAGGGTGAACTGGCCGTGGCGGTAGGCCCTGGTGGCCAGCAGCTCCAGCAGCACCTGGCGCCGCTCCGGGGCTGTGGAGGGGATGGGTGGCAGGGTCATCGGAGGGGAGGTGGCGGCAGAGCTGCGGCCCAGGTCCCTGGCCGAGCACGGTTCAGCGGCCTAGTTTGCGTGATGATCAGGGTCTGAGGCCCATCCCGTTGCCCAGTCGGCCTTTCGCGCCATGAACAGCCGCCGAACAGCCACATCCCCCGCCACTCCCCCCGCTGCCGCCGCGATGGCTGCGCTGGCACTGCTGGCCGCTGCTCCGGCTCTGGCGGGTCCGGTGATCTGCACCACCACCCTGGAAGCACCCCTGGCCGGCAGCGGCAACAGCAGCCGGCTGCCCAGTGCCCCCGTGGAGGTCAGCCGCTGCGAGGTGGTTCAGAGCACCCCGCAGCTGATGGGCGAGCGGGCTCACACCTGGCGCTCCAGCTTCGCCCGTGGCGTCAGCCTCAGCCACCAGATCACCGACATGCTCGGCATCGCCATGGGCGGCCGCGATGGCAACCGGGTGATGGGGCTCGGCTTTCCCGAGCAGGCCATCATCTGGGACGCTTCAGCCATCGGCACCACCACCAGGGCCCTGTTGGAACAGCAGAGCCTGCCGATGCCCCAGCGCACGGCTGACCTCCCCTCGCTCTTCTCCTCCAGCCTGAACGGGGCTCCCATGCCGTTGCCGGTGCAAGCCGCTCAGCCGACAGGCCATGATTGGCCCGTGGCCCGTCCCAATCAGGAGGCTCCAGTGCGCGGACTCTGGTGAATCCAGAGCCCATCTCGGGGGTCTAGCAATCTGGTGAATGCAGCGGGCTCATAATCCGCCTGAGCCGAGTTCGATCCTCGGGACCCCCATCCTCAGCAGGCGCCGGATTTGGCCCTCACCAGCTCACACCGTGCAGCTTCGGCAGGGGCGCTGTCTGGCTGGTGACGGCAAACAGCCGGGGGATGCGATGACTGTTGTAGACGTGAAATTCACGCACCAGCGAAACACCCTCCTCGCGCACGGCCTGGTTGAGCACCAGGGAGCCATCCGGATCGGAGACCGAGCGGTGGAAGGTGCCGGGAGGGATGCGCAGGATGTCACCGCCGGTGTCGAGGCGGACGATGTGGAAGGGGTAGTTCCAGCCCAGGTTCACCAGAAAAAAGGTGCGGCCACCGTGCATCGCCAGCAGGTTGTCTTCCTGGTGGGGGTGGAGATAGAACTGCCAGGCCCCGGTTTCAGGATCGTCGGGGGGGCTCACCGCCGGGCCGGTGTGCACCACCAGATCCCGGGCATTGGAGGTGGGCACCGTGATGTCGAAGAAGCGCACGGCCGGGGTATCCCGGAACTTCTCATAGGGAATCAGCTCGAACATCGGGGCCGGTCTGGGGCCTTTCTGTTCACTGTTTCGGAGCAGGGATGCGGCCATGGCGGCAACCGCCGGCGCTGATGGCCAGGCGGTGTGAAGTCTCTCCATTGAACAGAACCGCCCTTCCCATCAAGGTGCAGGACGCTACGGAACCGATCCGTGGGGCCAGAAGCCGATGCGGTTGTGCCAAGCCTGGCCATCATTGGTTGAATGGGGGCTCCCCTGGATCCATCGCCTTGTCCGATCGCCCGACCTGCCCTCCCACGGCGCCCCTGGGCTGGCTGTCCGTCCGCTCCGCGTCCCTGCTCCTGGCCGCTGGAGTCGGCCTGGGCACGGTTGCAGCCCCGGCCCTGGCGCAGCCCCGCCCGGTGGGTCGGCCCACCGTCTCGGTGCCTGATTTCAAGAACACCGTCACCCAGCAGACCTGGTGGTGGGAGGGACCCGTGGCCACCGATCTCGCGGCGATGCTCTCCAATGAGCTCCAGGCCACCGGCGACATCCAGGTGGTGGAGCGCAACAACATCAAAGCGGTGCTCTCGGAGCAGGAACTCGCCGAACTGGGCATCGTGCGCAAGAACGCCAATGCCGCCCAGCGGGGTCAGATGACCGGGGCGCGCTACATCGTGCTGGGCACGATCAGCTCCTACGAGACCAACGTGGAGAGCAAGACCTCCGGCAGCAACTTCGGCCTGCTGGGCTTCGGCACCAACAAGCAGCAGGCGGAAACCAAGGACTACGTGGCGATCGACGTGCGGGTGGTGGACAGCACCACCGGTGAAGTGGTGGGTCAGCGCACGGTGGAAGGGCGGGCGAGCAACACGGCCGCCGCCCGCGAGAACGGGGTGAATCTGCTGCCGGCCGCCGGTCTGGCGCTCTTCCTGGCGCCCAACATGGGGCGCACCGGCCAGGGGCTCACCGGCGCCGCCGGCACCCTGAATTTCGGCTCCAACAGCTCCGAGGCCCAGCGCACACCGGCGGCGAAGGCGATCCGTGCCGCCATGATTGATGCCTCCAGTTACGTGAGCTGCCTGCTGGTGCCCAGGGGCAACTGCATGGCCGAGTTCAACGCCCAGGAGCAGCAGCGGCGTGAACGCACCCGCGGGGTGCTGCAGCTGGAGTGATCCTGGATGGTGGCTGGGCGCAGGTTGCTCAGCGGGGTTTGATGTTGAGCAGCTTGGCGCCGTAATCGGCTGTGAAGGCAGCCTGGAGCTGCCAGGCGCGCAGCAGGGTCTTGGCCACCTGGCGCAGCTCCTCAACGTCGTCGCAGTTGTCGATGGCGCGGGAGTGCACGGCTGTGGAGAACTCGCGGGAGAGGGAGACGGGGTCGTTCATGGCCTGTTTTTACATTACGTTACAAACCAGGACGGGCCTTGCGTGGGGCGGCTTGCCGAACCACCCCTCCCCGGGCCCGCTCAGAACGGGATCGGCATCTCCACGTCCGCCGGTGGGGGCGCGCAGGTGGCCACCCGCTCCAGCACCACCTGGCCGATCACCACGATCGAGGGGGAGCCATAGCCCTCGGCTTCGGCGGCATCCGCCAGGCCCCCAAGGCTGCTGACCAGGAACCGCTGGCCGCTGACCGTCCCCTGCTGGATCACCGCCGCCGGCGTCTCTGGCGCCAGCTCGCCGGCGATCAGCTCATCGCAGATGCGGCGGAGGTTGTGCAGACCCATGTAGATCACCAGCCCATCGCTGCTGCGGGCCAGGCCACGCCAGTCGACCCCGGGGCGAGCCTTGTCGATCTCTTCGTGGCCGGTCACGAAGGTGACGCTGGAGCCCGCCTTTCTGTGGGTGACCGGGATGCCGGCGTAGGCCGGCGCGGCGATGCCGGCGGTGACGCCCGGCACCACCTGCACCGGCACCCCATGGCTAGCCAGGTGGGCCGCTTCCTCGCCGCCTCGACCGAACAGGAAGGGATCGCCGCCCTTCAGGCGCACGATCGTGCGGTGGCGCTGGGCCAGGTCCACCAGCACGGCATTGGTGCTGGGCTGGGGCACGGAATGATGCCCCCGGCGCTTGCCCACGAAGTGCCGCTCGCAGCCCGCCGGCGTCAGCTCCAGCAGGGCCGTGGGCACCAGGGAGTCGTAGACGAGCGCATCACAGCACTGCAGCAGCCGGTGGGCCTTGAGGGTGATCAGTTCTGGATCGCCCGGGCCGGCCCCCACCAGATAGACGGTGCCCGGGGATAGCTGGTCGCCAGCGGCTCCTGCACGGTCCAGGCTGACAGCGCTCATGGCAGCGCCCCGAGCTGATCGAGCAGCAGGGTGCGAAAGCGCGGCCGCTGCAGCAGCGGCGCCCCCAGCGCCGTTGGCAGGTTCTCGGTGAGCCGGTTCGCGGCCAGGGCCAGGGGCAGGGCGGCGCCGCGGATTGCCAGGGCCAGGTCCTCAAGATCTGTCGCAGTGTATGGAGTGGCTTGACATGTCGCTGCGCAGCGGCGCCCCAGATGGGCCAGGTAGCGGTCAGCCACGCCCGGCTCCAGCGGGTGATGCAGCAGCAGCGGTGGCGCAGCGAGGCCGCTGCTGGCCGCCAGCTCAGACAGGGCTGCCAGCTCGTCGGCGATCGCGCCCTGCCAGCTGGGCCACGCCCCCAGGAAGGGAAGCCGCCGCAGGGGGCCGAGGCGGCGCCAGGCCGCCGCAATCGCCGGGATGTCGTGGCGCACGTGGTTGCCGGGCAGCAGCAGCAGGGGCACCAGGGTGAGCGGCCGCTGGGGCTGCCCCGGCACGGGGGAGGCTTCGGGTGCAACCGGGTTGCCGCTGAGGGTCTGCAGTTGCACCGGAGCGCGCCGGCGCTGCTCCAGCTCCTGGGCCAGGGTCTGCAGCTCCTCGGGAATCACCCCCCCGGCGCGGCCATGGACCACCAGCAGCAGCGGGCTGCGTGGCAGCGCCGCCAGGCGGCGCCGGGCACGGGCTTCCGCCCCGGGCTCGAGGGGGCGCTCCAGCACCTGCTCCAGCCCGCGGCGGGCGTTGGGCAGGCGGGCGAGCAGATCCACAGCCTGGGAGGCCAGGGGGGCATCGAGGTCGGTGCAGAGCTCCTGCAGCAGGTGTTGCAGCGCCGCCTGGGGCCAGACGCTCAGCCCCACCGCCAGGCCCTCCAGGGCCGCGCGACGCGATGCCGCCGGGCCGGCCCGGCGGGCCAGCTGCTCGAGGCGGACGAAGTCGCGCCGGTCCCGTTGGTGCCCGAGCAGCGCCAGCAGGGCCGGATCCGGCCGTTCGGCCACGGCGGCGCGCAGCAGGGCGGCGCAGGCGGGATCGCGGCGGCGGCCGATCAGATCCAGCAGCTCCAGCCGCTGGGTCATCAGCGCAGGCTCGTTGCTGGGGGGCAGGGCCAGCCACCAGCGCAGTAGCCGGGCCGATCCAGCGCCATCGAGCTTCTCCACCAGCACCGCCACCAGGTCGCTGGCGACAGGCAACGAACCCTGCTCGATGGCCTCCAGCCAGGGGCCAGGCTCCACGGCATCCGAACGCCTGAGGCGCTGCAGCCAGGGCCAGCGCTCCGGGCTGCCTTCAGCTGGCAGCTGGCACGGTCGGGATGTCACAAGGGTTTCGCCTGCGCCATCAGCTGGCCCCACGCGGCTGGGCTGAATTGCAAAGTGTCTCCATTGATACGTTTCATCGACTGGACCTGGTGAAGGGCTTGCTCCCCGCTTAGCAAGGAATAAGACACAGTCGTCAGGGCAAGGACGCCATGGGCTACGCCACCACAGCAACCTCGATGGATCGAGGAGCCTGCGCCGGCAGCGGCGCCAGGTCGGCGGGGCTGATGCCGGCCACTTTCGCTCAGGTCAAGCAGCAGCAGTTGGTGTTCACCCTTGTGCGCCAGTTGGCCGAAGCCCAGTTCGTTCGTGCCGACCGGGAGCTCACCCGCCGGCTCTGGGAGGAAGTGGCTGCGCTGGAGATCGATCCTGATCGCATCACCGCACTGCTCTATGGCGGCCAGCCCTGCGACGACCGCGAGGCCCTGATGGCCCTTGATGCCAACTGGAGCGAGCCGGCCTGCGTCGAGCCCCGAGCGGGCTTCCGCTGGGCTTGGGGTGGCAGGCCACCAGCCCGACCCGGCCGGATCAGCCCGCAGCCGCACGCGGGCGGGCGCCGTAGTGCTCCACCAGCAACCCTTCCAGCACGTCGGTGAGCTGGCTGAGGGGCACGCCCTTGTCGTGCAGGGCGGCCAGTTTCGGATTCGCGTCCATGGCGCCACCGAGAAAGATCTTGACGGCTTCCACCATCTGCCCGTCCACCCGGGTCTTGGCGCCCATCAGGCCGATCTGGCCCATGTAGGGCTGACCGCAGGCATTGGGGCAGCCGGTCCAGTGGGTGCGCACCCCATGGGGCAGCTCCAGGCGCTGCTCCAGTTCGTCGACCACCGCCTGGGCCGTGCTCTTGGTGGGAATGAGGGCGAAGCTGCAGTAGCGGTTGCCGGTGCAGCTCACCGCCTCGGCCTGCAGGGGGCCAGGGCTCACCTGGAAGCGTTCCAGCAGGGGCTCCACCAGCAGGGCATCCAGCTGTTGCTCGGGCACATGGGCGATCAGGGCGTTCTGGCTCTCGCTCAGCCGCAGTTCGCCGGTGCCGTAGGTCCGGGCCAGACGGGCCAGTTCCACCATCTCGGCGGCCTCCAGCCGGCCCATCGGCACGTTCAGGCCCACCCAGTGCAGGCCCTCCTGTTTCTGAGCGTGGACCCCGCAGATGTCGCGTGGGGCCCGTTTCACCAGATGGGAGCCGCCGTGGGTGGGGGTGGCGGCGGCCTCCTCCACGCCCACGAACTCCGCGAAGGTGTCCAGCACCTGGGCGCGGTAGTCCTCCAGGCCGAGGGCGTCGATGAGATACATCAAGCGGGTCTTGTTGCGGTTCTCGCGGCTGCCCTCCCGCTCGTAGTGGCGCAGCACCGCCAGGCTGAAGGCCGGCAGCTGCTCGCCCCGCAGCCACAGCCCCAGGGGGATGGCCAGTTCGTTGCGCTGGGCTGAGAAGAAACCTCCCACCATCACCGTGAAGCCCAGTTCATCGCCGTGATGGGCGGGCAGGAAGGCCAGATCGTTGTGCAACAGGAAGCTGTCGGGCGCTCCGCCCACGGCCACGTTGAACTTGCGGGGCAGGTTGCGCGGACCCTCGGGCCCCAGCAGGGCCGCCTGGATCGCCTCCACCAGGGGGCGGGTGTCGAGGAATTCCTCCGGATCGAGGCCCGCCAGGGGATTGCCGGTGACGTTGCGGGGGTTGTCGTGACCCGACTGGCGGCTGGTGAGCCCCACTGACTCCAGGGCGGTCATCAGCGGGGCCATGTCCTCCAGCAGCAGACCGCGCAGCTGGATGTTCTGCCGGGTGGTGATGTCGGCGCTGCCGTGCTCTCCGCAGCGGTCGACCACATCGGCGAGCACCTCCAGTTGATCGGCGCTGAGCACGCCGTTGGGCAGGCGCAGGCGCACCATGAAACGCCCCGGCGTCACGGGCCTGAAGAAGATGCCCAGCCACTTGAGATGGATGGTGAGGGTGGCCTCATCCAGGGATTCCCACCCTTCAGCTCCCAGGGCGGCCAGACGCGGGGCCAGATCCAGCCCGCAGGCTTCGGCCTTGGCCTTCTCCACCTTGCTCAGCTTCACGGGAGCCACGACCTGACTGAGAGGCCCTCCTGCGGATGGTTGAGCTGAAGTCACGAACGCTCCCGAACTCTGAGGCCTGAGCGTTTAGCGTCCCAGCACGTGCCGCTTTTTCTTGTTGCAGGTAGTACCAAACATGGTTCCAGAGCTGGTCCGTGGGCAGGTGCCGAGGCGGCCGCAGCTCACCTCAGATGCGCTGCGCTTCCGGGAACTGCTGGCCAAGGTGGGCAGTGGCGAGCACACCAGCACGGGGCTGACCCGCTCCGAGGCCCGTGAGGCCATGGACCTGATGCTGATGGGAGAGATCAGCGAGGCCCAGCTGGGGGCCTTCCTGATCGCCCACCGCATTCGCCGGCCGTCACCGATCGAGCTCACCGGCATGCTCGACAGTTACCGGCTGCTGGGCCCCGCCCTCAGCAGTCCGGGGCGCAAGCCCCTCTGCTTCGGTGTCCCCTACGACGGCCGCAACCGCACGGCGCCGGTGCTGCCCCTGCTGGCCCTGGTGCTGGCGGCGGCGGATCAGCCGGTGGTGCTCCATGGCGGCGATCCCATGCCCGTCAAATACGGCGTCACCCTGGCGGAGCTGTTCGCGGCCCTGGGGATCGAATGGCGGGGCCTGAGCCTGGAGGCGGTGCAGCGGCGGCTGGATCGTTTCGGCCTGGCCCTCACCCACCAGCCGGAGCACTTCCCCCGTGCCCAGCGCCTGCTGCCCGTGCGCGATGCCATCGGCAAGCGGCCGCCCGTGGCCAGCCTGGAGTTGCTCTGGACCCCCCATCAGGGGGAGCACCTGCTGGTGAGCGGCTTCGTGCACCCCCCCACCGAAAGCCGTGCCTGGGAGGCCCTGGGCCACGCCGGTGAACTCGATCTGTACACGGTCAAGGGTCTGGAAGGCTCCACCGACCTGCCCACCACCAGGGCCGGCATCACCGCCCGCCGCCGCCACGGCGCCATGGAACGGATCCTGCTGCACCCCCGCGACCACGGCATCACCGCCCAGGAGGTGGCCTGGCAGACCCTGGAGATCTGGCGCGATCAGGCCCTGGCGGCGCTGGTGGGTGTGGGACCCCTGGCTGACGCCTTGCTCTGGAATCTGGCGGTGTACTGGTGGCAGGCGGATCGCTGCGACAGCCTTGGTGCGGGCATGGCGCAGGCCAGGGCCCTGCTGGCGGCCCGCAGCGGCGAACGTCTGCGTCAGGAGCTCTCGGCATGAGCCTGCACGAGCGCTGCTTTGCCTTTGAAGCTGATTTTGTCGATGATCTGCGCTGCCTGCCGATGGCGGTGCGCCGCAAGCTCGATCTGGCTGGCGTCAAGCTCAAGTTGAGCCATTGGCACGGCCTGGACCCCAGCGAACGGGGGCGGCTGCTGGCCTGGGCCGATGGGCCTGAAGCCATCACTGAGCTGCGCCAGTGGCTGAAGGGGCGCAGCGCCAAGCTGGCCGATGGTCCGGCCAAGGACCTGGAGCCGGCCATCGCCGCCGACTGGCAGCAAGTCGATGCCGTGCCCGAGCGCCTGCGGGCGGCCTGCGAGCAGCTGGGCACCGCCGTGGAATTGGCGCAGTGGCAGGACCTCGATGAGTTGGAGCGCTTTGCCCTGGCCAAGCTCAGTCACCCCGGCCATGAACACCGCAATCTGCCCAGGGCCCTGAAGGAGTTCGGGCTGGGTTCCGGATGGGCGTGAATGCTGACAGGAGGCTTTCCCGGTAGCAATCACTACGCTGAGCTGTGGCGGATTGTGATCTTGTTAGTAAGTTGGTCAGCCTGAGCGCCAGCACCACCTGCCGGTTCGGTGCGCTTGATTGCGGAGCCCGTCCGGATTGCGATTGTTCGCAGCCCGACTACCTCAACCATCCGTTCAGGCTCCATGTCCAATCTTTCGCGCCGTAAGTTTCTGATCACCGCAGCCGGCACAGCTGCTGGTGCCGTCTGGTTGAGTGCCTGCGGTGGCAAGAAGAGCGAAACCAGCACGGCCCCGATGGCTGCTGGTGCTTCCGACACTGAGGTGAAAGGGGCCACCCTCGGCTTCATCGCCCTCACCGATGCGTCTCCGCTGATCATCGCCAAGGAGAAGGGCTTCTTTGCCAAGCACGGCATGCCCGATGTCAAGGTGGTGAAGCAGACCTCCTGGGCCGCCACCCGCGACAACCTGGAACTGGGAGCAGACCGCGGGGGCATTGATGGGGCTCACATCCTCACGCCGATGCCGTACCTGCTCACGGTGGGGAGCATCACCAAGACCAGCAAGCCGCTGCCCATGTACATCCTGGCGCGGCTGAATGTCAATGGCCAGGGCATCTCCCTCTCCAATGAATTTCTGAAGGAGAAAGTCACTCTTCAGAGCCCCAAGGTGAAAGAGATCGCTGATCGCAAGAAGGCCAGCGGCTCCTTGCTCAAGGCCGCCATGACCTTCCCCGGCGGCACCCACGATCTCTGGATGCGCTATTGGCTCTCGGCCAATGGCGTGGATCCGGTCTCTGAAGCGGATCTGGTGGTGGTGCCCCCGGCCCAGATGGTGGCCAACCTCCAGACCGGCACCATGGACACCTTCTGCGTGGGTGAACCCTGGAACCAGCGCACCGTCAACAAGAAGATCGGCTACACCGGAGCGATCACCGGGGAACTCTGGAAGGATCATCCGGAGAAGGCCTTCTCCATGCGGGCCGACTGGGTCGATAAGAACCCCAAGGCGACCAAGGCCATGCTGATGGCGGTTCAGGAAGCCCAGATCTGGTGCCAGGATCCTGCCAACTTGGATGAGTTGTGTGAGATCACCTCCAAGGACAAATACTTCAAAACTCCCGTCGCGGACATCAAGCCCCGTCTGGCTGGCACCTTCGAATTCGGTGATGGCCGCAGCGTCACCGATTCACCCCTGAGAATGCACTTCTGGCAGGAGACCGACTCCCACTCGTTCCCCTACAAGAGCCACGACCTCTGGTTCCTCACCGAAGACATCCGCTGGGGCTACCTGCCCCAGACCACCGATACCAAAGCTCTGATCGACAAGGTCAACCGCTCCGACCTCTGGAAGGAGGCCGCCATCGCCATCGGTCAGGAGAAGGCCATTCCCGCCTCCGATTCCCGCGGCAAGGAAACCTTCTTTGACGGTGTGGTCTTCGACCCCGAGAACCCCAAGGCCTACCTCGATTCGCTCAAGTTCAAGGCCCTGGCCTGACCTGATCGGGATCCAGCCCGACTCACCAACGTCTTTCCATGACCCTCACTGCTCCCCTCGAGCGGCGGAGACCCCGTCCGTTCAACTCAGCCATTCTCAAGGGAATGGTCCCCTATGTGATCTGTATCGGGGCCTTCCTGATCAGTTGGCAATTGCTCTCGGGCATCCTCGGGCCTGCCCGGCTGCCTGGGCCCATCAAAGTGGTGGTGGACACCTGGGATCCTTACATCAGCGATCCCTTCTATGACGACGGGGGGACCAGCAAGGGCCTCGGCTGGCAGATTCTGATCTCGCTGCAGCGGGTGGCGATTGGCTATAGCCTTTCTGGCGTGGTGGGCATCGCCATCGGGGGCCTTCTGGGCCTCAACCGTTTCATCGGTAAGGGCTTTGATCCGGTGATTCAGGTGTTGCGCACGGTGCCACCGCTGGCCTGGTTCCCCATTGCCTTGATGGTGTTCCAGGATGCCAATACTTCAGCGGTCTTCGTGATTTTCATCACCTCGATCTGGCCGGTGATCATCAACACAGCTGTGGGCATCCGCCAGATCCCGCAGGATTACACCAATGTCGCCAGGGTGCTGCGTTTACGTAAGCGCTCTTACATCCGCGAGATTGTAATTCCGGCCACGGTCCCTTACGTGTTCACCGGTCTGCGCATTGCTGTGGGTCTGGCCTGGCTGGCGATTGTGGCGGCAGAAATGCTCAAGGCCGATGGTGGTATCGGCTATTTCATCTGGGATGCCTACAACGCCGGTGGTGACACCAGTGCCAGTCAGATCATTCTGGCGATTGTCTATGTGGGGATCGTGGGGCTGCTGCTGGACCGCCTCGTGGCCTATGTGGGCTCGAAGGTGAGTGGAGGACACTGATCATGCCAGCTCTGTTCACTGTTGATAACGTCACCCAGACCTTTCCGCTCAAGGATGGTGGCAGCTATGTGGCTCTCAAGGATATTTTCCTGAACGTGGCCGAAGGAGAATTTCTTTCTCTGGTGGGCCATTCCGGTTGTGGCAAGTCCACCCTGCTCAATCTGCTCGCTGGCCTCACCAGGGCCAGCGAAGGTGGGATCCTGATGGCTGGTCGGGAAGTTACTGAGCCAGGCCCGGATCGGATGGTGGTGTTCCAGAACTACTCCCTGTTGCCCTGGAAATCAGTCCGTCAGAACATCGCTCTGGCTGTCGATAATGTGATGCTGGGCTCCACCCAGGAAGAGCGCCACTCGATCATTGACTACAACATCAAACTGGTGGGTCTCAATGCCGCCGCCGACAAGTTCCCCAGTGAGATCTCCGGTGGAATGAAGCAGCGGGTGGCGATTGCCCGAGCCCTGGCCCTGCGCCCCAAGCTGTTGCTGCTCGACGAACCCTTCGGGGCTCTTGATGCCCTCACCCGCGGCAATCTCCAGGAGCAGCTGATGCGCATCTGTGAGGAGGCCAAGGTCACCACGGTGATGGTCACCCACGATGTGGATGAGGCCCTGCTGCTCTCCGATCGGGTGGTGCTGATGACCAATGGCCCTGAGGCCTACATCGGCCAGATCCTCGATGTGCCCCTGGCCCGCCCCCGCACCCACCTCACCGTGGTTGAAGACCCTGGTTACTACAGCCTGCGTGGTGAGGTGGTCCAGTTCCTCACCCAGCAGAAGCAGGCCCGCAAGCAGCGGCTGAATCCCTCGGCGGCCATCGCGGCCAACGACCTCGAGAAGGTCAACCTCAGCCTCAGCTTCATCCCCCTCACCGACTGCGCCCCCCTGGTGGTGGCCAGGGAGAAGGGATTCTTCGTCAAATTCGGGCTCGATCAGGTCAGCCTCCAGCGCGAGACCAACTGGAAAACCCTGGAGGCCAACCTGCGCGAGGGGGTGATCGACGGCGCTCAGATGGTGGCCGGCATGCCTCTGGCCATCACCCTCGGCTCCCAGGGCAAACCGCCCCTGCCCATGGTCACGGCGCTCACCCTTTCGCGTAACGGCAACGCCGTCACGCTGCATCGCCGCTTCCACGACGCCGGTGTGCGCAGCCTCGCCGATTTCAAGGCCTGGATCGCAGCCCATCCCGAGCGCAAGCCGGTGCTGGCCATGGTGCATCCGGCGTCGATGCACAACCTGATCCTGCGGGCCTGGCTGGCCTCGGCCGGCATCGATCCCGACCGCGATGTCAGCCTGATCGTGATCCCTCCCCCCCAGATGGTGGCCACCCTCAAGGCGGGCACCATTGATGGCTTCTGCGTTGGCGAACCCTGGAACAGCCGGGCCGTTCAGCAGCAGCTGGGCACGGTGATCGCCACCGACAGCGAGCTCTGGCCCGGCCACTGCGAAAAGGTGCTCGGGGTTCGCGAAGACTGGGCTGCGGCCCATCCCCGCACCCACCAGGCCCTGATCAAGGCACTGCTGGAGGCCTGCCGCTACTGCCAGGACCCCGCCAACCGTGCCGAGGTGGCCGAACTGCTGGCCCGCCGCGAGTACGTGGGCACCGAACTGGCCACGATCCGGCCAGGCCTGGTGGACCCCTACGACCGTGGCACCGGCACTCCGGAGCTGATCCCGGACTTCAACCGGTTCCACGCCGCCCAGGCCAACGCCCCCAACAGCCGCGACGGGCTCTGGATTCTCACTCAGCTGGCCCGCTGGGGCATCACCGCTTTCCCCGAGAACTGGAGCGAGGTGCTGGAGCGCGTTCAGCGCCCCGATCTCTTTGCCCAGGCCAGCGGCGAACTGGCCCCTGAGCCGAGCGCCAATGGCCACAGGCTGCTGCCTGTGCCGCTGTTCGAGAACCAGTCCCTCGATCCCAGCGATCCGATGGCCTATCTCCGGCAACTCGGCTCCAGCAGAAGCATCCGCTACGAAACGATCGTGCTGCCCGAGCGACCCACCACCCCTGAGCCGGCGGCGCCGCTCCGCTGAGATTCCTCACCTTCCAACCGATGCAGACCCTTCCCACCGCCACCTCAGCCGCAGCCACCAGCCAGGGATCGGAGCCGTTCCTGGTGATCGATGGGGTCTCGAAGGTGTATCCCACCGCCAACGGCCCCTACACCGTTCTCGACGATGTGCACCTGGAGGTGCACGAAGGTGAGTTCGTCTGCGTGATCGGTCACTCCGGCTGCGGCAAATCCACCCTGCTCGATATGGTCTCCGGCTTCCGCGAGCCCACCAGCGGTCAGGTGCGGCTGGAGTCGCAGCCGATCGTGGAGCCCGGCCCCGATCGCATGGTGGTGTTCCAGAATTACTGCCTGCTGCCCTGGCTCTCGGCCTACGACAACATCGCCCTGGCGGTGAACAACGTCTTTCCCGAGCTCAAGCGCAACGGCCAGGCCAAGGCCCTGGTCGACAAGCACCTCGCCATGGTGGGCCTCACTGAGGCCGCCGCCAAGAAGCCGGGCAGCCTCTCCGGCGGCATGAAACAGCGGGTGTCGATCGCCAGGGCCCTGGCCCTGCAGCCGAAGGTGCTGGTGCTGGATGAACCCTTCGGGGCGCTCGATCCGATCACCAGGGAGGAGCTGCAGGAGGAGTTGATCAAGATCTGGTCGGAGCACAAGATCACGGTGCTGATGATCACCCACGACATCGATGAAGCCCTGTTTCTGGCGGATCGGGTGGTGATGATGACCAACGGACCGGCGGCCACGATCGGCGAAATCCTTGAGCTTCCCTTCCCGCAGCCCCGCGATCGGGCCCGCCTGATGGAGTTGCCCGAATACTTCGACTACCGCAACCGCGCCCTCGATTTTCTCTACCGCCGTTTCGCCCACGACGACACGTGAGGACAGCTCTTTCGCTTCATCAATCCTTCTGCCAGCTGTCGATGGCGGTGGGTCAGAGCCTGCTGCTTGATGGCGGCACCGCGGCGGCCACCTCCCCGGTGCGGATCCTCTCCGGTGTTCTGCGGGTGTTTCTGCTGGTCTCCACGGGTCAGGAGATCACGATCGGCTTTCTGCAGCCCGGTGATGTCTGCGATGCCCTCGCCCTTCGCCGCGACTGGGTGGGCCTCGAAGCCCTCACCCAGGTGCAGATCGAGCGGGTGGAGCGAGCTGAAGCGCTGGCTGATCTCACCGACCTCAGCACCTGGACCCTGGAGTTGCTGATGATCCGCCATCACCCGGACACCGAAAAACGCCTGAGGGCGCTGCTCACCCTGCTGGTGGAGCGGCTGGGACGACGCAATGGCCTCTGGTACGAACTGCCGATCCGGATCACCCACGAGCGCCTGGCGGAGTTGATCGGCAACACCCGCGTCACGGTCACCAAGATGTTCTCGCGGCTGCGCCAGTCGGGGTTGGTGGAAGACCATCCCACCGGCGGAGGCCCCCTGCTGCTGCGCCTTTCCCCTGAGCTGGTGGAGGCGGTGCTGCAGCACAGCTGAGCGTTAACCAGCCTCCTCGGCCCGCTCCACCCGCACGGCGGCGGCCTTGAGTTCGGGTTGCTTCGAGATCGGGCAGCCGAGGGCGTGCATCAGCCGGTTGGCTTCGCAGACCTGCTCCTGGGCGGCGCCCCAGTGCATCGGCAGGAAAACGGTGCCCGGGCGAATCCGATCGCTGATCTGCACCTTCACGGTCAGGGATCCGCGCCGGGAGCTCACCCTTGCCTGGCCGCCATCCTCGAGCTGGCAGCGCTTCGCGTCGGCGGGGTGGATCTCCAGCAGGGGTTCCGGGTGGCTGCGGCTGACCCGCTCCACATGGGCGGTGCGGGTCATGGTGTGCCAGTGGCCGAGGTAGCGCCCCACGGTGAGCACCAGAGGGAAGCGGGCATCCGGCGGCTCCCCCAGCCCCAGGGGTTGCTGGGCCACCAGGCGGGCCTTGCCGTTGGCGGTGGGATAGACGCCCGCGGTGTGCAGTCGCGCCTGGCCGCCCCCCGGAGCGGTGCCGGCCGGGAACGGCCATTGCTGCGGCCCGTGCTCGGCCAGCAGGCCATGGCTGAGGCCGCTGTGGTCGCAGATCCGCCCGGCGGTGATCGCCGCGAACTCGGCGTAGACCTCCGCCGAGGAGCCGTAGGCGAACTGGCTGGCAAAGCCCAGCCGCCGGCCCACCTCCGCGAAGATCGACCAGTCGGGGCGGGCCTGGCCGGGGGGCGGCCGGAAGGCCTCCGACAAGGTGACCCGGCGCTCCGAGTTGGTCATCACGCCGGCCTTCTCGCTCCACTGGGCGGCCGGCAGCACCAGGTGGGCCACCGCTTCGGTTTCGGTTCCCGCGTAGGGCTCGCTCAGCACCACCAGGGGGCAGCGCTCCACCGCCTGCCGCACCCGATCCAGCCAGGGCAGGCTCACCAGCGGGTTGGTGGCCGCCACCCACCACAGCCCCAGCTCACCGCGCTCCATCGCCTCGATCTGCTCCCACACCGAGAGACCATCGCGCGCTGAGATCGCCCCAGGGGCAAAGCCCCAGTGCTGCTCGATCACGGCCCGGTGGCTGGCCTCATGGATCGAGCGGTAGCCGGGCAGCAGTGCGGCCAGCCCCCCGGCTTCCCGCCCGCCCATGGCATTGGGCTGTCCGGTGAGGGAGAAGGGCCCGGCCCCGGGCTTGCCGATCTGGCCGCTGACCAGATGCAGGTTGATGATCCCCGCCACCGTGGCGGTGCCCTCCACGCTCTGGTTCACCCCCATCGACCAGAGGCTGAGCACCCCGCTGCTGGCGGCCCAGAGCGCCGCCAGGCGCCGCAGCGCCGCCTCCTCGATGCCGCAGAGGCTGCAGACCCGTTGCGGTGTCCAGTCGGCCCAGAGGGCGGCCAGCTCAGCGAAGCCATCGGCGCTGGCCGCCACCCGCTCCGGATCCACGGCCCCCAGCTGCAGCAGCAGATGGCCCACGCCATGGAGCAGCACCAGGTCGGTGCCCGGGCGGATGGCCAGGTGCAGGTCGGCCGCCTCGCTGGTGGCGGTGGCCCGGGGGTCGACCACGATCAGCTGCAGCGCGTCTTTCTGGCGGCGCTTGCGCTTGAGCAGCCGTTGAAAGAGCACAGGGTGGCATTCGGCGGTGTTGGTGCCGATCAGCAGCACCGTGCCGGCCAGGTCGAGGTCGTCGTAGCAACAGGGGGGGCCATCGGAGCCCAGGCTGAGCTTGTAGCCCGACACCGCCGAGCTCATGCACAGCCGTGAATTGGCATCGAAGTTGTTGGTGCCCAGGGCGCCTTTGATCAGCTTGTTGGCGACGTAGTAGTCCTCGGTGAGGAACTGGCCGGAGCCATACATGGCGATCCCAGCGGATCCCCGCTCCGCCTGAATGGCCTGGATCCGCTCCACCAGGATCGTGAAGGCCCGCTCCCAGCTGATGGCCTCAAAGGGCTGGTCGCGCTGCTCGCGCCAGAGGGGGGTGCTCAGGCGATTGCGATCCAGGGTTTCGGCCACCGTGGCCCCCTTGATGCACACCTGGCCGAGGGAGGAGGGATGCTGCCGGTCTCCCCGCACCGACCAGATCGCAGCGGCGCCCTCTGGGCTGTCTGCTGGGCTGCTGCTGCTGTTGGGGGTGTTTGCCGCCGGTGGCTTGAGCTCCAGGCCACAGCCCACCCCGCAGTAGGGGCACTGAGCCTTGGCGGGAGCTGGCACTGGGTCGGTGGTGCAAGGGGGGCCACAGCCCATGCTCGCCCATCGCCCGTGCTGGAGGGGTGTGGACGTGGCCGTGGGAGCAGGGGCCTATGGCGCCAATCAACAAACCTCATCGTTCACTGGTTGACCCATAAGAAAAGTGCCGCCTAAGGTCAGCCCACAGATTCCCGATCGCTGAGCCCGATTCCCCGTGAGTTCACCCACCCCAACCGTCACTCCCACCAGCACCGCTGAGCCGATCAGCGTCGAGCGGCCGCCGGCCCACGCCGAACCGCTGCCGGCCTCGGTCGGCTCGGCTACACCGCTCCCGGGCGATGTGCGCTGGTACCAGCAGTTCCGCCGTGTCCAGATCGTTCAGTCGCTGGAAGCCATTCAGGACCTGATCGCGGTGTCCCTTTGCGTGGGCCTGTTCTGCGTGATGGTGCTGCAGATGCGCATCCTCTTTTCAACGCTGCTGATGGCGCCCCAGTTTCACGCCATCACCGCTGACATCCTCTTCATCCTGATCCTGGTGGAGCTGTTCCGCCTGCTGATCATCTATCTGCAGGAGCAGAGGGTGTCGATCGGTGTGTCGGTGGAGATCGCGATCGTGTCGGTGCTGCGGGAAGTGATTGTGAACGGCGTGCTTGAAACCGACTGGCACCAGATCCTGGCGGTCTGCATGTTCCTGATCACCATGGCCCTGCTGTTGGTGGTGAGGGTCTGGCTGCCACCCACCTTCGCCGGAGTGGATCCGGAGAAGAAAGTCTCGGCGCGGATGATGAAGCAGGGTCCCTTCGCCCAGCACTGAGTCTGGAAGTGGTGGTCGCCAGCGTGCTTCAGTTCGTGGATGAGCGGAGCAGCCGGCGGCCCGTCGCGCCTTGATCCCAGGCCGCAACCGGTCCCCCTGCGGGCCTGCCTCCTCAGTGGTGGGGACAGCCGGCGCATGGGCACCGACAAGGCCCTGCTGCCCCACCCCCATGGCGGCACCTGGTTGGAGCAGGCCCTGGAGCTGCTCGCTGGTCTTGGAGTCCCGCTCACCCTGGTGAGTCGTCACCGCTCCCACGGCCGGCTGGCCCATGAGTTGAACCAGCGGCTCGGGCTGGAGATTGAGGTGCTGCTGGAGCCGCCGCCCCGGGAGGGACCCCTGCTGGCACTCACCCGGCTGATGGCGCTCCACCCCGGCCAGCGCCTGCTGCTCGCACCGGTGGATATGCCGCGCCTGCAGCTGGAGAGCCTGCGGACCCTGGTGGGTGCTGCCGAGGCCGGCTTTGATCCCGACACCATTCACCTGGCCCATGACGGCCGCCGCCTGCAGCCCCTGCTGGGCCTCTATCCGGCCACCCCCTCCAACCGGGCGGCGGCGGAGGCCTTCACCGGCCGGGGCGGCCGCAGCCTGCTGCGCTGGCTGGAGCAGACCCGTTGCGTCTGCGCCGTGGACCTCGATCCCGTCCAGCTGCTCAATGCCAATACCCCGGCCGATTGCGGGCCGGCGCCAGGCGACGGTTTCAGCGGGTCTGCGCCAGGCTGAACTCCCGGCAGCCGGCCGCTCCGGCCGGGCAGATGTGGCAGCTTCGACCCCACCCCTTGATCAACTGGGCCGCCCGGGTGGAGTGCTGCGTCTTTCCCTCACCGCTCGCTGCAACCTCGCCTGCCCCTACTGCTGCCCGGACAGCCACGACCCTCCCGAGCTGCTGACCCAGGCTGAACGGCTCCAGCTGGTGAGCGCGGCGTCGGCGCTGGGCTTCCGTCGCTTGCGGCTCACCGGTGGGGAACCCCTGCTGCACCGGGGTCTGGAGGAGCTGGTGGCGGCCCTGCAGCCCCTGCGTTCAGCCCCGGCCAGCCCTGGCGAGCCGGGGCTGAACGAGATCGCCCTCACCACCAATGGGGTGCTGCTCAGCGTCGAGCGGGCCCAGGCCCTGCGGACGGCTGGCCTGGATCGGATCAGCGTCAGCCTCGATGGCACCGATGGCGCCACGGTGGCGCGCATGGCGGGTCTCGCCGGCGGCCCGGCGGCCGGTGAGACCGTGCTCGAGAAGGTGCTGGCCGCCCTCGACCATGCCGCCGCCGCCGGTTTCGATCCCGCCGCCGGCGCCCTCAAGCTCAACGCCGTGATCGCCAGGGGCCGCAACGAGGATCAGCTGCTGCCGCTGGCGCAGCTGGCCCGCCAGCGGGGGATCGAGCTGCGTCTGATCGAGTTCATGGACGTGGGTAACCGCAACGGCTGGCAGCCGGATCTGGTGCTGCCCGCCACCGAGATGGTGCGCCGGATCGGCGCCCACTGGCCCCTGGTGCCCCTGGGTCGCCAGGCCCATGGCACGGCCAGCCGCTGGCGCTATCGCGATGGAGCGGGCCATCTGGCCGTCGTGGCCTCGATCTCCGCCCCCTTCTGCGGCGACTGCGACCGCCTGCGCGTCACCGCCGACGGGGTGGCCTACACCTGTCTGTTCGCCTCCAGCGGCCTGGATCTCAAACCCTGGCTGCGCGCCTCTGCCGCCGCTGGCGGCAACCTGAACGAAGGACTGCACAGCCTCTGGAGTGCACGCCACGACCGTTACAGCGAGCAGCGCGCCCAGGGGCAATCTTCAGGGACTGTCACAACTCAACGGCCCCATGCGGAGATGGCTTATCTGGGCGGGTGATGATCGAAAGAACGCCCATGCGTTCGCTTCAGCCGTCAATCGCCTTGCCTTTCATGCGCCACACGTTTCAAGTCGCGCTGGCCCTCTTGGTGCTCAGCTTGCCATTGGCTGCCGTCGCCCTGCCGTTCAAGCCCGACCCCACCTCCTTTGCCACTTATCTCGGCAAGAAAGCGATGGAGGATGGATCGAAGGTGAGCTTCTCCAACCTGGTCGGTTGTAGGGCCAGTGGCAAAGGGACGAAAGAGACCTACAGCTGCCAGACGGGTGATGCTCTGCTGACCACCGCTGCGGGAGAGCGGCGCTCATGCAAGGCGGTGGCTCGTGATGGCCGCCCCGGCATCACCTGGGCGGCCCACTCCAAGGGAGGTGGTTCGTGGCAGGGGAATCTGGAGTGCCCGCCTCTAGCGGAAACGGGCACAGGAACCGGCGGGGCGATGACTCCCCGGTAAGTCACTGCCCCCTGGCCGCCAAGCAGACTCGCCGCTGGTGGGAGCCGGTTCGGGTTCCGCCAGCGCTGATCGCAGGCTGCCCGATGTCCAATACTGAACCAGCAACCGCTGCTGCACCCGAACCAGCACCAGCCCAGTCCGGCTCACTGCTGCAGATCCTCGGGGTCAGCTTTGGAATCGCCGGGGCGGTGGGGGGCACGATCGGGGCCGGCATACTGCGCACCCCCGGTCTGGTGGCCGAGCAGCTCGGCAGTGCGCCCCTGATCCTGGCCGCCTGGGTGGTGGGGGCGCTCTATGCCCTGCTGGGGGCCTTGGCTGTGGCCGAACTGAGCACGGCCATGCCCAAAGCCGGCGGCTGGACTGTCTATGCCCGTCGGGCCCTGGGGGATCAGGCCGGCTTCTCCGTGGGCTGGATCGACTGGGTGGGCCATTGCGCTGGCCTGGCCTGGGTGGCGGTCACCATCGGCGACTACACGATCGGTCTGCTGCCGGCCCTGCCCGTGGGCAGCAAGGTGGTGGCCCTGCTGGTGCTGCTGGCCTTTGCGCTGATCCAGCAGCTGGGCCTTGAGGCCGGCAGCCTCAGCCAGAAGATCCTCAGCCTGGGCAAGGCCATCGCCTTCCTCGGTCTGATCACGGCCTGCTTCCTGCACCCTCCGGTGAGGGAGCTGGCGGGCCTGTCCGAGCCGCTGCTGGAGGCCGCGGGCCCCGCTGATCCTCTGGCGGCTGGTGGGATCAGCCTCGGCATCGGTGCGGTGTTCGCCATGCAGGCGGTGATCACCACCTACGACGGCTGGCACAGCCCGATCTATTTCGCCGAGGAATTCGCCGAGCCCAGCAAGGATCTGCCCCGCTCCCTGGTGGGCGGCGTGCTCAGCGTGGCGGGGCTGTATCTGCTGGTGAACCTGGCCCTGCTGCGGCTGCTGCCGGTCTCGCGCATCGCCGGGTCGGTGCTGCCCCTGGCCGATGCCGCCGAGGTGATCTTCGGGTCGTGGAGCTCCCAGCTGATCGTGGTGCTGGCGCTGATCTCCTCCTTCGGCCTGGTGAATGCCGTGGTGATGGGTGCGCCGCGCATCCTCTACGGCCTCAGCCGCGATGGCCTTTTCCTGCCTCAGTTCGCGGCCGTGAGTGCCGGCGGCACCCCCGTGCTGGCCCTGGTGCTGACCGCCTCCACGGCGGGACTGCTGGTGGCGTTCGGTGATTTCACGATCCTGCTGGGGATCGCCTCCTTCCTCTATGTGCTGCTGTATCTGAGCGGCATCACCTCGCTGTTGCTGCTGCGCTGGCGGGAGCCCGGCCTGGAGCGGCCCTTCCGCGACCCGGGCTATCCGATCAGTGCGCTGATCGTCTGGCTGGGCTCCCTGGCCTTCCTGATCGCCGCCATCGGTAACGACACCGCCAACAGCGCCGCTGCCTTCGGCCTGATCCTGCTCAGCCTGCCCCTGCACCAGCTGACGCGGCGCCTGGCGCCGTCGCCACCGGCCTGAGCCCGCCGCGCACCAGCACCGGCACCCGTTTGAAGGCCGGCGTGCCGCTGCGGGGATCCACCGGGGCGCGGATGATCGCGTTCACCTCCGGATAGAACATCAGCGCGGCGCCCTCGCGGATCTCGCCGGGGATGATCTCGATCTCCTCGAGGCGGCCGGCCTCGCCCTGCACCGTCACCCGCTGGTGGGCGGCCAGGCCGGTGCGGGCCAGGTCGGCGCGGTTCATCAGGATCGTCTGGCGGTGGGGCATGGCCCGGTAGGCGTCGCCCGCCTTGTAGACCACCGTGTTGTGCTGGCCGTAGCTGCGGGCGGTGATCAGCGCCAGCACCAGGCCGCTCTCCCCCGGCGCCAGGCCACCGAAGTGGGCCGGCTCAGGCAGCTGCAGCGCCGGCAGGGGTGTGGGCTCCATCCGTGCTTTCCCTGACGGCGTCGGGAAGCTGGGCTGCTCGAACACCCGCCCTTCCACGCTGAATTCGCGCTTGGTGGCATCGATCGCCGCGATCGGGCCATAGCCGGGCACCGTGCGGGCGATCAACTGGCGCACATACACAGGATCCTGGAGGCGGCCCCAGTCCACGGGCTCGCTGCCCATCAGCCGCCGGGCCAGCTCGGCCAGGAAGCCCACCTCGCTGATCAGGTCGGCGCGCTTGAGGTGGGTGGTGCCGGGTTCGTTCAGGCGCACGAAGTTGTTGCCCGATTCAGTGGTGGTGCGGTGTGGGGTCTCGAAGCGGTTGAACACCGGCAGCACCAGGGTCTGGCGGGCGCCGAGGCCATGGAAGTGCCCCTGGTTGGGCTTGGTGGCCAGATACATCACGGTGTCGATGTGGCCGAGGGCGCGGCGGGCCTGCTCGGAATCCGGGTTGGCGCCCCAGAGGTTGCCCCCCAGGCAGAGCAGGGTGTCCACCCCTCCGGCTTCCGCCGCTTCGATCAGGGCGCGGGTGTCGTAGCCGGGCACCCGGCTGAGTGGACGGCCCAGCAGCGCTTCGAGGGCCTGCTGCATCTCGGCGCGCAGCTTCACCGTGACGCCCATCGAGCCGAAGCCCTGCACGTTGGAGTGGCCGCGGATCGGCATCGTGCCCGCGCCGGGCCGACCCACGTTGCCGCTGAGCAGGGCGGTGTTGGCGATGGCATGGACGTTGGCGGTGCCGTTGGCGTGGTGGGTGATCCCCATCGCCCAGGCGAAGACCACGCCGCTGGAGCGGGCGATCACGGCGGCGGCCTGCTCCAGCTCCTCGCGGCTGAGGTCGCAGCAGGCGCTGATCGCTTCCCAGCTGGTGGTGCGCAGCTGCTCCAGCACCGCCTCGGCGCCTTCGGCGTGGGCTTTGAGGAACTCCAGCCGAACCTGACCGGCCTCCAGCAGCGCCTTCTGGATTCCAAGGAACACGGCGGTGTCGCTGCCCGGCACCGGTTGCAGGAACAGCGAGGCGATCTCCGAGCCCCGCAGCATCGACTTGATCGGAAAGGCCGGCGAGCCGAACTTGAGCAGGCCCACCTCCAGCACCGGGTTGATCACGATCACGCTGCCGCCGCGCTCGCGCAGGCGGATCAGCTCGTTCATCAGCCGCGGGTGGTTGGCCGGGGCGTTGGAGCCCACCAGCACCACGCACTCGGCCTGTTGCAGGCTCTCGAGGCTCACCATCGAGGTGCCGGAGCCAAACACCTCGCTGAGGCCCACGGTGGAGGGGGCGTGGCAGAGGTCGGAGCAGTCGGCCAGGTTGTTGGAGCCCCAGGCCCGCAGCAGCAGTTGCAGCAGGTAGGCGGCCTCGTTGGAGGAGCGGCCGGAGCTGTAGGAGGCCACCCGCTCCGGCGGGCGCCGGAAGGCCGTTTCGGCCAGCTCCAGCACGTCGTCCCAGCTGAGGCGCTCGTAATGGCTGCGCCCCTCGCGCAGGATCAGGGGATGGCTGAGGCGACCGAGGCGGTCGGCCTCCAGCGAGCTGAGCCGCTGCAGCTCCTGGAGACTGCGCTGACCGAAGACCGCCTCGGGCACCGCCGCCTGCAGTTCCGCCCCGATCGCCTCGACGCTCTTGAGGCAGCGCTGCAGCGGTTCGCCCAGCTCATCGCGAAAGCCGCCATTCTGGCCGCCGGTGCCCCAGGCGCAGGAGAGGCAGGCGCTCTTGTGCAGCAGGGTCTGCCAGAGCAGGGGGCCTTGGGGGGAGAGGGTGGCCTTGGCCCAGCCGTCGATCACGGGCCAGCCGCCGCCCACCTCAGGGGCGCTGCTGGATTCAGGCGGTTCTGCCTTCACGATGCTCGCTGCGGCGGCTACCGCTCCACCATGGCGCGCCCTGTCGCCAGACAGGCCCTGCTGCAGCGTTTTGGCTTGTGGCCGCCGATACGATCAACGCTCAGATGCAGGATTCGGCATCACTTCAGCGGCAGCGCAACGAAGCCCGATTCTTTACGGCTGCGCTGCCACGTTTCTGGGCCAGGCGGGGCTGTTCATCGATCTGCCCTCCCTGCCGCAGCTGGCGCGCGACTTTCAGGTGAGCGCCGCTTCCAGCCAGGAGACGATCACCGCCTATGCACTGGGCTACGGCCTCTCGCAGTTGGCCTGGGGACCTCTCTCCGATGGCTGGTCCCGGGTTTTGTTCCCTTTCTGATCCTGCGCCTGATCCAGGGCATCGGCGCCGGTTGCGGCACCTCTGTGTCGAGGGCCTGTCTGCGCGATGTCTTCAGCGATCGGTCGTTGACACGGGCGATGTCCTACGTGGCGATGAGTTTTGCCCTGGCCCTCGGCCTGGCGCCCTTTTTGGACGGACAGATCGCCCGGGTGGCTCCGTGGCGGGGCGATTTTCTGCTGCTGGCGTTGTTGGGAGCGGCCACGGCGGTGGCCGTTTCGCGTGGGTTGACGGAGGCCCATCGCCTGCCCCAGGGGGAGAGGAGGGCGCGGTTGCCTCTGGGCGAGGTCGCCCTGATTTATGGCCGCCTGGCCCGTGATTCCCGCTTCCTGCTCCCCAGCCTCATGGCCAGCTTCGGCACCGGACTGATGGTGCTCTATGAGGTGGTCTGGCTTTTCTGGACAGGGCCCATCGTTAACCTCTGAGGCGGGGCACCGCCCCTGAAAGGGGCTCCCAACGTTGGCGAAGCCTTCTCCGAAGGAGTTGAGCAAACGCCGAACCCACAGCCCCGAGTTCAAGGCCAGGGTCGCCATG
>NZ_JAHLYS010000023.1 GCF_025128055.1 Synechococcus sp. CS-1329 | reverse complement strand
GGATGGCTGGCCGGGATCCGCTCCTCGATCGAGACGTAGGAGAACAAGGAGCCGCTGCGCTCCTGCTGACCTCGCATCAAACCTGGGGCAGTTGACTCATTCTCGCAGAGGAAGCGGGGTTTTTCAGCAAACTCTTAAGTCAGGCTACTTCAGGCCAATGATTTTGCGCTGTTGTTGTCAGCAACGGTACTCTTTTCAAGACCGCCAACTGCTCGGGCAAGGGGCTCGTGCCTGGATGGGTCTCCTGCACATATTCGAGAGCGCCCTGCCAGCTCATCCGGTGGTTGTGGATCAACCAGGCCATCGCCACCAGAGGTGAGCGCTCGACACCAGCGACACAGTGGAGATAGACCGGCCCATGGCGGCGCAGGTCGCTCAGTTCGCTGAGCACCAGGACCAGTTGCTGCACTGTGGGGGGGCACAGGTGGTGATGGTCCGGCAGGGGCAGTCGAGCGCAAAGGAAACGCTCAGCCATCCCGCCCGGAGGCGGTGCCTCCTCAGCAGCGCACAGGCTCATCATGACCCTAACCCCCTCCCGCTCAAGGCGATCGAGGTCATGGGCATCGGATGGGGCGGTTCCCACCGCCAGTTCATCCAGCAACAACCAGGTGAGGCGCATGCAGGCTCAGTTGTTGTTATCAAGCAGGCGGAACAGGGTTAAGACATTGACCAATCCGCTCAGGGGTGTACTGACGGCCCCGATCGCATCGGCACTAATTGCATAACGACTGCGATTCACGATCACCGTGTCGCCATCCACCAGGGGAGGATTCTTGGTAATAGACACGCCTTGATTGAAATCAAGCGGGTAGGTTCGCCGCATTGCCGAGCCATTGCGGTTGATCCGCACCAGCTCCAGCCTCGATGTTTTCGCCCGCCAAGTCTCCACACCCCCGGCGGCGAGAATCGCCTGCATCAACGGTGTGCTGGCCGGCACCTGGAGCCGGCCTGGAGCCTTCACCTCTCCCACCACATTTACGGTGATTGCCTTGGGCGCCAGGGTGGTGGCCGCCATCTCGGCGGAATTGCTGACCAGCTGCTCGGAAACCCGCTCAAGCTTGATCGTGTCCCCATCGAAGAGCAATGGATTCTGGAGCTGGTCCCCGTCCCTCACCAGAGCCAGCAGGTCCACCCGGGCGCGCTTGAAGCGGGAGTCGGCGCCGGGTAAACGCCTCTGCACCACCACCCGGCGCAGGTTGGCCATCGAGGTAATGCCGCCGGCCTTCTGGATCGCATCCACCAGCGTGGGAGGACCACTGATCACAACCGGGGCTTCCGCGGTGGAGGTTTCCGAGGTGGTGAGAGTGTAGATACCTGGACGCTCCACCTCACCGACCACAGCGATGCGTAGGGGCCTGGGACGAACGACGCTCAACTGCAGATCAGGTCGCTGCAGTTGTTTTCTATACAGCGATTCCAGCCAGAGGCTGGCCTGGGAGAGGGTCAGCCCCGAGAGCCTGACGCTGCCCAGGAGAGGCAGGGAGGCTGTGCCGTCGTTGAGGATGTCGAGTGAACCGCTGAGGTCGTCGACCGCCAGGAACTTCAGGCTCAGCCCATCGCCGGCGCCGAGAATGTAGGCATCATCCTGAAGCATCCCGTCGCTGCCACCGGGCGCCATTTCAGCCTGGGCGAGATCTCCAGGCCGCAGTTCAGCAGCCACCAGTGGAGCCAGGGGGCTGGAGAGGCTGAGCAGCAGCAGAGGAAGTGCCCAGCGCTTTCCCACCAGGTCCACACGCAGGCTCGTCATCGCGGAAATGGACAGTAGGGCGAATGTTGCCACGCACCGGTTGAAAAGGTGGGGGTATGGGGCCAGTCATCAGCTGGCCAGCACCGATACATTGGCACCACTCGATCCTCAGCCGTAATCGACGTGCTCTCCAGGCCGCCAGGATCCACCCACAATCCATGGTTCGGCCTGCTGACCCCGATCGTCATCTTTGCCGCACCCACCGCAGAGGCACAAAATCTGGTCTGGGAGCTGCCGTCCGCACCTCCGCCAGTGGTGGTGGTACCCCTGCAGCCCCCACCGCCGGTGCCCACGCTTCGGGCCAGGGCAGCCGAACCCGCGCCGGGCCAACAAGCCAGAAGCCTCATCTGGGAAGCGGTTCCCCCCAGTCCTCCTCCGATTCAGCCGCAGCCATCCCTGCCCAGTAGTCCCGATACTGTCGTCGCGGCGAGGCCGGAGCGTTCATTGGCCTGGGAACTCGTTCCCTACGACGACGGCAGTCTCGCCTTCACCCCTACAGCGGCGACCGGCCAGGCCATCCCTGAAGCGGGATTGTTTGGCCAGTTGTTGGCCAGGGACACCAGCCTGCGCTGGTATCTGGTGCCAGCGGATGAGGTGTTCACCCCATCCGCTGCTCTGGCCAGCGGCAGCGTCAGGCCCGAGCTTCCCTACCTTCCCGAGCCACCGCCGCCGGTCTGGCCGAAGGTGCGCGGTCTGGCCCGTGGTATCACCGTCAACGGCAATCCCTATCCCGACACCGGCCTGAACGTCCCCAACGGCTTCGCCCAGGACAGGGAGTTCACCGTCTCCACCACCCTGACCGGCACCAGTCGCACGCGGTCCTGCCGTGTGCCCAGCGGGGGGAGCTGGGTGGACTGCTCCGACTCGGAGGCCTATCTCGATATCACCCCCTTCAAAGGGGAGTACGCCAGCCTGGGCTTCCAATACACGATTCAGAGCCTCACCAGCCGCAACCGCGGCACCGGCGTCTTCGCCGGCCAGAGCATCGGCTTCCGAACGGCCATCAACCTCACCCCCACCACAGGGCTGGCCTTCGGCGGTGAGCACATCATCCAGTTGGATAACACCACCGACCTGGGGCGCAATTTCTATCTGGTGCTGTCGCAGGCTTTCCCCCTCAGCCGGGGCCAGAACCCGATCCTGTTCGTGGCCACCGCCGGCATCGGCTCCGACTTCTACGGCTTCGCCGGTAACGGCACGCTGGGGTCCACCAACTGCCTGAGCGGCAATAACGTCACGAGCCTGAACTTCCCCCAGGGCACCGACTGCTTCTGGGGGCCGATCGGCGCCCTCAGCCTCCACTTGGGCAGCCAGGTGTCCATCGGCTACGAGTGGTTCGGCTTTGGCATCGGCGCCGGCGTTTCCGTTCGCCCGATCAAGGACATCCCTCTCACCTTCTCGCTTTACGCCACCGACTTCCTCGGCAACACCCCCAGCTACCTCGATGGGCTCTGCACCACCAACCCCTGCGAGCCTCGCTACTACGGCCGGGTGACGATGTCGTTCTGAACGCCCCAAACTGAGAATAGCCTGAGGAAGTAGACAGCTTGCAATCTGGTTTGTGGCTGGCTTAAGCCTTCTCTCACGCTTGCTCTTACATTCAGGAGCATTGAGTCCCCGGACAGCTTCCCTATGCGTTTCAGCGTTCCTCTGGCACTCGCCACAGCCACCGCTTTTTCGGTCAGCTCCCTCCCCGTTCGAGCTTTTCCAGGCGCCAGTGTCAATCTCGTGCGTGTGAATGGCAATGGGGTCACAGCCCTGCCCGGCCTGCAGACGCCCCCCATCGATGTCCCCCCATCGGCTCCGCCAGCGTTTGAGCTGATCAGCCAAGCCTCGGGGGACACCGAGGCCGGCATCCAGGGCGATCTCGAAACTGATGGGGACATCACGTTGTTGCCCGCCGCCACCGAAGACCTGGAGATTCGCTACCAGGGTTCTCTGCCCCTATTTTCAACCTCTGAATATATTTCAATTCGCAACAAGGCCACCGGCGAGGAGGTGGAACGCATCTTCCTCAACTCCGATCGCGTCACCTTCTCCAGCGACCGCCGCACCGTCACGATCAATCCCGAGACCACTACCACCCCCGGAGAGGTGGTCTGCGCCCTGCTGCCCGATTGGCCCGGCGTCCTGCCAGCTCGCACCACGCCCTGCTGCTTTTCTGTGGCCGCAGCCGTCATTCCTCCTGCGGCCACGGTGCCTCCCGTGACCAATCCCTTCCCCTGGTGGGTCATTCCCGTAGGCCTCGGTCTTGGGGTCGGCATCTGCGCCATCGCCGGCTGCTTCGACGGTGGCGGCGGCGGTGGCGGCGGCAGCAACAACGTCTCCCGCTGAGGCTGGTTCAGGCTCCCCCGATTACAATTAACCCAGCTATCCAGACTCCTTCCCATGGTCAGATTTCTTACCACTGGTGCACTCGCTGTTGGCAGCCTTGCGGCCCCGGCCTTCGCGGCTGATCTTGCCGAAAAGCCCAACTGCCTCAAGCCCCGCACCCTCAGCTCGGTCACATCCACCATCACCCAGGCCAGCGTGATCAAGGATCCGCTGATCGCCCAGGGGTTCAGGATCTCCGATCCAGCTTGCACCTATCAGGTGGCCCGCCCTGTCATTCCTCAGCAAGTGCCCATCCGCGGCCTCTGGTGAGCGGCTGATCGCAGGGTCCAGCACTCCGACCTCTTACGGTGCCCTCACCGTCTGACTTCCGGCCTTGACCCTGCGGCTCACCAACACCCTGACCAGGCGCACTGAGGTCTTTCAACCTCTGGTGCCCGGTGAGGTCTCGATCTATTGCTGCGGTGTCACGGTCTACGACCTTTGCCATCTCGGCCATGCCCGGAGCTACATCGTCTGGGATGTGCTGCGTCGTTACCTGATCTGGCAGCAGTATCGGGTCACCTTTGTTCAGAATTTCACCGACATTGACGACAAAATCCTCCGGCGCGCCGCTGCAGAAGGCCGCTCGATGGAGGAGGTCAGCGAGAGCAATATTCAGGCCTTCCGTGAAGACATGAAAGCTCTCAACATCCTGCCGCCTGATCAATCACCCAGGGCCACCCAGTGCCTTGATGGCATCCGCTCGATGATCGCTGAACTGGAAGCCGCCGGTGCGGCCTATTCCGCCGATGGTGATGTCTATTTTGCGGTGATGGGGCGGCCCGATTACGGCAAACTGAGCGGGCGCAGCCTCAGTGAGCAACAGGAGGGCGCCAGCGGACGACTCCACAGCGACGAAGAGTCGCGCAAGCGTCATCCCTTTGATTTCGCCCTCTGGAAAGGGGTCAAGCCCGGAGAGCCCAGCTTTCCTTCGCCATGGGGCCAGGGGAGGCCGGGTTGGCATATCGAATGCTCAGCCATGGTGCGCCAGGAACTGGGCACCACCATCGACATTCACCTGGGCGGATCCGATCTGATCTTTCCCCACCATGAGAATGAAATCGCCCAGTCGGAGGCGGCCAACGGTGAGCCCCTTGCCCGCTACTGGCTGCATAACGGCATGGTCAATGTCGATGGCGAAAAGATGTCGAAATCGCTCGGCAACTTCACCACGATCCGTGCTCTGCTCGCCAGCGGAATTTCGGCGATGACCCTGCGCCTGTTCGTGCTCCAGGCCCACTACCGCAAACCGCTCGATTTCAGCCGCGACGCCCTCGACGCCGCCGCCACCGGTTGGCAGGGCCTCAACGAAGCCCTCGGCCTCGGCCTGAGCACCACCTTCACCGCAGCACTGGGATGGGCAAACGTGGCCGCTTCGGCCCAACCCGCCCCTGGCCACGACGTGGGCCTGGAGCCCAGCCGTGAGGCCTTCGTTGGCGCCCTCGACGACGACCTCAACACCTCAGCGGCCCTGGCGGTGCTGTTCGATCTCGCCCGCCCCTTGCGGGCCCTGGCCCGGCGGCTGGAGCGTGGATCCGAGGCCAGCGGTGAGGATCGTGCCCTGCAGGGGCGCTGGCAGCTGCTCACTGAACTCAGCGGCGTTCTGGGCCTCGAGCTGGAGCTCAGCTCCAGCAGCCCAAGCGAAACAAGCGCTGGGCCCGACCCCGCCCAGATCCAGGCCCTGATCAGCGAGCGCCTGGCCGCCCGGCAGGAGAAGCGCTATCCCGATGCCGATGCCATCCGCGACCGGCTGCGCAGCGACGGCATCGAGCTGATCGATCGACCCGATGGCAGCACCGAGTGGATCCACCGCCCTCAGTCGGGCGGGCCGCCGCGGGGCTGATCGCGCATCAGCGTTTCGATCCGGCGGATGCGCACACGCGTGGTCTCCCACACCTCCAGCCTGAAGCCGCCGTCGGCAGCCACCGGAGCGCTGCGCAACTGCTCCACCATCGCCTCGATGTTCTCTCCCGCCTCGAAGGCATCCCAGAGCTCACGCTCCAGCCGCGCCCGCTCGATGAAGTTCCAACGCTTGAGCCAGAGCATCGCGGCCGCCAGGGGTGAAGAGCACCAGCTCCGCCAGTGTGCACGAGCCGCTGGGATCGGTGGGAGACTGGCGCCCGACGCAGGGAAAGCCTGGTGAAAGCGATCAGCGTGCTCGGCTCCACAGGGTCGATCGGCACCCAGACCCTGGCGATCGTGGAGGAGTTCCCCCAGCGCTTCCGCGTGGTGGCGCTCACCGCCGGGCGCAACCTGGAGTTGCTGGTGGATCAGATCCGCCGCCATGGCCCCGAAGTGGTGGCCCTCGCCGACGCCGATGACCTGCCCGACTTGCGCCGTCGCCTGGAGGCCCTGGAGCCCAACCAGCGTCCAGCCCGCCAGCCGGAGCTGCTGGGGGGAAGTGAGGGGCTCTGCGCCGCCGCCGCCTGGGGCAGCGCCGATCTGGTGGTGACCGGCATCGTCGGCTGCGCCGGCCTGCTGCCCACCCTCGCCGCGATCAAGGCCGGCAAAGATCTGGCCCTGGCCAACAAGGAAACCCTGATCGCCGCCGGGCCGGTGGTGCTGCCGGCCCTCAAGGCCAGCGGCAGCCGCCTGCTGCCCGCCGACTCCGAGCACTCCGCCCTGTTCCAGTGCCTGCAGGGCACCCCCTGGGCCGACACCGCCCGCCTCTCCACCGGCGTGCCCACCCCCGGTCTGCGCCGCATCCAGCTCACCGCCTCGGGCGGTGCCTTCCGCGACTGGCCCGCCGCTGATCTGGCCAAGGCCACCGTGGCCGATGCCACCAGCCATCCCAACTGGAGCATGGGCCGCAAGATCACGGTGGATTCCGCCACCTTGATGAACAAGGGCCTGGAGGTGATCGAGGCCCACTACCTCTTCGGGCTCGACTACGACGCCATCGAGATCGTCATCCACCCCCAGAGCATCATCCACTCGATGGTGGAGCTGGCCGACAGTTCGGTGCTCGCCCAGCTGGGCTGGCCCGACATGCGCCTGCCGCTGCTCTACTGCCTCAGCTGGCCCGAGCGCCTCGAAACCCCCTGGCGGCGCCTGGATCTCACCGAGGTGGGCCAGCTCAGCTTCCGCGCCCCCGACGAGGTCAAATACCCCTGCATGGGCCTGGCCTACGCCGCCGGCCGTGCCGGCGGCACCATGCCGGCGGTGCTCAACGCCGCCAACGAACAGGCCGTGGCCCTCTTCCTGGAGGAGCGCATCTCCTTCCTCGACATTCCCCGCCTGATCGAGGCGGTCTGTGAGCGCCACGGCGCCGACCTGCGCCAGGACCCCAGCCTCGAGGACGTGCTGGCCATCGACGCCTGGGCCCGCCTCGCTACCACCGAGCTGGCCGCCACCGCCTCGCCTGCTCTACTCACGGCATGAAGATCCAGCCGTGAAGGTTCAGCACCACCTGCTGCTCTGCGCCACCCCCAGCAAGCCCCTCTGCGGCGACCCGCAGCTGGGGGCCGCCAGCTGGGCCCGGCTCAAGCAACTGATCAAGGAGCGCGGTCTGGAGCGGCCGGATCGCCCCGAAGGAGTGGTGTTGCGCACCAAGGCCGATTGCCTGCGCATCTGCGCCGGAGGACCGATTCTGCTGATCTGGCCAGAGGGGATCGCCTACGGCGGCGTCAGCCCCGAGCGCATCGAGCGGATCGTGGAGGATCACCTGATCGGCGGCCGTCCGATCGAGGAGTGGATCGTGGCTCAGCACACGCTGCTGCCCAGCCGCTGCTCCAGCCAGCGCAGCACCAGCTGATCCGACCAGCACCCCCCCGGGGCGTGGAAGCCGTTGTGGCCACCGCCCGGGCTGAGCAGCACCTCCAGCCGCTGGTGTTCCTGGCGGTGAGGCTCCAACCCCAGCGCCTGGGCGCCGGCGGCTGGAACCCAGGGATCATCCAGGGCCTGCAGGATCAGCGTGGGGGGCAGGGGTGGCTGAGTGGCTGGCGGCTCCAGCAGCCGCGGCAGGGGACTGGCCTGGCGGTAGTAGGCGTCCACATCGGCGTAGCCCCAGCGCGGTGCCGTGATCAGGGCGTCGAACTCGCGGATGCTGGCCACCCGCCGCAGGCGCTCGCTCAGCGCCCGATCGGGCCGGGGGACATCGTTGAGGGTCTGCTGGCGCAAGCGCTCCAGCAGCCAGCGCTCGTAGAGGCGGTTGCGCGGGCTGGAGATGGTGGCCGAGCAGTGGGCCAGATCGAGGGGGCTGCTCACCAGCGCCAGCCCCTCCAGCCGGACCACCCCATCGAGCACGGCATTGAGCAGCACCGTGCCGCCCAGGGACAGCCCCACCGCCAGCAGAGGCCCGCCCGCCGCCAGCTGCCGCGCCCGCTCCAGCGCCGGGGCCAGGTCCGTGCTGCAGCGGGCGGCGTAGGTGCCCGTGGCCAGGGCCCGGCCCTCACCGGCCCCACGCATGTTCAGGCGCAGCACCGAAAAACCGGCCCGGTTCAGGCACCAGCCCAGCCGCTGCTCCCCCGTGCCCTGGCTGGAGCCGCCGAGGCCGTGCAGGAGCAGCACCAGGCCCTTGGGCGGGCCCACAGGGGCCCCCTCAGCAGCGACCGGTGGATCGAGCCAGGCCAGCAGGGAGCCGCCCTCCCCCTGGTTGGAGGGGCCCAGGGGCAGCTCCAGCGCCGTGCTCTGGCGATCGGGGAGCGAGTCTGGCCGCAGCGTGTCGCGCAGGGTCTGGAGATCAGCGCCCCACCAGGGCGCCCGGGGGCGGAACGGCTGCAGCCCCAGGTGCTCCAGCAGCTCCGCTGAGGTGGGCTCAGGCCGCTGCAACAGGGTGCTCGAAGACTCAGAGGGCACGGTGTTCAGAAGAGCGGCAACAACTCCTGTTCTAGGCACCGGGCCAGGGGGAAGTCGCCCTGATGGCGCAACTCCCGCACCCGCAGGATCAGGGGATCGATGTCACACACCTGGCTGTAGCACTCCTCCAGATGGTCATGGAAACCGGGCTGAGGGCGGCTGAGGGAAGAGGGGTTGTCCAACGGTGATCGAGGCGGTGCCAGAGGCAGGCGAAGCAGGGTCCTGCCGGGAAGTTAGGGGAGCTGGCGGCGGAAGCCCTGGTGACAAACACTCATTCTCAGGCCGCAGCACGCACAATGGCGCCACCCCTGCCGGCGCCGCTGCCATGGACACCGACGCCCGCGGCAGGCCCTCCTTTGACCTGCACAGCAGCGCAGCTGGCCAGGCGCCAGCCACCGGAGGCCTTGAGCCACCGCTGCGGCCGCGCCAGTGGCAGTCGCAGCTGATCAACCTGCTGCGCCGGCGCCTGGAGGTGCCCGGCAGTCTCGGCAACGACGTGCTGGTTCATGCCGGACCCGGCGCCGGCAAAACCTTCGGCGCCCTGCTGGGCTTCCAGTCGTTGCTGCGGGAGGGCCGGCTCGCCCACCTGCTGGTGTTCTGCCACCGCAGTTCGATCGCCGCCCAGTGGCGCGGCTCAGCCCGCCAGCTGGGGATGGAGCTGCGCGAGTGGGACCCCAGCCAGCCCCCCGAAGGCGGCCAGGGGCTGCTGCTCAGCTATCAGAGCGCCGCCCGGCACCGGCTGCGGCTGCAGGAGCAGCTGGGGATCCTGCTGCCCGGACCCACCCTCAGCGTGGCCGATGAGGTCCATCACCTTGGCCTCGATCCCGACGAGCCGGAGGCCACCGCCTGGGGCCATGCCTTCAGCGAACTGAGCCGGGGACACGCCCTGCGCCTGGGCCTGAGTGGCACCCCCTTCCGCGCCGACAACCTGGCCTTCTGTGCCGCCAGGCGGGTGCCCCGCCACCAGGGCGGGGTGCTGGTGGAGCAGATCGAGCCCGACCTCAGCGTGGAGCCCCGCCAGCTGATCGTGGCCGGCGATGTCAGGCCGCTGGAGTTCCGCTTCCAGGACGGCTGGGTGGACCACGGCCGTGGCGAGGGGGAGCGGGAGAGCGAACTGGAACGCTCCCCCCTCTCGCTGGAAACCCGCGAGAGCTGGCGGGCGCGCAACCTGCGCCGCGCCATCCGTCCCGGCGACCCGAGCAGCATTGCCCTGCAGGTGCTGCTCAACGCCCGCCAGCGCCTGGCCGACCTGCGCCGCGACGACCATCCCGAGGCCGGCGGACTGGTGATTGCCCGCGACATCGCCCATGCCCGTGGTCTCAGCGGTCTGCTGGAGGAGCAGGGGGACCGGGTGCGGCTGGTGCACTCCCAGGATCCGGACGCGGCCGCCCATCTGCTGGCCTTCCGAGCCGGGGAGGCCGACTGGCTGGTGAGCATCGACATGTGCGCCGAGGGGTTCGATGCCCCACGGCTGCGGGTGGTGGCCTACCTGAGCACCGTGGTGACCCGCAGCCGCTTCCTGCAGGCGATCACCCGGGCCGTGCGCGTGGATCCGAACAGGGCGGAACTGGAGACGATCCCCCGCCATCCCTCGTACATCTATGCGCCGGCCGATCCCTTGCTGATGAGTTACGCCCGCAGCTGGTCGGTGGCAGAGGCCTACGTGATCCGGCCCAGGGCCCTGCCGGCCGGCGAGCTGGGCGCGGGCGGCGCTGGAGCGGCGGGCCAGCTGCCGCTGGAGGCCCTCGGGGATGGGGCGGGCGAGGTGATTCGTCTGCGTGGCCCCCAATTGCCAGCATTCCTTGACAAACGAAGGGCCTGAACGCCCCCGGCGCAACCCCCAACCCGTGGCGTTGGCTATAGCACAAAAATGCTGAGAGTGCAAACATCTGCAAATCAACACCACAGCTGGCCGTAGGGCCATCCAGCCTGGTGCTCTCCTGGAGATGGACCATGACCCAAGCCTCTCCCCATCGCCAGCTCACCGCCCTGGTGACCTGGGCCATGGCCCGCATCGCCGAACTCGACAGCCTGGAGCGCTACGAGGAGAGCTTTGCGCTCACCGAAGAGTTCCGCGACTGGATCCTCGGCCTCGACCACCAGCCCGAGCGGCTCGACACGCTGCTGGCGCCCCAGAGGCTTGGGCTGAACGCCCTGGACCGGGCGGACTGAGGGCAACCACGGATCCGGGCGCCGTGATCTAAGCTCAACTCATAGTCAGTCCGCATTAGATCCGATGAGCGTGTCCTCAGGCCCCAGGGACGACGACAACGCGCTGGAAAATCTGGTGATCGTGGGCTCCGGCCCCGCCGGCTACACCGCCGCCATCTATGCGGCCCGCGCCAACCTCAATCCCCTGTTGATCACCGGCTTCCAGGACGGGGGCATCCCCGGCGGCCAGCTGATGACCACCACCCACGTGGAGAACTACCCCGGTTTTCCCGATGGCATCCTCGGCCCCGACCTGATGGACCGCATGAAGGCCCAGGCCGTGCGCTGGGGCACCCGTCTACTGGAGGCCGATGCCGAGGCGATCGATCTCTCCGAGCGTCCTTACCGGATCACCGCCGAGGGTCAGACCATCCGCACCCAATCGGTGATCCTGGCCACCGGCGCCAGCGCCAACCGCCTCGGCCTCCCCCATGAGGATCAGTTCTGGAGCCAGGGCATCAGCGCCTGCGCCATCTGCGATGGGGCCACCCCCCAGTTCCGCAATGAACAGCTGGCGGTGGTCGGCGGCGGCGATTCCGCCTGTGAGGAGGCGGTGTATCTCACCAAGTACGGCAGCCACGTGCACCTGATCGTGCGCCGCGAAAGCCTGCGCGCCAGCGCGGCCATGGCCGACCGGGTGCTGGCCAACCCCGCCATCACCGTGCACTGGCAGCGGGAGGTGGCGGATGTGTCGGGGAACGCCTGGCTGGAGGCCCTCACCCTGCGCAACCCCGACGACGGCAGCAGCGAAGAGCTGCCCGTGCGGGGCCTATTCTATGCCATCGGCCACACCCCCAACACCCGGTTGGTGCGCGATCAGCTGGCCCTCGATGACAAGGGCTATCTCGTGGTCAACCCCGGGCAGCCCGACACCAGCCTCGAAGGGGTCTTCGCCGCCGGTGATGTGGCCGACGCCCAGTGGCGCCAGGGGGTGACGGCCGCCGGCAGTGGCTGCCAGGCCGCCCTGGCCGCCGAGCGCTGGCTCAGCCACCACGGCCTGGCCACCACGGTGCAACGCACCAACGTGGAGCCAGAGCCCAGCGGTGAGCCCGCCCACACCGCCGTGAGCGACGAGACCAACTACGACCCGGCGGCCCTCTGGCAGAAGGGTGGCTTCGCCCTGCGCAAGCTTTACCACGACAGCGACAAGCCCCTGCTGGTGGTGTACACCTCCCCCAGCTGCGGCCCCTGCCACGTGCTCAAGCCCCAGCTCAAGCGGGTGCTGCAGGAGCTCGGCGGTGCCGCCCAGGGGGTGGAGATCGACATCGAGGCCGAGCAGGAGATCGCCAGCCAGGCCGGTGTCAACGGCACCCCCACCGTTCAGCTCTTCCACGCCAAGCAGCTGGCTCAGCAGTGGCGCGGAGTGAAGCAGCGCAGCGAATTCAAGGCCGCCATTGAAGCGCTCCTGCCGGTACCGGTGGCCTGAGCCGGCCTGCGCTCAGCGCCGCCTCGGACCACCGGGGCGGTTGCCGCCGGGCCTGGGGCCGGTGGCTCCGGCGTTGCGCTCCCGGTAGGTGATCCGGCCGCGGGTGAGGTCGTAGGGGCTGATCTCCACAAGCACCTTGTCGCCGGCGAGCAGCTTGATGCGGAACTTGGTGAGCTTGCCGGCGGCACGGCAGAGGCACTGGTGCCCGGAGGGCTGATCGAGGGTGACCAGGTAGAACCCGTTCCCCTGTTCCTTCTCGATCACTCCCGAGGTTTCGATCATGCGCTGCCGTGGCTCGATGCAAAGGTGGTTCCACCTTAAATTGGCGCCGTGCTCACCAGCCCCGGGCCAAGCGCCGGCCCCAACGGCAGCCCTAGGGTCAACGACGTTGCCGGCTTCCGCCTTGGTCGTTCCACCCCTGACCCTTGATCTGGGCCTGCTGCTGATTTCCATCGGGGTGGTCAATCTCTGGAAAGCCCGTCGCAGCGATGGTGGTTTCTGAGCTGGAGCCAGGGGCCAGAGGCGCCCCCACCACCCTGCTGCTGCACAAGCCCTACGGGGTGCTGAGCCAGTTCAGCCCCGAACCGCTCAGCCCCTGGTCAACCCTGGCTCCCCTGGTGCCCGTGCCTGGGGTCTATGCCGCCGGCCGCCTCGATGCCGACAGCGAGGGGCTGCTGCTGCTCACCAGTGATGGGGCATTGCAACACCGGCTCAGCGATCCCCGCTTCGGCCACTGGCGCCGCTACTGGGTGCAGGTGGAGGGAAGCCCCAGCGACGCAGCCCTGCAGCAGTTGCGCGACGGGGTGATGGTGCAGGGCCGCTGCACACTGGCTGCCCAGGCCCATTTCCTGGCGGATCCAGGCCTGGCCGAGCGGGTGCCGCCGATCCGCCAGCGCCGCTCGATCCCCACCGCCTGGCTGGAACTGCGGTTGCGCGAGGGGCGCAACCGCCAGGTGCGGCGCATGACGGCGGCCGTGGGGCTGCCCACCCTGCGGCTGCTGCGGGTGGCGATCGACCTGATGGATGGAGGACCGGCCCTCAGCCTCGAAGGGCTGGCGCCCGGCCAGTGGCGGCCGCTGAACGGCGCTGAGCAGGAGCGCCTGGCCCGGCTGCTTCACGGCCGCGGCGGCCGGGCCGGCGGCGGGAAATCAGGCCGGGCCGGCGGCGGCGGATAGGGCGGCTTGGAGTGGGCCGCCGGCTCAGCCAATGACCTGCTGGAGTTCGCGCACGGTCTGAAGCTGGCCGTAGTAGTAGTTGGCGCGGGCACGCCGGTCGGCCTCTTCGAGGCTGTCGAGGGCGTCAAATCCCAGGGTCATCCAGAGCTCATGGCCGCAGGCCCGGTTCAGCTCAGCGGTGGCTTCCTGCTCGAGATTGGCGAGCCGGCGCTGCAGGTTCTTGATCTGGGCAATGGACATGGACGGGCCAGCACAATCAGAGAATGGTACAAAAGAACTGCTGAGCAATCAGAACGGCAGCTTCTTCTTGCTCTCCTTGTCGAGGTCGGCATCCAGTTCGCGCAATCGGCGCAGGATCGTGTCGTAATACTCCTTGAGGTAATCCTCCAGGCGGGTGGTCTCCCCGGCCTCCAGGCCAAAGGCCTCGTAGCTGGCCTCCATCGGGGCATCGAGGGCTTGACCGCCGCCGGTGACCTCGGCAAAGGCCAGCCGCTCCGCCACATTCACCCCCGGCTCAAAGAACGACGCCAGGCCCTGCATCAGGCGGATCAGCACAGGCCTCACCCGGAACACCCGGGCCGGCTTGCCGCTGTAGCGCTCACAGAGCTGGGTGACCTCGCCGGTGTTCCAGGCCTTGGGGCCCACCACCGGGAAGGTCTGGCGCACCGTGGCCGCCTGCGCCAGAGCTGCCACCGCGAAACGGGCCACGTCCTGGGTGTTCATGTAGGCGATCGGGGTGGGGGTGCCGCTCACCCAGACGGTCTGGTTCTCCAGCACCGGAATGGCGAACTGGCCGATCACCCCCTGCATGAAGGCCACGCAGCGCAGGATTGTGTAATCCAGCCCGGAGTTGATCAGCAGCTGCTCGGTGCAGTACTTGATATCCATCAGCGGCACATCGCGGTGGCGCTCCGCCCCCAGCAACGACACAAAAACGAAACGCTTGACTTCGGCCTGCTCACAGGCCCTGAGCAGATTGAGTTTGCCGTCCCAGTCGATCGTGTAGATGCCGTCGCTGTCGGTGGGACGAGCGGTGGCGGCATCGATCACCGCGTCTTGACCCTCCAGCGCATAGGCCAGGCTTTCGGGCTCCAGCAGATCGCCGCGGGTGAGCTCACAACCCCACTCCTGCAGGAAGGCCGCCTTGCGCGGAGAGCGCACCATGCAACGCACATGGTGGCCCTGATCGAGGGCACGGCGGGCAATCTGGCGACCAAGGGTGCCGGTACCGCCGATGACCAGAACCTGCATGAAGCGCCCGAACAGGAGGGGCTGAGCCTAGAGGTGCGCCTATCGCCAACGCGGCTGCACAAACAGCCTGCAACGGGGCCCGAGTGGCGCCGCGAAGGCTCAGTCTTTCTGCAATTTGAGCAGCAGGGCGCCGCCCGCCATCCCGACGGGGATCAGCACCCAGAAGATCGCTGCGGTGAAGAAGATTTCCGAGGCCATGGCGCAGGCGAGAACGGCTACCTGTCTAGCGTCTCATCCCCCGTGGCGGCCAGCTCCAGCACCACCTCCCAGGGCGCTGAGCTGCGCAGCTGGCCCGGCATCACCCCGCTGACGCTCGCGCTCCAGCCCGCCCGGCGCAGCCGCTCCAGCAGCGGCCGCAGGCGCAGCGTGCCGGCCGGCGACTGGCGGGCGATCTGGGCCATCGGCCAGACCCGGGCGCCCTCACCGTCGTCGGCCACCAGCTGTCCCAGCAGCCGCCGGCTCTGCTCAGCCACAGGGGCCTCAGCAGCGCCGGCGGTGGCAGCAGCGGTGGCCAGGGCCGAGAGCTCGCCCAGCCAGACGGGATCCTGCAGCGGGCCGATCCAGAGCGGACCGCTCACCGCCAGGGGCGGCGGGGCGCTGCAGCGGCAGGCCTGCCAGCCGCGCAGGCGCCTGAGGCTCTGCACCTGCTGATCGCCGCATCTGTGGCAGTGGGCCAGCAGACCCAGCTGGTCTTCCTCCAGGGCCGCCGGGCTGCGCGACACCTGCACCGCCGTGCGGAAGGTGCGGCCATCGCTGAAGTTGAGCAGAGGCCGAAGGCCCCGGCCCAGGCACCAGGCGGCGCGGGCCACCACCCCGAGCTGGAGGCGCAGCGCCAGCTCCCAGCTGGCGGGATGGGCCCGGGCCGCTGCCCCGAGCGAGCGCAGGGCCGACACCCGGTCGTGGCCGGTGGGGGAGCGCCCATCGCTGCTGGCCAGGTAGAGCACCCCGCCGAAGCGCACCGCCTCCAGGGCCAGGGGCAGCAGCGCCGCGGGGCAGCCGAAGGCGTCGAGATCCACCAGCTCGAAGCGCTGATCGCGCAGCAGGCAGTCGGCCAGCAGTTTCTGGGCCGTGAGGGCACTCAGCCGCAGCTCGAGGCGATCGGCCAGGGGCTCCAGATTGAGGCGCAGCAGCGGCAGCCGATCCGGATCGGCGTCATTGGCCCAGACGGCCGCCGCCCCGGCCTCCAGGCCATAGCGCAGCGAGCGCACGCCGCAGCCCGCCATCAGATCCAGCACCCGCAGGGGCCCCTGAGCCGCCAGCCGCCGGGCCAACAGCACCCCCAGATCCCTGGCCGGGCGCGAGTCGGGGCGAAAAAAACCCGGCCCCAGCCGCAGCTGGGCCGCGCCTTCGCAATAGTGAGGGTCGTACGGCGTGGCTCCGTCTCCGGTGATCACAGCTTCAGCCCAGCCTGTCGCAGGGGATGGCATCGACTGGGGCCTGCACGGCACCTGGCACTGGCGCGGCCTGGCCTGCCACTGGCGTGTGCTCGGTGACCCCAGCCATCCGCCGCTGCTGCTGCTGCATGGCTTCGCCGCCAGCAGCGGCCACTGGCGTCACAACGTGGCCGGCCTGGTGGCGGCGGGCTGGTGCGTCTATGCCCTCGATCTGATCGGTTTCGGCGCCTCCGATCAGCCGGCCCTGCCCCTCGATAACCGGCTCTGGGCGCGCCAGAGCGCCGCGTTTCTGCAGCAGGTGGTGCAACGGCCCGCCGTGCTGCTGGGTCATTCCCTCGGCGGACTGGTGGCCCTGACCACGGCCGTGTTCAGCCCGCAGTGGGTGCGGGCGGTGGCGGCCGTGCCCCTGCCCGATCCCAGCCTGGTGATGGCCGTGCCGCGGCGGCGCCCCCCCTGGCGGCGGCGGCTGCAGCGCCTGCTGGTGCAGCTGCTCTGCCGGCTGCTGCCCCTGGAGCTGCTGGTGCCCCTGATCGCCCGCACCCCCCTGCTGGATCTGGGCCTGCAGTCGGCCTACAACCAGCCGGTGATCGGCGACGCGGAACTGCGCCGGCTGTTTGCCCGTCCGGCCCGCCGGGCCACCGCCGCCTGGTCCCTGAGGGGCATGAGCATCGGCATGGCCCTGCGCCCCAGGGGTGCCACCGCCGAGGCGCTGCTGGCCCGCCTGGTGCAGCCGCTGCTGCTGATCTGGGGCGAAGCCGACCGTCTGGTGCCGATCGAAGTGGGAGAGCTGATCGCACGCCTCAGGCCGGATCTGCGCCTGGAGCGGCTCGAGGGGGTGGGCCATTGCCCCCACGACGAAGCCCCCGAAGCCTTCGAGACCCGGCTGCTGAGCTGGCTGGAGGCCCTGCCGCTGGAGGGCCAGGAGGCCGGCACGTAATTTGGGGCCTTGATGCCCCGTTGAGCAGCGCCTGGCCATGAAACACACCCTCTCGGTGCTGGTGCAGGACGAATCCGGCGCCCTCAGCCGCATCTCCGGGCTGTTCGCCCGCCGGGGCTTCAACATCGACAGCCTGGCGGTGGGTCCAGCCGAACAGCGCGGCCACTCCCGTCTGACGATGGTGGTGGAAGGCGACGATCAGACCCTTGAGCAGATGACCAAGCAGCTCAACAAGCTGGTCAATGTGCTCAGCGTGATCGATCTCACCTGCATCCCCGCGGTGGAGCGGGAACTGATGCTGCTGAAGGTGGCGGCTCCGCCGGAGAACCGCGCGGCGATCCTCGATCTGGTGGAGGTGTTCCGCGCCAAGGTGGTGGATGTGGCCGACAACGCCCTGATCCTCGAGGTGGTGGGCGATCCAGGCAAACTCGTGGCCCTCGAGCAGATTCTCGAAACCTACGGAATCCTGGAAATCGCCCGCACCGGCAAGGTGGCCCTGGAGCGGGCCTCCGGCGTCAACACCGCCTTCCTCAAGGTCACCGCCTCCGACAAGCGCGTGCCCGCCTGATTCAGGGCTGGCTCAGGGCTTGTCCTTCACCAGGGTGCCGCCCTTGAGCAGGGTGGCCTTGATCAGCCGGTCGCCCTGCTTGATCCGGTCGACCACCTCCATCCCCTTCACCACACGGCCGAAGACGGCATAGCGGCCATCGAGCTCGGTGAGGGGTTTGAGGGCGATGTAGAACTGCGCGCTGGCGGAGTTGGGATCCGCGGAGCGGGCCATGGCCAGGGCCCCGCGATCGTGCCTGAGGCTGAGTTTGGCGCTCTGGGCTGGATCCAGCACCTCGGCGCCGTAGCGCGGCTCCGCCTCACCCTTGAGCCCCAGCTCGAGGGGGATCATCCGCGGCTGATCGGTGGCTGGATCCACGAAGCTGCCGGTGCCATAGAGGTTGGCCGGCACCTTGGGGTCAGCGCTCTGGGGATCACCCCCCTGCACCACAAAGGGAGTGGGCTCATTGACCACCCGGTGGAACACCGTGTTGTCGTAGGCACCGCGACGCACCAGGTCGACGAAGTTTCCCGCCGTGAGGGGAGCGGCATCGCCGCTGAGCTCCACTTCGACGTCGCCGCGGCTGGTCTTGAGCGACACCAGGGCCGTGCCGCTCAGGCAGGGGCTACCGGAGGCCGAGCAGCCCAGGGGGCTTTTGGGAGCATCGGCGGCGCAGGCACCGACCCCAAACGGGGTGAACAGAAGCACGCCCACCAGCAGGAGGCGGCTGAGACGGATCGACATCGGCTCAGACTCCTTCCAGGGGGACTTTGAGGAAACGGGCCAGCTCGGCGCCGCTGCGCTCCAGCTCGGCCAGGGGCAGCGGCTCTCCGACCCGGGTGAGCGGCAGATCGCGGCGGCCCTGCAGGCGCAGCGAGAGGCGGCGGCGGGGGTTGAGGCCATCGCGCACATCCACCTTCACGGCCAGGATCTGGCGCAGGGGGATGTCGAGTTCGATCTTCTGGCGGAAGCCCCGCCGGGTGATGGTGGCCTGGCTGCTCTCGCGGTCGAAGCGGTTGCTGCCGGCACCCACATCCAGGGTGATCACTGACCAGAGATAGGTGGCCAGCAGGACAGCGGCAACGCCGTAGGCCCCCATCACCAGTCCCTGGGGGACCCATGCCAGTTCGGCTGGATGGCCGATGGGCAAAAGATCGCGGCCGAGGCGGCTGGAGAGGCTGGTGAGCAGAAAACCGAGACCACCGGCGGTGACCACGGTGGCCACCAGATAGTTGGAGAGCCGGCGGGAGCCCTGCACCGGCTGCTCGAGCAGGGAAGGGCGGGTGGTGGAGGCGCCGTTGGCCATGGGGTCGGCGGGGAGGCGGTGAACCGTCATCTTGGACGGCGGCGGGCGGAGACGAGTGGAAGAAATACCTAGAAACCCTGCCGAGGCAGGCAATGTCAGCCCATTGCAGGGGCGCTCGCGCTGCCCATGAACATTGTTACCATCGCTCGGTATCCCACAGCCCAGCGGGATTTCCGCACCGTTTCTACCCATGACGATCGCTGTAGGGCGCGCGCCTGCCGCACGGGGATGGTTCGACGTCCTCGATGACTGGCTCAAGCGTGACCGCTTTGTTTTTGTTGGCTGGTCCGGCCTGCTGCTGTTCCCCACGGCCTACCTGGCCCTGGGCGGCTGGCTGACCGGCACCACCTTCGCCACCTCCTGGTACACCCACGGCATTGCCAGCAGCTACCTGGAGGGTTGCAACTTCCTCACCGCCGCGGTGAGCACCCCGGCTGATGCCATGGGGCACAGCCTGCTGCTG
>NZ_JAHLYS010000022.1 GCF_025128055.1 Synechococcus sp. CS-1329 | reverse complement strand
GCAACCAGGGGCGGAAGGTCTTGGGCTTGCTCATGGCCCATGATCTCGTCCAGAACCATTGCTGTCACTTGATTCTGGGCAGATACACAGCCGTCTGCGGAGAAGGTGCTCCGAGATCTATGCGCAACAGCCTCCTAGGGCAGGGCTTGCCGGGCATCAGCCCTGCTCCCAGCGGAAGCCCTGGTCTTCCCAGGCTTTCGGATCCTCGATCGGCTCGAGGTGAGTGAACACATGCGTGCGCGTCAAGGTGGCCGCCACCTTGTGCTCCAACTGATCGCAGAGGTCGTGGCCTGCCTGCACGCTCCAATGACCAGGCACGAGCACGTGGAACGACACGAAGCGACGGGAACCAGCTACGCGGGTGCGCAAAGCATGGAATTTGATCTCGTCTGTTTCACAGCTAGCCAGCAGATCTTCGAGAACCTGTTGCTCGGGATCGGACAGGGAGCGATCCAGCAGGCCGGAGGCGGTTTCGTGAAACAGCTTCCAGCCAGTGACGACGATGTTCAGCGCCACGGCGATCGCAATCAGGGGGTCGAGAATCGTCAGGCCGGTGAGTTTCACCAGGCCGATGCCCAGAACCACACCGATGGAGGTCCAGACGTCGGTGAGCAGATGGTGGGCATCGGCGCGCAGGGTGATCGAATCAAAGCGCCGCGAGGCTTTCAACAGCACCCAGGCCACCAGACCATTCAGCGCGGTTGCCAGCAGGGAAATGACCAGGCCGATGCCCAGCTGCTCCAGCGGTTGGGGCTGCTGCAGGCGGCCGATGGCGGTATGCATGATGGCGAGAGCTGCCACCACGATCAGCACACTTTCCAGGCCGCTTGAGAAGTATTCGGCCTTGAAGTGGCCGTAGGGGTGGCTGCGATCGGCAGGTTTGGCCGCCAGGGTGAGCGCCCAGATCGCGCCAAGGGCTGCGACCAGGTTCACGCCCGATTCCATGGCATCGGAGAGCAGGCCCACCGAGCCGGTCAGGCGCCAGGCCAGCGTTTTCAGCACGATCGTCGCGACCGCTGCTGCCATCGACAGCAGCATGTAGGCGCGAGGCGAGGCGAAGACCATGGGCGCGGGAAGTGCTCTCTCAGCCAAGCCAGTGTTGGTGATGGCGGGTCAACCTGCTTGTCGTGGCGACGACGGAAGGCGGTTTCCGGTTGGATCAGCCTTTGGCCTGCTCAAGCGCTAACAGGCCAAGGCAATAAGGAAGGCCGTTTGCCGGTGACAGCGCAGGGGGTGCATGGGACGCTCAGGCCAGCCCTGGCAGCGGCTGGTCAGGTGCTCGCCATGGGCGATTAGCCCCTGGTGCAGCTGGCAGGTGAGCATCGGGATGCAGTTCACCCCGGCGTGGTGCCTAAACCAGTGGCAGGTCATGCAGACCTTGCAGCTGCGGGTCTTCTGCATGGTGCCCTCATCGAGGTAGGGCCACTCCTCGATCGGCTCGTTGCGGGAGGGATGCATTCGCAAAAGCGGGGCAGGCGACATAGCAACATGCGCATGCATACACCAGTACTACCCCGGGAGGGCGATTGAGGCAAGTTCGCGTGCTCGGGGGGGTTGGTTTTGTTTCGCCACTTGCCTTCCCGCCATTCCTTGCCGCCTGATGACGGTGATGACGTTCTGGCAACGCCTCTATTTCTCCCACTCCTCCCAAGCTGCCTCCAAGGCACGGTTTTGGCGGTCTGCCCGCTCGATGGCGTTAGCGGTCTGGCCGATCGCCTCCAGCAGCGGCCCGGCCACGTGGGCAAGCTCAGAGGAGTAAGCGGCGACGGTGCTCCAGAAGTTGTCTTGCGCGGAAGCAGAGATCGTGGAGCTGCGGCGGCGCTTTGGTTTGTGGCTCATGGAGATGAAGTCGGTGGACGGGGTTGAGGAACTGGTTCGTTGCTGTCGCTGTCGCTGTGGCTGAGGCCCGTAGGCTCGAATCGCTCACCCTGGGCGGGGTACTGCTTGGGATGAGCGGATACGCCCGGACCGGGGATGAGCCCCCGGTCTTTTCATGGAGCCATCGGCTCTGGGCTCGTGATTTCATCTGCTGCTGCCGGTGTTGGCTCAGGAGCAATCAGATCAGCCGCCTGCCGCGCAGCGCTCAGCACCTGAAACAGCACCGAGGGCTTCTCCCGCAGTAGCTCAGCCCAGTGCGCGAGATATGCCGCATGGTTCTGGAAGTCCGAGCCGATCTGCAGCCGCTGGCAGACGATCACCGCCCCGAGCTCAGCCACCAGCTCTTCTTTGGCATAGGCAGAGCTGCCCATCGCACCGCTCTGCGGTCGCTCCAGCCTTGAGGGGTGGCCGGTGGAGTGGATCTGCTCATGCGCCCAAGTGGCGCCGTAGGCCTCCCTCTGTAAGAAAGCTTCCGGCAGTGGCATGGCGATGCGATCCGCTGCTGGGCTGTAGCAGGCAAAAGCCCCACCAAAGACGGTCGCCACTGGCCAAGCCTCCAGCACTGACTCGGCATGCTCGAGGCGAGCAGCAGGCGTGGCAGGGGTGCCGGCCAGGTGGAGGGCTGATGCAATCGCCGCCTCAAGGGTCTGCTGCGCCTCATGCGAGGTGCCGACCAGATCAGCTGCGTTAAACACCGGTACGACCTTGTACGACACCCAGCTGGTGGTGATCGTCTCGCCCTCGGGGGACAGCACAGCTCCACCGCTGGCATCTAGTTGATCGCGCTGGTTCAGCTGGGGCCGCACGATCCGCACCGCGCTGCTGCCCTTGCGCGGAAACCAGCCTTGGGCCTTGGCCTGGGCGGCGCCGAGCCACAGCGGCAGGGTGTGGCTCTTCAGGAGTGCGCCGAACTCCAAGAGCAGGGGGTTGGAGCCGCGGTACTCATGGCTGCTCAGCAAGTTGCGGTGGGCCCCCTGGTGGCCCTGCCATTCCCGCCGCCAAGGCGCGGTGCCCTGCTCGATTAGGGCGATGAGATCGGCGACGAGCTTTTCTTCTGGTGACGGGGCCCGATCGGAGCCAGAAGCCTTGCGACTTCCGCGGCTAGTGGCTGGGCGATGGGAGCGGGCCTTGGTCTTGGTGGTTGCGCTCATGCCACCTCTGCAACACCGGTACTTCTTGCTCCGAGCAGCTCGAGGCGATCGACCAGGACCCAGGGTTGGCCCTCTTGCATGCGGATATCGCCGATCACGCCGATCAGCTCACCGGGCTTGATCTCGTCGTAGGCACGCTGGGCTTGCTTGCCCCAAAGCTCAAGATGAAACGGCTCGGAATGCACGCCAAAGCGCTGGCGGCTGACCGTCATTGAGAAAGTGACCCGGACAGTTCCGGATTCGTAAAACACAGCCGCAGGTGTTGTCGCGGCGCGACCCACCAGGGTGATGGAGGCAGTCATAAAAAAGCCGGCCTGTGGCCGGGTGAGCGGATAGAGAACGAAGTGCACGGCAGCTTTCAGCCGGGCGCGGTGGCGTGGACGACGCGGAGCGTCACTCCAGAGCCAGCAATGAATCGCCTTCTCGGCAACTGCAGGCCCAGATCCACAGCAGGCGGCGGCGGTTGGCCTGGTGATCACAGAGATCTGCCACCGTCCAAGCGCCATAGCCACGCAGGTGGCGGCGCATCAACCAGGGAGGCCCGTCGAACTCCAGGTGACGCACCCAGAACTCCACGGCCTCATCAACGGGGCCGGAGCTGGAGCAGTCGGCGACGCACTCGGGGGGCAGCTCGCCTTCACTCCAGGGCCCGCGGAACCAGTGGTTGCGGAACATCGCTCAGCCCTCCTTGTGGATCAGGAAGGTGAACGTCGCCACCTCACCGGCCAGGCACCAACGATCAGCGTCGTGGTACTTGCAGAAGTGACCGTCTTCTTTGACATCTACGCAGGAGACGGACTGACATGGGAAGGTCTCCTCCCACCAGCCGTCAGCTTCCGCAATGTCGGCGTCATCGAGGCAGCTGGGGTCTGCGTTGATGAAGTAGCAGGCCCAATGAGTAGGGAGCTCGTAGGTCTCGATCTCAAAAGAGCTCATAGATCAGCCCTCCGCGTAAGCCGATTCGATGCGGCTGCCGCAGTGATCACAAAGCAGATCTGGATCTTCCCAGTTGATGGCCTGCGCCACCACAGTCCAGCCGTCATTGCCGGTAGTGGTGGCAATTGACAGCCGCTCGGTTTTGCAGCAGTGCCGGCAGAGTGCAGCGCCATCGTTGGTAATGGCATGGAGGGGATAGCCTCCGGGCCACGCAAAAGGAGCCCGGCTGAGGGAATCAGCCAGGCACAAAGATTTTGATTGGGTGGTCATGGGTAGACCGAAAAGGGGGATGAGGATGAGCGGATACGAAAAGCCCCACCACAGAGGCGGGGCGAGTCAATCCAGAGGGACTTGAACCCCCAAACAGCAAAAGCCCGACCTGTACGGATACGGGTCGAGCGATGCTGCGCCTTGCCTGTGATCACACGGCAGCGCCGGCGTAGATCACAGGTGGATTGAATTTTAGAACGGTCTTTGTCGGGTGTTTTTGCCCTTCTTTTCAGTCACGTTCAGAGACTGGAAGCCTGACTTGCACAGGCTGCGACGGGTTGGCACACGGGGTGCACAGCGCGTCAGGGCCGCAAGGCCCCGCAGGAGGAAGACTTGGCGTCTATTGATACTTTCCTGCGCTTATATTCAACCGGAACAAAAGTCCGGAACGCTGGGACAGCTCAGTCACGGGACACCTGTAGAACCCGAACCCATAAAGGGTCCGCACCGGCGTGATCCGTCCTCGGGGTAGACAGCCAATCAGGCCACCCCTCGTCTGTCCGCTCACCCCATGATCCACTCGGCCGAGTAAGAGCGCCACGGGGACCGCATGTCCCTGACCCAGACGCAGCGCGCCTGGCCCTCTCACTTGCACCTATCAGTTGACGTCAACAGTCCTCTCAACAGGACCGAATCCGTGTGGCCGCCGGGGAAGCGTTTCTATGATTTGGCGCGGCAAAGCAGCCGCTCAGCGGATGGGCATAGGCATGGCGCTTCTGAAGAGAAGCGCAATAGAAGAAGGGGAATAGAAGTGTCAGGCAGCTATAGCCTGACGAGTACCAGTGAGGGTGAGCGACTGCAGCGCAGTCCTGCCTCATTGGCTGAGAGAACTGTACTGTCTAAGTGGCAAGCCTGTCAAGCAATCTGCTGGCACATGACTATGCGTCGGCGAGCATGATTTGGGGCCTCTTTGTAGCCTTAGGGGGGAGCTCAAGATATACATCGCTCTGAAAAATGTATATCAATGCACTATTAAATAGTCTCAGCGCTAGGAGCCGCGAGAGCCGCGATGGCAGCTTTCATTAAGCAACGAGGCCACTTGCTGTCGTGATGCGTTGTGCTGGTTGCGTTCTTGTTGCCGCACTCGGGGGAACTATCTGGCATCGGGCTGGCACGACATCCATTCCACTCTTGAAAACCTGGCAGGGGGAGTGCTCGTCCAATGCAGTCAAGACCTGAGCCTGACTCTGTAGTCAAGACCTGAGCCTGACCATGTAGTCAAGCCACCGTCAAAGGTTCAGCAGGGGTGAATTTCAACGTATGCGGCCGCAGCCGCCATCTGACTACATAGAGAGCACAGGCTTTGGTATCCATAAAGCATTTGGCCCTCCATACAGCTCCCGCGGCTGCTGTAGTCGCAGCGGCGCTTGATGTTGTAGTCAAAGATAGCTGACTATAATTGATGGTCGAGCTTAAAGCTGTATGTAGATATACGCAGACAATCGAAGTTATGGGTCTCTCGGAATTCAGCGATAGCGGTAATTTCTAGATTGACACCCTTTTTGTTCTCCGAGGAGACTTTTTATTGCCATGCCAAAATCAGGTAGCTCTAATTCAGAAGATCAAGCCAAAGACTCGAAAGCTGATTCAGCAAAGCCTGGCTCTGATGGCTCAGTAAATAGTTCCGGAAGTGCTCAATCAAGTTGGGTTGACAAGCAGCTCCCACCAGATGGCACTTGTTTGGAATGGGTGCAGAAGAAAGTGTTTCCCGCGGAGTGGACGCTGATTCCGGTGGCGGGCAAGGCGACCTATGTCAGGGAGTGGGGCGAGCACAAGAGGAAGCACATCGACTCAGAAGGATTGTTCTGGGAAGACAGTCGCTACCAGGGTTTTGGGGTGGTGACCGGTGAGCTCTCGGGGGGACTGATTGCCCTGGATATCGATGGCCATGACGCGGACGGGCGCTTCAAGGCTGAAGTTGGCGAGGCGTATGAGGCCCATGGGGCGGAAACCACCATGTCCTGGACTTCGGGGAAGCCGGGTCGCAGGCAGCTGCTTTATCGGGTTCCGGAGCACATGCTCATCAGCATGCGCCACATCAACACCATCATCCTGCGGCTCGATCAGACATGGGCATTGGGCCAGGGGGACAGCAACCGCACCGCCAAGGAGGCCAGCGAGCCGGAGTACGAGGAAGTAGTTCTGCGCTTCAACCGGTGCCAGTCGGTTCTGCCCCGCTCACCGCATCCGGAGAAGGGCAGGAAGTACACCTTTCTTAATTACAACGGTGGCCAGCCGGCAGAGGCCCCCGAGTGGGTGCTCGATGTGATCCGCCAGCACCTCAAGCCTCAGGGCTGGCTCACCGATGCGGAGATGACCGAGCTGGAGTCGGAGGCCGGTCAGACCCTCATTCCCTCCAAGCAGATCCGCGGCTGGTTCTTCTCAGAAGAGGTGCAGGCCCAGCTGATGCCCAGGCTCGAGGATCTGATCTTTAAGCACCCGACCTTCTACGACTACGGGTGGCAGACGCGCCCATCGAAAAACCCGCATCGGGTAAGCGGCTGTCCATGGCACGGGGGCAAGAGCGGCACTTCTTTTCAGTATTCAGAGCTGACCGGCTGCTGGGACTGCAAGGCATGCGGTGTCGGCGGCGATGTCTTGGACTTCGTCCACAAGATTGAGACAGGAGACAAGTTCGCTGGGCGGCCTAAGGGACCGGCGCTGGAAACCTATGTCGCCAGGCTGGCTCCAGAGCTTGGGTACAAGTACCCCGACGATGCACAGATGGTGCAGCGCTCGGAGGTCTCGTTCAAGCCTCAGGTGAAGATGGGGCCCGAGAGCTTCTTTGACTCGCTCTCCAACCTCCTGAAGAGAAACCCCAACCCGGCGACGGCCAAGGACCTGATGCAGGACCTGGCCCAGACCACCGGGCGGCGGATGACGGGCATCGACTGCATTAAGGCGGAGCAGGAGTACCGCGCCTACAAGCAGGCGCAGATGACGAATGCCAAGCCGTGGTGGGAGGTCGAGAAGATGACCTTCACGATCCCCAACCTGATGATGAAGCCCTCGCAGATCATCCTGCATGCGGCCCCAGGTAAGGGGAAGACGAGCGCAGCCATGGGCTTTGCACGCATGGTGGGCCAGGGCGAGCCAATGACGATCCGGGGCATCAAGGTGCCGGTTCCCGCAGGCAAGGTGCTCTGGATCCAAAACGACCAGAACCCAGCGAAGCTCTACAGGGACTGCGAGGACAACGGCATCGACGCCGAGAAGGACTCGGGGTGGTTCATCGTCCGCAAGGGCTTCCAGATGAACTACCTGGCGGATCTCACGACATGGATCAATGAGATTAAGCCGGCCCTGGTGGTGATCGATTCCATCGGGTCGTGTTCCACCGACATGCAGGAACAGGAGAAGGACAAGGCGTTTGCGTCCCCGCTGTACTACTACGCCCGGATGAATGGGGAAGATCCCGAGCTCGGGGGATTCCATCCCTGCACGATCCTCTGGATCCACCACGACAACGCCCAAGGGGAGGTGCGGGGCACGCGGTATCTGACGGCTGCCGTCGATGAGCAGTGGCACCTCAGGGAGCTCTCGGGGGAAGAGCGGGAGCGGATTCGGGCCGAAGGCCGCACCGCCAGCAACTGCCGCTACATCCAGGTCAAGAAGAGCCGGCTGGGCCGTGAGGGTGATTGCCTGGTGGTGGAGCGGGATGTCAATGGCGTCTACAGCGTCTGGGACCACACCCCGACTGAGCGCCGGATGGATGAGGGGCAGGGGGACCCGGAGCCGTCGACCATCGCGCTGCGGATCGTGAGGGACCGGGCTCGGGGGACCACCACGCTTGAGGAGCGGCGGATGACTGCGGCAGAGGTCTGGGAGCCGCTGGTTGAGGAGGTGACCGGCCAGGGGAGGGAGGCGCCTTCGAAGAAGAGCGTCCACCGCTGGTTAACGCGCTGGGTGGAGGACGGGGTTCTCGTTCTCGGGGGGAACGTTCCGGCGGGGCCAAAGCAGAAGCCAGCCAAGTCTTATGCGATTCCCCTTGAACCCCCCCGTGCGGGGGGTGAAAAAAGGTGTCCTTTGTCCCTATATGGGGCAGAACCGCTGCGGCAGCACGATTTATATAAGGACACGCCTGAAGGCGATTTGACTGGTGTCCCTATATCCGACGCCTCGCCATATAAGGACACCTCCCCCGAGGCCGAAAATGGTGTCCCTATAAGAAACCGTTGCGACGGAGGGGATCTGCCCCATATAGGGACAACGGACACATTTTCAAATGGTACGGAAGCCCCCAATCAACTCAACACACCTGAGACTCATGACAAGACAAGCGAAGCTTTACAACCGGCAGAAGAATGTCTGGAAGGCCTACCTGGCCCTGAAGGAGATGCACCCGTTCATCTCCCCCGAGACCGTCAAGAATCTCCTGATCGACATCGAGGAGGTGCAGAGGGAGAGGCCCAGTGCGGTGGAGCTCTGGCTGAAGGAGCGAGCGATCTGGCAGCCAACTCCAGGGTGAAGGTGTGGATGAACCCCTCCGTGGACGAACTAACACCACCTGAGCAGGACTCAGAGGACTGGAGCAAGTACGACGAGTACTTTTTTTAACTAATACCGGAGGCCTGCGGCCAGCGCTCGAGAGCCTCCGGACTTAGTTGTCCCGCCAGGGATGATCAATCCAGCAGCTCAAGAGCAGCTGCTTCATCTGCTTCTGCCACATCGATGTAGGTCTGGAGCTGCCCGAGGCTGGCGTGACCCGTAAACCGTTGAACGGTCCGGAGACTTGCTCCGCGTTGGGCCATCGTCGTCGCCAGGCTCCTTCTGAAGCTGTGCAGCGACACCCCGCTCGGGAAGCCTGGGCCAAGCGTCTGCAGTGCCCGTCTCAGTGCCTTGTCGGCGGCCTGGCGGGTGATGGGCTGGCTTTCGCTCCCGGGGCTGATGAACAGCAGGGAGCCGTTCTTGGCATCCCGTTGATGCCGGCGCTGCCAGTGGATACGGAATTGCTCCAGCTCCTCACGTAGCCGTGGTGCAACAAGTGGCTCCCGAGTGCGCTTGGTTTTCGTGGTTGCTGCGGCAAAGACAATTCTGTCGTTGTGGATCGCCCCCCAGTGCAGGCGCAGCGTTTCGGTGGCACGGCTACCCGTAAAGCGCATCACCGCCCAGAGCGCCCTGTGCTCCGGTGAGGGTGCTGCCGCCATGAGCTGATCAAGTTCCCCCGGGCTCAGCACCCTGGCCTGGCCGGAGCCGTTGGTTTTTGGCACCTCGTCCTCGGGGGTTGTCCTTAGTCATGATACGACAACCAGTGAGTGCTTGACTGGCTTCTTGGGAGTGGGCAGATTTTGGAGCCCCCCGAGGCCTTATTGAGAATCAATTAGCGGTGTGTTGCAGGTGCCAAGCCGCATAGGCGCTGTGAACGTCGCTGCCTCGCGCACTCTCGGCAAGCTGATTCACCCGTTGATGTTCGGATCGGCTCAGACAACTGAAATTGCGGAGTCGGTGCCAGATTTCTCGTTCTCGGGAGGCATCCAGCAGCCAGCAACCAGGACGCCGGCCGCGCCTAGGCAAGCGCGGCATCGAGCCGACGCGGTAAATCGGGCAGGACAGAGGATCTCTCCATGGCTCCGTGGACAGCCGCCTGCAGTGGTCGTACCAAGCTGATAGCCGGCCAATCAGTGTTTGCCGCGGTGTGCCCACCCGCGTGGTGTAAGGAGTGAGGGTCATCCATTCGACCTGCTGATGGCCGGCAGATTCAGCCATCCCCTCGAGGTCGTAAATGACGGCATCAAGGACCGTGCGGCACCGGAGAGGCCTGCAGCGGTAGGTGATCGAATTGCTCAGATTTACTGACTTCTGCATGCCAGGACTTGGCGGTCAGCCAAGCGGGAGACCTATCTATATGGGAATGATAGTCATTCTCACTAAAGAGCGGAAGCATCCACGGATGGGCCCGCGCACGTGGCCACGAGTCATCGCCCTTGCGACTCACTCTCCGGCCCTTCGGGGCTCTTCTGAGTGCCGTGAATGAATCTTGTTATGTGTGTGCACTTAACGATTCGCGGCTGCCTGTCTGAAGCCTCTTGGGTCCCCTGGCTCATTAAAAGGGGCCAACACAGTGTGCCAGCCCCGTTGATGAATACTTGCTTAATTATAAAGCCTTATGCAAAGCAAAACTGCGACCCGCATCGCATCTTCCGCCAACATCTTGCAGTGCTATACTTACATTAATCTCTCGCGGATATACTCTTCTGCCTTCATTGCTGCATTACTCATTTCTTCAACCCCACTCAACTCGCCCAGGATGGGAGTATTCCCATGCACTGCATTATGGTAAGCCATTTGCACGGCAAGGTCCGCGACCCTGTTCAAGGCCTCCTCAAATTCAAGCATAAGATCTATTCCAGCAAAGAAATATCCATCATAAGCTTCCATTACATAATCTTCATAAATAAACATTTCGCCATCATCTCCATGAATACCGGATTCACAATCGTGCTTGATGTATCGACGAAGTTCCCCTTCGCTGAGCCTGCATGGCCTAAAAGAGTCTTCCTTCACTTTTGAGACAGGGGACAGATCCTTTTCGGTTGTGTCTCCGCTCTTGCTGAGGCTATTTACTTGGCTGTCGGTGAGAAAGGTCATTGCACTACCTCTGCGTAGGTTTCAGGAGCTTGGACTTGAGATAGATGCCGTGCGTACACACGGAACGCATCCTCAGTTGCCGCAGGATCCCAAACGGTCCTTCGGCCCTGTGTGATGTAGTGCTTGCCGGGAACAAGCACACCGGTTTGGCGCAGCTCAATTAGACGGTTACGGCTGATCCTGAATCGCCGAGCAATCTCGGTCGAGGTCAGCCACTCGAGAGTGGTAGTCATGGTGAAGTCAGGAGATCACCCTCAGACCCATTGGTCTGTGGTGGTTGTCAAGTGATCTCGCTAAAGGCCTGGGGTTAGTTGCTCGGCTGGAAGACCGGCCTCAACGCGGTGAGGCTCCGTTTCGAGGCAGGATTGGTAGGTGGCAAGACTGTCGAGCGAGCTTCCACACGCCATAACAGACCCGGACGACCAGCGAACGCCGTCCAAAGGAAGTATAGGGCACTTCTCAACAAGTGTTAGCGGTTTGTTCAGTTTTCGCGCCACCGAACGCCTCTTCGAACGCAGCGACCGCTATGGCCCATGGCTTCTGCGATGAACTCCGGTGGAACGTTGTTGCGATGACAGGTGGCGGAGTAGCGGGGGCGCTGGGAATAGGGCACCAGCTCTTCCCCAAACTGCTGCGCTTCGGTGCTCAGCTGCTGCCAGATCACCTGACGTCTCAGGAAGCGCTCCATGTGGTCGCCGGCCAGCATTGGCTAAATAACCTGCGGTAGAGGCTCTCCAGCTCGAAGCCACTTCTCCAGCCGCCAATCCGTGGCGACCCGTCCGAAGCCAGCACTGGAGCTGCCAAGAGTTGTCGCGGCTTTGTAGTGCCCCCTCCGGACTTTTTGCAATACATGCACCAGAGCTGCTCACCCTTGAACTGAAGGTGAAATAGATCCGTGGAACGTACCCTTACTCAGCGCAAAACGTGAGCGCAAACGCCCGACTTGATGCCTCCTCGCTGTCAATCGCCTGGAGCCTCTCCACCAATCGGATTACTTGGGCGTCACTGAGGGCGAACTGTTCGCGAATAGGTGCGCATCGCCCAACGACGTTTGCCAGGCTGTGTGGTGGCTCCCAGGTGCGTGAGCTCACCCCATGGCGCTCAACCTCGTACCTAAGGAAGGTCGAGGAGGGCGGCCTATGGAGAGGGGCAAGAGAACTGCGTTAGGGAGGGGAAAGCCAGCTAAGCCATTCCGCCTTGCGCGTGCGAAAGGATCGAGGAGGTGCCGCCCTGCTGAAAAGCGGAGGACTAACCGGGTGACTACGCAGACGACTCGGGGGTGCGCCTTGCCCTGAGCACCAAACAGGATGAGCTAAACGCAGCCACCGGGCAAATGGACACCAACCTCCCCGAGGACGGCCCAAAAGCTCACTGGAGGGCTCTAGAGCCACTCATCCGCCTGGGGATCTCATTACCCCAAAGGCTGGGGCTGAAGAAAGCCGATGGTCGAGCCGCTGTTTTCAGAGCCCGCAGGAGTCCTCCCAGCTCCCGCTCAGCTCCCGCGAAATTTGCCTATCGGTGAAAAGTCAATCGGGGCGACAGGATTCGAACCTGCGACCTAGTGCTCCCAAAGCACCCGCGCTACCAAGCTGCGCCACACCCCGCTGGTGGGAAATCTAACTGTCGGCCTCCCGGGGATCCCGCCAGATCTGGGGGGGGGCTCGGGATGGGTCAGGCCAGGGGGTTGGTGCCCACCTGCACCCGTGAGCCCTGGTCGCTGGAGAGCACCTCGATGCCGTAGCGGATGCGTTCCTTGAGGGCTCCGACGTGGCTGATCAGTCCGACCATGCGGCCGCCTTCGCGCAGCCGGTCGAGTTCGTCCATCGCCAGCTGGAGGTTGTCGGGATCGAGGCTGCCGAAGCCTTCGTCGATGAACAGGGCCTCCAGTTGCACGCCGCCTGAATGGGCCTCGACGGTGTCGGCCACGCCCAGGGCCAGGGCCAGGGAGGCCTGGAAGGTCTCACCGCCCGAGAGGCTGCTCACCTCGCGCTCCTCACCGGTGTAGGCATCGAGCACCTTCAGACCCAGACCCGCCTGGCGGCCGCCGCGGCCCCCCTCATCGCTGAGCCGCAGCTGGTAGCGGCCGGAGGTCATCAGCTCCAGCCGCTGGTTGGCATAGCGGCAGATGTCGCCCAGGTAGGCCGAGAGCACCCAGCGTTGCAGGGAGATGTAGGGGGCGGCCCTGCCTGAGCAGCGATCGGCCACGGCACTGAGCAACTGCGCCCGCTCCTGGCGGGACGCCAGCTCGCTGGAGCCGCTGCGGTGCTCCGAGCTGAGGCGCTGGATCTCCAGCTGGGCTCCGCGCGCTTCGCTGTGGCGCTCCACGGCTGCGGTGCGGGCGCCGTCTGTGGCGTGCACTGCCTCCGCGGCCGCCGCGCTGTCGGGTCGCTCCCGGGGCAGGTCGGCCAGCTCCGCCGAGGCCAGAGCTCCCTTCAGCTCAATCACTTCGGTTTCGAAGGCCTTGATCCGCTGCGCCCAGTGCTGGCGCACGCTCTCCTCCTTGAGGGCGGCCTCCACAGCCCGACCATCGCTGAACTCGGATCCGGCCAGATCGATGGCCAGGCGCGCAGCGGCCAGCTCCAGCCGGGTTGCGGCGCTGGCACTGGCCTGGCAGCGGGCCGCCAGGGCTTTCAGTGTTGCCTCCAGGGGCTCGAAGCTGTTGAGCGCCTGCTGTGGATCGACGCCCTGCCCCAGCTCCCTGCCGATGGCGGCAGCGAGGGTCTCCGCCCGTTGGCTGTCGTCGGCAGCGGCCTTGGCCTGCAGGGCCAGCTCCGTGCTGGCCGCCTGAATCGTGGTCTGCAGCGCCTCCAGCTCGCGCTCATGGGCGCTGATCTCCTGCTCCAGGCTGGGCACCGTCCTGGCCAGGGCCTGGGCAGCGGCCAGGGCTTCGTTGGCCTGCAGGGCCGCTGTGATTGCCGCCTGGGGATCGCTGGCGGCAGGGCCGGCCTTCTCCAGCACCGCCTTGCGCTCCCCCTGGACCTTCGCCAGCGCCACCGCCGCCTGCTGGGCCGCAGCGGTGGCGGCGCTCAGCTCGGCCTGGGCCGCTGTGATCGCCCCATCACTGACGGCGTCCTGCGAGGGCTGGGCGGGTGCCGGGTGTTGCGCTGAACCGCAGACCGGGCAGGGGGCGTCGGGCTCCAGGCCCCCGGCGAGCCGGGCGGCCATCCCGGCGATCTGACGCCGCTGCCGCTCGTTCAGGGCCACCTGCGCCTGCTGCAGCCGGGCCTCGGCCTTGGTGTGCGCCGCCATGGCGGCCTGTTCCTGCTGCAGGGCAGGGGCGATGGCCGCCACGGCCAGGGCCTGATCCTGGGCGTCCTGCGCCGCCCGCTGCAACCCGCCCAGCTGGTCGCGGGCTGAGCAGGCTGCGACCAAGGCTGCGCCTGCGCTCTGGCGCGCCTGCCGGCGAGTCTCTCTGGCGGCGCTGCTGCTGCTCAGCTGCTGCTCAGCGGCCTGGGCTCGCTTGGTGGCGGCCGCCGCCCTGGCCCGCGCCTGGCCCGCCTCCAGAGACTGCGCGGCCAGGGCGCTGAGCTGCGCGCCACGGACCGCCAGGTCGTGGCGTGCAGCGCTGAGCTCCTCAAGGCTGGGGGCCGCCATCAGATCCAGCAGCACCAGGGAGAGCGGCAGGGCCTGGGCGGCGTCCCGGGCCCGGATCGCGCTCTGCAGCTCGGCTCGGGTGCCGGCCTCCAGGCTGCCCAGGGCGGTACGGGCCGCCTGCTCGGCCTCCACGCAGGGCCGCAGGGCCTCGGCTCGCTCCGCCCGGCTCAGCCGCTGGCGAAAGTCGGCCACGGCCTCCTGCTTCCCCTCCAGGTCCGCAAGCCTGGTGAGGGCCCTGGCGCGGCGATCCCAGCGGTCGGCCTGCTTTTCGATCGCATCCCTGGCCTTCTGGGCTGAGAGCAGGGCGGCGCTGGCCTGATGCAGGTTGCTTTGGCTGGCGGTCACCACCGCGGCGATCTGCTCCACCAGCCGATCGAGGCCCTGTTGATCGCTGGGTGGCTCCAACGGATTGACGGGATTGGGTGGATCCACGGGCTCGGGAGGGTGGGCTGCATAGGGGCTCCACTCGTGGGCGGCCTGGCTGCGCAGCACCTCCAGGGCCCGGTTCTGCTCGGCCACCTCGATGCGAGCCGCCTTGGCGCGGTCCTCCAGCCAGCTGCCCACTTGCTCGTAGATCACCGTGTCGAAGAGGGTTTTGAGCAGGGCTTCGCGCTCCTCGGCCCTGGCGCGCAGCACCTCAGCGAACTTGCCCTGGGGCAGCAGGATCACCTGGCGGAACTGGGCGGCATCGAGACCCACCAGAGCCTGCACCTCGCGGCTGACCTCCGTGCTGCGGCTGGCGATCGGCTCCCAGCCAGCGCCGAGCAGCCGGAACAGCACCGCCTGCGGCGCCTTCTCGGTGGTGCCCTCGCCCCTGGTCTTGGGGGCGGTGTAGGCGGGGGATCGCTCCACCCGGTAGCGGCCGCCGCCACTGGAGAACTCCAGGCTCACCCGGGGCACCGCTGCGGGCTCGGCGTGATCGGATTTCAGCGCCTTGACGCTGCGATCCCCCGATACCTCGCCGTAGAGGGCGAAGCAGAGGGCATCGAGCAGGAAGGTCTTGCCGGAGCCGGTGCTGCCGTGGATCAGGAACAGCCCCTCCTGGCTGAGCTCATCGAAGCCGATCTCCACCGGCTCGGCATAGGGCCCGAAGGCTTCGATCCGCAGCTGGTGGGGCCTCACCGCTGCCCTCCCCTGGCGGCGGCCTCCAGCGCCTGCCGCAGCAGTGCCGTCTCGGCTGCGCTGGCGCTGCGCCCCTGCTGATCGGCGAAGAATGCCGAGGTGAGCTCAAACGGGGAGGTGGCCTGGCGCACCTGCTGGTGGCGTTCGCTGGCCGTTGTGCGCAGCAGCTCCGGTGGGCGATGGCGCAGCTCGGCCACATGGGGAAAGCGCCGCCGCAAACGCGCCATGGCTTGCAGCGGCAGGGTTTCGTCGGTGAGGATCACCCGCAGCCGCGCTTCAACGGCCGGCTCGAACTGCGGATCACAGCAGAGCTGCTCGATCCCCCCCTCGACTGTGGCCAGCGATCGCCCCACCTGCAGCGGCACGATCTCCAGCTCGGGCTGGCCCGCTGCGTCGAGCTCCACGATCCGCACCGACTTGGTGTGGTGCTGCTCGGAGAAGGAATAGGGCAGAGGGGTGCCGGAGTAGGCCAACCGTGGGCCATCCAGCTGCTGGGAGCCATGCAGATGGCCCAGGGCCACGTAGTCAAAGCCGGCAAAGGTCTCGACACTGACCCGATCCACATTGCCCACCGTCAGCTCCCGCTCCGACTCCGAGCTGGCCCCACCCGTCACGAAGGTGTGGGCCACCAGCACCGAGCGCTGCTGCGGCCGCCCCCGCAGGTCCCGGCGAATCCGTGCCAGCGCCAACCGCGTCACCTCCTCATGGCGCAGACGGGCCGGAGGCGGTGCCCCTTCCTCCAGCTCCCCCGCCAGGCCCGGTCCATCCACGGCCGGCTCCAGGTAGGGGAGTGGATAGATCGCCACGGGTCGGCCGCCCAGCCGCGGGCTCACCAGCACCGGCTCATGGGCCCGGCGCACATCGCCGCGGATCGTCACCCCGAAGCGGGCCAGCAGCGGGTCGTACACCGACACGCGCACATGGGAATCGTGGTTGCCGGCGATCGCCACCACCGCCGCACCGCCGTCGCGCAGCTGGGCCAGGGTGTCGTTGAACAGCTGCACCGCCTCCGCCGGCGGGATCGCCCGGTCGTAGAGGTCACCGGCGATCAGGACCGCATCGACAGCTCCATCCCTGGCCAGGTCCACGATCCGTGTCAGCGCTGCCGCCTGCTCCTCCAGCAGCGAAGCGCCATGGAACGTTCTGCCCAGGTGCCAGTCGGAGGTGTGAAGCAGGCGCATCGGCGGCAGCTCGCCCTCAGGGCCTAGGTGCGGCTGACGCTAGGTGGGCAGGGGCGTCAGGCCATGCCGCAGTGGTTGCCGGGGTAGCGCAGGGTGCGCCAGTCGCCACCGGGAGTGCTCACCTCGACACCGATGCCGATCGGATCCTCACGGCCGTTGCTGTGCTGCTGCCACCACTCCTGGGCGGCGTCCCAGGCGGCATCCATTGAATCGAAGTGGTCGTCGAGCACGGGATGGGGGCAGCAGCCCTGGTCCACCAGGCGGTACAGACGCACCCCGTTGGGTTGTTGGCCCGCGGGAACCGTACGGAAGGAAGAGAACGCCATGGCCCGCACATCAACAACCCCACCATGCTGGCGGCTGTGACAGCTGTTGACTGTCACCTTCATCACAAGTCACGCATCCCAAAGGTTGCGTGCTGTAGTTCAGAGCACAAGGGGGACGGCTGGGGCGTTGGCCACCGGCCCTCAGCCCAGCAGGGCGATGCAGTCGATTTCCACGAGGGCTCCTTTGGGCAGCGCCGCCACCTGCACGCAGGCCCGGGCGGGCGAGACCCCGGCCGAGAACACCTCTGCATAAAGAGCGTTGACCTTGGCGAAATCGGCCAGGTCGGTGAGGAACACCGTGGTGCGCACCACCTGCTGGGCCGTGCAGCCCGCCGCGCTCAGCACCGCCTGCAGGTTGGTGAGCACCTGTCTGGTCTCGGCTTCCACATCCCCGCCCCCCACCAGAACGCCGCTGGCGGGATCGAGGGCGATCTGGCCGGAGCAGAAGAGCAGCCCTCCCGCCTTGACCGCCTGGTTGTAGGGACCCACCGGTGCCGGCGCAGCGGCCGTGGTGATCGCCTCGGCGGAAGTGCCCGAGCCCATGGCAGGTGAAAATGAAGATTCGACTCTACGGATCAGGCTCCATCGCTCCACTGACCCCTGCTCCACTGACTCCAGCTCCACTGACTCCAGCTCCACTGACTCCTGCACCCTTGACCCCAGCCCCGTTGGCTCTGCCCATCGCTCCTCAGCTGGAGGGGCGGCCGGATCCGGTGCGGCTGGAGAACGTCTGGCACCGCTACCCGAGGGCCCGTGGGCTCAGCCATGGCGAGGAGTCGCCGAACTGGACGCTGCAGGGGCTGAACCTGGAGCTGCACCAGGGGGAACTGGTGGGGCTGCTGGGTCCCTCCGGCTGCGGCAAGACCACCCTGCTGCGTCTGATCGCCGGCTTCGAGCGGCCGGAGCGCGGCCGGGTGTTGATCCATGGCCAGGAAGTGGCCGGCCCCCACGGCTGGCTGGCGCCCGAGCGCCGGGGGGTGGGCATGGTCTTCCAGGACTACGCCCTTTTCCCCCATCTCGATGCCTGGAGCAACGTCTGTTTCGGGCTCAAGCCCCGCCAGGACCGCAGCCGTGCCGCCTGGCTGCTGGAGCTGCTGGGGCTCAACGGCCTGGAGCGCCGCTACCCCCATGAACTCTCGGGTGGCCAGCGTCAGCGCCTGGCCCTGGCGCGGGCCCTCGCCCCGGGGCCAACGCTGCTGCTGCTGGATGAACCCTTCTCCAACCTGGATGTGGAGGTGCGGCTGCGGCTGCGGGCGGAGCTGCCGGGGGTACTCAGCCGCTGCCAGGCCAGCGGTCTGATCGTCACCCACGACCCGGAGGAGGCCCTGGCCATCTGCGATCGGGTCGCGGTGCTGCAGGGCGGACACCTGCATCAGTGCAGCAGTCCGCGCGAGATGGTGCGGGCCCCCGCCTCCGCCTTCGTGGGCCGCTTCGTGCTGCAGGGCAATCTGCTGGAGGCCCACTGGAGCGGCGGTCAGCTGCTCACGCCCCTCGGCCCCCTGCGCCCGGAGCCGAATGGATCAGCTCCCCATGGCGAGGGCCCGGGCCCCTGGCAGGTGCTGCTGAGCCCGTCGGCCTTTGATCTGAGCGTCGATCCCAGCGGCCCCGGCGAGGTGGTGGCGCGGGAGTTTCTGGGGCGCGAATGGCTCTATCAGGTGCGGCTTGACGCCGAGGGCGCCGCTGCTCCGGTGGATCTGCGCTTTCGCCTGCCCCTCGAGCGCGACTATCCCCTCGGTCTGCGCTGCCGCCCCTGGTTACGGCCCGGTGAGCCCGCCCGGCTCTTCCCCACGGGCCAGACGCTCCGGCCTCCGGAGGCCCCCAGCCCCGCAGCGGCCTGATCCGCTCGTTGGTCAGCCCTGCCAGTGGTCCTTGCTGAGGCGACGGCTGGCGAAGGTTTCTGCATCGCCGGCCCTGAGCATCAGGTTCGTGGCCCACTCCAGGGCGATGGTGCTGGGGATGGTCGGTTGATCCGCCCGCCGCAGCTCCTGCACTGCCGCCAGCCGCTCCTGGATCGCCTGCCGCTCCTCCCCCTGCTCCGGGCTGTTCGCCGCCGCCCAGCGCAGGTTGGCGAGGGTGTACTCATGGGCGCACCAGACGCGGGTGGGTCCCGGCAGGGCCCCCAGCCGCTGCAGCGACTGGTGCATCTGTGCGGGGCTGCCTTCAAACAGGCGGCCGCAGCCGCCGGCGAACAGGGTGTCGCCGCAGAACAGCTCGCCCTGGCCGCCGGCCCGGGGCGGCAGATGGAAGGCCAGGTGCCAGCGGGTGTGCCCGGGCACCGCCAGCACCTGCACAACGCGCCCCAGCAGCTCCAGCTGGTCCCCGTCCCGCAGGGCCACGGTCTGCAGCGGGATGCGCTGGCGGTCGTCGCCCGAGGCCAGCACCGCCGCCGCGGGCCAGCGGCTCAGCAGCCCCGGCGTGCCATCGATGTGGTCCCAGTGGTGATGGGTCTGCAGCACCGCCACCAGCTCCAGCCCGCGCCGCTCCAACCAGCTGACCACCGGCTCCGCCACGCCGGGATCCACCACCACCGCCCGGGCTCCGTCGTGGAGCACCATCACGTAGTTGTCGCGCAGCACCGGGATCAGCTCCACCTCGCTGTGGCTCGCGTCCATCGGTACAGTCCAGGTTGCGGTGCAAGTCCATGATCACCGTCGCTCTGGCCAAAGGGGCCCTGCTGAAAGATTCGGTGCGCTGCTTCGCCGCCGCCGGCCTTGATTTCAGTGCCCTGCTCGATGCCGACAATCGCCAGCTGATGGTGCCCAGCCCCTGCGGCCGGGCCCGGGCCCTACTGGTGCGCAATGGCGATGTGCCTGTCTATGTGGCCTATGGCCAGGCCCAGCTGGGCGTGGTGGGCGACGACGTGCTGCGGGAGCACCAGCTGCCGGTGGCGCCGCTGCTGGATCTGGGCTTCGGTGGCTGCCGCATGGCCGTGGCGGTGAAGGAAAACAGTGGCTACAGCCGGGCGGCGGAGCTGCCGGCCCACTGCCGCGTGGCCAGCAAGTTTGTGCGCTGTGCCGAAACCTTTTTTGCCGGACTGGACCTGCCCGTGGAGCTGATCCATCTCACCGGCTCGGTGGAGCTCGGTCCGATCACCGGCATGTCCGAGGCGATCGTCGACCTGGTGGCCACCGGCCGCACCCTGCGCGAGAACGGCCTGGTGGCCCTCGATGAACTCTTCCACAGCACGGCCCGTCTGATCGGCAATCCCCTGGCCCTGCGCTTTGATCTCGGCGAGCTGCAGGACATCGTCGACCGGGTCGCCACCGCCACTGCCACCGCCACCTCCGCCGCTGCCGGCCCATCGGCTGCCGCGCTCCAGCGCTGATGGCTGCCCTCGACCGCCAGCGGCTCAAGCGCCTGCTGCCCTACCTCCGCTACGACCGCCGCCGCCTGATCCTGGTGGTGATTCTGCTGATCCCTCTGGCCCTGGCTGCTGCGATTCAGCCGCTGTTGATCGGACAAGCGATTGCTGTGCTGCGCGGGGAGCCCACCGCTGCCTGGCTGGCGGGGCAGAGCGTGTCCCAGGCGATGCGCACCCTGGTGCTGATCCTGTTCAGCGCGGTGCTGCTGCGGCTGGCCCTGCAGGGGGTCCAGTCGTACAGCGTTCAGGCGGTGGGGCAGCGGCTGACGGCCCGCATCCGCGACGACCTCTTTCGCCACGCCCTCGCCCTCTCCCTGCGCTTCCACGACCGCACCCCTGTGGGCAAGCTGCTCACCCGCCTCACCAGCGATGTGGATGCCCTGGCCGAAGTCTTCGGTAGCGGCGCTGTGGGGGTGCTGGCCGATCTGGTCACCCTGATCGTGATCGGCGTGACGATGGTGAGCATCGAGCCGCGCCTCGGTGCGCTGCTGCTGGCCAGCCAGGTGCCGGCCACCCTGGTGATCCTCTGGCTGCAGGGCCACTACCGCAAGGCCAATTACCGGGTGCGCGAGGAACTCAGCCAGCTCAACGCCGATCTGCAGGAGAACCTCCAGGGCCTGGAGGTGGTGCAGATGTTCCGGCGGGAGGCCACCAACAGCTCCCGCTTCTCGGTCACCACCAACGCCTACCGCCGCGCCGTCACCGGCACGATCTTCTACGAAAGTGCCGTCTCGGCCTTCATCGAATGGGTGGCCCTCACCGCCGTGGCGGTGGTGCTGGCCCTGGGGGGCTGGATGGTGATCGCCGGCAGCATCGGCCTCGGCACTCTCACCACCTTCATCCTCTTTTCCCAGCGCCTGTTCGATCCCCTGCGCCAGCTGGCGGAGCGCTTCACCCAGATCCAGGGCGGGCTCACGGCGGTGGAGCGCATCGGTGAACTGATGGAGCAGCCGATCGAGATCTCCGACCTCGACCATGGCCTGCGCAGCAGTGCCGCCCAGCGCTCGGGGCTGCTGCGCGCCAGTGCCGGTGAGGTGATCTTCGAGCGGGTGAGCTTCGCCTACCGCCCCGACGACCCGATCCTCAGCGAGCTGAGCTTCCGCATCGCCCCGGGGGAGCAGGTGGCCCTGGTGGGTCCCACCGGCTCCGGCAAGACCACGATTATCCGCCTGCTCTGCCGGCTCTACGAACCCCAGAGCGGCCGCATCCTGCTCGATGGCATCGACATCCGCGAGCTGCCCAGCGCCACCCTGCGCCAGCGGCTGGGGGTGGTCCTCCAGGACACCTTCCTGTTCAGCGGCAACGTGGCCGACAACCTGCGCCTGGATGCGCCGATCACCCAGCACGACCTGGAGCGCATCTGCGCCGAGCTGGGTCTTGACCCCCTGCTGCGCCGGCTGCCCGATGGCCTGGCCACCGAACTGCGCGAGCGGGGCGGCAACCTCTCCTCGGGTGAGCGCCAGCTGCTGTCGGTGGCGCGGGTGGCGATGCGCGATCCCTCGGTGCTGGTGATGGATGAGGCCACGGCCTTCATGGATCCCTCCACCGAGGCCACCCTGCAGCGTGATCTGGAGCGGTTGCTCAGCGGCCGCACCGCCATCGTGATCGCCCACCGCCTGGCCACCGTCGAGGCGGCCGATCGCATCCTGGTGCTGCGCCGGGGCCGGCTGATCGAGCAGGGCACCCACCGGGAACTGCGGGCCGCCGGCGGTCTTTACGCCGAGCTGGCCGATCTGCAGGAACGGGGTCTGGCCCGGCTCTAGGGATCAGGAGAAGGCAGCTGCAAGGGCAGCCGCTCCAGCCAGGCATCGATCAGGGCGGCCAGCTGGCGGGGACACTGCCGCATCGGCAGGTGACCGCAGTCGGGGATCACGGCCAGCTCATGGTCTGGGGCATAGCCGGCCAGGTGACGCACATAGCGGGGGGCCATCACCTGGTCCTGGCTGCCGGCGATCCAGAGGCTGGGCACCCGCAGGGCGGCGGTGAGCGCGGGCAGCTGGCTGACGGCGCCGCGGTTGGTGCTGCAGGCCAGCAGGCCCCGGGCCGCCCGCGCTTCGGCCAGCAGCGGGCTGCGGATCGCCTCGGTGCCCGGCAGTTCCGCCAGCCAGCCTGGACGGAAACGCAGGAACAGGGAACCGCCGCGTCTCACCCGGGCGAAGGCCCGGGGCTGGTACACCCCGCCGCCGGCGGCGATCTGGATCACCCCCCGCAGCTGGGGCCCCAGGCTGGTGGCCGCATGCAGGGCGATGCTCCCCCCCAGGGAGTGGCCCATCAGCACCACGGGGGCGTGGGGAGCGATCCGGCGGCAGGCCTCGCTCACCCAGCGCCCGTAGCTGGCCAGGCTCGGCTGCAGCCCCACCGGGCGCGGTTCCGCGCCGAAGCCGGGCAGATCAGGGCACCACAGCCGCCAGCGCTGCTGCAGTTCGGCGTTCAGCGGTTGCCACAGCCGGCTGGAGAGCATCCAGCCATGCAGCGCCACCAGCAACATCCCGCTCGAGTCGGGTTCCAGGGCCTGGGGGAGTCCAGCCAATCCCTTCACAGGGTCTGCCATCAGAGTTCCACTAAACGCCGCCGATCGGGCAGGATCGTGCCCATCCGTTGCCTCGGCCGTCTGGTTTGGATACAGACCCGCTTTTCTCCAGCTTCTACGGCCCCGGCTGGCGCCATTGTCCCAGCCCGAACCCCCAGCTGGAGCTGGTGCTCAGCCTGGAGCGGGAGATCGATCTGGTGGAACTGGAGCAGCTCTGTGATGCCGTCGGCTGGAGCCGCCGGCCGATCCGGCGGGTGCGCAAGGCCCTGCAGCACAGCCTGTTGCGGGTGGGCCTCTGGCGCCATGACCCGCGGGTGCCGCGCCTGGTGGGCTTCGCCCGCTGCACCGGCGATGGGGTGATGGAGGCCACGGTCTGGGATGTGGCCGTGCATCCCCTCTACCAGGGGGCCGGGCTGGGGCGTCAGCTGATGGACTACGTGCTGGAGCAGCTCAGGCTGATGGAGGTGGACCGGGTCAGCCTGTTCGCCGATCCCGAGGTGGTGGGTTTCTATCAGTCGCAGGGCTGGGAGCTGGAGCCGCAGCAGCGGCGCTGCGCCTTCTGGTATTCCCCCTGACGCCCCTGGTGGGGATCCTCAGGGATCCTCAGGGGCGTTCAGGGTTGGTAATAACGCGCCGCCAGGGCCGCTGGATCGGTGCCCCGGCGCCAGGCCTGGCGCAGCTGGGCATTGCGCCAGGCCGTTCCCCACACCCCCAGGCGCCGCCAGCGGCGCCCATCCACCCGCACCGGCAGTCCCAGGTCATGGATCGGGCCCAGCTGGCGCAGGCGCAGCACCAGATCGAGATCCTCCATTAGGGGCATGGCCCGCAGGCCGCCGGCCCGCTCCAGCAGGCGCCGCGGCAGCAGCAGTCCCTGGTCGCCATAGGGCAGCTGGCCGGGCCCACTGCGCAGGCGCACGCCCCACTCCACCAGGCGCAGGGCGAGGTCTGCCCCCTCGATTCCCAGGCGGAAACACCAGGGGGCCTCCGGGGCGGCCATGGCCCGCTGCACCGCCGACCACCACCCCTGTGCCAGGCGCAGGTCGGCATGGAGCAGCAGCAGCCAGGGGGCGCTGCTGTGGTTCACCCCCGCCGCCAGCTGGCAGCCCCGGCCTCCGCCCACCTGCAGCACCCGTGCGCCTGCCAGGGCCGAGAGCTGGGCGCTGCCGTCGCTGCTGCCGCCATCCACCACCAGGCAGCTCTCGATCAGAGCGGAAGGAGCCGTCGCCAGATCCGCCAGCAGGGCCGGCAGGTGTCCCGCCTCGTTCAGGGCCGGGATCACCACCGCCAGGGGGGCGCTGGCGGTGGGTGGTGCAGTCATGGCCTTCACCCCAGCCAGGGCTCCAGGTCCATGGGCCGATCGAGGTCGCTGCGCTGGGCCAGCAGGGCTGGCTCAAGGCCCAGAGCGGCGGCCCGCTCCAGGGTGCGGCGCAGCACAGCGGCGCTGCCCCAGGGGATGCCGCTGAGCAGGCTGGGCTGGGGCCTCCTCAGCCCGATCAGCCAGTAGCCCCCATCGCTGGCCGGCCCGAGCACCAGCGGCCGTTCGGCCAAGGCTGCAGACGCCGCCTCCAGATCGCCTTGGGCCAGCTGGGGCAGGTCGGTGCCGATCAGCAGCACCTGCTGAGCTCCTTCGCGGCAGGCCCGCGCCAGTTGCCGGGCCATGCGGCTGCCCAGACCGCCGTCCCCCTGCAGCACGGCCCGGTGGGCTCCGAGGCTGTGGCCCCAGCGCTGAGCCCCGCAGGGCCCCAGGCCGCTCACCGCCAGCACCAGCTCCGTGCCATCCAGCTGCCGTGCTGTCGCCAGGGTGTGCTCGCTCAGCCGCCGCTGGATCCGGGCGGCGGCCGCCAGGCCGATGCCGGCCCCCAGCCGACTCTTGCAGCGGCCCGTGGCCGGCCAGCGGGCCATCACCACCAGCTGCCGGCTGCAGCGCTTCAACGCCTGCGGGCTCACTCGCCGGAGCGCAGTTCCGCCGGCTCAAGGGTGACGGTGCTGCTGTCGCTGCCCCGCCTGATGCTGATCGCCAGCGGCTGGCCCACCTTGCCCTGATCGACGGCCACCTGCACTTCAGAGGGGTTCTTCACCGCCTTGCCGCCCACGTTTTCGATCAGGTCGCAGGGCTTCAGGCCCGCCTTGGCTGCGGGGCTGCCCTTGAGCACTTCCACCACCACCACCCCCTCGACCTCAGGCAGGCGGCATTCGCTGGAGGTGGCATTGATTTCCCGGGCCAGTTGGGGAGTGAGGGCCTGCAGGCGCACACCGATGTAGGGGTGGGAGGCGCGTCCCTTCTCCAGGATCTGGGCGGCGATCTGCTTGGCCAGGTTGATCGGGATCGCAAAGCTCAGACCCGCCCCAGGCGCCTGGCGGATGGCGGTGTTCACGCCGATCACCTGACCACGGTCATTGATCAGGGGACCGCCGCTGTTGCCGGGGTTCACCGCCGCATCGGTCTGGATGTACGGCACCCGCTGGCCTTCGCCGATGGCGTTGGTGCGCTGGATGGCGCTGATGATGCCCGCCGTCACGGTGTTGTCGAGGCCGAGGGGATTGCCAATGGCGATCGCCCATTCACCGGGTCGCACCTGGGAGGAATCCCCCAGGGGTGCCACCGGCAGCTTCTGGGCCACCACCCGCACCACGGCGATGTCGGTGAGGGGATCGGCGCCGAGCACCTTGCCGTTGAAGCTGCGGCCATCCGGCAGGGTCACCGACACCTCGGCGGTGCCCTCCACCACATGGGCGTTGGTGAGAATCACCCCATCGGAGCGGGTGATGAAGCCCGACCCCTGGCCCTGCTGCTGCTGGATCGATGGCCCACCACCGAACAGGCCCCCGAGCGGATTGATCACCCGTTTGACCGTGTCGATGCGCACCACGGCGGGCCCCACCTTCTGGGCCGCGTTGACGATGAAATTGTTTCCCGCCTGCAGCGGCGCGGCGGGGGGGGCGTCACTGACCCTGGGGCCGGGCGCGGCGGGTGCACGCCCGGGCATCCCCGGCAGGTTGGGCAGCGGCACCGTGCAACCACCCAGCAGCAGCCCACAGAGGCCGACGGCGGCCAGGGCCCGGCGGCGGAGCGACGGGAGGCCAGGGGCACGGTGGGGAGTCATGACGGGGGAGCCGAGCGGAGCCGCGAAGCGCTTCATTAAAGACGGTGCCGGTCGGGGGGGCTGCCTATATTCGGCCACTGGCTGAGTGGGGACTGGACGGTGCAGCAGGGTCAGGAGCTGTGGCACCGGGTCCAGGAGGCACTGCAGGCCAACCTCAGCAAGCCCACCTTCGAGACCTGGATCCGGCCGGCCCGCTGCACCGGTTACGCCGACGGTCAGCTGCAGCTGGAGGCCCCCAACAGCTTCGCCAGCGGCTGGCTGCGCAAGAATTACCTGGTGATGATCGCCGCGGTGGCCACCGATCTGGCCGGCCACGCCATCGCGGTGGAGGTGGGCACCGCCGCTGTCCAGGAGCTGGACGGCGCCATGAACGGCTCCACTCCGGCCGAGCGCCCCGGCGCCGCCCAGCAGAGTGGGCCCGGGGCCTCGCCGGGGGCGGTGCTGCGGGCGGCAGCGGGTCCCACAGGCCCCACCGCCAGCGGCGAGACACCCCGCCGCCCGGCTCCGGGGCTCAACCCGCGCTATGTCTTCAACCGCTTCGTGGTGGGGCCCAACAGCCGCATGGCCCATGCGGCGGCCCTGGCGGTGGCCGAGGCCCCCGGCCGTGAATTCAACCCGCTCTTTCTCTGCGGTGGTGTCGGGCTGGGCAAGACCCACCTGATGCAGGCGATCGGCCACTACCGCCTGGAGATCGATCCGGAGGCGCGGGTCTTTTATGTCTCAACCGAAACCTTCACCAACGACCTGATCCAGGCCATCCGCAAGGACGGCATGCAGAAGTTCCGCGACCGCTACCGCGCCGCCGATCTGATCCTGGTGGATGACATCCAGTTCATCGAGGGCAAGGAATACACCCAGGAGGAGTTCTTCCACACCTTCAATGCCCTGCATGAGGCCGGCCGTCAGATCGTGATTGCCAGCGATCGCCCTCCCAGCCAGATTCCACGGCTGCAGGAGCGGCTGATCTCCCGTTTCTCCATGGGCCTGATCGCCGACATCCAGGCGCCGGATCTGGAAACCCGCATGGCGATCCTGCACAAGAAGGCCGAGCAGGAACGCATGGCCCTGCCCCGCGACCTGATCCAGTACCTGGCCGGCCGCTTCACCTCCAACATCCGTGAACTGGAGGGGGCCCTGACCCGGGCGGTGGCCTTCGCCTCAATCACCGGTCTGCCGATGACGGTGGAGTCGGTGGCGCCGATGCTCGATCCGGTGGGCAACGAGGTGCCGGTCACCCCCCAGCAGGTGGTGGAGAAGGTGGCGGAGGTGTTCGGGGTCAGCGGCGAGGAGATGCGCAGCAGCAGCCGCAAGCGGGCGGTGAGCCAGGCCCGTCAGGTGGGCATGTACCTGCTGCGCCAGAGCACCGATCTGAGCCTGCCCCGCATCGGCGATGTCTTCGGCGGCAAGGACCACAGCACAGTGATGTACGCGGTGGAGCAGATCGAGAAGAAGCTGGCGATTGATCCCTCCCTCGCCCGCCAGTTGCAGCAGGTGCGTGACCTGCTGCAGATCGATTCACGCCGGCGCCGCTGAGCCTGCGTTCTGATCGGTGGCGTTGAGCTTCAGGTGAGCGGCAGGCTGGGGTCGAGACCCTCCACTTCGCCATGGAAGACGCGGCTGGCGGTGATGTCCTCGGCCTGGATCGTGATCAGATCCAGCTTGGTCAGACCCCGGCCCATGTGGTTGAAGAGCCGGTTGGCCTGACGCATGCGCGCCCGGTCGATGGCATTGCGGATCGAGCGGGCATTGGCGAAGAAGGGCAGCTGCATGCGCCGCTGGATGTAGTCGTAGAAGGCGGCCTTGGCCTCATCACCGAAGCGGTAGCTCTCGGCGGCCAGGATCAGCTGGGCAATGGCCAGCAGCTCCACGGCCGTGTAATCAGGGAAATCGATGTGGTTCGCCACCCGGGAGGAGAGGCCTGGATTGGATTGGTAGAAGATATCCATCTTGTCCTTGTAACCAGCGAAGATCACCACCAGATCATCGCGGTTGTTCTCCATCACCTGCAGCAGAATCTCAATCGCTTCAGCGCCATAATCACGCTCATTTTCAGGCTTGTAGAGGTAGTAGGCCTCATCGATGAACAGCACCCCGCCCATTGCTTTTTTGAGCATGTCGCGGGTTTTGGGTGCCGTGTGGCCGATGTACTGACCCACCAGATCATCCCGGGTCGCGGTCACCAGGTGGCCCTTGCGCACGTAGCCCAGCCGGTGCAGGATCTCGGAGATGCGCTCGGCCACCGTGGTCTTGCCGGTGCCAGGCCTGCCCGTGAACGACATGTGCAGGCTCGGGGCCGCGGTGGTGAGGCCCACCTGCTTGCGGGCCCGCTCCACCACCAGCAGTGCGGCGATCTCACGGATTCTGGTCTTCACCGGGCGCAGGCCGATCAACTCGCGATCGAGCTGGTCGAGCACCTCACTCACCCCGGTGCCGTCGTAGGCGGCGCGCAGATCGACGGGGGTGTCATCGGCGCTCACCCCGGTCATGGCAGCAGGGCATCGATGGCTGTGGCCAGAGCGTGGTCGAGCTCCTCGATCGGACCATCTTCCTGCTGGGGCCGCAGGGTCAGGTTCACGTAGGTGCGCCCGAAGCTGATGTCCGGATAGCGCTTCTCCTGCTCAGACCACTCATTGAGCCGCTCGAGGAAGGCTCGGGTGGTTTCGTAGTCGGCGAACTCGATGCGGCGCTCCAGCCGCTCGGGACGCTGCCGGTGGGTCCAGGGCTGATCCATGGCCGAAACTTAGCCCAGCCTGCCGCTGGCTCCAGGCTGGATCCGCTCGTCGGGGATCGGCTGCGAAACCAGGGATTCGCCGGCGGGAAGGCAGTCGATGCGGGCGATCCTGAGGCGCTCCACCCAGGCGGCGGCGTAGGCGCCGTTGGATTCGCGCTCGCCGGGGTCCCGGGTGCTGAGGGGATGGGGGAAGGTGCCGGCGATGGCCGCATTGGTGACGCAGAACATCGCCTTCTGGAAACTGGTGCAGAGTTTCACGTAGAGATCGCCCAGGCCCCGGCCCACTCCGGCGTAGTGGCGCTCCAGCTCCGGCGGCAGGTGGCGGCGCATGTCCTGCATCAGCAGGCTGGGGGGAATGCCGGCTCCCATGGTGGGCAGCGGGTCGGCGTAGAGGGCGCCGTAGGTGAACTGGCTCTGATCGTGGGGGATCTGGCGTGCCTGGGCGTTGAATGACACCGTGCCCAGAAAGGGGGTGCCCCGCAGAAACACCGCCTCCACATAGGGCACGGCCACATCCACCAGGAAGGTGAGGCCGGCCTCGGGGGGAAGGATCTCAAAGCTGGTTCCCCCCAGCTCCACGGCGTAGGTGATCGGAGCGGCGGCGGCCGCCACCAGGCCGTCCTGGATGAAGCGCACCACCATGGCGATGGAGCTCACCTCACCACTGCGCCTGGCGGCGGCCAGATCCAGGAACAGATCACTCATCACCCGCCAGAACTGGGCCAGGGCGCTGGCGGTGGCGGCGGAGCGGATCTGCTCCGGCAGGAACCCCGGGAAGAGCCGCTGCAGCAGCGCCAGCAACGGGTCATGGCGGCAGCGCTGCTGGATCACCCGCTCGCAGCTGGCCAGGAAGGCTTCGCCATCGAGATAGGTGTCGAGCCCGCCGGTGCCATGCCAGAGCATCGAGCGCTGGCAGTACTCGGCGTACTCGTAGTTGATCCGGTCATGGCGCAGGTGGCGCCACAGCCGCGCCGGGGTGATGGCGCCATTGAAGAAGCGGAACACCGGCAGCGGATTGAGGAATTCCCTCTGGGCCTGATGGACCAGGTTGAGGCTGTAGGCATCGAGGACATGGCCGTAGCTCTCGAGCACGGCCACCACCTCGAGCAGATGCTCGCTCGACTCCTCCAGCAGGGTGACACCACCCAGCAGGCGCTCGCGCAGCACCTGCCCCGGATCGACTCCGCTGCTGTTGGGCTGGTTCATCCCTGCTCCTGGCGGGCGCTGGCGATCAGCTGGGGCGGTGCGCCCAGGGTTGTGGCGCTCAGGGCGGCAGTGCTGCGCTCCATCAACGTGCCCAGCCCCTGGGGCAGCAGGCCGATCGCCAGGATCGCCACGGTCAGGGCCAGGGCCGGAATCTGACGGGCCAGGGGAATGGCCGGCAGCAGCTGCCGAGAAGCGGCTAGCGGTGTGTCGAGACGGCCGAAGAAGGCCCGGTTCACCAGCAACAGGAAGTACACCGCCGTCAGGCCTGAGCCCACCATGCAGAGCAGCGTCTGCAGGGGGAAGGCCACCAGGCTGCCGCGGAACACCAGAAACTCAGCCACAAAACCGGCCATGCCGGGAATGCCGGCGCTGGCCATCACGCCCACCACCATCAGCGAGCCGGTGAGGGGAAGCCCCCGCTGGGGATTGAGCAGCCCCCGCAGCACCGACATGTCGCGGCTGCCGGTGGCGCTGTAGACCACGCCCACCAGCAGGAACAGCAGCGCCGAGATCAGGCCATGGCTGATCATCTGGAACAGGGCCCCCTGCAGGCTCACCGGCGTGGCCGCCGCCGCCGCCAGCAGCACGTAGCCCATGTGGCCCACGGAGCTGTAGGCCACCATCCGCTTCATGTCCTGCTGCTGAATCGCCGCCAGCGAGCCGAACAGCACCGAGAGCGCCGCCCAGCTGGCCAGCCATGGGGCCAGCAGCTCCCAGGCCGCGGGGAAGAGACCGAGGCAGAAGCGCAGCAGGCCATAGGTGCCCAGCTTCAGCAGCACTCCGGCCAGCAGCACCGACACCGGCGTGGACGCTTCGGTGTGGGCATCCGGCAGCCAGGTGTGAAAGGGCACCAGCGGAATCTTGATGCCGAAGCCCACCAGCAGAGCGCCCAGCAGCAGCAGCTGGACCCCCAGATCCAGATCGTTGGCCAGCCGTGGGTTGAAGCTGAAATCGGCGCTGCCGCTGGCCAGGGCCAGGCCGAAGAAGGCTCCAAGGATCAACATCCCCGACACGGCCGTGAAGATCAGAAACTTGGTGGCGGCGTAGGCCCGGTTGCTCCCGCCCCAGATGGCGATCAGCAGCCAGAGCGGAATCAGCTCCAGCTCATAGAACAGGAAGAACAGTAGCGTGTTCTGGGCCAGGAAGGCCCCGTTCACCGCTGCGCTGATCAACAGCAGCAGGGCGTGGTACAGCCGCGGACGGCTGGTGTCGCTGGCCGTCACCGCCACGGCCACAAAGCTCAGCAGACCATTGATCAGCACCAGCGGCAGCGAGAGGCCATCCACCCCGAGGCGGTACTCGAGGCCCAGGCTGCCCACCCAGGGAGCCACCTCCAGCAGTTGCGGGCCGCTGATCGCAGGATCGAAGCGCAGCAGCACCGCCAGCGTCATCAGCAGTTGCAGCCCCAGCAGGCTCAGGGCCAGTGCCCTGCAGCGACCAACGCTGGGCTCCCCTGGCCAGATCAGCAGCAGCAGGGCCCCCAGCAAGGGGATCAGCAGCAGGGCGCTCAGCATCGGCGAGCTCCGCTGATCGTGGCCGTCATCGCACCACCCAGGAGAGGGAGGTGAGCAGCAGCACGATCGCCACCACTCCGGTGAGCACGTAGGTCTGCATCTGGCCGCTCACGCCCAGGCGCATTCCCTCGGCACTGGCCAGCGACAGCCTCCCCAGCCGGTTCACCAGACCATCCACCACGCGGCGATCGAACCAGTCGACCCACCAGGCCAGCCGAGCCACCAGGGCCACGACCGTGACCCGGTAGATGCGATCGGTGTAGAGATCGAAGGCCAGCAGGTCCTGCAGCACCCGCCAGAGGGGCAGGATCGGCCGCGACCAGGCCTTGTGCAGAGGGATCCGGCTGCCGATCACCAGCCCCAGCACGCTGCTGAGGATCAGCCAGGCCAGCACCTGGGGGGAGAAGGAGGCCAGGCCCGGCACTGGATCGATCCGGGCCATGATCCAGGGCGTCACCAGCACCAGCACGCTGAGGGCCACCATCGGCACCGCCATCGACCAGTTGGCTTCCGGGGTGCGCCGCGTCTTGGGCTGGGGCGCCCCCAGGAACACCAGCCTGTACACCCGGGTCAGGTTCACCAGAGTGAGGGTGTTGGTGACCAGCACGATGGCCGCCAGGGCCGGGGCGCTCTGGCCCAGGGCCTCCACGTTGAGGGCAAAGGCCCAGAAACAGCCCAGGGGCAGCAGGGCGGTGCTGCCGGCAGCACCCACCAGGAAGGCCAGCGTGGTGGCGGGCATGCGGCTGCCCATGCCACCGAGTTCCGAGAGGTCCTGGCAGTTGGTGGTGGCGATCACACTGCCCACGCTCATGAACAGCAGTGCCTTGGCCACCGCATGGGCGAAGAGCAGCAGCAGGGCGATGGCCGGCAGCTGCAGGGCGATGGCCACGAACACCAGGCCCATGTAGGCGCTGGTGGTGTACGAGAGGGTGCGCTTGATGTCCACCTGGGCGATCGCCACCAGGGATCCGCCCACGGCCGTGATCGACCCCAGCGCCACCAGCACCGCCAGGCTCAGCGGCGAGAGCTGCAGGATCGGCATCAGCCGCAGCAGCACCAGAGCACCGCAGGTGACCACCACCGAATTGCGCAGGATCGAGGCGGGGTTCGGCCCCTCCATCGCCTCATCCAGCCAGAGGTGCATCGGGAACTGGGCGCATTTCCCCAGGGGTCCGGCGATCAGACCAAGGCCCAGCAGGTTGCCGGCCAGGGGCGTGAGGTCGGCCGTGGGCACCCAGCGGTAGAGGTCTTCGAAGCTCATCACCCCGGCCCAGGCCGAGAGGGCCACCACGCCCATCAGCAGCAGCACGTCGCCCACCCGCTTGGTGAGGAAGGCATCACGGGCTGCTGTGACCACCAGGGGCTGCCCGTACCAGAACCCCACCAGCAGATAGGTGGAGAGGGTGAGCATCTCCAGCAGGAAGTAGGTGAGGAAGAGGGAGCTGGAGAGCACCACCCCGGCCATGGCCCCCTCAAAGAAGCCCACCAGTCCGTAGAAACGCGCCAGCGACCACTCCTTGTCGAGATAGCCCAGGGCAAACACCTGCGCCAGCAGGCTCAGCCCTGTCACCAGCTCCAGGCTGGCCAGGCTGGTGCTGGAGAGCTCGAAACTCAGCTGCAGCTGTAGATCAGCCGTCTGGAACCAGTCGTGGCTGAGGCTGTAACTGCCATCGCGCAGCACGATCAGCATCAGCAAGCTGCCATGCAGAAACGCCAGCAGCGTCACCAGGATGTTGAGATAGGCGGCTGGCCGCGGTCCGCTGAGGCGAAACCAGCCACAGGCCCAGGGCAACGACAGGCCTACCCCACAGAAGCCGTAGATCGGAATCAGCCAGGCCAGCTGAACAGGCAGGGGAAGGGCCGCGGACAAGGAGAACAGGCCGAACAGCTGGCGATCAATTCAAAGGCAGGGAGCGGGCCGAATCCAACTCCCGCACCCCAAACTCAGCCAATGCTCAGAACGTGACCCGCTGAGATGCCCACGAACGCTCCAGCCCGGCCAGATCCTGCACCCAGGCCTCCAGCTCATCGCCATGCTGAGATTCCTCCTGCCAGAGGTCGTGAAAGAACTGGGCATTGCCCAGGTCGCTCACCAGCAGGCAGAAGCGATTGGCCTCGGCGTAGTGCTGGATCAGTTCGTCCTCCTGCACGATGTTCAGGCGCAGCAGTCCGATCAGGTCGCGGGCGGCGCTCACGGGCTTGAGCTGGGAGGCCGCCGGCGCCACGCCGAGACGCAGCATCTGCTGCACCAGGCGCTCGGCATGCTGCATCTCCTCGACCGTTTCCTGGCGGAACCGCTCGGCGGATCCGCCATCGCCCCAGAGGGCGAGCAGGGAGGCCTGGGTCATGTACTGCTGAACCGCGGAGAGTTCCAGGCTCAGAGCCCGACCCAGGTAGCCCAGCACCCGAGGGTGAACGGTCTCCATGGCCCTCAGCTCCTGCGCTCAGCGCCGCTGAAGGCCAGCACCGGCTCCAGCTCACTGTGGGGGCGGGCAATGATGTGAGCGGCCACCAGTCCGTCGCCCACGCGCTCGCAGGCATCGGCGCCGGCGCGCACCGCGGCGTTGACGGCGCCGGTTTCGCCGCGCACCATCACGGTCACATAGCCGCCGCCCACGAATTCACGGGAGATCATCGTGACTTCGGCGGCCTTGGTCATGGCGTCAGCCGCCTCGATGGCGGGCACGAGACCACGGGTTTCGATCATGCCGAGAGCGATGCCGTGCGGAGTCGAAGCCATGGCTTGGGAAGAAGAGGGGGACTTGGAGGGAGGGGTGGTGCCACCGGAGCGGCCGCGGCTGGCGGCCACCGCTGTGGTGGAGGCAGGCTTGCTGCCACCGGTGGCGGATGGACCTGAGGCTGGAGGGGGGTCCACGGGTTTGTCCGCAGGGGAGGGGGTTGGGGTGGTGGCCGAGGCAGGAAGTGCCTTGGTGCCGGCAGCTTGGCTCACACCACTGCTGGCGCTGCTGCGCCGGGAGGTGGGTTGGCGGGAGGAGGGTGTGGCCATGGATCGAGCTGGGCGGACGGCAGAGAGGAGGGGGAGGGAGGGAGGATCAATCGTCTGGATCCCAGAGATCAATGATCCCAGCAATCGTCAGGTCGGTCTGGGTGTCGGGCTGGCCGGTGGCGAAACGGGCGGCTGAGCCGCTGGCGGTGAACACCCAGTTGCCCGGGGCGGCACCCACCGGGTCAACGGCCACCATCAACTTGCCTTTGGTGGAGCGCAGGATGCGCAGCTGCCAATGGAGCAGACCTTCCACCCGTTGGCTGCAGACCAGGGAGCCGGTGACTTCCATGATTTCCATCAGGCAGCACCTGCGGGTGACGGCGGATTGGGTTTGCCCGCCTCCGGATCCCAGTGGTCGATGATCCCCACGATCGTGAGATCGCTGGGGTACGACTTGCTGCCGGCGGCTTCACGGGCGGCGGAGCTGCCCACACAGATCACCCAGTCGCCGGGGATGCAGCCCACAGCGTCGACAGCCACCTTCTGGGAACTGCCATCCAGCACCACCTGCAGGTGCTTGTGCTCGAATTCGGGGATCCGGTTGGTGGACACCAGGGGTTTGAGAACTCGGCAGATCAGCATCTCAATGGCCTCCGCTGGTGTGCAGCTTGATCGATGAGCCGACCGTTTCAGCTGGAACGTGGCGGTCGCGATCGCGCACGCTCAGCAGCGTGTGCAGCAGACCGCTGTCCACCAGGTCGGGATAGCGGTTGCAGATGGCGTCTTCGGTGCGCTGGCAATAGAGCACGGCCCGCTCGCGCGCCCCCGGCACACTGCCGTGGTAATCGAAACGAATCACCACGGGGATCGGCAGCCCGCGGGATACGTTCAGACCCTTGAAGATCTTGACGCCCACGTCGAGATCAGCGGCCCCTTCCTCGACCGTGTCCATGTGGGCGAAATAGGTGAGATTGCGCAGGTGAATCTCCTTGAAGCCGATGCCCACACCGATGAAACGCTCGGCGTGGCCTGCATCGGCATAGGCGCCATCGTGATAAGCGCGCACAAAATCGATCTGGGAGATGTTGTGCTCGATCAGACGCGTGATGAGCCGCGCCATTCCGGGGTCAACAGCCCCATCGGCGATCGTGTCGCCGTTGCCTGAGCGGGCCGAGAGCACCAGTGCCAGCAGCCGGTCGCGGGCGGCCTCAGCGGGCAGATCCTGGGTGGCGGCATAGGCCTCGAGGGCATCGAGCCAGCGGTCCAGATCGGTGTGGCCGTTGACATCGGGCACGTGAACGCGGATGGCGTCGGTGTCGGTGTCGAGCCCGATCAGCAGCAGGTCAACGGAAGCTCCACAGCAGAAGCTGTTCTCCACGGCCTGCTGGAACTCCTGCAGGCGGCGCAGGCCGCCGGCGGCGGCGGCGGCGTCATTGGAGCCATGGGCGGCGCAGCCCTCGTGGCCGGGGTCGCGGGAACTGAAGTGATACACCACCACCTTGAGGTAGCGGGTGGGTTCATGGGCGCTGTTGGGCCGTGCTTCCCGGTAGCGCAGATGCTCGGTGCGCACCCAGCGATCCACCGTGTTCTCCACATCGAACATCGCGCCGGCGTGGGGCCGGCGGCGCACGGAGCCGAAAGGAAGACGCAGGGCGTAGGCGATGGCGTGGGCCAGACGGCCATCCGCGCAGGGGCTGACATCCAGCAGATGAAAGCCACAGGAGAGCAGGAAGGCGTTGAAGGCCTCGGCGCTCTCGCTGCCCTCCTGGCCCTGGAGCGGATCGTCGCGGAAGAAACCGGCGCTGACCTGCTCGTAGGCCTCGAACAGGCACCAGGCGAAGAGGCTGCGCATGTCGAGCTGGCTCACCCAGGCCGACTCGAGGATGGTGGGCGGCAAGCCATGGCCGAGCTCCTTGAGGGCATGGCGCTGGGCCTGCTCGACAAAGTCGTCATCGTGTTGCAGGGCCGAGAGCTGCTTGAGCACCGGCACGATGCGATCGAACGAGCGCTTCACCTCGCTTTCGTAGGCCTGCAGGCGTTCATTCGCCGCTGGATCGCTGAGCGGGTGAGGCTCCACGGCAGCAGGGAAACGTCCGGCTCTCCCCGGCGCTGAGCCGGAGAGGGAGAGGCTGGAGGGTGGGCGGCGGGCTGGGGCCGTGGGAGCCAGGGGCCTCTCGGCGGAGCCGTAGCGGCGGGGGCGGGGCAAGGTTCAGTGCTGCGACAGGGTGGAGGGGAAGGAGAACATCAGCCTCGAGCGCCGCCGGAGACGGTGATCAATGAGCCCCTGTCGGTGTTGCCGCTCGAGCCGGTGACACGGCTGATCGGTTGCATCACCTCTTCATTGCGCTTGAGCGGGATGGTGGCCATTGCCGTCATCGGCCCGGTGCGGGTGGGGTTGCGGCGGCGGGCCGAGGCCCCCTCCGTACCGGTGACGCGCTTGCCCCGGTCCCAGTCGTCGCCGGTGATGTTCAGGCCAGCGGAGATGCCTTCGCCGGTGACGCGACTGGTGGGCCGCGCCTCTTCATCGACGCTGATCGGGGCCATGGGCATGGGGGCTGCCGCCTGGGGGCGGGGGGGCAGCACGGAGGTCTGGCGCCGCACGGCAGGCAGCGGCTGGGGCTCGGGGCCGCGCTTGTCGAAGCGGGCGTGCTCGGTGCCGGTGACCTTGCCACCGGCCAGATCAAAAGGGCCGGTAATCCTGGCGCTGGTTTCGTAGCGGGTACCGGTGACCGCTGAGCTGCGCTCCCGTTGCTGATGGGCGGCCCGTGCCGGTGACTGCACGCTGAACTCCTGCCAGGGCTGGGTCTCCAGCGGCTGGGGAAAATCGGCTTCGTGACCCTGGGCGGCACTGCAGGCTTCGTTGTACTGATCGACGCCCACATAGGGGGTGCCTGATACGGGTTCGCAGGCTCCCTTGGAGGCGCCGGTCATCACCCCACCGATGCCCGGTTGCAGACCGCTCATGCGCGGCCCGGGGGTACCGGCGCGGGCCGGAGTGCGTTGGCGGATGCCGCGCACAGCCGAGGAATCGCACCAGGCGCTGGCCTGCTCAAGGCCGGCGTAGGGCGTGCCGGTGACGGCTTTGCAGGTGCCGGGCTCATCGCCGGTGACCTTGGAGGAGCGGCCGGTGTTGGTGCCCGAGACGATCAACTGCTTGTTGGTGAGGCTGAAGCCCACCTTGGCCGCTTCGGGCTCCGGGCGGCCGCCGCAGAAGTTCTGGTACTGCTGACTGCCGATGTACTCATCGCCGGTGACGCGACGGCAAGAGCCGGGCTCATCGCCGGTGACCTTGTCGCTGCGGCCCACCAGCGTTCCGGTGATGCCGGTGCCCCTCAGGGTCTGGACGCTGGCCACCTTCGGCGGGGCCATGCCGGGGGTGCTGATCGAATCGGAGCCCACGTATTGGGTGCCGGTGGGTTGGATGCCGGCTCCGTGCTCGTCGCCGGTGACCCGCTCGGAGCGACCCACCATCACACCCGATACAGGTCTGCCGGCCACGGTCTGGCTGTGGCCCACCTTGCGGGGGCTGACGGAGGTGGTGCCGCAATAGGCGGCCGCCTGGTTCGCCGAGATGTACTCGGTGCCGGTGACGGACTTGCAGGTGCCGGGCTCATCGCCGGTGACCTTCTCCGAACGGCCCACCTCATTGCCGGTGACGCGGTTGCCGTGGCTGGTGGCGGTGACGCGCACCTTGGCGGGCTGCAACGCCTCGGGCTCGCTCTGGCAGAACGTGCGGAAGATATCCGCACCCATGTATTCGGTGCCGGTGATCGGGCGGCAGGTGCTGGCCTCGTTGCCGGTGGTCTTCTCGGAACGATTGGCCTGGGTGCCGGTCACCACCTGACCGCGCACCGTTTCACTGGCCCCCACCTTCCAGCTGGCGTCCTGGGCGGCGGCGGCCATCCTGTCGGGCCCGCGCCGGGGACCAGTGGGACGGGTCACGCCGGTGCCGCGGCTGATGGCTCCGGCGCCGTTCTTGCTCTTGAGATCGCGGATGCGATGGGCCAGCTCCCGGCTGCTGATGTCGGGGTTCGATTGGCGCACCACGGCGGCGGTGCCGCTGGAGCTGTTGGTGGACGCCGACTTGCCGCGCTTGGAGAGGGCTTCGCGGCGGGCCATGACGATGGCGCGGCTGGGGTTGAACTGGGCGGAGCGCTTGGTCGTGGCCCGGTTGCCGTTGCTGCGGCGATCGCTGAGGGAAGCGGACGAAGGGGCGCTCAGGGAGAGAGCGGGACGGCTGGCGGCGGAAGGCGGTGCGCTTACCGGTGCTGGAGCTGGCGTGGCGACGGCGCGCAGGGCGCTGCTGTCGCGGCTGCGGTCCTTGCTGGTGTCGGCACGCTTGCCGCGCTTGCTCAGGGCTTCACGCCGGGCCAGCACCAGATCCCGGCTGGGATTGCTGATGGGGGCCCGACTGACCTGTTGGGGCGAGCTGGAGTGTCCGTGGCCAGCACTGCCGCTGAACAGGGGCTTGGTGGGCGCGTCGGCCTCACGGCTGACGGCTGCGGCCACCGGGGTGATCGAGCGAGTGGGGCGGGCCTCAGCGGCGCTGCGGGTGCGGTTGGCACTGTTGGCATACCTCTTCTCCGCCGTTTTTCCGGCCGTGGAGAGCGCCATCCGGCGCGCAAGGGCCGCTTCGCGACTGGATTGAGATGCCATGTCCGCCCTATGAAGAAACAACCTGAGAGGGGACAGCTGCGCAGAACTGAAGAAAGGAAGGCCTTGGGCCTGCCATTTCATGAGCCCTTCACGAGCCGTCGGATGAAATGAAAGAGGCAGCTAGCAGGTTCCGGAACTGGCCGGAACCTGCCGCTGCGATCAGCGTGCTTCGAAGACCACGAAGCAGGAACCCTGGCTCTGGGTGTAGGCGTCGTAGCCCACCAGACGCACGTGATGGTCGGGGTAAGCGCGGTGGCAGCCCTCGAGTTCACTGACGATCACGCCCAGGTCCTTCTCACCGAAGAAGGGAAGTTTCCAATACGACCAGTAGGTCGACATCGAACGGCTGGGGTGGACGTGCTCGATCAGCGGGCTCCATCCCTGGGCAATGATGTAAGCAATCTGATCGTAGATTTCGTCCTGAGACATCGGCGGGAGGAAGCCGAAAGTCTCCAGGGTGGCGACTGTTTGGTAGTCACCCACGGTGCTCTTGAAGGGCATGGGGATCCTTGTGGGGAATCAGGTGAATGGAAGAGGCGAATCGGATGGCTTGGTGGTGACAGAGGGGAGAGAGAAAGTCCCTCCCCCCAAAGTCGTCAGCGCCGATCAGTTGACGTCAAGTTTGTCGACGGTGTCGAACTCGAACTTGATCTCCTTCCAGGTCTCGAGAGCGATGGCCAGCTCGGGGCTGTGCTTGGCGGCTTCCATGAGGATGTCGCGGCTCTCCTTCTCGATCTCACGACCGGCATTGCGGGCCTTGACGCAGGCTTCGAGGGCCACGCGGTTGGCAGCCGCGCCGGCGGCGGAGCCCCAGGGGTGGCCGTGGGTGCCACCACCGAACTGCAGCACGGAGTCGTCGCCGAAGATCGCCACCAGCGCGGGCATGTGCCACACGTGGATACCGCCGGAGGCCACGGCGAAGACGCCGGGCATGGAGCCCCAGTCCTGGTCGAAGAAGTTGCCGCGGCTGCGGTCTTCGGGAACGAAGGATTCACGCAGCTGGTCGATGAAGCCCAGGGTGGTCTGGCGATCACCTTCGAGCTTGCCCACCACGGTGCCGGTGTGCAGCTGGTCACCACCGGAGAGGCGCAGGCACTTGGCCAGCACCCGGAAGTGGATGCCGTGCTTGGGGTGACGGTCGATCACCGCGTGCATGGCGCGGTGGATGTGCAGCAGCATGCCGTTCTTGCGGCACCACTTCGACAGACCGGTGTTGGCGGTGAAGCCACCGGTGATGTAGTCGTGCATGATGATGGGCTGGCCCAGTTCCTTGGCGAACTCAGCCCGCTCATACATCTCTTCGGGAGTGGAAGCGGTGCAGTTGAGGTAGTGCCCCTTCTTCTCGCCGGTCTCCTCCTGGGCCAGCTGAGTGGCTTCGGCCACGAACTCGAAGCGGTTCTGCCAGCGCTGGAACGGCTGGGAGTTGATGTTCTCGTCGTCCTTGGTGAAGTCGAGGCCACCGCGGAGGCATTCGTACACCACCCGGCCGTAGTTCTTGCCGGACAGACCCAGCTTCGGCTTGATCGTGCAGCCCAGCAGAGGACGGCCGTACTTGTTCATCCGGTCGCGCTCGACGCAGATGCCGTTCGGCGGGCCGGGGCAGGTCTTGATGAAGGCCATCGGGAAGCGGATGTCTTCCAGACGGAGATGACGCAGGGCCTTGAAGCCGAACACGTTGCCCACCAGGGAGGTGAGCACGTTGGTGATCGAACCTTCCTCGAACAGATCCAGCGGGTAGGCGATGAAGGCGTAGAACGACTCCTTGTCACCGGGAACGTCTTCGATGCGGTAGCAACGGCCTTTGTAGAAGTCGAGGTCGGTGAGGAGCTCGGACCACACGGTGGACCAGGTGCCGGTCGAGGATTCGGCAGCCACGGCAGCGGCCACTTCTTCCTTGGGAACGCCATCCTGGCCGGTGACCTTGAAACAGGCCAGCAGGTCGGTGTCCAGGGGGACGTAGTCGGGAGTCCAGTACGTGTCTCTGTACTCCTTGACCCCAGCGTCGTACTTCTTGCTCATGGGGAAAATCTCCTTGTTGGTCGGGTGGGAATGATGAGAGTGCTGCGCTCCTTCAGGGGCGCGTCAGGCATCAGTCCTTGGAACCCAGACCGAAACTGCTGTTCAGTGCCGGCTCGACTTCACGGTGGGGGCGGGCGATGATGTGGGCAGCCACAAGGCCGTCACCCACGCGCTCACAGGCATCGGCACCGGCGCGCACAGCCGCGTTCACAGCGCCGGTTTCGCCTCGCACGAGGACGGTCACGTAACCGCCACCCACGAACTCGCGGCCGATCAGACGCACTTCGGCAGCTTTGGTCATGGCGTCGGCCGCTTCGATGGCCGGCACCAGACCGCGCGTCTCGATCATGCCGAGGGCGATGCCCATGGTTTCATTCGCCATTGCCTACTCCGGAAAAGGGGGGGAGGTTCGATAAGGACCATGCTCGGCGGCATACCCCGCCGTCAAGCGATTCGGGGGCTTTGATCGATCACGGTTTGTGGGGGCTTTGATAAGGCCTGCTCATGTACGGCTGCGGACCAACAAGCACGCCTTGGTTATGAAGACCTGTAACGAAGTGGCGCCGGCAGGCGGCGGCCGCCTGGTTTCGACCTGATCCCGAAGACTTGTCAACAGCCGATGGTTTCCGCAGCCTGGTTGGCTAACCCGTAATGGATCACCGGTTCGCGCCCATGGCCCTGACGTCCACCCTTCCGCCCGTGCTGCGTGAAAGCGGGCAGCGGGAGGTGTTCTGCGGCCTCACCTCAATTGTCTGGCTGCACCGGCGCATGCCTGATGCCTTTTTCCTGGTGGTGGGCTCACGCACCTGCGCCCACCTGGTCCAGTCGGCCGCCGGGGTGATGATTTTTGCGGAACCCCGTTTCGGCACAGCGATCCTGGGGGAGCGTGATCTCGCCGGCCTGGCGGACGCCAACGAGGAACTCGACCGCGTGGTGGGTGACCTGCTGGCCCGTCGACCCGAGATCCGCATGCTCTTCCTGGTGGGCTCCTGCCCGTCGGAGGTGATCAAGCTGGATCTGGCCAAGGCCGCTGAGCGCATCAACACCCGCATGCAGGGTCGGGTGCGGGTGGTGAATTATTCCGGCAGTGGCATTGAAACCACCTTCACCCAGGGGGAGGACGGCGCCCTCACCTCCCTGGTTCCCCTGCTGCCCAGCAGCCCTGAACCGCAGCTGCTGATTGTGGGCACCCTGGCCGATGGGGTGGAGGAACGCTTCCTCTCCCTGTTTGCGCGCATGGGCCTTGAAACGGTGCGCACCCTGCCGCCACGCCAGTCCAGCGACCTGCCGCCGGTGGGTCCCGGCACCCACCTGCTGCTGGCCCAGCCCTTCGTGGCCGACACGGTGCGGGCCCTGGAGCGCCGCGGCGCCCAGCGCATCTCCGCCCCCTACCCGCTTGGGGTGGAGGGCAGCTGCGCCTGGATGGCGGCGGCGGCGGCGGCCTTCGGCATCGATCCCCAACGGGTGGCCGAGGTGCTTGACCCCCTGGCGGAGCGGGGCCGGCGCGCCCTGGAGCCCCTGCGCCGCAAACTGGAGGGCAAGCGTCTGTTCCTGTTGCCCGATTCCCAGCTGGAAATTCCCCTGGCCCGTTTCCTGAGCCGGGAGTGCGGCATGGAGCTGGTGGAGGTGGGCACCCCCTACCTCGACCGTCAGCTGATGGCTGAGGAACTGCCCCTGCTGCCAGCGGGCACCCAACTCAGCGAAGGGCAGGATGTGGAGAAGCAGCTGGAGCGCGTCCGTGCCAGCCGCCCTGATCTGGTGGTCTGCGGCATGGGTCTGGCCAATCCGCTCGAAGCCGAGGGCTTTGCCACCAAGTGGTCGATCGAGCTGGTGTTCAGCCCGATCCATGGCTGTGACCAGGCTGCCGATCTCGCTGAACTGTTCGCCCGTCCCCTCAACCGCCGGGAGTTGCTGCAATGGAACTGACCCTCTGGACCTACGAAGGCCCCCCCCACGTCGGTGCCATGCGCATCGCCGCCTCGATGGAGGGTGTGCACTACGTGCTTCACGCCCCCCAGGGCGACACCTACGCCGATCTGCTGTTCACGATGATCGAGCGGCGCGACCGCCGGCCCCCTGTCACCTACACCACTTTTCAGGCCCGCGATCTAGGCGGCGACACCGCTGAGCTGGTGAAACGCTCGATCCAGCAGGCGGTGGATCGCTTCCAGCCCGAAGCCCTGCTGGTGGGCGAAAGCTGCACAGCTGAGCTGATCCAGGACCAGCCGGGATCCCTGGCCCATGGCATGAATCTGGGCGTGCCGGTGGTGAGCCTGGATCTGCCCGCCTACTCGAAAAAAGAAAACTGGGGCGCCGCTGAAACCCTCTACCAGCTCTGCCGCGGGCTGCTCAAGGATCTGGTGCCCGCCCCCGGCACCGCCAAGCCAGGGCCCGAGCGCTGGAAGCAGGAGAACCGCCGACCGCGGGTGAACCTGCTGGGTCCCAGCCTGCTGGGCTTTCGCTGCCGCGACGACGTGCGCGAGTTGCGTGGTCTGCTGGCGGACCACGGCATCGACGTGAATGTGGTGGCACCGCTGGGGGCGAGGCCGGCCGACCTGATCCGCCTGCCGGCGGCCGACGCCAACCTCTGCCTCTACCCGGAGGTGGCCGGTCCGCTCTGCAGCTGGCTGGAGCGCAACTTCGGCACTCCCGTGGTCCGCACCGTTCCGATCGGCATCGGAGCCACCGCTCAGTTTCTGCGCGAGATTTCCGCCCTGCTGGGCCTGGAGCCGCCGGAGCTGCGCGAGGCCGACCGCAGCTCCAGGTTGCCCTGGTATTCGAAATCGGTGGATTCCACCTACCTCACCGGCAAGCGGGTGTTCATCTTCGCCGATGCCACCCATGCCATCGCTGCGGCCCGGATCGCTTCGCGGGAACTGGGCTTCACGGTGGTGGGCCTGGGCAGCTACAGCCGCGAGCAGGCCCGTGAGGTGCGCGCCGCCGCCAAGGAACTGGGCCTTGAGGCCCTGATCTCCGACGACTATCTGGCGGTGGAGCAGGCCATGGCCGATGCGGCACCGGAGCTGGTGCTCGGCACCCAGATGGAGCGCCACAGTGCCAAGCGGTTGGGGATTCCCTGCGCGGTGATTAGTGCACCGCTGCATGTACAGGATGTGCCCGCCCGCTATGCGCCCCAGATGGGCTGGGAGGGGGCGAATGTGATCTTCGATTCCTGGGTGCATCCTCTGATGATGGGTCTGGAGGAACACCTGATCGGAATGTTCCGCCACGATTTTGAATTCGTTGATGGCCACTTCAGTCATCTCGAAGGCGCGTCTGCTCCAGCGCTTCAGCCGCCCGCCGCTCCGGCTGGCGAGGCGCAGGAGGTCACACCGCTCTCCGCCACACCGGAAGGAGGCGCCCTGCGCTGGACGGCATCCGGTGAGGCTGAACTCTCACGAATCCCTTTCTTCGTGCGGGGGAAAGTGCGGCGCAACACCGAGGCCTATGCCAACGAACGCGGTGTGGCGGAGATCACGGAGGAAACGCTCTACGAAGCCAAGGCCCACTTCAGCCGTTGAGCGGGCCTAGGCGATGCGGGTGAGCATTTCAAGATCCCGATTGTCGTGATGTTTCGGTTTGAGCCAGAGCCAGCATCTGCCTGCCTGGCTGCACTTTGATGAATGCACTGCCGATGTCGACTCGGCCAAGGACGTGTTATGACCACAACTCTGCCGCCCAAGCAGACCACAGCTTCCGCCAAAGCCGGTGCCAGCGGCCATGAGGATGGCGAAGGCAGTCTTCAGGTGCATCAAGACTCCTCGATGAACATCGAGGAAGGTGCTCTGGTGATCGCTGTCTATGGCAAGGGGGGGATCGGCAAGTCCACCACCTCCTCCAACCTTTCCGCGGCGTTCTCGAAGCTGGGCAAGCGGGTGCTGCAGATTGGTTGTGATCCCAAGCACGACAGCACCTTCACCCTCACCAAGAAGATGGTGCCCACGGTGATTGACATCCTCGAGACCGTGGATTTCCACACCGAGGAACTGCGCCCTGAAGATTTCGTGTTCGAGGGCTACAACGGGGTGATGTGCGTGGAATCCGGTGGCCCCCCGGCGGGCACCGGCTGTGGCGGCTATGTCACCGGCCAGACAGTGAAGCTGCTGAAGGAGCACCATCTTCTTGAAGATACCGATGTGGTGATCTTCGATGTGCTGGGTGATGTGGTCTGTGGTGGTTTTGCGGCCCCGCTGCAGCATGCCAACTACTGCCTGATCGTGACCGCCAATGATTTTGATTCGATCTTTGCGATGAATCGGATCATGCAGGCGATCAACGCCAAGGCCAAGAACTACAAGGTTCGGCTCGGTGGTGTGATCGCCAACCGCTCCGAGGAGACCGATCAGATTGATCGCTTCAACGAGCGCACCGGCCTGCGCACCATGGCCCACTTCAAAACGGTGGATGCGATCCGTCGTTCCCGCCTGAAGAAATGCACCATCTTCGAGATGGAGCCCAGCCCTGAGGTGGAAGCCGTTCAACAGGAGTATCTCAGCCTGGCGCAGAAGATGCTCAGCAACGTGGAGCCCCTTGAGGCCGAATCGCTCAAGGACCGTGAGATCTTCGACCTGCTCGGATTCGATTGATCACAAGCCGGCCTGCGTGAGGCCGGCTGGGTTCAGATCTCGGCGGCGGCCCGCTCCACCAGGCGACGGGCCACCGCCTGAACGCCTGTGTGGGCGTAGGTGTCGGTGAAGGCATCGAGAAACACCGCCAGCTGATTCATGCGACCCTGCCACGGACCCAGGGTGGTTTCCAGGGCCTGCACAGCCCGCTGGCCGCTGAGCCCCAGCTGAGACACCAGTCCATCGGCCCAGCCCACCCATTGCTCCACTCCCCGGCGCACGAAACCCATGTGGGCCTGGTCGCCGCGGCCCGGCATCAGACCGGCCATGCGTCCGTAGGCCGGCAACTGGCGCAGCTGGCTCGCGCTGGCCTGGCCCAGCAGCCCATCCAGGCGCTGCAGCGCCTGATCTCCGAGGGGCAGCAGACCATCAAACGTGACCAGGGCGGCCATGCGCAGCCGTGCCTCCGAGCCGTAATCGGCCAGGGCGGCGGCGAAGTCAGCGAAGCTGTCGCCAGGTAGTCCATTCACCTGGGTGAAGGCCAGCAACTCTGCCGACACCTTCAGACCCAGGTCCACCGCCTGCAATGTGTCCCCTGGCGGCGTGAGATCGGCCATGCGTTTCAGCAGCGGCACGCCGGCACTCACTCCAGCCAGCACCCGCAATCCAGCCGTGGCGTGCTGGGAGCGATTGACGGCGTCGTAGACGCTCAGGGCCCGGCCATAGCCCTCATGGCGTGCACGGCTGAGCAGATCGGCCCGGGCCCGCACCTGGGCAATCAGGGTTGGATCGTTGCTGCCGATCACGGATTCGATCAGGGCCTCGGCGCTGGTGACGTTGCTCCAGCCACCGGGAACCAGCAGGCTCAGGCCCTGGAGAGAGAGCACGGTCAAGCCCCGCCGCGGCAGGCGCTCCAGGCGGGTGAGAACGGGGGTGCCCATGGCCTCAGCTGCGGGGGAGGACTGGAGTGGCCAAGGAGGCCAGCCCCTGAAGATCAAATTCCTCCAGCACATCGTGGCGATGGGCGGCATCCAGGGAGTTGCCCTGCTCGATCACCTTCACCTGAAAGCGATCAGCCACCAGCAGCGCGCTGGCATGGGGCCCCTGCTCCACCAGTGGCCAACCCTTGAGCTGCTCCCTGGCCTGCTCGAACTTGGCCAGGGCTTCCGGTGCAGTGATCGTGTCGGAGATGGCCAGCAGGGCAATCAGCTGATCTCCCTGTTTCAGGCGAGCCTCGCTGAACCCCCGCTTCTCCTGCGACATCGTCACGCGGAATACGGGATCCAAAGCTGGAAACAACTGGTTGAACGTGCTGCCGTTCACCACCTGCTGCAGCGGCACATCGCCGACTGTTCCACCGGGCAACCACTCGCTGAAGGGCAACAGCAACGCCCCCCCCAGCAGCAATCCACCGGCGAGCACCAGAGCGAGAACCCAGCGAAGCGGACGGGGCATCACCATCACACGGCCCTCAGGTGAGACCGACGAGTTTCATGGACAGGTCCCAGGTTTTAGCAGCGGTTTCGGGATCGCTGGCCTTCTCCGAAAGTTCCTGAATGAACTGTTGACCATTCGTCTTCTGGCGATTGCCCCAGCTCCAGTGCGCTCCCGAGACGGCGAAGTCTGGATCGGCCACCACCTGGGCCACCCGCTCCCCAGCCAACTCCTGGCTCACATATCCGCCGGTGATGTTCTTCTGGAACCAGGGGAAGATGGTCTGGAACGCCCTCGGGGTGTTGCGGAACAGGGGCGTGTCAGCCACGCAGCCGGGGTACAGAGAGCTGAAGATGATGCCCGTGGACCCGTGCAGCCGGCGGTGCAGCTCCTGGGTGGTGATCATGTTGCAGAGCTTGCTGTCCTTGTAGGCCTTGCCGGGCTTGAAGACCTTGCCACTGGCCATGCTGATCGGTGCCTTGAAGCCTGCCTCGAAGCCCGAAAGATCGCCCAGGTCGGCGGGGGCCGGGATCGGAATCTTGCCGCCCAGCTCCTTGGAGTTGGCCGTCACCGTCCCCAGGATCACCAGCCGGCGCGAGGAATGGCTGGACTTCTTCAGATCATCCAGCAGGGAGTGGATCAGCAGAAAGTGCCCGAAATGGTTGGTGGCCATCGAGATCTCGTAGCCCTGGGGTGAGAGCTCCGGTTGCTTCAGGCGCGGCTTGTAGACGGCGGCGTTACAGACGAGCGCATCAAGGCTGCGGCCGGTGGCATGAAAAGCACTCACCAGCTGGCGCACACTCTCAAGATCGCCCAGATCCACCTGCAGGTGGGTGAGGGAGCTCTCAGGGATCGCCAGGGAGCTGGCTGCCGCTCTGGCCTTGGTCAGATCGCGGCAGGCCATCACCACATGCCAGCCTCGCCGGGCCAGGGCTTTGGCGGCATACAGGCCCACTCCGGAGGAGGCTCCGGTGATCATCACAGTGCCGTTCTGGCCGGATTGGCCCGTCGCGGGGCCGGGGGCTGCTGAGGGGGTGGGAGCGCTGGAAGCTGACGCCATCGGGGCGTGGCAGGTCAAGGGGGCTTCAACCTACGGACATGGCCAGCAATCAGTGCCGGGAGCTGGCCGAAGGTCAACACAAGGTCATGTTCAACTTCAAGCCTGACCAGCGGGGTTCTGATCCGGCCAGTTTCCACAGGCCTGCGTGGCGCGCAACGCCAAACTGGTCGAAATCCTGAGCCTTCAGAATTCAGCGCTGAACCTGGGCAGGAACGGCCTGAGTGCTGACCAGGGGCCTCGTGGCTGGGGCCTGGGAGGGTTTGGCTTCGGCCGGTTCGTTCCAGACGACCCGCAGCCGGTTCGGGGCAATCCACTGATCCTGTTCGCGGATCAGCCGTTGTTCACCAGAGGTGACGAAGAGTTGATCGAAACGCTTCTGGGCTTTCTGCAGTTTGGCTTGCTCAATCTGAAGAATGGCGCTCAGTTCCTCGTGCTGGTTGAGCCGTTGCTGGTAAGCGCCAGCCAGGTGGAACAAACTGAGGCCGGCCAGCAGGGTCATGCCCAACTTGACGCTGAGGCCGATCACGCTGCAAAGCAGCTCCTGGCGGTCGGTTGAACCCTGGTGAAAGGCCACCGCCTCAGCCGCACTGACAGGAGCCGATGCGACGGACCGAGAGGCTGCCCGTCGCTTGGAGGCCGTCTGGCGCCTTGGGGCGGAGCCGGGGCTGAGCTGCTGCGCGGCGGACAAGGCGGAGAAGGAGAAGTTATGGCTCGCTTGTAGCAGGTCATGGATGACCTGCCAAGGGCGAGCCCTCGATTCAGGCCCGGTAGAGGCTGACGCAGAGACGAATCGCCAGAATGCCGGCATGGGCGGCGACCACCAGGGCGATCAGAACCTCTGCCTGGCTGAGTGTTGTGACCATGGCCAACGATGGGAAACAGATGTCGCCACCATTGTTCGGCTCCGCTCCGCCCGCAGTCACGTGATGGCTTCGGGCTGTCACAGCTCTTGATGGCCCAACCTCCCTCCAGCCTCTCCATTTCCGCCGAGAGTGTCCGCACCCTCGACCTCTCACCGCTGCATCCCTGGAGCACCTGTGCACCAGCCGATCTGCTCGCTGCCGCCGGAGCCCTGGACCTCACGTTCGACTGGCCTCGCCAGCCGGAGGATCCCCGCGAGCTCTCTGAACTGCCCGAACTGCGTCTCTGGAGTCTGAGGGCGGATGCCCTCCATCCCTGGCTGCCCCTGGTGCTCGACCGCAGCAGCGGCCAGCTCTGTCGCCACGTGGCCATGCTGCTGCCCCATGGTTTCAGCCGCAATGAGGGGATCCGTTTCGCGCCCGAAAGCCTTGAGCTCTGGATCACCCATCGCTTTTTTCTGTTGGATCACTGGAGCCAGGAGCGAGGACTGAATTGCCGTCAGGGGCTCGCTCAGATGGCTGCGGTGCTGGGTTTCGAGCTCGATCCCGGTTTCTGGGAGCCGATCAGCCCAGCAGCAGGCTGAGGGCGCGGCGACCGCTGTCGAGGGCCAGCAGCGCGGTGAGGCCTCGCAGCAGCTGCACCAGCAGGGTCTCCGGTACCCGATCCAGCCGCGCTGCCGACCAGCGGGCCGCCACCGCGGCCGCTCCCCCGAGGGTCAAGGCCATGGCCCCCTGGGCCTTGGCCAGGGCCAGGAAGGTCACCGACGCGGCCGAGGCGGAGCAGAGCACCGCCAGGGTGCTGAGACGGATCGCCTCGCGCACCGGCAGGCGCAGGCCGTTGATCATCAGGGGCACCATCAGCAGACCGCCCCCCACCCCCAGCAGCCCTCCGGCCAGGCCCGCCACGCTGCCCACCAGGGCCAGGGCCGGCCATGGCGGTGCCGCAACCACAGATTCGCCTGTCTCCAGCTCGCGGCGAGGCGAGATGGTGAGGGTCAATGTTGTGTACATCAGGGCCTGCAGGGCCAGCAGCTGCCAGCCACTGAGCAGCCCCCCCAGCTGGCTGAACAGCAGTCCGCTCAGGGCCGCACTCACGCCGATGGCCAGGCCCGCCGCCGGCCGCACCCGACCCTGGCGCAGGTGCACCCAGGTTCCCCCCAGGGTGGTGGGCACGATGGCCAGGGTGCTGGTGGCCAGGGCCTGATGGGGGGGAAGGCCCACCATCAGCAGCATCGGTGAGAACACCAGACCACCGCCGATCCCCAGCAGACCTGAAAGCAGTCCGGCCACCACTCCAAGGGGAACCAGCACCAGGAGGTCGCTCAGCATGATCGGGGTTGAATGGCAGCCCTCCGGTGGCACCAGCATCCCCCGCTGACACCCTGTTTCCGTCGAGCTGGCGCTGGATCCCACCCCTCTGCCTGCGCGGCGACTGGCAGATGGCCATCGACGACTGGCTGCTGGACCAGCTGCTGGACCAGCCCGGGCAGGGGGTGTTGCGCCTCTACACCTGGAGCACTCCGACCCTTTCGCTCGGCCACCATCAGCGGCTGATCGCGCCGGCCTGGCGCAGGGCGGCGCGGCAGGGACGCCTGACCCTGGTGCGACGGCCCAGCGGCGGTGGAGCCGTACTCCATGGCGGCAGCCTCACCTACGCCCTGCATTGGCCCGAGGCCCCCCGTCAGGGCCAGCGGGCCTACGGCCTGGTCTCCGCCTGGTTGGCGCAGGCCCTGGCGCCCCTGGGTCTGATCCTCACGCCGGGCCAGGAGGAGGCCACGGTTGCACCCGCCCACTGCTTCGCCAGCAGCACGGTGGCTGATCTGGTGGGACGCGACCACCAGAAGCGGGTGGGCAGCGCCCAGCTCTGGCGCCGGCGCCAGCTGCTGCAGCACGGCAGCGTGCTGCTCGACCCGCCGGCTCTGTTGTGGCAGGAGCTGTTTGCAGAGCCTCCACCGGCAGCGCCAAAAACGGCAACTGCGGATCTTTCAGCGACAGCATTGCAGCAGCAGCTGGGCTGCCGGGCCATCAGTGCCCTGGGGGGTGGAGCGCTGGTGGATCAGCCCCTGAGAACTTGGGAGTGGGCGGCGATCGACCGCCGTCGCCACCGCTTTCTCCTCACCTGAGCGCTGGCGGGGGGGCGGGCGGGCTCAGCCCTCACCGCTCTCGGCAATCCCCCTTGCCACCTGGGCCAGGGCCAGGCCGAGGGGATAGGTGCCCTGGCGCCGGGCGGCCTCCAGCAGCGGCGGCGGCAGCTTCAGCCCCAGGCGGGCTAAGACCACCTCCGAGAGTTCGGGGCGTTCCAGGGTGCCACTCGGAAGGCCCGCTGAACCCAGCACCAGCAGGCGATCGACGCCGGGCTCATCGAGCTGCAGGGCGGCCTGCCACAGCGGCGCGTCGTGCTGAATGCTCGGCAGGGTGTCGAGGGGCTCGATGTGGTCCAGCACCCGCTCCTGATCCCAGCGTTGAACAGGCAAGGTCTGCAGGGGGTCATCGCCGATCACCCCTTTCCAGCGCCCCCGTTCGCAGACCAGGACCCAGTCGGGATGGCCGTCGCTGTCGTCCTGACGCATCCGGGACAGCTCGCGCAGAGGTGCATCGCCCTCCAGCACCCGGAACCTTCGGCGGGAGGCCTCAGCCACCTTGAGGTCCTTGAGGGCTTTCTGCAGAGCCAGCAGCTGGACCTGATTTCTGGAGGTCCCCAGCCCGAACCAGCCGAGCATGATCAGCCAGAAAGCCCCCAGACCGCCGCCCCGCAGCAGCAGCAGGGTGCCCATGGCCACGGCCATCAGCGAAAGAAAACGGCCCATGGCGGCAGCCACCTGCACGCCCCGCCTCTGGCTGCCGGTCCACTGCCAGACCAGCGCCTTGACGATCAGGCCCCCATCCAGAGGCAGGCCGGGCAAGAGGTTGAACAGGGCCAGCACCAGGTTGAGGGCCCCCAGCTGGCTGACCATTTCACCCAGCAGCGGTGAGGCATGGGCCACTGTGTGGCTGCTGCCCAGGAACAGCCCGGCCAGCAGCAGGCTCACCAGGGGACCTGCGGCGGCCACCTGCAGGGCTGCCATCGCCGTGGCGCATTCCTTCTCGACGCTGGCCACCCCCCCCAGCATGAAGAGGGTGATGCTGCGCACTTTCACTCCATGGGCCATGGCCACCAGCGAGTGACCCAGCTCGTGCAGCAGCACCGAAACAAACAGCATCAAGGCCGTTGCCAGGGCCAGCAGCCAGAGGCCGAGGCTGGAGGTCTGTCCAGCCAGCTGGGCGCCATATTGCTGATGAAAGCCCAGGGTGGCGAGCACCAGGATCACGAACCAGCTCGGGTGGATGCGCAGCGGGATGCCGCGGATCTTGAGGAGCTGCCAACCTTCACCCACGCTCTGCTGTCCTGCCGATGTCCAGGCAGGTCCTGGACGTTCTTTGATCGATCCTAGAAAGGGCAGACCTGACCCTCCAGTGTTGCTCTCCCCCCTGTTGAAGATCTGCGGCCTGCGCCAGCCAGCCCAGGCCAGGGCGGTGGCCCAGATGGGGGTGGATGCGCTGGGGGTCATTGCTGTGCCCTCGTCACCCCGCTGGCTGGCCCCCGAGCAGCGACTGGAGCTGTTCCAGGCCATGAGCGCCGGCGGCCGCCGTTGCCGGGGGGTGCTGGTGCTGGCGGACCCGGGCGATGAGCTGGGCGCCCAGCTGGAGCCATCCCAGGGTCATCAAGTGCTTCAGCTGCATGGGAGGGAATCCCCAGGCCGCTGTCGGGAGCTGGCGGAACGCACTGGCTGCGCGATCTGGAAGGCGCTGCGGATTCGCTCCCCCGACGATCTTGAGCGGGCCGCCGACTACGGAGATGTGGTGGAGGCTCTGTTGCTGGACGCCTGGGTGCCGGACCAGCTGGGAGGCAGCGGTCGGCAGATCCCGGGCGCTTGGCTGCAGGGGTTCAGGCCCCGCCTGCCCTGGTGGCTGGCCGGGGGCGTTGGGCCCAGCAACGCGGCCGAGCTGGTGGCGGCCTTTCATCCCGATGGACTGGATGTCTCCAGCAGCGTGGAGCGCGCCCCAGGTGAGAAGGATCTCGACTTGGTGCGCGCTCTTGTGACTGTGGTGAGAGGAGCCGCCGCAGGGGCGAACTGAACTCAGGTGCTGAGGACGGCCTGCTGCTGCTTCACCAGCTCAAAGAACTCATGCTTGAGGCTGGGGTCGTGGCGGAAGTCGCCCCGGACTACAGAGTTGACCATGCTGGTCTGAGGTTCTTTGACCCCGCGCCACTTCATGCAGTAGTGCTGTGCTTTGACCAGGATTGCCAGACCCTGGGGCTTGCAGAGCCGCTCAATTTCATCGGCGAGGATCATCACGGCCTCTTCCTGGATGTGCGGACGGGAGAAGACCCAATCAGCCACCCGAGCGAATTTGGAGAGGCCGATCACGCGATCGCCGGGCTTGATCCCGATCCAGCAGTTGCCCAGGATCGGCACCAAATGGTGGGAGCAGGCCGAGCGAATGCTGATCGGCCCCACCGTGTAGATCTCGTCCAGATGCTTGACGTTGGGGAAGCTGGCGATCTTCGGCTGCTTGTGATAGCGACCCTTGAAGACCTCGTGGAGGTACATCCGAGCGACGCGCTCGGCGGTTTCTTCGGTGTTGTGATCGTTATCGATATCGATGACGAGGCTGCGCAGCATCTCCCGCACTTTCCCGGCCACCTCAACTTCCAACTGGTCGAGTTCTCCCTCGAGCAGGTGATCAGCAAGGTTGTCGTTGGCGAAGTAGGGAACGCCAGCCTGCATCAGTCGCTCGCGAATGCGCCCGCTGACAGGGCTTGGGGCCGCGTCGGGAGTGACCGACCTGGAGCTGGGGTTGGAGGGGATGGTGGATGTCATGAAAGACTCAGAAAGCGCCAGAGGCGGGCATGAGGGTCAGGTCCTCCACCACCTGGGACGGAGGCTGCTGAGCTAAGAACAGCAAGGCTTCCGCGGCTTGATCAACATCAAGCATGGCACGGCGATCGAAGGAACTGTGGACGGTTTCCGTCACCCACAGGGGGGTGTCAACCGCGCCGAGGGTGAGGGTGGAGACGCGAATGCCATGGCTGCGTTCCTCAGCGGCCAGGCAGCGGCTGAACGACTCCAAGGCCGCTTTGGTGGTGCAGTAGGCCCCCCATTCGGGGAAGGCATTCCGGGCGGCGTGGCTGCTGACGTTGATGATCAGGCTGGAGTCCTGTTGCCGTAATCCAGGCAGCACCGCCTGACAGACCTGGAAGACACTGGTGAGGTTGAGTTGAAGCAACCATTGCCATGAGTTGAGCTCCATGGTGGCCAGGGCACCGGTGTAAGCGGCTCCGGCGTTGTTGATCACCACGGAGGGCTGCAATCCACGGCCCAACAGTTCACTCAACTGGGCTGGAAGGCTCTGGGGATCGGTGAGATCCGCCACCACCCATTCCACTTGTCTGCCGCCGGCCCGCAGGGGAGCTGCAACAGCCTCCAGATCAGCTCCGGTGCGTGCCAGGAGCAGAAGGTCCCAGCCAGCAGCCGCAAAACGGCTGGCGGCGGCGGCTCCTAGGCCCCTGGAGGCACCGGTGATGAATACAGAAGGCAAACTGATCGCGTCTCGATACGAACCTTAAGGGTTGGCCACAGATTCTGTGGCCTCTGGATCGAGAATTCGCCCCATGCGCCGGAACTTGGCATAACGCTGCTCCAGCAGGTCGGCTTCACTGAGCTGGCCCAGGTCCTGCAGGTTCTGCACCAGGGCGGCGCGCAGGGTTTCGGCGGCCTGGAGCGGCGCCCAGTGGTTCCCGCCGGAGGGCTCGCTCAGCACTGCATCGATCACACCCAGTTGCAGCAGGTCGTTGGCGGTGATGCGCAGGGCAGCCGCAGCGGCCGGGGCCTTGGCCGCATCCCGCCAGAGAATGGAGGCGCAGGCTTCAGGACTGGCCACGGTGTAGACGCTGTGCTCGAACATCAGCAGGCGGTCGGCGACACCGATGCCGAGGGCACCGCCGGAGCCCCCTTCACCGATCACCGTGGCAATCACCGGGACCCGCAGGCGAAACATCTCGCGCAGGTTCACGGCAATCGCCTCACCCTGTCCCTGCTCTTCCGCGAGCACACCGGCGTAGGCACCGGGGGTGTCGATGAAGCAGAGGATGGGCAGGCGAAACCGATCGGCGTGCTCCATCAGCCTCAGGGCCTTGCGATACCCCCCCGGCGAGGCCATGCCGAAATTTCTGGCCACATTCTCCTTGGTGTCGCGGCCCTTCTGGTGGCCGATCAACACCACCCCCTGGTCACCGATGCGGCCGACGCCACCCACCAGGGCCTGGTCATCGGAGCTGCGGCGATCTCCATGCAGCTCAAACCATTCATCGGTGATCACCTGGATGTAATCCAGGGTGCTGGGGCGCTGGGGGTGGCGGGCCACCTGAATCTTCTGCGCCGGGGTGAGCGACTGGAAGATCTCCTCCCGCCGCCGGGCCGCCAGGGTTTCCAGCTGCAGCAGCTGCTGGCTGACATCCACTTCCGAATCCCTGGCCAGCTGGCGGATCTGATCGATCTGATCCTCCAGTTCCACCAGAGGCTTTTCGAATTCAAGCAGTGGGCGACGGGCCATGGTGAGGAAGGGAGGGTGGGTGGATCACACGGCCGCCAGCTGGGGCTGTGGCACCTGATTGAGGCCGATCGAGCGGAAGCCGTGGCGCAGGGAAGCGGCCCCGATCAACTCCATCTTGGCGAGGGTGATGTTGTTGCGACCCCAGCTGAAATTGGTGTGCAGGTCTTCAAACTCCAGCAGCATCGCTTCGGCGAAGCAGGCGAAGAGCTGGCGCTTTGGATTGTCCATCTCGGCCACTTCCATCATCTGCCAGCCGATGTCCTGCCAGAACTCAACGATGCCGCCCTTGATCACGTGCACACCGCCACCGGCCACCTTGGTGTCGAGATTCTTGGGGTAACCCCCATCAATCATCAGGCAGGGAGACCTGAGGCTGGCTGCATCGATGCTCAGGCCCTGGGGCAGGCTGGCCACCCAGACCACCACGTCGGCTTCAGGCAGGGCCTCCTCCAGGCTGAGGATGCGGCCGCCACCCAGCTCGGCCTGCAGATCCAGCAGCGGCTGGGGCTGGCGGGCCACCAACAGCAGCTCAGCCACGCCTGTCTTCTGGCTGAGCCAGCGGCAGACGGCGCTGCCGATGTCGCCGGTGGCTCCCACCACTGCCACCTTCGCCCTGCTCAGATCGATGCCGAGGGCCGGGGCATTGGTTTCAACCTGCTGGGCAATCACCCAGGCGGTGTGGGTGTTGCCGGTGGTGAAACGCTCCCACTCCAGGGCGGTGCTGCGGATCTGCTGGGCCTTCAGCAGGTTGAAATTCTCGAAGATGATCGAGGTGAAGCCACCCAGGGCGGTGATGTCGATCCCGCTCTTCTGGGCCAGCTCCATGGCGTTGAGTACTTTGCGCCGGGCTGTCTTGAAACGACTGAGCATCTCGGGCACGAACACCGAATCGATGTAGGCGCCCTCAATGGTTTTTCCGGTCAGACTGGTAACGCTGACCTGCTCCACCAGTTGCGGAGGAGCCACGCACCAGAGGTCAAGGTCGCCCTCGGCGTATTCGGGAAAGCCCAGCTCCAGAGCCTTGCTCCGAGCCTGCTCCAGGCTGGTTGAGTGACCAATCAGACCGAACATGCAGCTGGGGCGAGGCGGAATGGGCGCGGCCGGGGCCGACGACCCATCCTGCCATGGCTGAAGAGGCGACTCAGCCCAGCAGCGCGGCGGTGGCCATCCGGGCGATCTCCCGGGTGGTGAAACCGATGTCGGTGAGAGCCTCCTGATAGGAGGTCATGAAATCGGCCATCAGATCTTCCTGATCCATGTGCAGCACGGCGGCATCACCAGCCACCTGCTCCAGCATCTTGCGCACCAGCGGCAGGTTCACCCGGTTGGCCTGCTCCAGTTCGGCGCGGGAGGCCTCCAGGTTGGCTTTCAGCCATTCCTGGCCGTAATTCAGGTGCGTGTATTCATCTTTGACCACACCTTCGGTGATCTTGCGGGCGAAGGGATCGGCGACGGGGATATAGATGTGGTAAGCCGAGATGGCGAAAGCCTCGATCAAGATGGCCTGAATCAGCAGGCAGGTCACCACTTTCCCTTCGGCCAGGGCCGCCTGGAAGTTGCCGTGCAGGGGGGAGAAGAACTCCTTGGCGAAGTCCATGTCGGCAGTCACCGACAGGTTGTTGGCGCAGGCCGTGAATCCTTTCTTGTGCTTCAGCTCCATGCGGGCGAGCCGCGCCAGCTCTTCAGCCTGGTCGGGGATGAGGCTGCCGAGGGAGATGTAGTTGTCATGGGCTTCCTGCTCGCCCTCGATCACGATCGCGTTGATGCGGCTGTAAGCATCCTTGTAGGTGGAGCTGCTGAAATCAGGCAGCCCGACATCCTGCTCAGCGCTGTTGCCCACAGCAGTGGTGGCGGCAGCGGAAACGGCTGTGCTGGCGACGATGGTGGTCTCGAGGCTGGGCATGGGATTGCCGGCATGGGGATCAGTGTCGGTGACTGTAACCAGGCTGGCCGGAATTGGTTCAGGGGCCTGGCGGCCAGCTGCTCTTGAGCAGGTCCTCCAGCAGCGTCACCCAGCCATCCACCAGGGCTGTATGCAGGGCCTCGCCCAGGGCGGCATCGGCGCCCCTGGCATCTCCCACCACACCACTGGCGGAGAGATCGGCGGTCAGCCAGGCCGTGGGGACGGCCCCCTCCAGGCTCCAGCCCGCTGGCGGGGCTGGATCGGGTTGGCCTTCCCGGGGTCGCTGGGGTCCCACCAGCTCCGGGGCCAGATGCAGCATCAGGCTCGTTTCGGCCAGGGCCGCGTGCAGGCCCTCCCGGCGTTCCGGCTCGGGCAACAGTGCCGCCACCCCCGGCGGACCGCTCCAGAGGAAGCAGGGCATCACCGCCAGGCGGGGGTGGGCGGCCCGCAGCTGCCGCGCCGCCACCTGCAGCAGTGCGATCTGACCACCGTGGGCGTTGAAGAGCACCAGGCGCTGGAACCCGGCCCGGGCCAGGTCAGACCCCACGGCCATCACCACCTGCAGCAGCACCTCGGCCGGCAGGCTGAGGGTGCCGGGGAAGGCGCCGTGCTCGGGGGAAAAGCCCAGCTGGAACAGCGGCAGCCGCCAGATCGGCAACTCCGCAGGCAATCGCTCCAGCACGGCCTGCAGCACCCGTTCGGCAAAAATCGCATCGGTGCCCAGGGGCAGATGCGGGCCGTGCTGCTCCACGGCCCCGAACGGCCAGATCACCGTGCTTCCCGGCTGGGACGCGGCCTCCTGGGCCGCCATCCAACTGAGCCCTTCAAGGGCATGCATGCCAGGTGCTTCCATCCGCTCCACGGGCTGATCCTTACAGTGTGCTGCTGTCAGATCACCCTGGGCCATGGCTGGATCGCAGCGTCCCGTTCCTCCTGTTGGCCCCCGCTCCAAGCCGGCGGCTCCCACCCGGGTGGAGCCACCCCTACGCAAGCCTCCGCAGCTGATGTACCTCAGTCGCAAGGAGGAGGAGGAGGGTTCCCAGACTTCCGCCGCTGATCAAAACGAAACAACGCTGAGCCTGGCCACTCCGGCTCCGGCAGCGACCAGGCCAGTTTCGGCTCCCCAGGCCGCTGCTGTGAGCCGCAGCGATGACGAGCGCTTCGAAACGGCCAGCCTGGAGGGCCTGACCATGGCTGACCTGATGGGGGCGGCCGATGGCCCCTCCCGCCAGGGTCGCTCCAGCCGCTCCGCCGGCAGCGCCCCTGCCGCCGCCTCCTCCTCGAGGCCGGCCCGCACCGTCGACGACTTCGACTTCGACGAGGAGGCCTTCCTCGCTGCGCTCGATGAGAATGAGCCGGTGGGGGCCACCGGTGACGTGGTCACCGGCACGGTGATCAGCGCCGAGAGCGATGGGGTGTACGTCGACATCGGCGGCAAGGCGCCGGGTTTCATGCCCAAGGCCGAGGCAGGCCTCGGGGTGATCGGCAACCTCAAGGAACGCTTCCCCAAGGGTCAGCCGGTGGAGGTACTGGTCACCCGCGAGCAGAACGCCGATGGCATGGTCACGATCAGCGCCCGGGCCCTGGCCCTGCGCCACAGCTGGGAGAGGGTGAAACAGCTGGAGGCCGATGGCAAGGTGGTGCAGGTCAAGGTGAGTGGCTTCAATCGCGGTGGCGTCACCTGCGATCTGGAGGGCCTCAGGGGATTCATTCCCCGCTCCCAGCTCCAGAACGGCGAGAATCACGAGCAGCTGGTGGGCACCTCCTTTGCTGTGGCCTTCCTGGAGGTCAATGTCGACACGCGCAAGCTGGTGCTCTCCGAGAAACGGGCCGCCAGTGCCTCCCTGCTGGCGCAGCTGGAGGTGGGTCAGCTGGTCGACGGTCAGGTGGTCTCGGTCAAGCCCTACGGCTTCTTTGTGGACCTGGGCGGGGTGAGCGGTCTGCTGCACCAGTCGTCGATCACCGGTGTTCATCTGCGGGACATCCGCCAGGCCTTCACTCAGGGGGAGCGACTCAGGGCCCTGGTCACCCAGATCGATCCCTCCCGTGGCCGGATCGCCCTCAACACCGCCCTGCTCGAGACCCAGCCCGGTGAGCTGCTCACGGCCAAGGAGACCGTGATGGCCGAGGCCGAGGATCGGGCCAACCGGGCTCGCCTGCTGCTGCGTCAACACGAGCAGGAGGCGGGATGAATCAGGCCGCTCCCACAGCCCCTGGCAGCCAGCTCAGCCTCGACTGGGAACTGGATTTCTTCTCCCGCCCGGTGCTCGATCCCGGCGGCAAGAAGCGCTGGGATCTGTTGATCACAGCCACCCCCGTCGCTGAGGGAAGCCTGTCCCGCTTCCGTTGGGTGAAGAACTGTCCGGCCAGCACGGTCAATTCGGTCTGGCTGCAAGGCGCCCTCAACGAGGCGCTGGCGGCGGCGGCGGAACAGGGCCTGGGGAGCCCACGGCGGCTGCGCTGCTGGCGGGCGACGATGCGCACCATGGTGCAGCGGGCTGCTGAAGCCATCGGCCTTGAGGTGGTTCCCAGCCGCCGCTGCTACGCCCTGGTCGAGTGGCTGAGTGAGCGGGAACGGGACGTGTACCCCGCCGAGGAGGGGTACATGACCGGCCCCCTGGCGCCACCGCCCCAGCCGATGCGCTCCCTGCCCCTGCCGCTGCCCGAGGCTGCCCGGGGCGATTCCTGGGACTGGGCCTCCCTGCCCCTCGGCGCCCTGCGGGAAGCCTCCGAGTGGGAGATCGGCTTTGAAGGGCTGTTCCCCCTCCCCGATGATCTGCCTGATGATCTGGTGGTGCCCGGTCTGCGCCTGTTCAGCCGCACCCGCTCCCTGGCGATCGCCGGGTGGATCGCCGGCCTTGAGCCGGCCCGTCTGGAGATGGAGGGCAGCAACCTGGTGCTCGAAGCGGGTCTGGAGGACCGCTGGCGGCTGGCGACCCTGGCCGAGACAGAGGCCAGCGAGGTGGCCGAAGCTTTCGCGGCCGCCCGCACGGCCGCCGCTGGTCTGCAGTTCATCGCCGTGCAGAGCGAGGCGCAAACCGAGCGCTTCGATGGCTTCTGGCTGATGCGCGACATGCCCGATTGCTGAGGACGCTGTCCCGTGGCTGAAGCCGTCGATCCGCCCTTCGATCGCCCTGATCAGGGTTTCAACGCCCTCGACGGCTGGACCTGGGTGGGGACCTATGGCGGCTACTTCCTCCAGTGCGATCGGCTCTCGGAGTTCGAGCACGGGTTTTTCACCCGCCAGTGGAGTGGGCGCGGTCCCCAGGAGCTGGCCGCTGCCCTCAGTGCCGGTGTCTCGGTGCACCGCACCCGTCAGATCCACAGTCCCCTCGTGCTGGCTGCCAGCGAAGCGGCCGTTGAACCCTGGCCGGAGGGTGATGGGCTGGTGAGCGATGGCGCCGGTCAGTCGCTGTGGGTGTGTGGTGCCGATTGCACTCCGGTGCTGATCGCCGATCGGGCCCGGGGCTCGGTGGCGGCCTGCCATGCCGGCTGGCGGGGAGTGGCGGGCCGCATCCTGCCGGCTGCAATCGAAGCGCTGGAGCGCTCAGGCAGCCAGCGCCGCGACCTGCTGGTGGCCCTCGGTCCTGCCGTGGGTGGTGAGGCCTATAAGGTGCAGTTGGATGTGGCCCTGCAGGTGGGCAACGCCTGCTGCGTTCCGGGGGAAGACCCTGCCCAGAGTCTGATGGCGGCCGGAGCCCTGAAGCCCGATGGTTCGCCCGGCTCCCCAGGGGATCGTTATCGCCTCGATATTCGCCAGGCCGCCCGTACCCAGCTGCTCAACGCCGGACTGGGGCCCGAGCAGCTCAGCCTCTGCCCTCTGTGCACGGTGGCGGAGCCGCTGCTGTTTCACTCCTGGCGCCGCGATCAGGTCAAGGCGGTGCAGTGGAGCGGGATTGTGGCCCAGGGCTGAGCAGGCTGCAGGCCACCGCCTCCGCCACCCGGATGCCATCGATGCCTGCCGAGAGGATGCCACCGGCATAGCCAGCTCCTTCTCCGGCCGGGTAAAGGCCACGGGTGTTCACGCTCTGCAGGTCAGGCCCCCGCGGGATCCGCACGGGTGAGGAGGTGCGTGTCTCGACGCCGGTGAGCAGGGCCTCGGCCATGGCGTAGCCGGGAATGCTGCGCTCGAAGGCCGGGATCGCCTCGCGCAGGGCCAGCACGGCGAACTCCGGCAGGCAGGCGCTCAGATCAGCCGGGGTGGTGCCGGGGGCGTAGGAGGGCTGGATCGAGCCCGGCGGTCGGCTCAGTCCCTGGCCCGAGAGAAAATCATCCAGCCGCTGGACGGGCGCCCGGTAGCTGCCACCGCCCAGGGCAAAGGCCTTGGCTTCCCAGTGGCGCTGGAAGGCCACGCCGGCGAGGGGATCATCCGGGCCCTGGCCGTAGGAGAGCAGGTCCTCCAGCTCCAGACCCACGACGATGCCGCTGTTGGCATTGCGCTCGTTGCGGGAGTGCTGGCTCATGCCGTTGGTGACCAGGTGGCCGGGCTCGGAGGCGGCGGCCACCACCAGGCCGCCGGGGCACATGCAGAAGCTGTAGACGCTGCGGCCATCGCCCAGGTGATGCACCAGCTTGTATTCCGCCGCCCCCAGCCGGGGATGGCCGGCGCAGGCCCCCCAGCGGGCCGCATCGATCAAGGACTGGGGATGCTCCAGCCGCACGCCGATCGAGAAGGGTTTGGGCTCCAGGCGCACCCCGTCGCGCTGCAGGCTCTCGAAGGTGTCGCGGGCGCTGTGGCCCACCGCCAGCACCACATGGCGGGCCGCCAGGCAGGAGCCATCGGCGAGCACCACGCCGCAGATCCTCTGCCCGTCAGGGTCGGCCTCGGTGTCCAGGCGCACCACCTCGCTGCGGAAGCGGATCTCCCCGCCGAGGGCTTCGATGCGGCTGCGCAGCCCCCGCACCACCGTGGCCAGCTTGAAGGTGCCGATGTGGGGGTGGTGCAGGGTGAGGATCTCGGGATTGGCCCCGCAGGCCACCAGCTCCTCCAGCACCTTGCGGCCCAGGTGGCGGGGGTCCCGCACCTGGCTGTAGAGCTTGCCGTCGGAGAAGGTGCCGGCTCCGCCCTCGCCGAATTGCACGTTGGAGTGGGGATCGAAAGGCCGCTGGCCCTTCCAGAAGCCGAAGGTGTCGGCCGTGCGCTCCTTGATCGGTTTGCCCCGCTCCAGCAGCAGGGGCCGCAGCCCCATCTGGGCGAGCACGAGTGCGGCGAAATAGCCACAGGGGCCGGCGCCGATCACGATCGGGCGCTCCGGTCGCCGCACCGCTCCGGGCTCCAGTTGGGCCACGAAGCGATAGGTGGTGTCGGGGGATGGCCGCAGGTGGGGGTCCCGGCGCCAGCGCTGCAGCAGTCCCTTGGGATCGGCCACGTCAAGATCGAGGCTGTAGCTGAAGCGGATGGCGTCCTTGTGACGGGCATCAACGCTGCGCCTCACCAGCTTCAGGCCCCGCAGAGCCTGGGGCGGAAGCGCGAGCCGCTTCAGCACCGCCTGGCGCAGCTCGTCGTCGGTGTGGTCGAGGGGGAGCTTGAGTTCGCTCAGCCGCAGCACGGAGCCTGCCTGGTCCCTGGTGGGAGTGTCACTTCTGCCTGCATTCCAGCAGCCCGCCCCCACAGGTGCCTCAGGACTGTCAGGCTGGAGCCACGAACCATCTGTCTGAGTGATCGTTGTCCATGGGTCTTGCCCACTGCCCGCTCTGCGTTGCTCTGGCTGTGGTCAGCCTGGTCCGGGCCGGCTCGATGGGGTTGCTGCTCTGGCGGCTCTGCAGCAGCGAAAGCCAGCCACGGCTCCGTCTCAACACGGCCTAGGGTCTGGCCTCACAGCCGGTTTTGAGCCCACAAGCCATGGCATTGCAAGCCACCTATTTCGGCGCCAATGGCTGGCTGCTTGATTTCGGCGGCTGCCGCGTTCTGCTCGATCCCTGGCTGAGCGGCCCCCTGGAGTTCCCTCCTGGCCCCTGGTTCTTTCGCGCCGAGCTGAACCAGCCCTGGCCGGTGCCCGAGGGGCTCGATCTGCTCCTGCTCACCCAGGGACTTCCCGACCATTGCCATCCAGCCACGCTGGCGCTGCTGGACCCCAGCTTGCCGGTGCTGGGTTCAGCGGGGGCGGCCAGCAAGGCCCGTGACCTGGGCTTTGAAACTGTGCACAGCCTTGCCCCTGGCGAGCGCTTTGAGCACGGCGACCTGATCATCAGTGCCAGTGCAGGCGCTCCGGTGCCCCAGGTGGAGAATGCCTATCTGCTCAGGCATCCTGCCGGCAGCCTCTATGTGGAACCCCATGGCTTTCTCTGCCCTGAGCTGCCGGCTCAGCCGGTGGATGCGGTGATCACTCCGGTGCTGGATCTGGGCCTGCCGCTGGTGGGGGCCTTCGTCAAGGGGAGACAGGTGCTGCCCCAGTTGCTGGAACGTTTCCAGCCTGCGGTGGTGCTGGCCAGCACCAGCGGTGGGGATGTGAGCTACGCGGGGGCTCTGACCCGCATCCTCTGGCAAAAGGGCAGCCTCGAGGAGGCGGGCAGAGTCGCCGCGGCTGGTTCCCGTCTGATTGATCCGGTGCCTGGGGTCAGCTACGAGCTGTTGGCAGCCTGAGGCGCTCTGCGCTGTCGAGAACGGCCGCCAGACCTCCCGGAGTGACAGCCCTTTCGTGCAGCTGTTGTGCTCAGAGCAGGGGCTGGCCCTCCAGGCTGACCAGCATCGTTTCATTGGCTGCCGATGCGCGCACGGCAACCGATCGATCATCCTGAGGACAGTGCAGCAGCTTCCGCCTTGACCACCAGCGCCGATCCAGCCCGCAGCTCTGCGGTCCTCTCCGTCGCTGATCACGACCGCTTCGACCTGGTGGTGATCGGCGCAGGCTCCGGGGGACTGGCCGCCGCCAAGCGCGCCGCCAGCCATGGGGCCAGGGTCGCTGTGGTGGAAGGGGACCGGGTGGGGGGCACCTGTGTGATCCGCGGTTGCGTGCCCAAGAAACTGCTGGTGTACGGCTCGGCCTACCGGCACCTGCTGGCCGATGCGGCCAGCTACGGCTGGAGCGTGGGCCAGCACCACTGCGACCCCTCACAGCTGCTGGCGGCGGTGCGGGCTGAGGTGGATCGTCTCAATGGACTGCACATCGGTTTCCTCGAGCGGGCCGGGGTGGAACTGGTGAGGGGCTGGGGCCGCTTTCTGGATGCCCATCACCTGGAGGTGGGCGGGGGGCCAGGCCAAGCGGATGGTCACCGGCGTCTGCTGCGCGGTGAGCGTCTGTTGATCAGCGTGGGGGGGCGCCCGCATCGTCCCTCGATTCCCGGTGCGGAGCTGGGCTGGGTCAGCGATGACATGTTTCTGCTCGAACGCCTGCCCCAGCGGGTGCTGATCGTGGGCGGCGGCTTCATTGCCTGTGAATTCGCCTGCATCCTGCGCGGCCTGGGGGTGGAGGTGGATCAGTTCGTGCGCGGGGATCGCCTGCTGCGGGGCTTTGACCGGGAACTGAGTGCGGCGGTGCATGAGGGCATGGAGGCCGACGGCATCACCCTCCACTTCGCCCAGACCCTCACTGCCATCGCCGGTGAGGCCGGCCAACTCACCGCCACCACCTGCCAGGGCCGCCAGGAGCCCTGCGGCGGAGTGCTGCTGGCCACGGGCCGCCAGCCCTTCCTGGGCGGCCTCGATCCGGCGGCGGCGGGCGTGGCGGTGGAGGACGGCCGCATCCCGGTGGATGCCGACCAATGCACCAATGTTCCCCACATCTTCGCTGTGGGGGATGTCACCGACCGCATCAACCTCACCCCGGTGGCGGTGGATGAGGGCCGGGCCTTTGCCGACAGCGTCTACGGCGGGCGACCCCGCCAGGTGGATCACGATCTGGTGGCCAGTGCCGTGTTCAGCCAGCCGGAGCTGGCCACAGTGGGCCTGAGCGAGGAGGAGGCCGTGGCTCGCCTCGGTGCTGAGGGGGTGCGCCTCTACCGGGCCCGTTTTCGCTCCATGGCCCAGGCCCTGCCTCAGCGCTGCCCCCGCTGCCTGCTGAAGCTGGTGGTGGAGGTGAACTCAGGCCGGGTGCTGGGTTGCCACATGGTGGGCGAGCACGCAGCTGAGATCATTCAGATGGCAGCGATCGCCATCGGCATGGGGGCCACCAAGGCCGACTTCGATCGCACCATGGCCCTCCATCCCACCGTGGCGGAAGAGTTCGTGACAATGCCCGATTGAGGGACCACCAGCGTCAACCGCGCGGAACCTGGGTAACATTGGTCACATCAACTGGTCTCTCCTGCACGCCCAGAACCCCGGCAGGAGGCGCTTGGATGGTCTCAGGATTTTTCACCCTTCCAACAATTCTGTGAACGACACCTTCCCCTCGATCGAACCCTCCCTTGAGCGGGTCACCTGCCCGGTGATGACGACGGCCAAGTCGAAGGGAAAAGGCTGCAAAGCCAAGAAGTGCTCCAACTGGAAGGGAGGGCGCTGCCGCTGCGGCCGCGACTGACCTCCCCCTTCTCATCGAAGCGAGACCGGAACAGCCGGTCTCGCTTCAGCTTCACCCTGCCGCCGGCGTTGCTGCGGCGCTCAGGGATTGGTCAAGAATCATCAAGGCGCCGAAGTCGGGGCCGCAGTGACGCACCTGGGCCAGCAGATGGGCCACTTCACTCTCGGCGTCCACCTGGCTCTTGATCATGGGATCGAGAAAGATGGAACTGCGGTAATCGCCACAGCGCTCCGCCAGGCTGTAGAGCTGCTGCAACGACGTGGTGACCTCGGCCTCCATCTCGAAGGCGGACATCAGCACATCCTCCACATGGGTCCAGGTCTGCCGGGGCTGGGGCAGGGCCGAGAGCTCCACCGGCTGGGAGCGGGCCACCAGGTAATCCACGAAAAGGCGAGCATGGGCTCGTTCCCCATCGGACTCAGCCGTGGCGAAGGCGGCGAATCCATTCAGTTCCCGCTGGGTGAACCACACCGCCAGGGAGAGGTAGGTGTAGCTGGCCATCAGCTCCATCTGCAGGTGGTTGCAGAGGCCCTGGTGCAGTTCAGCCTCCATCTCCTGGGCCACTGGCCGCCGCGGCAGCAGCGGGGCTGCGTTCAGACTGGTGGCGCTGGTCGGATTGCTGATCACCATGGGGCTCATCACGTTGGCTTCAGCCTACAAAGGCAGCTGTGTTTTCTGAACGGGCACCAGTGGCCCCAGACCCCCTCCCAGCGCCGCCACCGAGACCCCGTAGGCTCTCTGCCATCGCGTCGTGATGCTGTTCCAGCACATGTCTGAGAACTGCTGCTCCACTGGCCGCATGCCAACGGATCTGACTTCCCTCACCCGCCTGTGCTGGTGCCTTGGGGTGCGCAGCCGCCAAGGGCTCCAGGCCCTCAGGAGTTGCTCCAACCCTCAGCTGAGGGCCAGGCTGGAGCACGATCTGCTGCATCTGCGTCTGCAGGCCGACAGCATCAGCCGCCATGTCGAAACGATGGCGGAACCGCTGGATCCGCTCCACTGGCAGGTGGAGTTGCTGCGTGAGCTGATCCACCGCAATCAGCGCCTGTTCGGTGTTTCGGCGATCAGCTGAGTTCCTGGCCAACCAAGGCCGTGGGAGGACGCCCACAGCCATTGTCGATGGGCCCCGGCGGGCCCTAGACAGGACAGGTGCGATCAGATGTCATGAGTTCCTCGAGCCCGGCGCAGCACCACCAGATCCTGATCGTCGGCGGCGGCGCAGCGGGGATCACGGTGGCCAGCCAGTTGCTGCTGGCCCGCAGCGGCCTTGACGTGGCCATTCTGGAGCCCAGCAGCGATCACTACTACCAACCCGGCTGGACCCTGGTGGGTGGTGGGGTGATGACAAAGGAGCAGACCCGCCGCGATGAGGCAGATCTGATTCCTGCCGGCTGCACCTGGATCCGCGCCGCCGCGGCTTCGTTTGAGCCGGAGGCCAACCGGGTGATCACCAGCACCGGCGAGGCCATCAGCTACGACACCCTGGTGGTGGCCACCGGCCTACAGCTGCGCTGGGAGCGGGTGAAGGGGCTCGAGAAAGCCCTCGGCCGCCATGGGGTCACCAGCAACTACTCCAAGGAGCACCTCCCCTACACCTGGGAGACGATCCGAGGGTTCAAGGGCGGCACCGCGATCTTCACCTTCCCCGAAACGCCGATCAAGTGCGCTGGGGCCCCGCAGAAGATCATGTACATGGCCGACGACATCTTCAAGGCCACCAGCGGCGTGGGCGTGAACACCCAGGTGATCTTCGCCACCGCCGGTCCCGGCCTCTTCGGTGTTCCGGTCTATGCCCGGGTGCTGAAGAAGGTGGTGGAGCAGCGGGGCATTCAGGTGCTGCTGCGCCACAACCTCAGGGAGATCAGGGCCGAGGAGCAGGTGGCGGTTTTCGAGGTCAGTGATGCTGAGGGCAACACCTCCTGCAAGGAGATTCCCTTCTCGATGATCCATGCGGTGCCGCCGATGTCGGCGCCGGAGCTGATCGCCCAGAGCCCGCTGGCCACCAGCGCCCCCGGGGGTTGGGTGGAGGTCGACAAATACAGCACCCAGCACGTGCGTTATCCCAATGTCTTCTCCCTCGGAGATGTGTCGTCGCTGCCCACCTCCAAGACCGCCGGTGCGGTGCGGGGTGAGGCACCGGTGCTGGTGGCCAACCTGCTGGCCCAGCTGGATGGCAAGCCGCTGCAGGCCCGCTACGACGGCTACAGCGTCTGCCCGCTGATCACCGGCTACGACAGGGTGGTGATGGCTGAGTTCGACTACGACCTCCAGCCCGTGAGCTCGTTCCAGATCGACCCCACCCGCGAGCGCTGGAGCATGTGGCTGATGAAGACCAGGGGCCTGCCCTGGATCTACTGGAACCGGATGCTCAAGGGGCAACCCCACGAGAGCCGTTATCTCAAGCCCTTCAAGCCGCTGGCCAAGGCCCTCGGGTTGGCCTACAAGGGCGAAGCGGTCGCCGGCTGATCAGCGGCTGCTGCGGGCCAGCTCATCGAGCTGCTCCTGCATCTCCGCCACCACCCGGGCGTAGCAGCTCTGCACGTAGTCGCGGTCGCGGCTGGCGGCATGGCCGCTGCGCTCGAAGCGGATCGGCCGGCAGACACGGGTGTGGATTCGAGCCGGCAGGGGCAGGTTGGGCAGCGGGCCCACGCCCAGACCCCAGGGCAGGCCGAGATAGAGGGGAAACACCTCCGGGTCGATGCCGAACAGCCAGGGCAGGCCGCGCTCATGCCAGCGCTGCATCGGTTCGTAGCAGTCTTCGAGCACGATCAGGGTGTCGTGGCTGCCCCAGGAGATCAGCGGCACGATCGGCACGCCATGCCAGAGGGCCAGCCGGATGAAGCCGGTGCGCCCCCTGAACTGGATGCTCTGGCGCAGGCGATGCGGCCGGAAGGCATCCTGGCCGCCGCCGGGGAACACCAGCAGGCTGTCGCCCCGCTCCAGCACAGCCATGGCCCCCCTCGGGTAGTAGGGGATCGCTCCCGTCTGGGCTGCCAGGTGCGCCACCTGGGGAAACACCTGCCACACCTTGGGATGGGCCAGGCCATACACCCGCCGCTCCAGACCGATGCGCCGGAACCAATCGAGCATCAGCATCGGCAGATCAGGGCTGGCCAGCCCGCCGTTGTGGGATCCCACCAGCAGCATCTGACCTTCGCCTGGGATCTGCTCCCAGCCACTGGTGCTCACCCGAAAATAGTGGCGGTAGAGCCAGTCCCAGAGCGGCATCAGCCGCTGGATCACCCGCGGATCCCGCTCGGCCCCGGGTTCAGGGCCCGCGCTTGGGCCTAGTGTCATGGAAGTGGTTTTTTAAGCGTGACCAGACCTTAGGGGCAGTCAGTCGCGCTGCCGGAACCAGCTCTGGCGCGGCACCCAGAGCAGCCGTTGCTTGCCATGACCGTATCCATCGATCGCGCCCTGCGCCTGCGGACCCTGTGGCTGGCCTGGCTGCTCTGCATGCTCTTTCACGTGGATCCGGGCCTGATGCCCCTCTTCCACGGTCTCTCACCGGAGATCGAGAGCCATGTGGGCCGGGAGCAGCTGCCGCTGCTGTTCAGCGGAATGCTGATCGACTTCCTGGTGCCGGTGGCGGCCTTGGTGTTGCTGGCCTACAGCGCCAGTGATCCCCAGCGCTGGCAGGGCTGGCGGCGGCTGCATTTCTGGCTGATCGGGCTGCTGATCAACTGGGAGGCCTGGCGCTGGTGGCGCGACTACCGCTCGACCGGGGCCAGGCCGGCGGCATCAAAGACCCCCTCGAACAGCACCGAGCTGAGGTAACGCTCTCCGGAGTCGGGCAGGACCACCACGATCGTCTTGCCGGCGAAGGCCTCCTCGGCCGCCAGCCTCAGGGCGGCCACGGTGGCGGCCCCGCAGGAGATGCCCGCCAGGATTCCCTCCTCACGCATCAGCCGCCTGGCCATGGCCACGGCCTCCTGGTCGCTCACGGCTTCCACCCGGTCGACGAGGGCGAGATCGAGGTTCTGGGGTACGAATCCGGCACCGATCCCCTGGATCTTGTGGGGCCCTGGCTGGGGCGGCTCACCGGCCCTGGCCTGGGCGATCACCGGGCTGTTCAGCGGCTCCACCGCCACCGAGACCAGCGCCTGGCCCCGGGTGGTCTTGAAGTAACGGCTGACCCCGCTGATGGTGCCGCCGGTGCCCACCCCAGCCACCAGCACATCCACCTGGCCATCGGTGTCATCCCAGATTTCCGGGCCGGTGGTGTCGTGGTGGATCTGGGGGTTGGCCGGGTTGGCGAACTGCTGCAGCAGCACGTAGCGCTCGGGATCGGAGGCGGCGATCTCATGGGCCCGGCCCACGGCACCGGTCATGCCGAGTTTGCTTTCGGTGAGCTCCAGCCTGGCTCCATAGGCGGTGAGCAGCTTGCGCCGCTCCAGGCTCATCGACTCCGGCATCGTCAGGGTGAGGGGGATCCCCCTGGAGGCGGCCACGAAGGCCAGGGCGATGCCGGTGTTGCCGCTGGTGGGCTCGATCAGCTCCTTGCCAGGACCGAGCAATCCATCCTTCTCGGCCTGCCAGATCATGGCGGCGCCGATCCGGCACTTGACTGAATAGGCGGGGTTGCGGCCTTCGATTTTGGCCAGAACGGTGGCGCGGCTGTCACCGACCACCCGGTTCAGCTTCACCAGGGGGGTGCGGCCGATGCTCAGGCTGCTGTCAGCAAAAATCGACGCCATCAACGACTCAGGACTTTCGGGCACCCTCGCACCCTCAGGCGGTGAAGATCAATTGCCCGCCCTGGCCTGAACGGTGGTCTGTCGCCAGTGCCGCCAGACCTGCACGGCCAGCAGCAGCACCAGGGCGGGAATGACCACCAGCAGGCTGAAGCTGCGCAGGGGTGAGGCCAGGGCTGGAATGGTGAGGGGAAGAATCTGCTCCACCAGGTAGAGCCCGTAGAGGCCCACAAGCAGTACCCCCTCTCTCCGGGAAATCACCCCGCCTGTCCAGAAGATGGGAAGCAGGGCCAGCGTGGTGGCCACCATGATCGGCAGATCGCGTTGGATCATGGCCGGGTCGACATTCAGACCGCGGGATCCTGAGATGAAGGCACAGCCTCCCAGGATCAACAACTGGTTGAGCAGGTTGCTGCCCACCACGTTGCCGATGGCCAGATCAGCCTTGCCCTTCAGGGCCGCCATGATCGAAGTGACCAGTTCAGGCATCGAGGTGCCGGCCGCCACGATCGTGAGGCCGATCAGGGTTTCACTCACCCCCAGGCTCATGGCGATGGCGGTAGCCCCCTTCACCAGGATCTGCGAGCCCCAGACCAGCAGGCCAAGGCCGGCCGCCAGCCTGATCAGGGCCGGTCCGTAGCCCCCTTCCGCGTCGGCTGGATCGATCTCGTCGCCGGTGGATTCACCTTCCTCGCGGGCCGTGCGGGTTTCCCAGACCGTGTTGATCACCACGGCGGTGAGCAGGGCCAGGCCGGCCTGCCAGGTCACCCGGCCTGCGGAAGCCATACCCCAGACGGCCATCGACACGGCCAGCAGCACCGGCACATCGCGGCGGATCAGGCGGCTGTGCACCCTCAACGGAAGGATCACGGCGCTGATGCCCAGCACCACGAGCACATTGAAGATGTTGCTGCCCACCACGTTGCCCACCGCCAGGTCATCGGCTCCCCTGAGCGTGGAGATCAGGCTGACGAACAGTTCGGGGGCGCTGGTACCCAGGGCCACCACGGTGAGACCGATCACGAGTTGGGGGACCCCCAGCAGCAAGGCCAGGGCCACCGATCCCTGGACGAACAGCTCGCCGCCTCCGAAGAGCAGGAGGATGCCCACCACCACCTCGATCACACTCAGCAAGGTGGGCTCCCCAGGGACTCCGATTCTGCCTTGTGATTGCAAGCCTGCCGAATCAGGCCCTGCCTGCGGGGGGCCCATGATCTTGGCCGGCAGCGCTGCTACCGGCTGGATCGATTGTCACAGCCTGGGCCTATTCGCCCTCAGGTCCTGATCTGAGACAGAACCCTCCCTTAAGGTTCGCCCCACCATTAGTAGGGATTGTGTGGCTGTAGCCCGCCCCATGAGCTGGTTGAACCAGATCAGTTCTCAGCACATCAAAGGTGATGTCTTCGGTGGTCTCACGGCGGCGGTGGTGGCCCTGCCCATGGCCCTCGCCTTTGGTGTGGCGTCCGGCGCCGGCGCGGTGTCGGGGCTGTGGGGCGCCGTGCTGGTGGGACTGTTCGCCGCCCTGTTCGGCGGCACCCCCACCCTGATCTCGGAGCCCACCGGACCGATGACGGTGGTGATGACGGCCGTGATCGCCAGCCTGACGGCGAAAGCCTCCACCCCTGAACAGGGCATGGCCATGGCCTTCACGGTGGTGATGATGGCCGGGGCGATGCAGATTCTGTTCGGCTATCTGAAGCTGGGCCGCTACATCACGATGATGCCCTACACGGTGATCTCGGGCTTCATGTCCGGCATCGGTTTCATCCTGATCATTCTTCAGTTCGGTCCCTTCCTCGGTCAGGCCATCCCCAGGGGCGGGGTGATGGGAACGCTCACGGCCCTGCCGCAACTGATCGCCGCCGCGAGGCTGCCGGAGGTGATATTGGCCGTGGTCACCGTGGCGGTCATTTGGTTCACGCCGGCCCAGGTGAAGCGCTTTGCCCCGCCCCAGCTGGTGGCCCTGGTGATCGGTACCGTGCTCTCGCTCACCCTGCTCAATGCCGATGCCGGCCCTGAGGTGGAGGGCATCCGCCGCATCGGCGAGATTCCGAGCGGATTTCCCCAGCTGGTGGTTCCCCACTTCGAGCCCGGCCTCTTCCAGCTGATGGTGGTTGATGCCCTGGTGCTGGGTCTGCTGGGTTGCATCGATGCCCTGCTCACCGCCGTGGTGGCGGACAGCATCACCCGCACGGAGCACAACTCCGACAAGGAGCTCATCGGCCAGGGACTGGGCAACATCATTTCCGGCCTGTTCGGTGGGATCGCCGGCGCCGGCGCCACCATGGGCACCGTGGTCAACATCCAGGCGGGAGCGCGATCGGCCCTCTCCGGGATCACACGAGCCCTGGTGCTGATGGTGGTGATTCTGGGGGCCTCGGGCCTGGCGGCCTCGATCCCGATGGCGGTGCTGGCCGGCATTGCCCTCAAGGTGGGCATCGACATCATCGACTGGAGCTTCCTGCTCCGCGCCCACCATGTTTCGATCAAAGGGGCGGTGATCATGTACGGCGTGATCCTGCTCACCGTGCTGGTGGATCTGATCGCGGCGGTGGGAGTGGGCATCTTCGTGGCCAATATCCTCACGATCGAGAAGATGAGCACCCTTGAGACCAAGTCGGTGAAGGCGATCAGCACCGCAGACGATGATCTCAACCTGCCGGAGAACGAAAAGGACCTGCTGGATCAAGGAGGAGGCAAGGTGCTGCTGTTTCAGTTGATTGGCCCGATGATCTTTGGCCTGGCCAAGACCATCTCCCGTGAGCACAATGCCATTCAGGAGTGTGAATCGATTGTGTTTGATCTCAGTGAGGTTTCTCACCTGGGGGTGACGGCGTCTCTGGCCCTGGAGAATGCCGTGAAAGAAGCTCTGGAGAAAGAGCGCAAGGTTTACGTGGTGGGCGCCCGCGGTGGCACTCTCAAGCGGCTCAGGAGCCTGAAGGTGTACAGCCTGCTGCCCCCTGAGCATGTGGAGATGAGCCGGGCGCAAGCCCTGGCAGATGCGGTGGGCTCGCGGGCTTAGGAGTTTGCTGAAAAACGAGCCCACGAGCCAGTTTTCCACAGGCATCAGTGGATTTCCGGCTCAAAAAGTCGGATCGGCGGCTATCAGAGCCGCAAACTGCCCGATTTCGGCATCGTTGGCCTCTCTGCAAGACAT
>NZ_JAHLYS010000001.1 GCF_025128055.1 Synechococcus sp. CS-1329 | reverse complement strand
TTGCATTCCCAGCCGCGGCGTGCAGCGGCGGCAGAAACAGCCCTGGTTCACGCGGGTGGAACTGCCGCCACTGCCAAACCCAACAGCGCAGCTGGCGGTCGCATGACTGTCTCAATTGAGAAGTGTCGGGCAGTCAGGGTGGTGAGAAGGCCTGCTGGAGCAGCCCACAGCGGCCGGTCGCAGGATTGTTCAGGCTAGGGACCAGCTCGGTTCACACCTCAAGTGCCGGGCGAGTGCTGCATCTGTGCCATCGATCACACCGGGCCGTGTCATCGGCTCAGAGGGCAATGACCAATGGCTCAGGATCAGGAGAGTCAATGCGGCTGCTGTCATGAATGAACGCACCCGGGCGATCAACGATCACCTGGCTTCGGAATTCCAGGCCAGCCACACCTACCTGGCGATGTCCATCTGGCTGCGCGAGAACGATCTGGCCGGGTTCTCCACTGACAGGCTCACCAGGAGTTATGAAGAGCGACAGCATGCATCTCGCCTGATCGCCTATCTGGTGGACAGCGATGCCGAAGTGGAACTGCCCACGGTGGGCGAGCCGCTGCAGGGGGAGGCTGAGGCTCGCTTCGTCTGCAAACGGCTGAGGCTTGCCGGTGACAACAGTGCTGCGCTGTTGCTGCTGAACCAGCAGTTCCTGGAAGGTACAGCCCTCAGCCACATCAAGTGTGGTCTGAGTGGATTCGCTGAGGCCTGATCGGGTGATTGGCATTGATTCGGACCCCACCGGCAGCTCCAGCCACTGCACGACGTGCGGAAGTCGTCGGTCGTGCCATTCCAGGCCTGGATCGCTCAGACCATCCAACCAGAGCAGCTACAAGGTGGCGCTGCTGGGGATGCCCAACACCGGTAAATCAACGCTCTTCAATCGTCTGACGGGCGGCCGTGCGCAGATTGCCAACTGGCCAGGTCTCACGGTGGAGTTGATGAGGGGTGCGCTGCCTTCCGACCGTCTGGGCCATGCCTATGAACTGCTGGATTTACCCGGCATTCACGACCTCACCGGCAGCAGTGAAGATGAGGCTGTGGTTCAGCGTGTGATGCGTAACTCCACCCCCGATCTGCTGCTGGTGGTGATCAATGCCAGTCAGATCAGTCATCAGCTGCAGTTTTTGCTGCAGATTCAGGCCATCGGGCTGCCTGTGGTTGCTGCGCTCAACATGAGTGATGAAGCCGATCATTTTGGCATTGAAATTGATCATGAAAAGATCGCCGCTGCACTGGGAATTCCTGTGGTGGCGGTGAGTGCCAAGCGCAACAGGGGTATGAATCAGCTCCTTGATGAGCTGCATCATCTGGGCGAATCGCTGCCCGGCTCTGCTGCTGGCCACGAGGCTGAGCCCAGGCGGCCCGCTGGATATGAGCTCAACCTGGAGCCTGAGGATTCAGAGCAGCGCCAGCAGGACCTGCTGGCGAGTCATGTGCGGCTGCCGGCGCGACTGCAGAATCAACGCACGCGGCTGCTGGACCGAGTTCTGCTCCATCCGGTGGTGGGTCTGCTGTTGTTTCTCGGCCTGGTGCTGGCGGTTTTCCAGGCGCTCTACCTGGTGTCGACTCCTCTGCAGGAGCTGCTTGGGAGTGGCCTGGAGTGGGTGCAGGGCAATCTGCTGGAGCCGGGGCTGCTTCTGATCAACACGCCGCCTCTGCTTCAAGGTCTGGTGGTGGATGGCCTCTGGCTGGGGGTCAGCACGGTGGCCACCTTCTTGCCATTGATTTTTCTCTTTTATATCCTGTTGGCCATTATTGAGGATTCTGGATATTTGCCGAGGGCGGCATTTCTGATGGATGGCTTCATGCGTTGGCTGGGGCTTGACGGCCGAGCCTTTGTGCTGCAGGTGATGGGCTTTGGTTGCAATGTTCCTTCGATCATGGGCACCCGTGTGATCAGAGATCGAGGGATGCGCCTGTTGGCGATGTTATGCATTCCCTTTGCACTCTGCCAGGCTCGCCTCACCGTATTTCTGTTCATGGCAGCTGTGTTCTTCCCCAGGCCATGGTGGGCTCCTGGGCTGGTTTTGTTCAGCTTCTATCTGATGAGTTTTCTGGCTGCAGTGATCACCGGCCTGATCTTCAAGCGCGTCTACCCAAGCGAGGAGGCCTTTGCGCTGGAACTTCCTCCCTACCGGACCCCCAGCTTGCTCACCGTGGTGCAGCGTGGCTGGTCGGCCATGCTGAATTTTCTGGTCACGACCCGTGTGTTCATCATTGTGGGAGCGGCCGCCATCTGGTTGCTCACCAACTTTCCCGTTGGTGCTGCAGAGGCATCAGGGGAGACCTGGGCGGCAGACATCGGCCGCTTCTTTCAGCCGGTGCTGGGCCCGATCGGCATGAGCCCTGAGCTCACAGTGTCGCTCTTTTTTGGCTTCATTGCCAAGGAGATTCTCCTTGGTGCCATGGCGGTGATCTACAGGTCAAACGAGTCAGGACTGGGCGATGCGATGGCGGCTTTCATCACTCCGATTCAGTCGCTCAGTTTCATGACGTTTGTGTTGCTTTATACACCCTGTCTGGGGACGCTGGCCGCCCAGCTGCAGGAGTCGAAGAGCCGAAACTTTGTGCTTTTGTCTGTGGTCTGGTCTTTGCTTCTGGCCTGGACTGCAGCCCTGCTCGTTTATCAGGGCGGCCGCCTGATCGCCTGACGCAAGTGCTGGCTATGGGGGGCTGGCTTCAGGGCCTGGCCACAGGGGTGACTTCAATCTGTGTGGCTTGCTCATGCCTGAGCATGAATTCGACCATGCCGCTGGCCACATGCAGAATTCCGCCTGGTCGCCCCCGCCGCAGCACCTCAACATTGGCTCCGGGCTTGATGCCCATGGCCCGAAGACGCCGCTGCAGATCCGCATGCATGGGCAAGCTGTTGATGCAAACGATCTGTCCTTCCGCAACCAGGCTCAGTGGCACGATGATGGTTCGAATGATTCATCTATTCTAACCTTGATTCGTAGCCCCAGATCCTGGTCTGGCCTCCACGTCACGCATCAAGTCCAGAGCACTCTCAAGGCTGTCGGCCTCCGCCGCCGGTTTGTCGCGGCGCCAGCGGGCGATGCGCGGGAAGCGCACCGCCAGGCCGCTCTTGTGGCGTTTCGAGGCTTGCAGGCCTTCGAAGGCCAGCTCGAACACCAGCAGGGGCTCCACCGCCCGCACCGGCCCGAAGCGCTCGGTGGTGTGGCGGCGGATCCAGCGGTCGAGCTCCGTGATCTCGGCATCATTGAGGCCGGAGTAGGCCTTGGCGAAGGTCATCAGCTGGGGCTCGCCGGGGCTGGTGCTCCCCGGCGGGTGGCTCCAGAGGGCGAAGGTGTAGTCGGTGTGGAGGTTGGCGCGGCGGCCGCTGCCGGCCTGGGCGTAGAGCAGCACGGCATCGAGGTGAAGCGGTTCGAGCTTGTGCTTCCACCAGTCGCCGCGGCGGCGGCCGGAGCGGTAGGGCGACGCCAGCCGCTTGAGCATCAGCCCCTCGGCGCCCCGCTCGCGGGCACGGCCGCGCTGCTGCTCCAGCTCCTGCCAATCGCCCAGGGCCAGTCCCGCCGAGAGCCGCAGCCGCTGCCGTTCGGCGTGGTCGCCCTCGGCCACTGCGGCGACCAGGGCCTCCAGCCGCTGCAGGCGCTGCTGCAGGGGTTCCTCGCGCCGGTCGGCGCCGGCGGCTTCGAGCAGGTCGTAGGCCACGAAGGCCACCGGGCACTGGCGGCGCAGGCTGGCCCCCACGCTCCTGCGCCCCAGCCGCCGCTGCAGGGCGGCAAAGCCCTGGGGCCGCTCTTCGCCGTTCTCCCAGACGATCACCTCCCCATCGAGCACCGTGCCCTCCGGCAGGGCCTCCCCCAGGCTCACCAGCTCAGGAAAGCTCTCGTTCACCAGCTCCTCGCCGCGGCTCCAGAGAAAACTGCTGCCGGCGCGGCGGATCAGCTGGCCGCGGATCCCGTCCCATTTCCACTCCGCCCGCCACTGGGCCGGATCCCAGCCCTGCAGCTGCGCCGGATCGAGGGGGCTGGCCAGGAAGAAGGGATAGGGGCGGCTCGCCGGCACCTCAGCCCCAGCCGCGGCCGGGGCGAGCAGGGCGCTGAAGGCCTTGGCTGTGGGCTCGAGACCCCCCATCAGCCGCTGGGCGATCTCGGCCTCCTCCAGCCCCGCCAGCCGCGCCAGGGCCCGGGTCACCAGGCCGGTGGACACGCCCACCCGCAGCCCCCCGCTGAGCAGCTTGTTGAACAGGAAGGCCTGACCCGGCGGCAGGCTGGCCCAGGCGCCGAGCACGGCCTCGGCCTGGGCGGCGGGCTCCAGGGCCGCGATCGCCGGCAGCCGCTGGCCCATCCACTCCGCCAGGGACCGCTCGATCGGCTCGGCCTCGGGCAGGGCCAGCTGCGGCAGCAGCAGCGCGATCGTCTCGGCGCTGTCGCCCACCTGGGCGTGGCAGTCGTCGAAGAGCCATGCGGGCAGGCCGGAGGCGGCCAGGGCAATCTCACGCAGGCGCCGGCCGGTGATCAGCCGCCGCCGCCGTTGGCCCAGCAGCAGGCTCAGCGCCCAGGCCCCATCGGCTGGATCCACCGCCCCCAGGTAGGCCTCTAGCGCCGCCACCCGCGCGCCGGTGCCGGGGCTGCCATCGAGCTGCTCATAGAGGGCGCAGAAGTGGCGCATGGGCGGCCGCTGGAGCGGTTCAGCCCTCACCCTGGCAAGCCCCGTGGCCGATCGCTGCCCCGCGGGCGCGGGAGGATGGAGCCAAGGCCCTGGGCCCTGCCGCCGCGACAGTCCGATGAAGTTCAAGGACTACTACGAGACCCTCGCCATCGAGCGGGGAGCGAGTGCCGAGGAGATCAAGAAGGCCTACCGACGCCTGGCCCGCCAGTGCCACCCCGACATCTCCAAGGAGGAGGGCGCCGAGGAGCGCTTCAAGGAGATCAGCGAGGCCTACCAGACCCTCTCCGATCCGGAGAAACGCCAGGCTTACGACGACCTGGGCCGCCATAACCCCGGTGAGGACTTCCGACCGCCGCCGGACTGGGAGACCCGCTTCTCCACAGGCCCGAGCCAGCAGGAGGTGGACCTCTCCGAGCTGTTCGAGCAGATGGGATTCCGCAGTTCCCAGCGGCGGCGCCAGGCGGCAGGCGTCGACTTCCCGATCCGTGGCCAGGACGTGGAGGCCGTGGCGCGGCTCTCGCTCGATGAGGTGTCCAGCGGCACCCAGGTGACCCTGGAGCGGCCGGGCGGCAACGTGCGCATCCGTGTGCCGGTGGGTGTCACCGACGGCGAGCGGTTGCGCATTCCCGCTCGCGGTGGCCCCGGCAGCGGCGGTGGCCCCGCCGGGGATGTGTACCTGCACATCCAGCTGCAGCCGCACCCGCTGTTCAGGCCGGTGGGCCATGACCTCTACCTGGAACTGCCGCTGACCCCTTCGGAGGCGGCCCTCGGTGCCCAGATCGAGCTGCCCAGCCTCGATGGCCGCGTGCGGGTGACGGTGAAGCCGGGGGCGCAGGCGGGTCAGAAACTGCGGCTGGCCGGAAAGGGGCTGCGCCAGCGGGGCGAGGGCGCCGGTGATCTCTACGCGGTGCTGCGGATCGTGATGCCCACGCCGATCAGTGAGCGGGAACAGGAGCTCTATCGTGAGCTGGCGGAGGCTTCCTCGTTTCAACCCCGTCCGCACTTCGCTGGAGGGTCGAGCGATGGATGACGATCGTCTGATCCCCGAGGATCTCCTGATTCCCGCCGACGGCGACATGCCGGTGGAATCAGCGGAGTTGCTGGCGGCGTCCGGCCTTGCCTATGAGGAGCTGGTGGAACTGGTGGAGTTCGGCGTGCTGCAGATCAGCGAGGGCAGCACGGGCTGGATCTTCCAGGCGCGGGCGGTGCACCAGGCGCGGCGGGTGGTGAAGCTTCGCGATTCGTTCGGGCTCAATCCCCCCGGCATGGCCCTGGCCCTCACCTACCTGGAGAAGATTGAGGCGCTGGAGCAGCGGTTGCGCGAACTGGAGTGTCTGCTGCCCCGTTGAGGCCTGGGTGCTCGATCAACTCGAGCGGTTCGAGGATCTGCAGAAAGCCATCTTTGATCTGTTCAACGACGAGATCCTCCGTCTGGGATCAGCCGTGGCCACAGAACTGTCGCGCGGGCGATGGTTCGGGCCTGTCCCCCTCCACACTGCTGCAGGGTGACCCTTGCGTGGCTGTGAACGGATTCCTTTTCGAACCTGCGCACGGCCGGGACTGCCCGCCTCCCTTGGTGGGCCGCCATGGGCGTCAGGCGCGTCGCCGCTGGATTGCCGGCGCCATCTGACGATTTCAACAACGGCATCCGCCATGGTGAGAGTTCGCTTCCGGGCGGATGAAATCCTTCCTCGTCTCCTGTTGGCTTGCTGATGCAGAGCACGATTGTCACCGCTGTTCTGCTGCCGCTGGCCCTGGCGGTGGTCATGCTGGGCATGGGGCTGAGCCTGGTGCCGGCGGATTTCAGGCGGGTCAGGCGCTATCCCAGGGCGGTGGCGGTTGGACTGGTCGGCCAGATGCTGCTGTTGCCGCTGATCGGGCTGCTGATCGTCAGGGTTGTTCCGCTGCAGCCGGACCTGGCGGTGGGGTTAATGGTGCTGGCCCTCTGCCCGGGGGGGCCGTCTTCGAATGTGCTCACCTATCTGGCCCGAGGCGATGTGGCCCTTTCGGTGACGCTCACGGCGATCAACAGTGTGCTGAGCGTTCTGACCATTCCGTTCCTCACCAACCTGGTGCTCCAGATGATCCTGGGACGCAGCACGACGATCGTGCTGCCGATCGGATCCAGCCTGCTGCAGATTCTCCTGATCACCCTGCTGCCGATCGCGTTGGGGATGGTGCTGCGCCAGCGGTTTCCCCGGGGCGCCAGCCGGCTGGAGAAACCGATGAGCCGCCTGGCGGTGGGTCTGCTGGCGCTGATCATCGGCCTGTTGCTGCTGCGTGAGGGCAGCAAGTTGCCAGGCTTTGTCGTGCAGGTGGGAAGCGGCGTTCTCCTGCTCAACCTGCTGGCGATGGCAGCAGGATTGGCGACCGGCAGGCTGTTCAAGCTGCCGCTGGCCCAGCAGATCTGTGTGGCGATCGAGGTGGGGCTCCAGAACGGAACCCTGGCGATCGCCATCACCGCCGGCCTGCTCAACAACGCTGAAATGGCGATCCCCGCCGCCCTTTACAGCCTGCTGATGTATGGCACCGGTTTCGCAGTGGTGCTCTACGGCCGGCGAGCTACCCGTGCAGCCACCCTCAGAACGGGTAGCGCATGATCGCCGCCAGGCTGCCTTCGCCGGGGATATCACCCTTGCGCACGCCCATCACCTTGGCGCCCATCACCAGGGCGCGGCTGGCGATTTCATCGACGAGGCCGTAGCTGCTGGCGCTGGGAGCATCAGCGAAGGTCACGGCTCCCTCCTCATCGATCGTGCCGGGGGTGACATCGTCGATGTCGATCAGCAGCAGTTGAATGGCGCCGTAGGTGGCTGCGCGGGACGCCTGGGCCAGATCGGCTGTGGTGCGCCCCTGGCTGGAGCGCAGCGTGTACAGCGACTGGATTTCAGCGAGTTCAGCGCGGAAGAGCTCATCGAGGATGGTGCGGGCGTTGGCCGCCAGCTCGTCATCGCTCTGCACCTCGGGGTTGTGCAGGATCGCGGTGCCCGCCAGGTGGGGATACGACTGAATCTCGCGGTAGATCGATTGCATCGGTTCGGTGGCCGCCAGGATCAACGGGGTCTCCTGGCCCACCAGCAGCCCCCGCAGGGCCTGATCGATCTTGCGGGCGTACTGGGCCTGGCGCACCTTCATGCCTTCGGAGCCCTGGAGACGGCCACTGGGTGAACGGTCCTTGATCGACGACTTGCGCGCGGCGCCAGCCACATCCCTGGGCATGCCGTTCAGCTTCAGTTCCACCGCCGGCAGGTCGGATGACACGCCCACCAGCCGCACACTGTTCTGGGCCAGGGCCAGCACGTAGGCCGACTGGGGCACGGTGACCGTACGCAGCAGCGGCTGGACGTGGAAACGGTCGCTGACCTCCACGGCGGATTTCAGGTGGTTGGGCAGGCGGAAGCTGCGCAGGCCGTCGGGGGACACGAAGACGGCGAGGCTGTTGGCCTGGACCTCCCAGAAGTCATCGTCGTCGATGAGGTCATGGAGGAGCTCCTCGATGGCCAGCACCTCGCGCTTGTCGCGGGCGGCCAACTGCTCGAGGGCTTCACCCGTCAGGTTCTTGAGGGCGATGCGGTCGGCCTGGGCCTCCTGGGTCATCGGCGTGGTGGGCAGCACCAGGCTCACCCGTGCCGGGCCGTGATTGAGCATCAGCGCCTGGATTTCAGCGCGGGTGGGGATGTCAACGTGGAGCATGGAGGGAGGCGCCAGAACAGGATGGATTCCAATAACCTACAGGCCAACGATTCTTAAAACAAACTGAAGAACATGATCTCCCTGGTCTGATGAATGATGGCGGTCATGTCTTTGCGCTCTTGCTGTGGCTTGAGACGGCCCGATCTCGTGCCTATTCTGCTCAGAAATCTATCAGTGATTACCTGGCTCCTTTATGTTTCCAGCAGCATCTTGGAGAGGTTGGGCAGCCCGGCGCCCTGGTGGTAGCGGTCGCGCCTGAGGTCGGTGCAGTGCTCCAGCAGGATCTGCTTGACGCGCTCGGGATAGCCGCTGAACTCCGGGCGCACCGAGAGGAAGGCGGCCAGCACCCCGGAGATGTGGGGCGCCGCCATGCTGGTGCCCGAGAGGGCGATGTAGAGCTCATCGAGGCTCTGATCCGGGTCGCGATCGGGGCTGCGGGCGGGGTCGCTGCTGCTGCGGCAGGAGAGGATCCGCTCACCCGGGCCCACCAGATCCGGCTTGAGGCGGCCGTCGGCGGTGGGGCCGCGGGAGGAGAAATAGGAGGTGCCGTAGCGGTGCGGCAGCGTCGGGTGAACCGAGCCCACGGCGATCGCCTCCTCCAGGTTGGCGGGGTCGCCGATTGAGAGGTCGAAGGAGCGGGTGGAGCTGGTGCCATCCACCACGATGTCGCCGCTGCCCTCGTTGCCCGCCGCCAGCACCACCAGCACCCCCTGGCGCACCAGCCGCAGCAGCGAGGCGCACAGGGGCGAATCACCGCAGCCGAAGCTGGCCGGATCGAAGGCGCCCCCCAGGCTCAGGTTCACCCCCTGGATCACCAGGCGCCGGCTGCTCTGGTTCTGCTGCCAGATGTGGTCGATGGCCTTGAGGATCCAGGCGTCGTAGCCGCTGCCGTTGTCGGCCAGCACCTTGTAGATCACCAGGCGAGCCTTCGGCGCCATCGCCAGCAGGTCGGGCCCCGTCGGGCCGCCCACCGCCTGCAGCCCGCCGGCGATCACGCCGGCCACATGGGTGCCATGGCCGTTGACGTCGTTGCCGCTGCCGGGCTGCACGGCTCCCCGCTCAGTGCAGTCCCACTCGGCGGCGATGGTTCCCTCGGGCGCGAAGGCCGGGTTGTGGAAATGGGGATGGCGGCGGTCGATGCCGGTGTCGAGCACGGCCCAGGTGATCCCCTGGCCATAGGCGTTGTAGCCCAGCTGGGCGGTGCGGGCCTGCACGGTGTGGATCGACTCGCGGATCAGGGCCTTCTTCTTGCTGTTGTTGAACATCCGGTACACCGCTGGTGAGGCGGCGCCGTAGTGCTGGCTGAGCGCGGCGGCCATGCTTTCCACCTCGGCACGGGTGAGGTTCAGCGCCACGTAGCGATCGAGCTGGTCTTCCAGATGCACCGTGTCGGCGCTGATCGGGCCCTGGAGCACGTGGTCGTGGATCCACCTCAGCACCGTGTCTCTGGCGCTGTCGAGGGAACTGTCCTGGCCTGCTGCCACGGCGGCGGTGCTGCCGGCCAGGGCGCTGCGGTCCACCAGCTCGATCAGCACCGGCACCCGTGCCAGAGCATCGGCATCGAGGGAATCGGCCAGGTTGCGCGCCACCGTGACCGGGCTCACCGGCTGGAAGCGGGCGCGGTCCACCGCCCCCATCACCGTGATCTGGGTGTCCCGGCGGCTCAGGTAGCGGTCGGCGGCGTGGGCCTTGCTGGGCGGCCACACCAGGCCCTCCACCCGCTCATCCAGCACGGCAGGTTGGCCCGCAGCGCTGTATTCATCGGCCAGGGATTGATCCAGGCAGACGATGTCGCCGTCCTGGGCGATGTTCACCCAGCGGGCCACGGCGGCGGGGATCGGCAGCGTCTTGCCGTGCCACTTGTGGAGCAAGTCGGTCACCTGGGGCAGCCCCAGGGGCGAGCCGATGGTGAGGAAAAGGGCCACGTCCAGCTCGGGGCGCTCCTGGGCCAGCTCCACCAGGGCCTGGTAGGTGACCATGCTGCCCTGGCTGTGGCCGATCACCACGAAGGGGCCGCCGCCGGTGACCAGGCGCTCCTTCACCGTCTGCACCATGCGGCTGCGCTTGGCCTCGTTGAAGAGGAAGTCGTTGACATCGGCCAGGAAGGCCCGGGTGAACAGGGCCGTGACCGGACTCCACAACCCCTTGGCCTCCACCGACAGGGCGGCGGCTCCTCCCATCGGTGCCCCAGCGCGGGCGGCCTTGAGGGCGGCGTTGTTGAGCTGCTCGGTCATCGCCTCCACGAAGGCGGCGGATTCGGCCGGGGAGTCGCTGCCCTCGATCGATGCCGCCAGCAGCGCCTCGGCCTGCGGCGGCAACAGGGAGCGCTCCTCCTCCAGCGCTCGGGTGGACACGCCAGCCGGGCGGGGATAGCGCTCCCGATCGACCCAGTAGGCCATGCGGGTGCGCTCCCCCTGGTCGGCGCCGAACAGGGCCCGGTCCCACTCCGAGCGCAGCTCCGGCTCCGGGGGCATGTTCGAGATGCCGTGGCAATAGACCACCGTGCGGGCGGCGCTGCTGCTGGTGGAGGCGTCGCGGGAAGAGGTGTTGCCTGCGTCAGTGCTGCGGGAGCCGGTGCTGCGGCTGCGGGCGGCGGGCTTTTTGGGGGCGGTCATGGCTTCGGGGGAAAGGGATCGGGCCGTTGCTGCCGCCCCTCCCGCTCTAGCCCGACTCCACCTCGGCAACCTGCGGCCCGCGCCGGTGTCACCGTTCTTCGCGAACTCTCGCTGGGCCTGGGGCTGCGCGATGGCCGGGATCAGCCCTCCAGTGCGGTCCAGCCAGCTGGGGGGATCAGGGCATGACGCATCAGCCGCTGGTGGTGGCACCGGGTGCGGGCCTCACCGTTCCCCTGGGCGCCAGCAGCCTCACGATCAAGCTCGACTCTGCCGCCACCGGCGGGCGTCTGGCCTTGCTGGAATACAACGTGGCCCCGGCATTTGCCGCGCCGCAGCGGATGCATTGGCGCACCAGAGAAACCCAGGCGATCTATATTCTGAGCGGTCGAATCCGTTATCAGCTCGATGATCAGGTGGTCGACGCCCAGGCCGGCACCGTGCTGCATCTTCCTGAGCACTGTGCCTTCACCTGGAGCAACCCGGATCCGGCTCCGGCCCGCATGCTCTATGTGTTCGTGCCGGCGGGGCTGGAGCAGTTCTTCCTCGATGTCCAGCAGGTGTTCCGCGACCACCCCGGCCTCGATCCGGCCGCTGCCGCCTCCCTTGTTGAGGAGCTCTGGCGGTCCTACGGGGTGCTGACCTGAACCCCTGGCCGGCTGGCGAGGATGGACGCTGAGCCGAGGCGCATTCCCTTGTTGTTCCATGTCGCCCTGGGCCTGGGGGGGCTGTTGCTCACCCTTGCTGCGCTGGTGCTTCTGGCGCTGGTGCCCTCGCTGTTGATCCGCGCCCTGCTCGCCCCCCTCAACCCAGCAGTGGTGTTCTGCGGGCCAGGCGGGCAGAAGCGGCTGGCCCTCAGCATCGACGACGGCCCCAGCGGCTCTGGATCCCAGGCCCTGCTTGCGCTGCTCCAGGAGCTCGGCGTGCCGGCCACCTTCTTCCTGATCGGCTCCCACCTGGAGCGCGACCCCGCCTTCCCACGCCTGGCCCTGCAGAAGGGCCACGACCTGGGCAACCACCTCTGGCGCGATGCCTGCGCCGCCGAGCTGGCGGAGGCCCCCTTTTGGCAGGAGCTCCACGACACCGAAAGGCTGATCGAGCGGGCCGCTGCTCCTGAGTCACTCACCTGGCGCTGGTTCCGCCCTGGTCAGGGCTGGTTCCATGGGGCCATGCTCCAGCGGCTCGCGTCACGCCGCTACCAGCTGGTGCTGGGCTCGATCTTTCCCTGGGACACCTTCCGCCCACCGCTGTGGTTCGTGCGCTGGTTCGTGCGCCTCAACGCCCACCCCGGCGGCATTCTGGTGCTGCATGACACGCCAGCCCTGAGCGGCCGCACCCTGGAGAGCCTGCGCTGGATCGTGCCCGAGCTGCGCCGGCGCGGCTACCGCTTCGTGCCGCTCGGGGAGTTGCTCGATCCAGCCTCCTGAACCAGGGGCCACCAGCGCTCCACCACTTCGGGGCTGCCGTACCAGCTGGGCCCGAAGGCGCCGCCGTGGGCCACCCCCGGCAACACCAGCGGCGTGGAGCCCTCCAGCAGAGCTGAGGGCACCGGCACCAGGCCATCACCGCGATCGTCGTCAATGCCGCTGCTGTTGCGGTGAGCGGTGGGTGCCAGGCGCTGGGCCATCGGGGTGGCACCTCGCAGATCGAGGTCGCCCGCTACGGAGACATAACGAACCCGATCGGCGAAGGCTGATCCCGGCAGGCGCCGCTGCACCATCTGACGCAGCAGCGTGGCCTTGAGCGCAGTGTGGGGACTGCCCAGCATCACCAGCGTGTCGGCCAGGGCCTTGCCGTTGTAGCGGCGGCCCTGGAATGGGGCGTCATCCAGGAACAGCCGCAGCATGATCCCGCCGGAGCTGTGGCCCACCAAGGTGACGCGGCCGGTGGGGGAGCGGGCGGCCAGCTCGGCCACGCTGCTGGCGACCCGATCCAGGATGCGGGCCCAGGCGAAGGCGAACACGGTGAGCAGCCATTCGGGTTTGCCCACCGCCACCAGCTGCACCGGTTGACCACTCAATTGCTCAAGCCGGGCCCGCATCGGGTTGTAGGCCTCGGGGCTGATCAGGAAGCCCCCGAGGATCACGATCGGCTGGGCGGGCATGGGCTTCATGGTGCCGGGCTGGTGATTCAGTTCTCTGGGTGCTCGCTGCAGGGCATCCAGAGGGAGCCCATGGCATGGACGCCTTCGCAGCCGAGCTCCTTGGCTTTCTGCTCAGCGGTTTCGCGGCTGGGGTAGGCGTAGATGTTCTTCCCGCCTTGGTTGCCAGCGCCCTGGTGATGGTGATGAACCTGGGCGCTCTGGCCCCCCAATCGGTAGGGCCCCATGCCTTCAACGCCAGCCCACCACACCCCCATCACATTCACACCAGCGATCAGCACGCCCATCCCCACCACGGAGGCATTGATCACCCCCATCGCCACAGCCCCGATGCTCAGCACGCCCATCGGCACGATGCCGATGCTGATCACGCCCATGGGAACAATGCCGATGGAAATGATGCCCAGCGGCGCAATGCCGATGGCCAGAATCTTGGGCTTACCACCACAACCCATCGGCGCGGGTGTGGGTGCAGGTATGGATGGAGAATCGGGGGGAAGTTCAACTGGCATCAGTGATGTCCAGCTGGATGGGACTGGCTTCCGGTTGCCTCACCATGGCTGGCACAGGGCATCCATTGCTGGCCCATCTTGTGGGCTCCCTGACAGTTGAATGCCTTGGCGGCCGCCTCAGCTTCCGCCCTGGTGTTGAAGATGGCCCTCTGGGCTCCTGCGCCTGCAGGCTGAGCCTGGGAGGGTAAGCCAGCGATGGCTGCCATCAGGCAGGTGATGGCTGTGAACGATCTCAATCGATGCCGTGGACGGATCATGGCTGAGGATGGAGGATAGCCATCATGGCAGATGGGGCGATGGAAGTGTTGCGCTGATCGCTATGTTGGCCTGGTTGATCTAGATGATCGGCGAATTCCTCGGGATGAAGCGATATTCCCTGAGGCGTCAAGATAGAAGCCGCAACAGTCCTTTGTTTCTGACTTATTCGGACAGTCCACTCATCGACTGGTGTCAGGGGCGGCCTGTGAGTTCCGCCGGCTGGATCGATGGGCTGAGGCTCGTGCTTGGGCCAGATCCAGTCGAGTTTCGCGATGGCGTGGCCATGAATCTCTGCGGTAATCCCGGCGAGGCTGGCGGCGTTGGTGCTGGCGCCTGCTCTGCGTTGACGGCGGCAGGCCAGGCCCACCGGCCCACTCCAGCCTCAGGGCGTGAGCGAAAACCCCGTGAATCCCCCCAGCAGCCCCGCCACGGCTCCCGTGAGCAGGCAGGCCAACGTGGCAGCCAGCAGCGCCCGCCAGGCCAGCTTGCCCACCACGCCCTTCTGCTCCGGGGCCAGGGCACACAATCCCCCCACAAAAATCCCCAGCGAGGGAAGGTGGGCAAAGCCGCAGAGCGCGTAGGAGAGGATCACCACCGAGCGCGGATCGCTCCATGTGCCGGCCTCGAGGCTGGCGGCCAGGCTCACGAACGACGGCACCTCCGTCGCCACCAGGCGCAGAGCCAGCAGTTCAGAGGCGGCCAGCGCGTCGGCAGAGGGCACGCCGATCATCCACACAAAGGGAACAAACACCCAGGCCAGCAGGGATTGCAGGGTGACCTGGGGCTGGCCGACCCAGCTGCCGAGCCAGCCGATGCCAGTGTTGGCCAGGGTGAGCAGTCCCACGAAGGCGATCAGCACGGCGGTGATTCCCAGCGCCAGCTTCAGGCCATCGTTGGCTCCCTGGGTGATGGCCTCCACGCTGCTGCCGCAGCGGTCAGCCTCCACCAGCACCGGCAGCAGCCCCTGCGGCGGCTGCGGCTGCTGCTGCGGCTGGGGCTCGGGCACCAGGATGCGCGCCATCATCACCGCCGCCGGTGCACTCAGCAGATTGGCGGTGATCAGGTGGCCGGCAATGCCAGGAAAGTGGGGTTGCAGCACCCCCACATAGAGCCCCAGCATGGTGCTGGCAATGGTGGCCATCCCCGCTGTGAGCACCACGGCGAGCTCATGGGGCCGGGCCGTGGCCAGATAGGGCCGGATCGTGAGCATCGATTCGATCCCCACGAACACATTGCTGGCGGCCGCAGTGGCCTCCACCCCCGTGATTCCCAGGCTGCGGCGGAAAAAGCGGGCCAGGCCATGGATCACCCGCTGCATCACCCCCAGGTGGTACAGCAGGGCCGTGAGGGCTGAGAAGAAGATCGCGATCGGGAAAGCCTGGAAGGCCAGGATCAGGCCGAGGCTGCCCTCTTCCCCGCCGGGCACTGCCAGCGGACCGAACACGAATTCCGCCGCCGTGCGGGCCGGGGCCAGCAGCGCCACCACGGCTCCGTTCAGCCAGGAGAACACCAACCGTCCGATCGCCGCATGGAACAGCAGCAGGCCGAGGCCCAGCTGGGTGGCCATGGCCACCCCGATCAGCCGCCACGGCGTGGCCCGCCGATCCTGGGAGAAGAGCCATGCCACCAGGAGCAGCAGCAGGATTCCCAGGCTGCCTCGTACGGCTTGCCAGAGCATGGCTCTTCCCATCCCGCTGCGGACGGGCGCAAACCTAATGGCCCATCGGGCTCCAGGTCCGGCAGCGGCTACAACCACCTGAACGCGCCTTCTCCCCGCATCTAAGGAATCTCGGGCAGCAGGAGTTTGAGAAGAGGCTGATCTCAAACCTGCCGCGCTGAACTGCAATTTGACTGAGCAGGGCTCTCATCGGGCCTCTGCCCTTTTGCTTGTTTTGGAGGCCTAATCAGGCCTTTCGGCATGCCATTCCTCCGTTCATGTCGCCAAGAGCCATGAGCGGCATGCCAAGAACAGATTAGGCAATGCTGCGATAATATTGACCTTGCAGCAGTTCTTGGCCATGCCATGCCCCGCAGCCTGGTCTTGTGAAGGCCGAACTGCTACTAGATGACCCGGAAGAGATGCTCCACTTTGGCGCAGATGTGCCCTTTTGCCGCTTTGATCAGATCCTGCTATTTCAGCTCAGGTGTATCCGGTAGAGCCCGGCGTTGGCCAGGCCGTATCGCCACCCCGAATTCCGCCGATGCACTGTCCCGTGCCAATCGGGGTGATTCTATCGGGTTTTTCAGGGGTTCCTTGGAGCTTGGACACCGGGCCCATCGACGGGTTCGCGAGCCAGTGATTCACCATCTCCCTCCTCACTCCGCTCGCCTTCAAAGACATGGCCCAGCGGTGCGGCGTTGATTCCCTCCACCTCGCGCAAGTAGCGGGCCAGGCCGTCGCTGTTGCCGTGGGTCACGTACACCTGGCGGGCGCCGGATTGCTTGACGGTGTTCAGCAGGCCGTCCCAGTCGGCGTGATCACTGAGGCTGAAGCCGCGATCGAAGCCGCGCCGCCGCCGGGCGCCGCGCACCGCCATCCAGCCGCTCACGAAGGCGGTCTGGGGATCCTTGAAGCGCTTCATCCAGGCCGAGCGATGGGCTGAGGGGGGTGCAATCACCAGGCGGCCCGCCAGGGTTTCGCTGCGCGGCAGTTCGCTCACAGGCCGGCTGGGCAGCATGGCGATGTTCTGTTGCCGGTAGGCGGGCATCAGGGTCTGCACGGCCCCGTGCAGCAGCACCTCCTCCTCCACCCCCAGGGCCGCCAGTTCCGCCAGCAGCCGCTGCGCTTTGCCGAAGGCATAGGCGAACAGCAGGGATGGCTTCTCTGGTGCGCCCTTCCACCAGTTGAGGATGTCGGCCGCCACCTCGCGGCCCGGCCGCCAGCGGTACACCGGCAGACCGAAGGTGGCTTCGGTGATCAGCACATCGGCGCTCACCGGCTCGAACGGGGCGCAGCTGGGGTCGGGGTCGCGTTTGTAGTCGCCGCTGATCAGCCAGGTTTCGCCGCCGGCCGTGAGCCGCACCTGGGCGGAGCCCAGCACGTGCCCGGCCGAGTGGAACGACACCACCGCCTCGCCGATCTTGAGCTCATCGCCGTAGCGCACGGGCGTCAGGGCGATGTCGGCCCCCAGGCGCTGGCGCAGCACCGCCTCGCCAGCGCCCACCGCCCAGTAGGCGCCGCTGCCGGCGCGGGCATGGTCGGCGTGGGCGTGGGTGATCAGGGCCTTCGCCACCGGCCGCCAGGGATCAACCCAGGCGCCGGCCGCCGGGCAATACAGCCCCTGGGGGGTGAGCTGGATCAGGCCGCCGGGCGGGAGCGCCATGGGCTAAAGGAGTCGGCAGCGTTGCAGAGTCTGCCGCGGGCCATCCGCTGGATCGGGCTTGGCGGCCGCGCAGCAGGGTTCCCAGGAGGCCAGAGTGGTGGGAGTTCGCGCAGTCCTTCCCATCCCCTCCATCTGAACTTTGCCTGCCCGTTCGATGTCAATGATTCGTGCCTTCATGGCCTCCCTCCTGCTGGCGCTGGTGGTGTCGCTCACGGCCTGCTCCAGCTCGGGCTCCGTGGCCATGGAGGAGTTCTGCAATCCCGGTGGTGGCGATGGCCTCGGTACCTCCACCTGCAGCGACTACCTGGCTCAACAGCAAGGTCTTGCTGAATCCATGGTGATCCTTGAGCCCGGTGGCTGAGGCCAATCGAGGCACTGCTGCTCAGGCGCTCAGCTCCAGCATCCGCTGGATCGGTGCCAGCGCCCTGACCCGCAGCTGTTCATCGAGTTCGATCGCCGGGCTCATCGTGCTCAGGCACCGCCACAGCTTCTCTAGCGTGTTCAGCCGCATGTAGGGGCAGGCATTGCAGCTGCAGCCGTCCTGGCCGGGCACCTCATGGAAGGTTTTGTGGGGCAGCTGCAGGCGCATCTGGTGGAGGATGCCGGGCTCGGTGAGCACCAGGAAGCTTTGGGCCTCGCTGCTGGCGGCGCGGGCCAGCAGCTGGCTGGTGGAGCCGATGAAGTCGGCCAGATCCAGCAGGTTGGGCAGGCACTCCGGGTGGGCGATCACCTCGGCGCCCGGGTGCTCCAGCTTCAGCCGCAGCAGCGCCTGCTCGCTGAAGGTTTCGTGAACGATGCAGCCCCCCGGCCAGAGGGTGAGCTCCCGGCCACTCTCCCGTGCCACCCAGCGGCCCAGGTTCTGATCCGGCGCAAACAGAATCGGCCGATCGGGCGGCAGCTGCTGCACCAGGCGCACGGCGTTGCTGCTGGTGCAGATCAGGTCGCTCTGGGCCTTCACCGCCGCCGAACAGTTGATGTAGCTCACCACCAGGTGCTCCGGGTGCTCGGCGCGGAAGGCGGCGAAGCCATCGGCGGGGCAGGCATCGGCCAGGGAGCAGCCCGCCTCCAGATCCGGCAGCAGCACTGTTTTGCCGGGGCTGAGGATCTTGGCGGTCTCGGCCATGAAGTGCACGCCGCAGAAGACGATCACCTCGGCGTCGGTGCCGGCGGCCTGGCGGGAGAGCTCCAGCGAGTCGCCGATGAAATCGGCCACGTCCTGGATCTCGGGGCTCTGGTAATAGTGAGCGAGGATCACGGCCCTGCGCGTTCGGCGCAACTCGTTAATCGCGGCCGGCAGGTCGTGGGGAACGGTGGGGGCTTCAAGGGCGGCAAAAACCAACCTTGACCTCAACTGGGGCAGGATGACTCCAGCCTAGGGAAGGGAGTAGTCGTCACGGCCCACATGCGCCTTGCCATTGCCGGGGATCTGCACGGGCAATGGGACCGGCGGGATGTGGACCTGCTCAGCCGGATCGCTCCCGATGCCCTGCTGGTGGTGGGCGATCTCAGCGACGGCCACCAACGCATCGCCGCCAGCCTCGCCGACCTGTCCCTGCCGGTGGCCTGCATCCTCGGCAACCACGACACCGGCAAGGACCACAGCGGCCACAAGCTGCAGCGCCAGATCGACCGCCTCGGTGAGCGCCACTGCGGCTGGGCCCTGCGCCACCTCGATCCACCCGGTCTTGCGGTGGTGGGTGGCCGTCCCGGCAGTGCCGGTGGCGGCCATCACCTCTCCAGGGCGGTGCAGGCCCTCTGGGGTCCCGTCGAACTGGCGGAGTCGGCCGGGCGGATCGCCGCGGCGGCCCTCTCGGCCGACCCGCGCCTGCCCCTGGTGCTCCTCGCCCACTGCGGTCCCAGTGGCCTGGGCAGCACCGCCAGCGATCCCTGCGGCCGCGACTGGAAATCTCCCGCCTGCGACTGGGGCGACCAGGACCTGGCCCAGGCGATCGAGCAGATCCGCGTCGAGCGGCCCCTGCCGCTGGTGGTCTTCGGGCACATGCACCACGCCCTCAAGCGCGGGCGGGGGGAGCGGCGCAGCTTCCTGATCGATCGCCGCGGCACCGCCTATCTCAATGCCGCCTTCGTGCCGCGCCATGCCGTCGATGGGGAGGGGCGGCAGCTCTGTCATCTCTCCTGGGTGGAGCTGGACCAGGGCCAGCTGATCCACGCCAGCCACCGTTGGTACGAGCCGGACACGGGGCGGTTGCTCTACGAGCAGCGGCTGCACCAGCAACCCCTGGTCCAGCAGCAGGCGGTGGGTGATCAACCCGAAGCGCTGCCGTGCTGATCTACGCCGCCATCAGCGGCCACGGCTATGGCCACGGTTCCCGCAGCGGCGCCATCCTGCTGGCCCTGGCCCAGCGTCAGCCCGGCTGGCGGCTGGTGCTCTCCACCTCCCTGCCGGCGGCATTCCTGGGCACGGTCCTGGGAGAGGTGCCCTTTGAACTGCGCCCCTGCGGCTGGGATGTGGGGGTGGTGCAGGCCGATGCCCTCGGCGCTGACCCCGCCGCCACCCTCATGGCCCTCGATGAGCTGGAGCGGCGCCTGCCTGATCAGATCGCCGCAGAGGCCCGCTGGCTCAGGGCCCAGGCCGGACCGGTGCTGCTGCTCGGCGATGTGCCACCGGCGCTGGCGCGGCTGGCGCAGGCCGGCGGCTGGCCGCTGATCTGGGTGGGCAATTTCGGCTGGGATGCCATCTACAGCCCCATGGGCGGCCCCTTTCTGGTCTGGGCTGAGCGCTGCCGCCTGCTCTACCGCCAGGGCCAGGGGCTGATCCACTGCCCCTTGGCGATGCCGATGGACTGGGGACTGCCGGAGATCCGGGTGGGCCTCACCGTGGCCCCTCCGCGGCAGCGGGCCGAAGACCTGCGCCGGCGGCTGGAGTTGCCCGAGCGCAGCCGCTGCGTGCTGGTGAGCTTCGGTGGGCTGGGCTTCGAGCTGGGGGAGGAGCCCTTCCACCGCTGGCCCGATCGGGTGTTCGTGAGCACCGATCCCTCGGCCGCGGGGGCGGCCCATGTGCGCCAGTTGCCCCAGGGACTGCGCCTGCTGGAGTTCATGCCGCTGGTGGAGCGATTGATCACCAAGCCCGGATACAGCAGCTTCTGTGAGGCCCTGGCCCACGATGTGGGCATTCATCTGGTGCACCGCGAGGGCTTTGCCGAGGCGCCTGTGCTGGAGGAGGCGCTGCGCCGCCATGGCCGCCACCGCCTGCTCAGCCAGGAACAACTGCGCTGCGGCGACTGGGAACTGGATCAGCCCCTGCAGCCGGCCGCCGTGGGTCCCCTGGCGCTGGACGGGGCCCAGCAGGCGGCCAGCTGGCTGGAAGATCAGGCGCTCGCCTACAGCTGAGATTGCTGGGGAGCATTGCAGCGCAAGCGATCTTGTGTCGGTCGCTACCGCGTTAGGAGCCTCAATCAGCAGAACTGATGATCAGAGTGTCGAATGATTTTGCATCAACAAACCCTGTGCTGAACAGTGATGTGAACCCGGCAGCCAATTCTGATAGCCGGTGGACGGTTGTGCGACTGTCACTAATACGATCCCCGGAGAAGGGCCCGTTCGACACATTGGCCTGCATCCAAAGCCAGCCGAGATGTAGTCTTCCATCGCTTCGACGGTTTTCTCTGAGTTCTTCACCGATCAACAAGCCTGATTGCATTCATCAGTGTTTCTGATCGACGTCATCAGATCTTCTCGCTCCATCAGTTCTTGCCCCGCTCAGCAGTTACGAACGGCTCAAGTTCCCTCTCCAAATCTTTTCTTCAACACAGCAGCGCAGCTTCCGGCCGATTCCTAGGGAATCCACCGGGCTCAAGCGTGCCTGCAACTATTCTTTCTCCCCTGAATCCTTTGCTCGCTACTGTCTCCCGCCTCAGTCGCCTCCTCCTGCCGGCTCTGGTGGTCGCCATCAGCGCACCAGCCCACGCCACCTCCTGGCAGGAGATCCGCCTGCCCGGTGAGGCACCAGTCAGCGAGCCCCGTTCGCTGGCGATCGCCACTCCCCAGAACCTGCCGGGGATGCGCGCCGTCTTTGAGATCACCCCTGAGCGGCGGGCTCTGCTCAACACCATCCGCTTCGCTGAGGGCACCTGGGCCAACGGTGAAGACGTCGGTTACCGGATCATGTTCGGCGGCAGCCTGATGGCCTCTCTGGATCGCCACCCCGATCGGGTCAACCGCACCGTGGGTTACGCCAGCGCCGCCGCCGGTGCCTACCAGTTCATGCCGCCCACCTGGGCCATGGCCACCCGTGCCCTGGGTATCCGGGGCTTCGGTCCCGAAGTGCAGGATCAGGCCGCCATTTTCCTGATTCAGCGCCGTGGCGCCCTGGCCAAGACTGATCGCGGTGTGCTCACCCCCGAACTGACCGCCAAGCTGGCGCCGGAATGGGCTTCCTTCCCCACCCTGGCCGGCCGCAGCTTCTACGGCCAGCCGGTGAAGCGCTACAGCCAGCTCAGGGCCTTCTATGAGGCCAATCTGGCCAGCCTGCGCGCCATCGAGGCCAACAGGACCCTGCGCACGGATGTGGCCCAGGCCGCTCCTCCCCTGAAGCCCGCCTGCACCGGCGGCAGCCTCAGCTGCGCCCTGCAGGAAGCCAGCGCCGGCCGCTGAGTTACCCGCAGGGGCAGGGCTTCATTCGCCGCTGCCGGACCCCTCAGTGGCGCCCGGAATCCCCAAGGTTTTCTGGGCGATGAGGTAGGCCCCAACGGCTCCGCCCAGGAAGCCCAGCGCATTGCGCAGCACCGGCAGCAGATCGGAGGTGCGGGTCACCACAGGCCCCAGTCCGAAGACCACGAAGAGCATCACCCACAGCGGCGAGAGCAGCAGGATCCAGCTCCAGGCCACAACATCGCCCTGTTTGCGCGGATAGCCGGCGAAACCCACGATCAGGCCGCCCAGCAGTGACGTGCAGAAGGTGAGCAGCCACTGCTCCTGGGGCAGGCCGGGCACCACCTGGCAGCCGCCGCGTTCCAGGCAGGTTTCCACCGCCGCGAGTGCATCGACAATCGCTCCGTCTTCGCCGTGGTCCCGCACGTAGTACTGGTTTCCAAAGCGGGTCTGCAGCTCCACCCAGAAGGTGCGCGGCATCAGCGCGAAGAGCGCATCGCCCACATTGAAATTGAGCAGGTTGCCGCCGCGGGGATCGGCCACCAGCAGCAGGCTGCGCTCATCCAGCCCCCAGAACTGCTTCACCGCCAGGCCAGGGGTGCGTTCGTACTGGGTGAGCACCCGCAGCTTCCAGCCGCTGCTGGTCTCAAACGCCTCCAGGTGCTCCTCCAGGCTGGCGCGCTGGCCATCGGTGAGCGCCCGGGCCAGATCGATCACGGGGGTGGGGTGATCCGGCAGCAGCGAGGGATTGTCGGCGGCCTGGGCCATCCCGCCCGCCGCCCCCCCCAGCGGCGCCAGCAGCAGCACCAGGGCGGCCAGACCGGCAAGGATGGTGCGGAGGAGAGATCTGGCGCCAGGGGCCATGCGGCTGCTTCAGTGGCCCTGCATTCTCCCTGAGCTGCCTCCCGGCCGTGTCCCTGCCCGCCTGGCTCCATGAGCGCCTGCTCCAGGCCGGCGGCAGCGTGCCCTTTCGCACCTACATGGAGTGGGTGCTCCACGACCCCGATCACGGCGCCTACGGTGCCGGCCGCCTCAGCATCGGCCCCGGCGGTGATTTCGCCACCGCCCCATCTCTGGGCCCGGAGTTCGCGGCCCTGCTCGCCCCCCAGCTCGCCCGCTGGCTGGAGGATCTGCCGGGCGGCCGCCTCAGCCTCGTGGAGACCGGCCCCGGCGAGGGCAACCTGGCGGCCCAGCTGGCCGAGGCCCTGGCCGCCGGCTGGCCCCAGCTGGCCCAGCGGCTGGAGCTGGTGCTGGTGGAGCCCAACGCCGGCATGGCGGCCCGCCAGCGTCAGCGCCTCCAGGGCTGCCCGCTGCCGCTGCGCTGGAGCAGCTTTGAGGAGATGGCCGCCGCTCCGCTCAACGCTGTGGTGCTGGCCCATGAGGTGCTCGATGCCCTGGCGGTGGAGCGAATCGAGCGTTGCGGGGAGCAGTGGCGCCGCCAGCACATAACGCTCCAGCAGGGGGTGTTGCGGCTGGAGCCCGGCGAACCCCTGGAGCCGGAGGATCAGGCGCGACTGGAGCCCCTCGGGCTGCTGCCCCACGATCCACGGCGCCCCGAGGGCTGGTGCAGCGAACTCCACCCTGGGCTGGCCCCGTGGCTGGCGGCCTGCGCCGCCGCTGTGGCCCGCGGCCGCCTGCTGGTGATCGACTACGCCCATGAGGCCTGGCGCTTCTACGCCCCCCAGCGCAGCAACGGCACCTTGATGGCCTACCGCGCCCAGCGGGCCAGCGCCGATCCGCTGCAGGAGCCCGGCCAGTGGGACCTCACCGCACACCTCTGCATCGAGAGCGTGCTGGAGGCCGCCGAGGCGGGCGGCTGGAGCTGCCTGGGCCAGCGCCGCCAGGGGGAAGCCCTGCTGGCCCTGGGACTGGCCCAGCGCCTGCACGGCCTGCAGCAGCCGGGCCCACTGGCCGATCTGCTGGCCCGGCGTGAGGCCCTGCTGCGCCTGGTGGATCCCGCCGCCCTCGGCGACTTCCGCTGGCTGGCCTTCAGCCGCGGCGAGGCCGCGCCGGCCATGGCCTCCAGCGCCGAGCTGTTCCTGCAGGATCCGAGCGGTGAGGCGTAGCTTGCGCCGATGGAGTCCTCGATCCTCGATGTCGATCTGCTGGCCTTCGAGCGGGGTGACGAGCGGCGCCGGCGGGCGGTGGTGGAGGGGGTGAGGCGCAGCCTGGCCACCGGCTTCCTTTACACCAGCAGCGATCTCTCCACGGATCTGCTCGATTCGGCCTACGGGATGCTGGCCCGCTTCTTTGCCCTCGAGGCCGAGAGCAAGGGTCGCTTCACGGCCGCTGGGGCCTCAGGCCAGACGGGTTACACCGGTCTGCTGGTGGAAACCGCCGCCGGCAGCGAGCGGGCCGACTGGAAGGAGATGCTCAATTGGTCGGCGCCGATCCCGGCCGCCCACCCCCTGCGCCGCCGCTATCCGCTGCTCTACCCCGAGCCGCTGCTGCCGGAAGCCGTGGTGCCCGGCATCACCGCGGTGCTGCTGAGTTTCCATGCGGCGCTGGCTGATCTGCAGCGGCGCGTCCTGCGGGTGATCGCCCTGGGCCTGGGGGCGGCAGAGGGCTTCTTCGAGGAGATGGTCAGCGAGGCCCCCACCCTCAGCCGCGCCATCCGCTACCCGCCCATGGCGGCGGCCCCCGGCCCCGGCCATCTCTGGGCCGCCGCCCACGGCGACATCAACCTGATCACCGCCCTGCCCAGGGCCACCGGTGCCGGCCTGGAGGTGGAGGTGGACGGCCGCTGGGTGCCGGCGCTGCCGCCCGAGGGCCAGGTGATCATCAACAGCGGCCTGATGCTGGAGCGGCTCAGCAACGGCCTGATCCCCGCCGGCCTGCACCGGGTGGTGGCGCCGCCCGACTCACTCCAGGAGCGGCTGAGCGTGGTGCAGTTCTGCCACGCCCGGCCCTCCACCCTGCTGGCGCCCCTGGCAAGCTGCTGCACCCCGGAGCATCCCCAGCGCCAGGCCGGGGTGCTGGCGGCCGATGCCCTCGAAGAGGTGCTCTACCGCATCAACCTCCTGTAACGGCCGAGCGGCGCACCTGGGTGCGGCCGCGGCTGTCGCTCAGGCGCGGTGGCAGCCCGGCTGGATCCAGCAGCTGCCTGCTGCGCATGTTGAGCGTGCTGTCCCGGCGTTGACCGCTGCTCCAGTCGTAATCGAGCACGGTCATGGTCTGGAACGGCGCCGCGCTCTGCCCCAGCAGCTTCCGGGGTCCGCTGCCCAGCGCACCCAGCTGAATCAGATCGAGCTGGCCGATCCGGCCGGGGTAGTAGGCGTGCTGATGGCCGCTGATGTAGGCCTCCACCCTGTGGCGCTCCAGCAGCTGGCGCAACTCCTGGCTCTGGGCCAGCACATTGCCTGGGGTGTCGCGTCCCTGGGAGACCCCCAGCAGCGGCAGGTGGCCCATCACCAGGCGGCGTCTGGCGCCGCGGGCCCCAGCGCTCGCCAGGCTCCGCTCGGCCCAGCGCAGTTGTTCCGCTGGGATCTGAGCGGAGGAGCCGTCGAGCACCAGCAGGAACATCTCCCCCTGCAGCACGGAATAGAAGAAGGGAAAGCCGGAGGCGTCGACGAAGCTGAGTCCGAGGTCAGCCTGCTGGCGGCGCCAGTAGCGGCTGGCCTCCTGCCGCTCCCGCTCGAAGGCATAGCTGCCGCCCACCCTGCTGTTGGAAGCGTCGTGGTTGCCCATCGTCGGGGCGAAGGGCAGGCCTGCGCGGCGCAGGGGCCTGAGCACCTGGCGATCGAAGCCGGCCCACATGGCCTGCAGCTGGGCGGTGCTCAGGCTTCGCTTCTGGCCGGCCACCATGTCGCCGGCGCAGACCACCAGATCCGGGCGCAGGGAGGGGATCAGGGCGATCCCCTGGCCCACCTCGGGGATGTAGCTGGTGGAGCCGTAGCTGGCATTGAGATCACTGATCAGCACCAGCCGCCGGTCGCCGCGGGCCGGAAGCCTCAGACCGCCAGTGCCTGAGCCAGCGCCCGCGGCCAGCGCCGCCGCTGGGGTCGCCTGAGCCTGGGCCCGCTGCCAGCTGGCGAAGGCCGCCCCCCCCAGGGCCAGGCCCCCCAGGCTGAGAACCTGACGTCGGCTGAGGGATGGGGCCATGGCTGGATCACTGCTGCTGCCCCCATGCTGCCGTTGCCCGCCCAGAGTGGCTTCTGCCGTCACCAGGGCCAGCATGTCCACCGCCCAGACCGACACCACCCTGGTGCTGGCGGCTGATCAGCCCCAGCGCCTGGCTGGGTTCTACGCCACCCTGCTCGGCAGCGAAGCCCAGCAGGGCCTTGCCTCCAGCCACTGGCGGCTGGCCTGGCCCGGCGGCGGCCGCCTCGAGATCTATGCCCCCTCATCGCAGCGGCCGCAGCCCCGCAGTCCAGGTCGCCTGGCCCTCTGCCTGCAACGCTCCAGCCCCGCCGAGGAGCGCCTGCCGGAGCTGCAGGCCTGGGTGGCTCAGGCCCTGGCTCTGGGGGCCACGGCCCAGGAGGCGCCCCGGCTGGAATCCTTCGGCGCCGAGGCCTGGATCGCTGATCCGGAGGGCAATCGCCTGTTGCTGCTGGTCTGCTGACGCCGGCGCAGCCCGCAGTCCGCAGCCCAGCCCATAGGCTGCCCCTTGCTGGAATCCCTGCCGGCGAGAATGATCACCTCGGATCCTTGCCCGATGAGCCACCAATCATGAGCAGCGACAACTTCCGCTACGAGCCGGTGGAGAAATTCGGCGAAGGGCTCAGCACCAGCCGCCCCTGGAACACCACTGCCCTCGCCGGGGTGGAGCTGCTCAATGGCCGCGTCGCGATGCTGGGGTTCAGCGCCGCCATCGTTGGCGAGTGGCTCACCGGCCAAGGGATTGTCGGCCAGCTGGGGGCCGTGCTGGCCTGGTACCTGAGCTGATTCCGGCTGATCTCTGCTGGATCAGCGATCAGCGGCCGTAGAGGGCGCTGAAGGAAGCCTTGCCCAGGCTCTGGCTGTTGACCACGAAGCCCACCAGAGCGGCTGAGGGGTCGGGCGGCAGCTCCAGGGTCTTCACCTTGAGGGCGTGCAGGGTGAAGGTGTAGCGGTGGGGGGCGTTGCCCAGCGGCGGGCAGGGCCCGCCCCAGCCGGGGCTGCCGTAGTCGCCGCGGATCTGACGGGCAGCGGCAGGAAGGCCCTTCCCATCCGCAGTGCCCGCGCCGGCCTTGAGCTGGGAGCTGCCGGCGGGGATGTCCACCACCAGCCAGTGCCACCAACCACTGCCGCCGGTGGGGGCATCGCTGTCGTGCACCAGCAGGGCGAAGCTCTGGGTCTGGGGCGGGGCTCCACTCCAGCTCAGGGCCGGTGAGATGTTCTCCCCCGTGCAGCCAAAGCCATTGAATACGTGTCTGGCGGCGATGCTGCCGTTGGCTTGGATCTGGGGACTGCTGAGGCTGAACTCCCCGGAGCGGACCACGGCTCCCCAGCTGCTGGTGGCCACCACAGCCAGCAGGGCTGCTGCCGTTCCCTTGATCCCTGAGGGGCCTCTGGTGAGCAGGGTCATGACGGGGGTTGTGCGGCTGGGCTGAGGGTATGAGGCCCCATCGCCGGGGCCTGGATCAGAGGCAGCGCCTGCTGGATCAGAGGCAGCCCTGAACGGAGATGCGGTAGCTGAACCCCAGGGCGCCGGGGTCGCTGCTGGCTCCCACCTTGAAGTTCATCTGGCTGGCCTGCTTGCCGGCGACGGCCGCAAAGGGACCGAACATGCGACCGGTGCCGATCGGTGGATTCATCGTTTCATTCACCACCTGAAGCGAGCTGCCATCGCTGAATTTCATGAAGGCCTCCACGGGGTACTTGGCGCCGCTGTCGGAGGAGTTGGCGGTGAAGAAGAACTTGAAGCTGGTGAAGGGCTGATCCACGATGAAATCCGTGTTCCAGTTCGATCGGCCGATCAATTTGTCGCGCCCCACCGACTTGGCCACGATCGGGCTGACGCCGTTACCGCCGATCGGATTGAGGAAGGTGCACTTGGGTGGGGCCTCAGCCAGGCCCGCGCTCGGCAGGCCCAGCACCAGGCCGCCGGCCCCTGCCAGCCCCAGAGTCAGGCTCAGCCCAAGACCGTGACCCCGTAGCAAGGTCAGTGGATGGAACTGGTGGCCTCTGCTCGCCTTGGCTGTGGCCATGCTCCCATCCCAGTGATGAGCGGCATTGTGCCACTCATCACCCGGCAAGGAAGCGCGCCATGGCCGGATCGAGCGCCAGGAGCTGTTGGGCCCCGCTGGAATCACAGCGCAAGAGTTCTTGCCCCCCGCCGGTGGGGTGTTCACGCTTTTCACTGCTCAGGGTTGTCATCGTTTTGAATGGATAGGCTTCATCAGCGTGCTCTTGATTTCGACTCCTCCCCTGGTTCTGGTTCATGGGCTGCTGGACAGTCCAGCGGTGTTCAACCGACTCCGTCAGGCGCTGGGGGGGCGCCGACAGGCTCTCCTCATCCCGGCACTGCCGCTGCGCCTGGGTCTCACCCCGATCGCAGAGGCCGCTGAACTGCTGGGAGCCCACATCCGGGAAAACCTGGGACTCGACGACCCCATCGACCTGCTGGGCTTCTCGATCGGTGGCGTCATTGCCCGCACCTGGATTCAGCTCCAGGGGGGACACGAGCGGACACGTCGCTTCATCAGCGTGGGCAGCCCCCAGCAGGGCACCCTCACGGCTCAGCCCTGGCCAGGACGCATCTTCAAGGGCCTGGCTGATCTCAAGTGGGGCAGTGGCCTGCTGGAGACCCTGAACGGCAACCTCGACACCCTCCATCGCATTGAGTGCCACAGCTTCTACTCCGCCATTGATCTGGCCGTGCTTCCGGGATGGCGAGCCGTTCTCCCGATCGGTGCAAGGACGCAGCTGCCTGTGGCGACCCATCCCCAGCTGCTGCGGGACCAGGCCGCCATCAGACCTCTGGCCAAGGAGTTGATCCGAGAGTGAGCGAGCCCTGGGCGTTCCCCCTGCCCATAGGATTGATTGGTTCAGCTGGTTTGCTGTCCATGGGCTGGGTTGGCGTTTCGATCGTGGTGCGGTGGCTCGTGGGCTGGGTCTTGGGCCTGCGGTTTCCCGTGCTTCCCCGGGGCTCGCCAGTGGACCCGCCCAGGCTTTCCGTGCTGATCCCAGCCCGTAACGAGGAGTCCACGCTTCCCCGTCTACTGAGTTGTCTTGCCCGACAGAGCCTGATGCCCCTGGAGGTGATCGTGATCGACGACCACTCCACAGATCTCACCACCGCCATCGCCAGTGAGCCCTGGAGCGACCTCACTGTGACCGTGTGCGCTGCGCCCTCTTTGCCCCAGGGCTGGTGCGGGAAGACCTGGGCCCTGCACAACGGCGTGTTGGCCAGTCGGGGGGAGCTGTTGATGTTCCTTGATGCCGACACCGAGCCCACCCCTGACTTCCTCCAGTGCCTGGTGGCGGCGCACCAGCAGCTCGGTGGGCTGGTGTCGGTGCAGCCCTATCACCGCACGGAGAAGCCCTATGAGCAGCTCTCCTTGTTGTTCAACCTGGTGGGCTTGATGGCCGTGCCCTTGGGGGCCGCCTGTGGGGTGGCTTTCGGGCCGGCGATGGTCACCAGCCGCGCCGACTATGACCGCAGCGGCGGTCATGAGGCCGTCGCCGGCAAGGTGGTCGAGGACTGGTTCCTGGCCCATGCCTACGAACGGGCCGCTCTGCCGGTGAGCGCGTTCCTCGGCCATGGCCAGATCGCCTACCGCATGTACCCGGGCGGACTGCGCGACATGGTGGTGGGGTTCAACAAGAATTTCGCCACTGCTGCCGGTGAAGTGCGCTGGATCTGGATGCTGGCGGTAGTGCTTTGGCTCTCCGGCCTGTTCTGGGCCGCCTGGTGCCTGCCGGCCTCGCTCCTGGGTTGGCCACTGGTGGGTGACCACTCCATACTCAGCAATGCGCTGGTCTACGGGGCCTATGTGATCCAGCTGCTGGTGATCACCCGGTCGATTGGTCGCTTCACCTGGATCAATCTGCTGTTCCCCATCCCGGTGCTGTTCTTCCTCGGGGTATTTGTGCAGGCAATTGTCAAACTGGAGAGCGGTGAGGTGCTCTGGAAGGGCCGCCTGTTCAGCACCCGTTGATGGCCACACTCAGTGGATGGGGTGCGGTGGTCGCCACGGCGATGCTGTGGTTGGTCTGGTCGCTGGTGATCGGGGCCCTCGCCAACCAACTTCCGGATCGGCTGCTCGGCGGGCGTGATCCCTGCCAACCTGACCATCCGGGTGCGGCACCGCTGCGGTTCTACGAACAGTGGCTGCGGATCCGGATCTGGAAGCCCTGGATCCCCGATGCCGGTAACGCCCTACCCGGAGGCATCCGCAAGGGGAGCCTGGCCCGTCGTGACCCGTTGGCCCTGCAACGGCTCAGCCTGGAGACCCGTCGGGCGGAGCTGGTGCACTGCCTGCTCTGGCCCGCTTGGATGGTCACGGCCCTTTGGCTGCCTCCGGCTGGGGTGCTGATCAACCTGCTCTTCGCGACCCTGTTCAACCTGCCCTGCCTGCTGCTGCAGCGCTACAACCGATTGCGCCTCGGTAGGACGCTGCGCCGGACACTCGGCAGGCAACACCCCAACCAGCGTCAGCGTTCCTCCATGGGGGGCTGAGGGGGTGGACATCCCCTCAGCGGCACACCAGCGCAGCCTCCAGCTCCAGCTCCACCGCCAGGCCCTCCTCCTCCACATGCCGGGCCAGGACAAGCCGGTGCACTCCCCCTTCGGTCACGAAGCCATCCATGACCGGATCAAACGTGGCGCAGGCCCGCAGGGGGATGACCAGGGTGAGGCGCCGGGATTCACCAGCGGCCAGGAGCAGGCGCTGAAACGCCACCAACGTTCGAGCCGGACGCTCAATCTCCCGAGCGGGCGGCTCCAGGTACAGCTGAACCACCTCGGCCGCCTCCACCTCGCCTGTGTTGGTGATGGTGACACTCGCCTTCAGCTGATCCATCCGCCCATCGCTGCGCTGGAGCTCAGCTGTCAGGTCGGACGCTGTGAACTGGCTGTAGGACAGCCCGAAGCCAAAGGGATAGGCGGCGGGATGGCCGTCACGCTGCAGGCGCCGGTAGCCATGCCAGAGGTCGTAGACGACCCGCCGCGCCCGCGGTTCGAAGGGCGGCAGCTGGGAGGTGTCGGCCACCATGGAGAAGGGCAGGCGCCCCGAGGGCGACACCCTGCCAAGCAACACATCGGCCAGGGCCGCACCGCCTTGTTCGCCTGGATACCAGAGCAGCAGAAGGCCTGGAACCAGCTGCCGCCATTCCTCGATGACCAGGGCTCCACCACCCATCAGCACCACCACGGTGCGTGGATTGGCGGCGGCGACCTGGCGAATCAGGGCCACCTGCTCGGCGGGCAGGCTCAGGTCGGTGCGATCCCCGGCGGCAAAGTCGCCACCCTGGCGGGCTGAGGCGAAGCTGGTGATCCAGGCGAGCCAGTGGGCCACTGGACGCCACAGCGGCATCAGCCGGTGCCGCCCCAGCAGACGCAGCATCCACTCGGGCGGGGGGATCAGGCGCAGGATCGGGGCGATGTCCCCGGGGTGGATGTGCTCGCCCTCCAGGTGCCAGTCCAGACCGGCCACCACCACGGCAGCGTCGCAGCGCGCCGCCAGCTCCGCCGCGGCCTGGGGGCTGCTGCCATTGGCCTGCTCAATGCGCAGATCAGGAGCGGCGGCCTGCAAGCCGCTGAGCGGTGTCACCACCGATCCAGCCATGGGCCTGGTGTCTGAGGAGCCTCGATCTCCCAGGTTGGCGACCGACGCATGCCGGCCGATCACCGCCAGCGAGCTGAGACCGTTGAAGGGCAGCACCTGGCCCTCGTTGCGCAGCAGCACGATCGAGCTGGTGGCTGCTTCGCGGGCCAGGGCTCGGTGCTGCTGGCAGGAGCGAAGCGAGGTTGGATACGCCCCTGGGGGCACGCCCAGCTGCACCTGCAGCAGCCGCAGCACAGCCTCGTCGATGCACTGCATCGGCACCCGGCCGTCAGCCACCGCCTCGGGCAGGCAGCCTGCGAAGACCATGCGAAACGGCATTTCCAGGTCCTGGCCGGCCAACAGGGCGCCAACGCCATCCCGCACGCCGAAGATGAAATCCGTGACAACAAAGCCGCCGAATCCCCAGCGCTCCTTGAGGATCCGCCGCAGCAGCTGCGGGTGCTGGCCGCACCACAGGCCGTTGACCTGGTTGTAGGCGCTCATCAGCGAACCGGCGCCCGCTTCCACGCAGTCACGGAAGTGGGGTAGATAGAGCTCATGCAGCACCCGCTCACTGACCTGGACGTCCACCAGGAAGCGGGAGCTGTCGATCGAGTTGAGGGCCAGGTGCTTGACGCAGGCCACGGCATGGCGTTCCAGCCCCCTGGTCATGGCGGCACCCATGGCGCCCACATGAACAGGGTCCTCCCCGTAGGTCTCCTGGGCCCTGCCCCAGCCCGGATGGCGGAGAAGGTTGATGCACACCCCGGCCACCCAGTTCGCCCCGAAGGATCGGGCCTCACGGCCAATGGCCTCGCCGATACGCTCCTCCAGATCAGGGTCCCAGCAGGCACCCCGCGCTATCGGCACCGGAAAAGTGGTGGCTCCTCCCTCCAGCGCCACGCCGCGGGGGCCGTCGACAAACTGAAGCCCCGCCAGGCCAAGACGCGGGATCCCCGCCGCCGGCCAGGGATGGCGGTGGGACGCCTGGTGGAGAGCGATGTCCGCCATGCCGGACCAGAACGGGGTGTCGCCGTCGAGCAGCGCCAGCTTTTCGGATGTGGTGAGCTCTGCCAGGAGCTTCAGGGCACGAACCTGGATCAAGGATCCGTGATCCTTCATGGTCGTCATCGTTGAGGCGCCTGCTCCAATCGCTGGCCCAGGCACCAAGCCAAGATCCAGTCCATCAGCAGTGAGCGTGAGGTTTTGATCAGCATGAACGCCTCGGCGTTGTTTGGAGATCTTGAGATTCAGTGGGGAACAAACCTGGCCATCGCCGCATCCCGGTTGATGAGCTGCTGAGCTTGCTCTGAATCAGGGCTCAGCAGCTGGAAATCACTGAATTCGAAGCCAGGGGCCACGGTGCATCCCACCAAGACCTCATCGCTGATCGGTTCAGCGGCTTGCCAGAGGCCAGCTGGAATCACGTGGCAGAACGTGCGGGTCTCGGCTGAGAGCGTGACACAGCTAGGGGAGCTGCTGGTTCCATCCCAGCTGTATAGCCGCAGACCGCAGCCTTGGTAGAGGTTCCAGACCTCGTCGGAGGCCACCCGGTGAAACAGGCTTCGTTCACCAGCACGCAACTGGAAATAAATGTGGGTGAGTGCGCAACGGCCCTGCCCTGCTGCTGTACATACACGCTGGCTGGAGCGGAACAGTTCACAGAACCGCCCGCCTTCAGGGTGCTCGATCAACGGCTCAGGTACCACGGCAAGGACAAGCTTCAGGAGCAGAGAGTCTGCTTCACTGGCCCACCTGTTGGTCGCCAAGGTTGAGAGGTTGTTGCAGGCCCCATGCCAGTCCGAAAGTATTCAGATGCCGCGCCCTTGAATCAAGCGGAGCAGGATCGCAATCACTGCGATCACCAGTAAGACGTGAATCAAGCCACCCAGTGTATAGCTGGTCAGCAGACCCAGTAACCAGAGTATGACCAATGCAGTTGCAATGAATCCCAGCATCATTCAGTCCGCGTGTGTGGAGAGATGTCGCAATATGGCTATACGGCTCTGGTTTCAGAGCTTCTATCTGTCAATGGTGTCCGGTAGTCAGCAGCCGTCCCTGCCATGAGGCGGGGACGGCTGTGATCTTCAGCTCAGATCATCAGCCAGATTGTCTGCCGCCTTGCTGATGCCCTTGGCAACTGTTTTGGCGCCCTGCTTGAGATTGTCTGCGGTATTCATGGCCGACGCCTGCACCTGCTTGGCCTTTCCTTTGATCTGATGTCCAGCGTCACCTGTGAGTTCACCATAGGCGGATTCCAGTTTCCCTTCTGCGTCTTTGGTGGAAGCGTCTAAGTTATTTGACATGGTTCCAATTGTGATGGGGATAGAAATGTGGTCTGAGGCGACAGCTGTAGCCGTCATTGGGGTCAGCATTGTGAAGACCGTGAGAAGCGCTGCTGTGAGAGCGGCAACAAGATCACCCAGCTGAATACGCATAAAACTCACACCTACGCGGAACTCAACCAAAGGCTAGCCATAGTTGATGTCAGTCAACGCAGATGGGTGCCCCTTGATGTGGTCTGCGGTTGAGCGATGCCAATCAGACAGTTGCTGCAGCCTGTTTGAAATGTGTCACGATTGTTGAAGACCTTGGAGCTGAATGCCGCCATCTGAGCGGCGTTCAAGCGCTGGATCAGCAGGGACTATGCCCAGTAAAGTGTGCGCGTTTCTTTCCAGATTGGATGGAGCAGATCGTTCTCTCGGTCTCGGTTGCTGCAAGCCATGCATCCGTTCTTCTGTCACGACCATGGGCGGATGGCGTTCTGGCCAGGTCAGTGGGCGTGGTGGTGGCCCTAGGGTCTGGGCCCCTGGATTCCTTTGTTCATGCAGAGTTCGATGCGCCCGGCCGGTGGTGATGGACCAGGAACTGGTTTTCAGCTGATCGCTGCGGTGGCTGTGGCGCTGCTGATCCTGCTGACCCAGACGATCTTCATCGTTCCGGCCGGCACCGTCGCCGTGGTCACCACCCTGGGACGCGTCACGGGCGGTCAGCGCAGCCCCGGCCCGAACGTCAAGGTGCCGCTGATTCAGGCCACTTCGTTTTTTGATGTGCGCACCCAGGTGCGCCCTGAGCAGTTCTCCACGCTCACCAAGGATCTACAGGTGATCGAGGCCACGGCCACGGTGAAATACGCCATCAAGCCCAAAGAAGCAGGGCGAATCTACGAAACGATCGCCACCGACAACCAGCAGATCTACCCCCGCATCATTCAGCCGTCGCTGCTCAAAGCACTCAAGTCGGTGTTCTCCCAGTACGAGCTGGTGACCATCGCCACTGAATGGAACAGCATCTCTGAGCTTGTCCAGGACAAGGTGGCCCAGGAACTGGTCAAGTTCGATTATGTGCAGGTGCAGGGGCTCGACCTCACCGGCCTGCAGATCGCCGAGGAATACCGCGCAGCGATCGAGCAGAAGCAGATCGCCGACCAGCGGCTGCTGCGCGCCCAGACCGAAGTGAAGATCGCCGAACAGGAGGCCAAGCGCTACCAGATCCTCAATTCCAGCCTGGATGATCAGGTGCTCTTCAAGCTCTTCCTCGACAAGTGGGACGGCCAGACCTCCGTGGTGCCGGCCCTGCCGGGCACAGTCGGCGGTGGCACCCCGGTGATCGTCAACGGGCGTCGCTGAGGCTCAGTCGTAGCGGCAGGCCGGGCTCAGTCCCGGCACCGTGAACTCCTGGAACCAGAGGAAGTCGCGGCTTCTCCAGCCCAGATCAAACGGGGCTGTGGAGGCCCACTCCCCCTCTTCAAGCTGAAAATGTGACCTGAGGTAGTGGGGCACCAGGGCTTCCACCTCCTGCTGGCCCTCACTCTCCTCATCGCTGAAGAGCCGATCGAGGTAGAGCACCGCAAAGATTGAGGCCTCCTCATCCACCACCACCACCTCGAACGGTCCGTCCTCGGCGGGCAGGGGGGTGATTTCAAAGAATTCATCACGCTCCAGGGGGTCCGACGGCGCCTTCTCCATCAGAGCCGCCAGGGCCTGCTTGAAACGATCGAGGGTCACGGCGAGGGCTGCGGCTGCTCCTGCATCCTCGCTCTGCCCCCCAGGCCCCAGAGCCAGAGCGTTACAGCCAGCCCATGCAGCAACACCGGCGGCCAGAGGGAGCCGCTCAGCCCGTAGATCAGCACGCAGGCCGCCCCCAGCAGGGTGCACTGGATCAGGAAGCGGCCGTCGCCGAACACCCCTCGCCCCGCCGGGTACCAGCAACGGGCCGCCAGAGGGTGATACAGCACGAACAGGCCCACGCTCAGGGCTCCCCAGGCGGCTGAGCTGGCCAGGGATTCCCCTTCAAGCGGGTGGGGCAGCAGGGCTACGCGGAACAGAAGTTCCTCCCCCAGGGCCGGCATCAGCAGCAGGCCCGGCACGGCCCGCAGCGCCGGCCCCACTGCTTCGAGCCTCCAGGGGCTCAGAAAACCCGAGCGCCAGCCCAGCGGCAGAGCCAGCGCCGCGTAGGCCGCCACCACCGCTACGGCGCTCCCCAGGCTGGCAGGCCCGAGGGGCGCGAACAGGGCATCGCTGAGGCGTCGCAGCAGGGTGGAGAGGACCGGAATCTGACCCAGCAGCAGGGTGGGGGCCAGCGGCTCAAGGCTGGTGTCGCCGCCGGCCAGCTGGTTGCTGCGCAGGAACCAGAGGCTGGCGCCGTGCTGCAGGAACACCCGCGCCATGTCGTCGTGGGCGCGGCGGGGCAGCATCGAGCGCCAGCTCAGCAGCGCATCCACACCCGTTTCACCGCGCATGAAGCTCCCACCCGCCACCACCGCCGCGTTGTGGCGCCAATCGGAGCGCACCATGCCGAAGGGGCTGAGCAGCTCATCGAGGGAGGAGGAAAGGTGCGCCAGCTGGCGGAAGGCCTGGCTGGAGTTCTCCTGGGGGTGGGCTTTGATCCAGCGGCGCAGCTCGGGTTCGTTGGCCGTGCGCTGGCGCAGGCGATCGATGGCGATGAACAGCGCCTGGCTCGAATCCTGCACGCAGGAGGTGGCCGGGGTCACCGTGGAGACGCCGCTGCCATCGCCACTGCGGTAGCGGGCCATCAGCACCTCCGCCTGGATCGCTAGCTCCTGCAGCAACGACAGGGGTTGGCCGGCCACCGTCAGGTCATCGAAGGGGCGCAGCTTGATCAGCACATCGGAGATGGGCCGCGAGCCCAGCCAGCCCCGCTGCAGATCACCGCTGAAGGCCGTCCAGTCCTGGGTCCCCGAGACGATGCCATTGGGGTTGTTGGCATAGATCTGGTGGTAGCGCAGGTCGAAGCGGGGCTCGCCGGTGATGGCATCGTTCACCACCCGCGCTTCTCCGAAGGCGAAGTGGCCGGTCACGGTGGCGCCGCTGATCCGCTCACCGCCCGGCCCGCCGATGCCACCGAAGCTGTGGATCAGCAGGGCCCTATCCCCGGCCTGCCAGTTTTCGCCCAGCAACACCCGCCTGATCCGCCCCCGTTGGCGGGGGGTGTCGGCCCAGTTGCCGCGGAGGATGTAGGCGATTCCCTCGCGGGTGGTGGGCAGCACGTCATCGGGGCTCAGCAGGTTCAGGGCCCTGGGCCGGATGGCCTGCACCGTGAACAGCCCCTCGGCATCGGGCGCGCCATAGAGGTACCAGCCCTGGGCCCCCACGGGATTGGAGCTGAGCCCCCGCGGTGTGGAGATCCAGCGGCCGGAGCGGTCGCGGGGCTGCTGGGGCACCCGCACCACATCCTCGGGGCCGCTGAAGTCCCCCTGCTCCGGGCTCCAGTGGCGCACGCGGAAACGCTCCGGCTGGCCGGCAACGGGCCCAAGGATCTGCCCCAGACCCACGTAGCGGCCGCTGATCTGCAGCGGCGGTCGGCCGATGCTCAGCCGGCTGGAGCCGGCCACAGCTGGCTCCAGCTCCACCTCCTCCAGCTGCACGATCAGATCGTCGTTGGGGCGCGCTCCCGCCAGCGACTGCAGCGGTCCCACCCGCCGGCGCCCATCCAGCCGCCTTGGCAGCAGGTTGCCCTGGGCCTCGATCGCCTGGGCCTCGGGCGCGAAGCGCACATCGGTGCTCACCCGCTCCACCAGCTCCTGCAGGGCCGGCCGCTGGGCCCAGCCCAGGCGCAGCACCTGCCCCTGGAGCGCCACGGCTGGCGTGGGCGCGTGCTCGATCTCGACCCACACCCAGTCGCCGGGATCCCGCTCGGTTTCAGCGGCGCTGGGCAGGATCAACCGCCCGATCCAGTCGGCATGCGGCTGATACAGGCGCGGATCGGGGCGCTGGGCCAGCGGGTAGTGGCTGGGTCGGTTGAAGGGGGCGGCCTGGGCCAGGGCGTAGCTGCTGCCAGGGGAGGGCGGGCCGGCCAGGGAGGGAGCCAGCAGCAGCGACACCACCAGGGTCAGCAGCAGCAGTGGCCGCCGAGCACGGGACCAGGGGCCTGGTCGCCGCCCGGGGGGTAATGCCGATCTCATGGTCGGGGGCTTTGGGCCGCTGGGGCCACCTCCAGCTGGGCGGCACCGCAGTGGCTGCAGTAGGGCAGGTGCCGGCGGGTGGGCTCGTGGCAGTGGACGCAGTCGCGGAGCTGGGCGTAGCCGCAGTGGGGGCAGTGACGATCAGCGTTGGCGAGCTTGCGCGCGCAGTGCAGGCAGCGGCCGCGCTGGGCCCGCTCCGCCGCCTGCAGCCTGGGGTTGAACACCAGCGCCTGCAGCAGCTTGATCAGGGCGAAACCCACCACTGGCACCGCCAGCAGGTAGAGGTAATTCACCAGGAAGCGCAGATTGCCCGCCAGGGCTCGCACCGCCGCCAGCAGCAGCTCGAAGATCACCCCCACCTGGGCCACTTCCGCCAGCTTCAGCAGCAGCGGGATCAGGGAGATCACCAGCAGGTGCCAGCTCACCAGGGCCAGCAGGCCGTGGTTGTGGCGCAGGGCGTGGCGGTGGATCAGCAGGCTCAGCAGCACCAGGGGCACCAGGAAGAGGCCCTGCAGCAGCAGACGCTGGCTGGGGGCCCAGAACTGAGCCCGCGCGAAGCCCCGCTCCATCGCCTCAAAGTTGCCGCTGCGGTTGAGGAAGGCCAGAAACGCCTGGCTCTCAGGGGCCTCCAGCAGGTCCTGGCCAAGCGTCACCACCTCGGAGCGCAGGATGGTAGTGCGGGCCTTGTTGGCCTCGATCTCACGCCGGGCCTGGGAGGCCGGCACCGTCTGGATCGACTGGGAGGCCGGTTGCCCGGCGATCTGCTCCAGCAGGCTGGAGTCGTACTGGGAGCGGATGGCGGCGGTGTCCTGCTCCAGGCCGGTGATCTCGCTTTCGGCCGCATCCAGCTCCCTCTGCCGCTGGCGCAGCTGCGGCTGGGCGGCGATGCGGTCCTGATGGCCCGCGAACTCCAGGCAGAGGGGCGCCACCTGGCCCAGGCGGTCGCGGCCGTCCCCGATGGCCCGGGCCCGGACTCCCGGTTCTGGGGCTGACGCCTGGCTCTCTCCCGGCGAGCGGCGGGGAATGGCCCGGCGCAGGATCGCGAGGTTCTGCTCACGCCGATCCGGGCTGCCTGTGCGCTGGAGGCTCCACTCGGCCTGACAGGGGAAGGCCTGCTGGGGGCTCAGGGGCCATTCGGCGATGGCGGCCATGCCGTTGAAGATGTTGACCAGCAACAGCAGATCCACCAGCAGGATCACCAGCAGGCTGGCCTTGTTCAGGGGCTGGCCATTGAGGCTCCCCGAGCGCTGCAGCAGCCTGCCCATCAGCCGCCCCAGCCGGTGGCGGGCACGGCTCAGGCGGGCGGTGAACGGGACTCCTTGCGGCATCAGCGCGGTGCTAGGGCCAGAGGCTCAGCGTTGCAGGCAGCGCATCCAGCCGCCAGAGCTGGGCCCTTCGGCGCAACAACTCCTGCCCCACGATCGCCTCCACCCGCAGGCTCTCGAAGATCGGGTTGGCGGTCACGATGGCCTCAACGCGCTGGGCTGGATCACCCCCCGGCAGAGCCAGGCCGGAGAGGGTCTGGAGGCTGGCGCTCTGCTCGCCGCAGAACCCCGCCAGCCGCACAGCACTGGCGGGTGCCAGGGGCCGCAGCTTTGTCGCCAGGCCCGCCGTGATGAACAGCCCCTCGGCGCCGGTGTCGGCCAGGGCGAGGGCCGAACCCGCGGGGGTCCGCAAGGGCATCAGCGGCACTCCTTCGCGCCAGAGCAGCGGCAGGATGGTGGCGGGGGCTGCCCGGCGAAAGCGCTCGGCATCGACGAGGGCCAGCGGACCCAGGCTGAGGCGCTGGCCCAGGGGGTCGATCCAGAGCGGCTGCTGCCGCAGCTGCGGCGCCCCCAGCACCCCATCCACCCCCTCCGGCAGCCCTGCCACCGGCAGCACCAGCGCCTCCATGCCTTTGATCTGGAGTCGGTTGCCAGCTGCGCTGATCTCCAGGTCGGGCAGACGCACCCGCCGCGGCTTGAGGTCGGGGCAGGCCTCACCGGCACCGGCGAGGGCAAAGGTCTTCGGATCCACCAGCTGGCTCTCAAGAGCCAGGCGGCGCACCAGATCGGGGCTCACCAGGGTGGTGGAGGCGCCGGTGTCGAGCAGCAACCGCACTGGGCCGCCGCTGCTCTGGAGGCTCAGCACGGGGGTGTCACCGCCGCTGGCCCGCTCCAGGGGAGCACTCACCTGGCCGCTGCTGCGACCGGGCGCCAGCGGTGGCCCCCCCAGCTGAATCAAGGCCGCTGTGGTGATGGCCTCAGCCCCAGAGCTGGGGGCCGAACCCGCGAGCAGCAGGCCCGCGAGCCCCAATCCCAGCCCCAGAGGATGACCCATGGCGGCGGCCCTGCCGCTCATCGGCCGTCGGCGCGGCGCAGGGTGATCGCCAGGGCCCCATCGGGGCGGCGCAACTCCAGCCGGTTCGCTTCGATCTGCCACTGGCTGGCGGATTGAAGGGCGTTCAGAAACTGGATTTCCTGCTCCATCACGCCCCGGGGCCGCACGCAGACCCTGCGGGTCGCCGCCGGTGGACGACTCACCTGGATCGTTCCCTGGCCCACCACCGCCGCTGCGTTGTAACGGTTGCAGCCAGCCGTTCCAGCCAGGCGGCCCCTGGAGCTGAGCTCCAGGCTGAGGGTGGTACCGGTCAGGGTGCTCACCACCGCCTGCTTGCCGTTGTTCAGACCGGTGACGATCCAGAGGGCACCGGCGATCTCCTGGGGCTGGGGCCGGAAGCGGGCCAGCGGCTTGCCATTGGCGGCCATCAGCTCCAGCTGGCCGTTGCGCAGGGCGTAGCCCCTCGCTGCCGTCAGGGCGGCCCTGAAGGCTTCGGCCTGGCGCATCTGCTTGTCGGGGCAGGCCATCTGGGTGGAGGGACCCTGTTCGTTCAGCCGAAAGATCGAATCCCGCACCTGCACAGCAGCGGAGTAGCGGTTGCAGCCGTCGCTGCCGCTGACGCGGCCCTGCTCCAGGCGCAGCGTCGGAGTGGGTGCAATCAAGGCCCTGCGTCCTGGGAGCGACTCCAGCAGCCAGGCACTCCCCTCCAGGGGCGAGCGACGGGGTGCTTCGCCCGCCGGCTCAGCCGGCGGGCGGGCCTGGGCCAGCGGCGCTGCGAGCGGGACCGTGAGCAGGCCCGCCAGGGCCAGCCCGAGGCAAGCCCAGGCGCCTGCGCTGCGTTTGCTCATGTCATGCCCCACCGACGATGGTTCCCATCCTGGTGCCCAGCAGCACCAGCACCAGTCCCAGCACCGTTGCCGGCAGGACCGGTTCCCCCAGCAGCAGGGCCGCACTGACCACCGACACCACGATCGTCAGCGACCCCCACAGCGACACCTGGGCCACGCTCCAGCGGCGGTAGGCCTGGCGCAGCGCCAGTTCACTGCCCAGGGACAGGCCGATCCCATAGACCATGATCACCCCCACCACCCAGCGGGCACTGAGCAGGTGGAAATGGGTGGGGCCGAACAGAACCAGGGCCAGTGCACCGAAGATCAGCGCTGAGATGGTGGTGGTGAACCCGACCGTGAGGGAGATGGGCCAGCCGCGCTGGGCGATGGCACGGCCACTCACCCCAGCCCCGGCGAAGGCCAGCACCCCCAGCAGCGCCCAGATCACCCCCCGCAGTTCATCCATCGGGCCGCCCAGGCCAGCCATCCCCAGCTGGGGCAGCAGCAATCCCAGGGCGATCAGGCCGAAGCTCAGCCAGAAGCCCCGCGGCAGTGCCTCCCCCAGGAACCGCCGGGCCAGCAGTGCCGAGAGGGGGAGCACCAGGGCAAAGAGCAGGGTCTGGCTGATCACCGTGAGCGACTCGAGGGAGAAGTAGAAGGCCACGGGTCCCAGCAGCAATCCCAGCAGGGTGTCGAGGGCCAGCAGACGGCGATCGCCTCCACGGAGTTGCCTCAGCAGTGCGGGCAGTTGCCGCCGCCCAGGCAGCAGTGCCGCGAGCCCAACGATCAGCTGGGCCACAAAGAAAACGTTGCAGAAGCTGATCGGGTTCTCACCGCCGATCGGATTGGCCGCCCCATAGGCCTGCAGTCCTTTCAATGCGGTGGCGTTGAGCCCCTTCAGCAGGACATAAAGCCCCAGGGGCAGCCAGGCCATGGCTGAACTCAGAAAAAGAATTTTGCCCCCAGCTCAACGCCGTTCTGGTTGATGCTGTAGGAATTTTCGGGGGACCGATCATTCGTGCCGCCCAGGTGCATGTAGCGCCAGGAGAGATTGAGCTGAGTGTTGTTCCCCACGGCATAGCCGAGGCCCACCTGGGCGTTGGCGGAATAATCATCGGAGTTGTTAACGCCGAAGCCACCGAGATCGCCGCGGGCGAACAGGCGCAGCCGTGGTGTGAGAAACACCATGGCCTGGGTGCCGATCAACGGTTGGGCCACGGTGCCGCCGAAGCTCCGGGAGCGGGAGGCGCTCAGGTTCGGCCCTTCGAACTGAACATCCAGGTCGTAGCGCATCTCGACGAAACGCACGCCGGCATAGGGAATCACACTGAAGCTGCCGGCCTTGGCGATGGCTTCTTCCCGGTCACCGAAGCGGTAGCGCGCAGCCAGGTCGTAGATGCCCTGGATGTTGTTGAGTGAGGCATCCAGCCGCCGCCTTCCATCCCGGGATGTCCTGCCCTCCTGGCCACGCACGGACACATAGCTGAGGTCGGTGAGCATGCCGAGCCGGTTGTACTCGACGCTGCCCCGCACATAGGCGGCCATGGTCAGCGGCCGCAGCACCTGATCCAGATCCAGATTCAGATCGGCCGTGAGGTCCCTCACCGTGGTGCTGCCGGTGGTGCGCAGGGGCAGGAAGCCATAGACCTCCACCGTGGAGCTCCAGGGCGAAGGGGCTGGTGCCTCGGCGGTTTCCACTTCCACCTCCACCTCCACCTCCATCTCCATCTCCATCTCCATCTCCATCTCCATCTCCATGTCGATCTCCTCGGCGACGGCAGCAGCTGGGGCGATCAGGGCGGAGATCAGAGCCGTGAGGGCAAGAACAGTTCGGCGCAACGGCTTCGGTGAAGACTGACGGTGCGGTCAGGGTAAAGGTGGCCGGCAGTTCCGCCCGAGTGGATCAACCAACGCTCTCAAGGGGACAGCTTCAAGCCGGGTGCCGGCCGAAGATCTCCAGATAGCGATCACCCACGGCTCCCACCTCAAGCTCACTCAGGCCGGCCTCAGCCAGCTGGGCCTCCACCTCCTCCACCGTGAAGGCAGCCCGGAGGGAGTGGCGGTAGTCGTGCTGGAGCACGGGCGGTGCCGCGGCGGCATGGGTGGCCACCAGCCGCTCCAGGCTGGCCTGATCGGTGGGGCGGCGCAGATCCTTGATGTAGATCGCGGCTGCGGGGGCCGCCAGTTGCTGGACTGTGCACCAGAGAACCTGGGGGTCGTGCAGGTGATGCAGAAGGCTGTTGCTCACCACGGCGCTGTAGCCCCCCTGCAGCTCAGGAGCGGGGAGCAGAGCCTGCTCAAAGCGCAGGGATCCAGCGGAGGGAGAAGCCTGTTGGCGCTGTTGCTGCCGTCGCTGCTCCAGCCGGGCGCCGGCGATGGCCAGCATCGCGGCGGAGCCATCCACTCCCACCACCTGGCAGCAGGGGTGACGGCCAGCCAGGAGGAAGGAGATGTTGCCGGGGCCGCAGCCCAGATCGATGATCCGCTCTCCCAGCTGGGCTCCAAAGCAGGAGGTGATGCGTTCCAGCACCGCCTGGTCCGTGGCACTGAAATCAGCAGCGGCGTAGGCCAGGGCCTGCTCGGCCCCCTCCATCAGTTCGGGTTCGCAGATGCGCTCGATCGGGCTGCTCCAGGGGCCATGGCCATCTTCCCTCGGATCGGTTCAGCGGCTGCTGCTGCCCGTGGACGGCTGGCGCTCCCCGCTGCTGGAAAAGCGCTGCCAGCGCACTTGCTCAATGGTGCCCAGCGTCTGGGTCTGGCCTGAGGCGGTGGTCAGCGTGATCAGATCCGGGCGGCCTGCCAACACCTGCAGTCCCGCTGCCAGGGAAAAGGTGCTGCTGCCACTGAACAGACCCCGAAACAGCTCCTGGCCTTCGCCGTTGCGCACCTCCAGCCAGCAGGGTTCCCGGCTGCTGAGCTGAAGGCTCCCCTGGCTGAGCTGGGCGGGTTTGGCGGTCTCACTGGGTTGGCTGGTGGGGCTGATGGCTGTGGCTTCGCTGGCCTCAGCTGCCACGGGGGGGCTCGCCGGGTTGCTGGCGGCCGGTTGGCTCTGCTTCCAGCCGAAGGCCAGACCCCCCGCCAGCGCCAGCACGCCGGCAGCCCCTGTCAGTCGCCAGCCGATTCCGGTGCGGCGCAGCTGTGGGGTTGGCCCAAGCAGGGAGGGCGAGCCGGGCTCGCGCGGGGCCATGGCGGGAGCCGCTAGGCTCACCCTGGCCACAGGAGCTGGGCTAGGGGAGGCTGTGCGTCTGACTCCAGGCAGGTCGAGGTTCAGCAGGGGCTCGGTCAGCCCCTCGGCATTGAGGCCGAGGCTGGTGGCCACCCGCCGGGCCTGGGCAATCAGATAGATCCGCTCGGGCAGGCGCGTGTGATCGCCCGACTCCAGGGCCTCGAGCCGGTCGCTGGAGATGTAGTTCTGCTCCGCCAGCACCGCCAGGGGGATGGCCTGGGCCTCGCGGGCCTCGGCCAGCGCCCGACCCAGGTTCACCAGGGCAGGCAGTCGCTCGCTGGCGGAGGAGTCGGCCGCCACTGCCGGCTCGACGGACTCCGCTGGCTGGGACACTCGCTCACTCACGCTGGGGCTGCCATCGATGGATGGCCCCATCATGGACGCAAGGTCTGATGGTGTCAGGGCGCTCTGCTGCATCGCGCCGACGGCCAGCCGACGCAGACTGCGGTTCGATGCATGAGTCCCGATGAGCAGCTCCAGGTCCCGGCTGCGTCTCTCCCGATCAGCCCAACGGCCCCGGGCCGGCGTCTGGATCGACGGGTTGGCCCGCGTTCTGCTGGCCCTGGTGTTCGTCCATGCCCTGGTGGGCAAGTTCACGAACTTTGCGGGGGTGACCGAGAAGATCGCCGCCACCGGCCTTCCCCTGGCCCCTGTGCTGCTGGTGCTGGCGGTGGGGTCGGCCCTGCTGATCCTGGGGTGGCGTCAGCGCCTGGGGGCCGCGCTGCTGTTGCTCTTCCTGGTGCCCACCAGCCTGATCTTTCATCATGATCTGGGCGACCCCGGCGAGCGCATTCAGCTGCTGAAGAACCTGGCGATCGTGGCCGGGCTGCTGTTGGTGGTCAACCAGCCCGGGGAGCGGCGAAGGAGGCTGCGGGACTAATAAAGCCGGCTGAGCACGAACTCGGGCAGGCTGAGCAGGGCCGTGCGTGAGTCGGAGGGGTTGAGCCATTGCAGGGCCTCACCGGCCTCGCGGGCAAACCCTTCCGCCAAGGCTCTGGAGCGGGGGATCGCCTCGCAGCCCCGCACCAGGGCCAGAGCCTGAGAGAGATCATCGGGCTCGCAGAGTTCACGCTCGATCAGCCCCGCCAGGGCGGGGCGTTCCTCCAGGGCATAGAGCACCGGAGCCGTGAGGTAGCCCGTGGCCAGGTCGCTGGCGGCGGGCTTGCCCAGCTGCTGGTCGCTGCCGGTGAAATCGAGGATGTCATCGACCACCTGGAAGGCGAGGCCGAGCTGGCGCCCGAAGCGGTAGAGGTCTTCGAGACGGTCGTTGCCAAGGCCGCTGAGTACGCCTGAGGCCTTGGCGCTGTTGGCGATCAGTGAAGCCGTCTTGCAATAGCTCTTGTCGAGGTAGGTCTCGAAGCTCTGACCGGTGTCGTAGCGATAGAGCCCCTGGCGCACCTCGCCATCGGCCAGATCCATGATCACGCGGGAGAGCAGCTTCACCACTGCGAGGTCGTCGAGGTTGGCCAGGTGCCAGCTGGCCTGGGCAAAGAGGAAATCGCCCGCCAGCACCGCCAGGCGGTTGTTGAAGCGGCTGTGAACCGTGTCCACACCGCGCCGGGTGGAGGCCTCATCCACCACATCGTCGTGGACGAGCGAGGCGGTGTGGATCATCTCGGTGATCTCCGCCAGGCGCCGGTGGCGGCTGGAGAGTTCGCCGTCTGGAGAGAGGGCGCGGGAGAGCAGCAGCACAATGCCCGGCCGGATCCGCTTGCCTCCAGCGCTGAACAGGTGCTCAGCGGCGGCCTGAAGAATGGGGTGCCCTGCTCCGATCAAAGAGCGCAGATCGCTCAGAAGAGTTTCCAGGTCGTTCTCGACCGGCTGGAGCAGCTCTGCAACGGTGGCCATGTCTCCCGCCCGGTGAGCAGATCCTAGAAGGCTCCCACCGTCGAACGCAGGCAGACCTGCTCCACCTGGGGTTGCCAGCCCAGCCAGGGGGCTGCGGCCAGCGCAAAGGCCTCGGCATCGCCGGTGACGCAGAACCGTCCCCGCTCCGCCGACACCTCCCTGGGGTGCAGGCCGCAGCTGCGGATCTGCTGCAGGGGCCTGCACCCCAGCCGTCGGCCCAGCTGAGCCACCGCGGCCTGGGCCGGATCCACCAGCACCATCTCAGGCGGCAGCAGCTCCCGCAGCAGCTCCTCCAGCAGGGGGTAGTGGGTGCAGCCCAGCACGATTGCCTCCACCCCCTCCGCCAGCAGCGGCTCGAGGTAGGCGATGGCTGCGGCGCGCAGGCGTGGGTCGGCGAAATTGCCGTCTTCGATCAGGGGCACAAAGGCGGGGCAGCCGATCTCGATCACATGGCAGGAGGGATCCACCAGGCGCAGGGCCCGGCCGTAGGCGCCGCTGGAGGCCGTGGCCGGCGTGGCCAGCACCCCCACCCTGCGGAAGTTCAACTGACTGGCCACGCAGTCGATCAGCCCGAACACGGGCAGCCCGCTGCCGGCCTCGGCCTGGGCGATGTCGAAGGCCAGCGCATTGGTGGTGTTGCAGGCCATCAGCACCGTACCCACCTGTTGCTGGCGCAGCCAGCCCACCACTTCCGCCGCAATTCGGCGGATCTCATTGGGGGAGCGATGGCCGTAGGGCACACGGGCGGTGTCGCCCAGATACACAAAGGGAACGTCGGGGTAATGCTCAAGCATCCGCCGCAAGACCGTCAGCCCGCCCAATCCACTGTCCAGCAGGCCGATCCGCTGCTCCATCAGCCCCCAGCCAGATAACGCAGAATACCTGTGGTGATTGCCTGTGCCAATTGCTGACGGTGAGAGGCGGTGGCCAGGCGGGGGGAGTCGATGTTGCCGGTGACGAAGCCGGTTTCCACCAGGGCCGCGGGCATCACGGTGCGGCGAATCACAAAGAAACGCCCCGTGCGCACGCCCCGATCCGGACTGCCCGGTGACGCCGCCACCACCTCCGACTGGATCGCCGACGCCAGAGCACGGGAGAGGGAGCTCTGGAAATAGAAGGTTTCGATGCCGTTGACATCGGGCCGGGCCATGCTCAGGGCGTTGGCGTGGATGCTCACGAAGGCATTGGCGCGACTGCTGTTGGCCAGGGACACCCTGGGTGGCAGGTCCACGTCGATTTCCGAGGTGCGCGTCAGCACCACCTGCACCCCCTTGGTCTGGAGCAGCCGGGCCACCTGAAGACTGATATCGAGCACCACATCGGTTTCACGCAGACCGCCGATGCCCACCGCGCCCGGGTCGGGACCCCCATGGCCCGGATCGATCACCACCCGGAAGCGGCCACGGGGCACATCGGGAAGGCCGGCGGAGGAGATAGGCCGGCGGCTGATGCCAGGGGTGAAACCCGGATTGGAGCGCCAGGGGACCGAAGCGGCATTGATGTTTCCTTCACCCATCGTGCGCAGGCTGCGATTGGGCAGACCCTCGAAGTCCAGCTTCCAGCGGTCTGGGGAGGTGCCCACCAACCTCAGGCGCCTGGGATCGAGCCGGGTGCCGGGCTGGAACTCCAGCACCAGCCGGGTGGTGGTGGGATCGGGTTTGCCGATGCGCACCTCCCGCAGGACGCCGTTGCCACGGATGTTGCGGGTGCGGCCGGGGGCTCCCGGCAGATCGATCCAGACCCTGGGGCCGGTGTTGCCCTGGCCGGCCTCGTAGAAGGCCTGCAGGGAAATCGACGGTGAAGTGCGCAGCTCCAGCACTCCATCGCTGTTGATGCGCCAGGCCGCCAGTGCACTGGCCGCCCATGCCGGCAGGGCGGCCAGCAGCAGGGCCGCCTGCAGCATTCCGCCGACAACAACGGTGCTCAGCGGGCCGAGTCGGGGCAGGCGTGGCTTGCTCAGGATCAGAACAGCGAAGGGTGGCGGTGGTTGAGGCTCGGCATCTGGGCGCGGACCCGTTGGCCATGGTCGGGGTCGACGGGGGCCACCGCAAGCCCCACGCCGATGCCTGCATCAGCCAGCACCGTGCCCCAGGGATCGATCACCAGGGCATGGCCGTGGCTCTGGCGCCGGCCGTAGTGCAGCCCTGTCTGGGCCGGGGCCAGCACGTAGGCGGTGTTCTCGATCGCCCTCGCCTGCAGCAGCACCTGCCAGTGATCCTTGCCGGTGAAAGCGGTGAAGGCCGCCGGAATCATGATCAGCTCAGCGCCGGCATCGGCCAGGTGGCGGTAGAGCTCAGGGAAGCGCACGTCGTAGCAGATCGAGAGGCCGATCCGGCAGAGGCCGGGGGCATCGACCACCGGCGGCAGGGCGGTGCCGGATTGAACGGTCTCCGATTCCCGATAGGTGTTGCCGTCGGGCAGGTCCACATCGAAGAGATGGATCTTGTCGTAGCGGGCCAGCAGCTGGCCGTCGCGCCCCACCAGCTCCGCACGGTTGTAGGTGACCCGCTCACCGGCGGGCACGGGAAAGCCACCACCGAGCAGGGTCACCTGGTAGCGCCGGGCCATGGTCACCAGGAAGCGGCTGCAACGGTCGGCCAGGCTGGGGGCCAGCTCCAGGCGGCGGTCGTCGTCGCCCATGAAGGCGAAGTTCTCGGGTAGTCCCACCAGCTCGGCACCGCGCCGGGCGGCCAGTTCGATCTGCTCTTCAGCGGCGGCGAAGTTGGCGTCCGGATCGGGCGTGCTGGTGAGTTGCACGGCGGCAGCCAGAAAGCTCGTCACCAGAAGAAAGTGCCAGGTCGGCGGAACTTTAGGGGGAGGTCCGTCAGGGGGCCGGCCTCAGCTGGCCTTGAGCACCCCGGGTTCCGCCTGCATCGGCACGATCGTCAGGGTGTCGAGGGCGGCACAGCACTGAAAATCGGCGTCGTGGTTGCCCAGTCTCTCCAGCCGCTGGCCGTGGCTGGCGGTGCGCAGGCAGCCCTCGGGGTCATGCCCCCACTGCTGCCAGAGGGCCAGGGCCGCCACCATCTCATCGTTGCCTGCCGCCACGCTGATGCCGGCCGCAGGCGCCAGCTCCATCAGCGCGGCGCCCACGGCGCCGGCCGCCAGGGTGTCCTCGAGCGAATAGGCGCCCTCCCAGCCGCTGCCCACGATCCAGACGTTCTGGACACCCCGCTCGATCAAGCGTCTGGCCACGGCAGTGCGGTTCGGCAGGCAGGCCGTGAGCAGCAAGGGCAGATCCCGCACCCGATCAAGGGAGCGGGTGCCGTTGGTGGTGCTCATGAAGATGCGCTTGCCCCTCACCAGCTCCGGGGTCACCCCCAGGGGTGAATTGCCCAGGTCGAAGCCCTCCACCCGGGCCCCGCCGCGCTCGCCGGCGGTGAGACGCTGCTCGGCGGGCCAGGCGGCGGCACTGGCCTTGAGGGTTTCGAGGTCGGCGAAGGCCTGGATCGCCTCGGCGCCGTTCTCCAGGGCCCAGGCCATGGTGGTGGTGGCCCGCAGCACATCGATCACCACCGCCGCATCCGGGCTGCCGCCTTCGGCACGCTCCGCCGCCGGCACGCACTCGGAGGTGTGGAAGGTCTGGATCAGCACGGCACGGCGGGCGGGGAGGGTGCGCCACAGTAGGCAGCAACGGATCTGAACTGAATGCAGGCAGTGTTGCCGCGGAGCACCACCCGAGACCTGCGGGGTTTCCTGGCGTTGCTGGAGCAGCGTGGTCAGCTGCGGCGGATCACCGCTCCGGTGGATCCCGATCTGGAGCTGGCGGCCATCGCCGACCGGGTGCTGGCCCGCGGCGGCCCAGGCCTGCTGTTCGAGAACGTGATCGGCAGCCCGATGCCGGTGGCGGTCAACCTGCTGGGCACCGTGGAGCGGGTGGTCTGGAGCATGGGCCTGGAGCGGGCCGAGCAGCTCGAAGACCTGGGGGAGCGCCTGGCCCTGCTGCAGCAGCCGCGCCCCCCCAAGGGCCTGCGCGAGGCGGCCCGCTTCGGTGGTGTGCTCTGGGATGTGGTCAAGGCCCGCCCCGACCTCGACCTGCTGCCCCCCTGCCACCAGCAGGTGTTCAGGGGTGATCAGGTGAACCTCGAGGCCCTGCCGCTGCTGCGCCCCTGGCCTGGTGATGCCGGTGGGGTGGTCACCCTGGGCCTGGTGATCACCAAGGACCCGGAAACAGGGGTGCCCAACGTGGGGGTCTATCGCCTGCAGCGCCAGTCGGTGAACACGATGACCGTGCACTGGCTGAGCGTGCGCGGCGGCGCCCGCCACCTGCGCAAGGCCGCAGCCCTGGGCAAGCCCCTGGAGGTGGCGGTGGCGATTGGCGTGCATCCCCTGCTGGTGATGGCCGCCGCCACCCCGATTCCGGTGCAGCTCTCCGAGTGGCTGTTCGCCGGCATCTATGCCGGGGAGGGGGTGCGTCTGGCGAAGTGCAAGACGCTCAACCTGGAGGTGCCCAGCCATAGCGAGGTGGTGCTGGAGGGCACGATCGCTCCGGGCGAGGTGCTCCCCGATGGCCCCTTCGGCGATCACATGGGCTTCTATGGCGGCCTTGAAGACTCCCCCCTGGTGCGCTTCCACTGCGTCACCCAGCGGCGTGATCCGGTCTTCCTCACCACCTTCAGCGGCCGGCCGCCCAAGGAGGAGGCGATGCTGGCCATCGCCCTCAACCGGATGTACACGCCGATCCTTCGTCAGCAGGTGCCGGAGATCGTTGATTTCTTCCTGCCGATGGAGGGCCTCAGCTACAAGCTGGCGGTGATCGCCATCGACAAGGCCTATCCGGGCCAGGCCAAGCGTGCGGCGATGGCCTTCTGGAGTGCCCTGCCCCAGTTCACTTACACCAAATTCGTGGTGGTGGTCGACAAGACGATCAGCATCCGCGATCCACGCCAGGTGATCTGGGCGATCAGCGCCCAGGTGGACCCCCAGCGGGATCTGTTCGTGCTCGAGGACACCCCCTTCGACACCCTGGATTTCGCCAGTGAGCGGCTGGGGCTCGGTGGCCGTCTGGCGATTGATGCCACCACCAAGATCGGGCCGGAGAAGCGCCACGACTGGGGCGAGCCGCTGCGGCGCACCGCTGAGCAGGAGGCCCGGGTGGATCGGCGCTGGGTGGAGCTGGGCCTGGCCGACATCGACGCCAGTGATCCCGATCCGGCGCTGTTCGGCTACACCCTGGAGCACGTGCTGGAGCGCCTGGCCGCCCGCAGCGCCTAGGCCGATGCACTCTCTGGGGCGGTGATGCTCAAGCGCCGGGGCCTGCAGGCGATTCAGGCGTTGCTGGAACTGGCCCTGGAGCCCGGGCGCTGGCGCTCAGGGCCCGATCTGGCGGCCAGCCAGGGAATTCCCGAGCCGATGCTGGAGCAGGTGCTGCTGCAGCTGCGCCGCGCCGGGTTGGTGGAGGCGCGAAGGGGGCGCCACGGTGGCTACAGACTCCAGCGTTCCACCGCCGCCATCCCACTGCTGGAGGTGCTGCGGGCGGTGGAGGCCGATCCCTCCCAGCAGCTGGAGGCCACCGAAGTCTCCCAGTTGAACGCTGAGCAGGCCGGCGAGCAGGTGGCCCTCGCCCTGGAGCGACGCCTGCAACTGGCGCTGGAGCGGGAGCTGGCCCGGCTCAGCCTTGAAGAGCTGCTCTACGACCTGCGCAGCACCCAGGAGTGCCTGCGCCAGGAGGGTGGCCTGATGCTGGGCTGATCGCTGCCGCAGTCCTTAGGCGATGGCGGCGAAGCAGTCGCGGAAGGCGCTGAGGGTGGCGTCGATGTCGGCGTCGCTGTGGGCCAGGGAGGTGAAGCCGGCCTCGAAGGCGCTGGGGGCCAGGTAAACACCGCGCTCGAGCATGGCCCGGTGCAGGCGGCCGAAGCGCTGGCTGTCGGTGGCCTTGGCCTCCTCGAAATTGCGCACGGGACCATCACAGAGGAAGAAGCCGAACATGGCGCTGATCGAGCCCCCGCAGATGGGCAGGCCGGCCTCGCGCCCCGCCGCCAGGATGCCGTCGCTGAGACGCTTGGTGATGGCCTCGAGCCGCTCGTAGCTGCCGGGTTGCTTCAGCAGCTCGAGGGTTTTGATGCCGGCGGTCATGGCCAGGGGATTGCCGCTGAGGGTGCCGGCCTGATACATCGGTCCGGCCGGAGCCACCATCGCCATGATCTCGGCCTTGCCGCCGTAGGCCCCCACGGGCAGGCCGCCACCGATCACCTTGCCCAGGGTGGTCAGGTCGGGGGTGATGCCGAAGCGGGCCTGGGCACCGCCGTAGCTGATGCGGAAGCCCGTCATCACCTCATCGAAGGTGAGCAGGGCGCCGTGCTCCGTGGTGAGTTCGCGCAGACCCTCCAGGAAGCCAGGCTCGGGGGTGATGAAGCCGGCGTTGCCCACCACCGGCTCGAGGATCACGCCGGCGATTTCACCGGGGTTGTCGGCGAAGAGCTGCTTCACCGCCTCCAGATCGTTGTAGGGGGCGGTGAGGGTGTTGGCGGTGGTGGAGCGGGGCACTCCAGGGGAATCCGGTAACCCGAGCGTGGCCACGCCCGAGCCGGCCTTCACCAGGAACATGTCGGCGTGGCCGTGGTAGCAGCCCTCGAACTTGATCAGCTTGTCGCGGCCGGTGAAGGCCCGCATCAGCCGCAGCACCGACATGCAGGCCTCGGTGCCGGAATTGACGAAGCGGACCATCTCAACGCTGGGCACCGCCTCGATCACCATCTCCGCCAGGGTGTTCTCCAGGGCGCAGGGGGCACCGAAGCTGGTGCCCCTGTCGAGGGCTTCGTGCAGGGCACCGATCACCTCGGGCCGTGCATGGCCGCAGATCGCCGGCCCCCAACTGCCGATGTAATCGATGTAGCGGTTGCCGTCCACGTCCCAGGCGTAGGCGCCCTTGACCCGGTCGAAGACGATCGGGTCACCACCCACGGAACGGAACGCCCGCACCGGTGAACTGACCCCGCCGGGCATCAGAGTCTGGGCGGCACTGAAGAGGTCCTGGGAACGGGAGGTGTTCAGAGCAGGAACCGAAACAGGGGCCGAAGTCAAGGCGTGATCCGCGAACGTTCAGGGGAGTTTGGGGCTGGGGCCGACCCTGAGGGTTGCCCTGGCCTCACCAGACCAAGACGCATTCTCGCCCAAGGCGCTGCCGATGCGGCAGCCAAGGCCTTCAACTCTGGCTGATCATCCCTTTTGGTGCCAGTCCATCCCCGGCCCAGGCCTGATTTCGCAACGAGTTTCCCCAGCCCCGGGCTCCATGCGGGTGCTCAGCCGCCACGCTCGCTATGGTCACGGAGCTGCCTGTTGTTGTTGGCTGACACCTTGGCTGAGCCGCCTGCCCTGACCCTGCCCTGGGGGCGGATCGAGCGGCGTCTGCGCCGGCTGCTGCCCGCCCGGGCCGTGGTGGCCCGTCGCCCGGAGCTGCTCACCTACGACAGCGATGGCCTGACCCTGCATCGTCATGAGCCCCCCCTGGTGGTGCTGCCCGAAACCACCGAGCAGGTGGCGGCCGTGCTGCGCCTCTGCCAGGAGGAAGGGCTGCCCTTCGTGGCGCGGGGCAGTGGCACCGGTCTGTCCGGGGGTGCGGTGGCCGAGCAGGAGTCGCTGCTGGTGGTGACCAGCCGCATGCGCTCGGTGCTGGCCCTGGATCTGGAGAACCAGCGCATCACCGTGCAACCGGGGGTGATCAACAGCTGGGTCACCCGCGCCGTGGCCGGCGATGGTTTCTATTACGCCCCTGACCCCTCCAGCCAGGTGGTCTGCAGCATCGGCGGCAATGTGGCCGAGAACGCCGGTGGGGTGCATTGCCTCAAGTACGGCGTCACCAGCAACCACGTGCTGGAGCTGGAAGTGGTGCTCCCCGATGGCCGCATCACCCGCCTGGGGGGAGGCCTGGCGGAAATGCCCGGCCTGGACCTGCGCGGGGTCTTCATCGGCAGCGAGGGCACCCTCGGCATCGCCACCGCCATCACCCTGCGGCTGCTGCCCCAGCCCCAGACGGTGCAGGTGCTGCTGGCGGACTTTCCCTCGATGGAGGCGGCCGGGGAGGCCGTGCGCCTGGTCACCGAAGCGGGGGTGCTGCCGGCGGGGATGGAGATCATGGATAACTTCACGATCAACGCTGTCGATGACCTCTTCGGCTGCGATGAGTACCCCCGCGATGCCGCGGCGGTGCTGCTGATCGAGCTCGACGGCCGCTTGGAGGAGGTGGGTGCCGCGGCGGAACGGGCCATGGAGCTGTGCTGCCAGGCTGGTGCCCGCTCCCTGCGCCGGGCTGAATCGGAAGCCGATCGGGCCCTGCTCTGGAAGGGCCGCAAGTCGGCTTTTGCGGCCGTGGGCCGGATCACCCCCACCTATTACGTCCAGGACGGGGTCGTGCCCCGCAGCGCCCTGCCGAAGGTGCTGGCGTCGATCGAGGAGCTCAGTCGCCGCTATGCGCTGCCGGTGGCCAACGTCTTCCATGCCGGCGATGGCAATCTGCACCCGCTGATCCTCTACAACGCCAGCGAAGTCGACGTGCACGAGAGGGTTCAGGCCCTCGGTGCCGACATCCTGCGCCTCTGCATCGAGGCCGGCGGCAGCATCACCGGCGAGCATGGCGTCGGCGCCGACAAGCGCTGCTACATGGATTGGATGTTCTCCCCCGACGACCTGGGCACGATGCAGCTGGTGCGCAACGCCTTCGATCCTGAAGGCCGCGCCAACCCCGGCAAGCTCTTCCCCACCCCCCGCAGTTGCGGCGAATCGGCCCGCCGTGCCCGCAGCGTGCGCGTTCAGGTGGATGGGTATGAAGACGCCGGCGCTGAGGGCCCTGGGGCAGAAACGGCCGATCCGTCACGGACGGAGGCGATCGAGGTGTTCTGAAGCTGAACCAGGCTCAGACGGCCACCGGCACCTGGTAGCGGGCGATGCGGGCGAAGCCCGCGGGATCGAGGGAGGCGCCGCCCACGAGCACGCCATCGATCTCGGGCTGGGCCATCAGCAGATCGATGTTCTCCGCCTTGACCGAACCGCCGTACTGGATGACCACATCCTCGTAGCCCACCCAGCCACGGATCAGGCCACAGAGGCGGTTGGCCTCTTCGGCGCCGCAGGTCTTGCCGGTGCCGATCGCCCAGATCGGTTCGTAGGCCACCACCAACTGGGTGGGATCGAGGCCCTCAAGGCCCTGGTCCACCTGGCGGCGGATCACCCGCTCGGCCTCGCCGGCCTCCCGCTGGGAATCGCTCTCGCCCACGCACAGGATCGGGACCATCCCCGATTTCTGGGCCGTGCGCGCCCGCAGGTTGATCTGCTCGTCGGTTTCGCTGTAGTACTTGCGCGGCTCGCTGTGGCCCACGATTGTGTGGCTGACGCCGTGCTCCAGCAGCATCGGCGCGGAGATCATGCCGGTGTAGGCACCGCCATCGTCCCAGTGGACGTTCTGGGAGGCGATCCGCACCACGCTGCCCGTCAGAGCCTCACTGGTGGCGGCAATGGCGGTGAACGGCGGAGCCAGCACCACCTCCCGATCGCTGGGCAGATCCCCCAGCAGCGGCAGGAAGGCGGCGACATAGGCCCGCGCTTCGGCGCAGGTCATGTGCATCTTCCAGTTGCCTGCAATCACGGCTTGACGCACAGGATTGTCCTCGCCCAGAAGTGCCCCACAACTTAGGTGTCGGTGGGGACCACCTCGCGGGCCCGCCCCAACTCCACCGTGTCCCCAGGCAACAGCTGGCGGCCGCGGCGACGCTCCACCGCTCCGTTGACCCGCACTTCGCCGGCCTGCACCCTCACCTTGGCTTCACCACCGGTGGCCACCAGGCCCTGGTACTTGAGGAATTGGTCAAGCCGCAAGGGAAGGGGAGCCGGATCGGCGCTGATAAGGTTCGCCGATGCTCGCACCCCCACCGGCCGGCTTTCGCGGGCTGCTGCCGCTGCTGAAGCCCCATCGCCGCAGGCTGGTGGACGGCGGGCTCTGCATGCTCGTGTTTGTGGCCTGCTGGCCACTGCTGGCGGCCCTGGCCGGTCAGCTGATCCCGGCCATCGGCGCGGGCGACTTTCCTGGGGTGCTGCGGGCGATCTCCCTGGCGCTGCTGGTGTTCCTGGTGCAGAAGCTGGCCCAGTTCGGCCAGGACACCCTGCTGGCCTCACCGGCGCTCCAGGTGAGCCAGGCGTTGCGCAGTCAGCTGTTCGCCCGGTTGCAGCGATTGGAATTCGCGGCCCTGGAGAAGCTCTCGGCCGGCGATCTCACCTACCGCCTCACCGAAGACGCCGACCGGGTCGGTGAGGTGATCTACAAGACGATCCAGGACACCACCCCCAGCCTGCTGCAGCTGGTGGTGGTGTTCGGCTACATGGTGTTCCTTGATTGGAAGCTGTCCCTGGCCACCCTGCTGCTGGCGCCGCTGGTGGCGCTGATGGTGAGCGGCTTCGGCGCCCGGGTGATGGGCGCGGCCGAGCGCAGCCAGAAACAGGTGAGCGAACTGGCGGGGCTGCTGGCGGAGGCCATCGGTGGTCTGCCCCTGGTTCGCGCCTTCGCCGCCGAAGACTGGCTGCAGAACCGCTTCGAGCAGGAGATCGATCTGCATCGTCGTGCCAAATACCGCACCCTGCGCCTGCTGGCCCTGCAGCATCCGGTGGTGGGTTTCATCGAAGCGGCCGGCATTCTCTCGGTGCTGCTGATCGGTGCGGCCCGCATCCAGGCCGGTGGGCTCGACAGCCAGGGCTTCAGCTCCTACGTGGCGGCGTTGCTGATGCTGATCGACCCGATCTCCCACCTCACCACCAACTACAACGAGATGCAGCAGGGGCAGGCCTCCTTGAACCGTCTGCGCGAGATCGAGCGCGAGCCGGTGGAGATCCCTGACAGCCCCACGGCCCAGCCCCTGGGAGCGGTGCGCGGAGAGCTGCGTCTGGAGCATGTCTGGTTTGGCTACGACGCCGACCAACCGGTGCTGCGCGATCTCGATCTCTGCGCCCAGCCCGGCCAGCTGGTGGCCCTGGTGGGACCCTCGGGAGCTGGCAAGAGCACTCTGTTTTCGCTGCTGCTGCGCTTCAACACCGCCCAGCGTGGGCGGGTGCTGCTCGACGGCCAGGATCTGGCCAGCCTGCGGGCCGCCGACCTGCGCCGGGCCGTGGCCCTGGTGCCCCAGCAGAGCCGGGTGTTCTCCGGCAGCGTCGCCGAGGCGATCCGCTTCGGGCGTCCCGCCAGCGACGAGCAGGTGGCTCAGGCGGCCAGGCTGGCCAATGCCGCCGGCTTCATCGAGGCCCTCCCCGAGGGCTACCACTCCCGCCTCGAGGAGCGGGGCAGCAATTTTTCCGGTGGTCAGCTCCAGCGCATCGCCATCGCCCGGGCGGTGCTCGGCGATCCCGCCGTGCTGCTGCTGGATGAGGCCACCAGCGCCCTCGATGCCGAGGCGGAGGAGGCGGTGCAGCAGGGCCTCAAGCAGGCCATGGCCGGGCGCACCGTGCTGGTGATCGCCCACCGTCTCTCCACGGTGCAGGGGGCCGACCAGATCCTGGTGCTCGAGGGTGGCGGCATCATCGAGCGTGGCAGTCATGATCAGCTGATGGCACGTCCCGGCCGCTACCGCGAGCTGTGCGACCGTCAATTGATCCGCGTGGCTGCCTGAGCGGCCACCGTTGAGACCACTCCTGAGACCACTCCTGAGACCACTCCTGAGACCACTCCTGAGGCCACTCCTGAGGCCACCCTCCAGGTTCCGCCGTTCCCTTCCACGCTCGAGCGATCATGGCTGAAATGCCCCAGTGGGAGTACCGGGTGATCCACATCAATGTGGAGAACACCTCCCCACCCCAACCGCCGGATCCCCAGGCCGCCAGCCAGAAGCTGCAGGGAATCCTCAGCCCTGAATTCATCGCCCGGGAATTTCCCGAGTTCTACGGCGCCTCCCAGACCCAGACCCCCCGCCACCCGGCTGAGCAGCTGCAGTTCTTCATGAATCTGCTGGGTAAGGAGGGCTGGGAGATGGTGGAGGCGGCCCAGGTGGGTCCGCTGCTGATGTTCTTCTTCAAGCGGATTCGTCGCCCCGCTCCGGCCAAGCTGCCTCCGGCCGGCCCGTCGCTGAGCGCTCCAGCCGCCGAAGGCCCGCCGGGGGCGGCTTAACCTGCCCCCGACGACACAAGTGGTGACCCTTGACGGCCTCTTCCAACCAGCCCCCCGTGCTCACCTTCGAGGGCAAGCGCTACGAGCTCAACGTTCTTCCTGACGATGTCAAGGAACTGGTGCGGGGCATGCAGGTGGCCGATGCCCAGCTGCGCCTCTACGAGGACACCCTCAAGGTGCTGGCGGTGGGCCGCCAGTCGATGGCCTTTCAGCTGAACGAGCGGCTCAAGACCATCCCCGCCCTGCCGGACGGGGTCTGAGCGGAACGGTTGATCAGCAGCCGCTGATCATCTCAGGAGGCGGGAGTCTCCTGGGCCGCCTGGGGCAGCGGCTCGAGGGCCTCGAAGCGGAAGGTCTGCACGCTCTGGCCACCTTGAGCTTCGGGATCCTCGCTGCTGATCACCCGCTCGGAGAGCACCCAGGGCCCCACGCCCGCCAGGGGCACGAAGGTGTCGGTGAAGGTGCTCTTGCCGCCGCGGGCTTCGCCCGTGGCCGGATCGCTGTACTGGCTGCTGTAGGTGTGGCTGAGGTAGCCGGCTCCGGTGTCGGTGGTGCTGCCGGTGAAGATCGTCACCACGGTGCCGTGGATCTGGCGATGCACCATCGTCACCACCGAATCCTTGATGCGGTAGCGATCCCCGGCGTTCTTGCCGCCCACGATCACCTCAAGGCCCACGGCGTCGCTGTCGCCGGCGCTGAAGGTGTTGGCGCCATGGGTCTGCTCGAAGCTGCGGCGCACCCGGTGGATGCACACCTCCCAGAGCTGGGAGCCGACCGCCTTGGTGATCTCCTCATCTTCGATGCCCTCCACGCTGGCCTTGAGATCGGCGCCCACATGGAACTGGCCCTCCGCCCGCTGCTCTCCCTGCTCCCAGACGCAGCGTCCGCGGTAGCCGCCGAAGCCCGGCTCCCAGGTGTAACGGTTCTCGTAGGCGGCGCGGAACAGCTCGCGGATGTCGCTGCCCGGAGCGATCGAGGCGCTGGTGCTGGCGCTGATGGGGGGGGTGGCGGTACCGGTCAAGGATCCAGACGCGAAGGCCCTCAACCCTAACGAGCAGCCCCGGGGTGGATGTCCTGGAGGGCGGCCACGGTGAGCTCCTGGCTCTGGAGCGTGGCGATCGCTTCCACGGCTGCGCGGGCGCCGGCCAGGGTGGTCACGGTGGGCACGGCGTAGTCGAGGGCGGCTCGGCGCAGGTACTTGTCGTCGTGGGTGGCCTGACGGCCGATCGGCGTATTCACGATCAGCTGAATGCGGCCGGAGCGGATGGCGTCCTCGATGTTGGGGCGGCCTTCGTGCACCTTCAGGATCGATTCCACCTCCAGGCCCGCCTCCCGCAGCACGGCGGCGGTGCCACTGGTGGCGATCAGGGCCAGGCCCAGCTGAGAGAGGCGCTGGGCGACGGGCAGCAGCGAGGGCTTGTCGCGGTCGTGGGTGGAGAGGAAGACGCTGCCGCTGGTGGGCAGACCTTCGCCGGCGGCGATCTCGGCCTTGGCGTAGGCCATGCCGAAGCTGGCGCCACTGCCCATCACCTCGCCGGTGGAGCGCATCTCCGGTCCCAGCAGGGTGTCGGAGCCGGGAAAGCGCTTGAAGGGCAGCACCGCTTCCTTGACGTTCTGCAGGGGCGGTTTCGGCTCGCTGGTCAGGCCCAGTTCGCTGAGGCTGTGGCCGGCCATCAGCAGGCTGGCGATCTTGGCCAGGGGCACACCGGTGGCCTTGGCCACGAAGGGCACCGTGCGCGAGGCGCGGGGATTGGCCTCGATGATGAACACCCGATCCCCATCCACGGGGTGCGACTGCACGGCGAACTGGAGGTTGATCAGACCGCTCACATCCAGGGCCAGGGCCAGGGCTTCGGTCCACTGGCGGATGGTGGCCAGGGCCTGCTTGGAGAGTGACACCGCCGGCAGGGCGCAGGCTGAATCGCCCGAGTGGATGCCGGCCGGCTCGATGTGCTCCATCAGGCCGCCGATCACCACCGAGCCCTGCCGATCGGCCAGGGCATCGACGTCCACTTCAATGGCGTTCTCGAGGTACTGGTCGATCAGCACGGGGTGGTCGGGCTCCACCTGCACCGCCTCCACCATGTAGCGGTTGAGTTCCGCCTCATCGAAGACCACCTCCATGGCACGGCCGCCGAGCACGTAGCTGGGGCGTACGACAACGGGGTAGCCGACAGCCGCCGCCACCGCTCTGGCTTCGTCGGTGGTTCTGGCCAGGCCGTTGCGGGGCTGGCGGATCTCCAGACGGCGCAGGATCGCCTCGAACTGCTCGCGGTCTTCGGCCTGATCGATCGACTCCGGTGAGGTGCCCCAGAGCTTGGTGCCGGTGGCCTGGCCCTCTGGTGTTGCCAGCCAGCGCAGCAGCGGCAGGGCGAGCTTGAGCGGGGTCTGGCCGCCGAACTGCACGATCACTCCCTCGGGCTTCTCCGCTTCGATCACGTTGAGCACGTCCTCGAGGGTGAGCGGCTCGAAGTAGAGGCGGTCGGAGGTGTCGTAGTCGGTGGAGACGGTTTCCGGGTTGCTGTTGACCATCACCGTGGCGAAGCCATCGGCCCGCAGGGCGAAGGAGGCGTGGCAGCAGCAGTAGTCGAACTCGATGCCCTGGCCGATGCGGTTGGGCCCGCCGCCGAGGATCATCACCTTGCGGCGGGTTTCGCTCTGCACCTCGTCCTGCGGCGGCAGGGGTGCCAGGGAGCCGTCGGCCGCCAGCTGCTCCAGGGGTCGCTCGTAGGTGGCGTAGTGGTACGGGGTGCTGGAGGCGAATTCCGCCGCACAGGTGTCCACGGTCTTGAACAGGGCCTTGACGCCGAGGCCCTGGCGGCTGCGGCGCACCTTCAGCTCATCGCTGCCGCAGGCCCAGGCGATCTGACGGTCGGAGAAGCCCAGTTGCTTGAGCTCCAGCAGATCCGCCGCCGAGAGCTGGTCCAGAGACCGGCCCCGCAGCAGCCGCTCCTCGGCCTCGATCAGGCGGCGCAATTTGGCCAGGAACCAGGGATCGATCGCACTGAGCTGGTGGATGTCCTCATCAGTGCGGCCCGCCACCATGGCTGATCGCACGGCGAAGATGCGATCCGGCGAGGGAGTGCGCAGCATCCGCTCGAGATCGCTGGGCTCCAGGGGCTCATCGGGCCGGTCGCAGCCCCAGCCGGCATGGCCGGTTTCGAGCGAACGCAGGGCCTTCTGGAACGATTCCTCGAAGCAGCGGCCGATCGCCATCGCCTCGCCCACCGATTTCATCGAGGTGGTGAGCACCGCCGGAGAGCCGCGGAACTTCTCGAAGGCGAAGCGCGGAATCTTGGTGACCACGTAGTCGATCGTGGGCTCGAAGCAGGCCGGTGTGGCGCCGGTGATGTCGTTGAGGATCTCGTCGAGGGTGTAGCCCACCGCCAGGCGGGCGGCGATCTTGGCGATCGGGAAGCCGGTGGCCTTGGAGGCCAGCGCCGAGGAGCGGCTCACCCGTGGGTTCATCTCGATCACCACCACATCGCCGTTGGCGGGGTTGATCGCGAACTGGATGTTGCTGCCGCCGGTTTCAACGCCGATCTCGCGGATGATCGCGATCGACTGGTCGCGCAGCCGCTGGTATTCCCGGTCGGTGAGGGTCTGGGCCGGCGCCACGGTGATCGAGTCGCCGGTGTGCACCCCCATCGGGTCGAGGTTTTCGATGCTGCAGATGATCACCACGTTGTCGGCCAGATCGCGCATCACCTCCAGCTCGAATTCCTTCCAGCCGATCAGCGAGCGCTCGATCAGGATCTGGTTCACCGGGCTGGCCTCGAGGCCGCTCTTGCAGAAAGCCTGGAATTCCTCGGGGTTGTAAGCAATGCCGCCGCCGGAGCCGCCCAGGGTGAAGGCCGGTCGGATGATGCGCGGGTAGGTGTCGATCTCGGCACCCACCCGCTCGGCTTCCTCCAGGGAGGAGGCGATGCCCGAGGGGCACACCGCCACGCCGATCCGCTCCATCGCCTCCTTGAACAGGCGCCGGTCTTCGGCCTTCTGGATCGCCTGGAGGTTGGCGCCGATCAGCTCCACACCGAAGCGCTCGAGGGTGCCGTCCTCCGCCAGGGCCACCGCCAGGTTGAGGGCCGTCTGGCCGCCCATGGTGGGCAGCAGGGCATCGGGGCGCTCCAGTTCGATCACCTGTCGCACCACAGCGGGGGTGAGCGGCTCGATGTAGGTGCGATCCGCCATCTCCGGATCGGTCATGATCGAGGCGGGGTTGGAGTTCACCAACACCACCTCGTAGCCCTCGTCGCGCAGGGCCTTGCAGGCCTGGGTGCCTGAGTAGTCGAATTCGCAGGCCTGGCCGATCACGATCGGTCCCGAGCCCAGCAGAAGGATGCGACGCAGATCCGACCGGCGGGGCATGGGCGGAGCTTGAGCTGCCAAACGACGCCAGCCTCTCACGGCCCCATCACCGATCTGGTCGGTGGGGTGCTCTGTCCTCGCTAACGTGAGGATCTTGTGATCAGAGGTCGTGGCTCCATGAGCGAACTCCAGCGCCTGAAGGGGCTCCTCCCTCCGGAGATGCAGAGCTGGGTGTTCGTGGAAGCGGCAGCCTCCGCTGACCCCCCGCTGATCACCATCGAGGAGATCGGCCGCGATGAGGTGGAGGTGCAGGTGGACCTGCTCAAGTGGGAACCCTTCGCCCTCGACCACCGCAACCTGCTCTTCTGGCATGAGGTGGGGCGCATCCAGAACGATGCCGTTCCTCGCGACGGCTGGGAGATGGCGGCCCTGGCCATCGGCCTCGGCGGCGCCATCGGTGAGCTCTGGGTGCAGGACGGGCTGCTGCTGATGATGGCCCTGGGGCTCTCCGGTTTCGCCGGCTACCGCCTCTACCTCAAGAACAACAACGAGAAGCGCCTGCAGGAGGCCATCGCCGCCGATGAGCGGGCCATCTCCCTGGCCTGCCGTTTCGGCTACACCCTGCCCAACGCCTACAAGAGCCTGGGGGGTGCCCTCAAGGAACTGCTGGAGCAGACCCGCAAGAAGCGTCGGCGCTCGTTCTACGAAGACCGGCTGGAGGCTCTGCGCAAGAGTGCGGGCCGTGCCAGAGCTGAGATGGCTCAGCAACAGGGAAGCCGCGAGTCCGTGACCAGTGAGAACGTCTATGGCTGAGTCAGCCCCCAGTCCAGCCCTTGTGGCCTCTGCTGACAGCCGGGCCCTGGCCCTGCTGGCCGCCGAGGCCTGTGACGACCGCAAGGCCGTCGAGATCTGCATGATCCGGGTGGAGGAGGTGTCCTCCCTCGCCGACTGGTTCGTGATCTGCTCCGGCCTCTCCGATGTGCAGGTGCGTGCCATCGCCCGCTCCGTTGAAGACCGGCTGGAGCTGGAGGCCGATCGCCTGCCCCTGCGCAAGGAAGGCCAGAGCGAAGGCCGCTGGGTGCTGCTCGATTACGGCGAGCTGATCGTGCATGTGCTCACCCCGGCCGAGCGCCGTTACTACGACCTGGAATCCTTCTGGGGACACGGCGAGCACGAGCCATTCCTAAGCTCGCAGGAGCCACAGCCCCAATGAGCTGTCCCCCGGGGACCGCTCGGCATCAACCCAGCCACTTCCCGGGGACGTCCCTGTGACTGCCATGGATCAGGCCTGCTCGGAGAGTCCCTGCCCGGTGCCGCCCGAGCAGCGCCCCCTTGAGGAGTACCGCCAGCTCTGCGCCTCCTGGTTCTTCGCCTGGCCGGCGCTCACCAACGCGGGGCTGCGCAAGCCGCTGTTGATCAGCTGGGTTCTGGCCCTGCCGTTCACCGCCTTGATCAGTTACGGCAGCTGGCCCCTGCGCCACGACCCGCTGCGGCTGGCGGCCTCAGCTGCGGTGGCGGCGGTGCTGCCGGCCCTGCTGTTGCTGACGCGTCAGTGGCTGGGTTGGTCCTACGTCAACCGCCGCTTGATCTCCGAGCGGGTGGAGTACGAGGAATCCGGTTGGTACGACGGTCAGGTGTGGGAGAAACCCCTGGCCTGGCGCCAGCAGGATCTGCTGGTGGCGCGCCACCAGGTGCGGCCCGTGCTGGTGCGTCTGCGCCAGGCCCTCAGCCTCGCCCTGGCTCTGCTCCTGGGTGGTGCTGGCCTCTGCCAGGCTCTGTGAACGCCCGATCCGCGGTCCCCTTCGATCCCCGATGACCCTGTCCTCCAGCTTCGGCAGCCCCCAACGCCCCGGGGTCCCTCCCCTGGAGGTGCGCCTGCTGCGCAACGGCATCGCGGAGTCGCTCCATCGCGTCCATGCGGCGGTCTGCGACAAGCGCGGCCGGGTGCTGATGCGTGCCGGTGACCCCCAGCAGCTCAGTTTTGTGCGCTCGGCGCTGAAGCCGTTCCAGGCCATGCTCTTCGTCAGCAGCGGCGCCGCCGATCAGACCGGCAGCGGCGACCGCGGACTGGCCATCGCTTGCGCCTCCCATGCCGGCACCGCCGCCCATGCCCGCGAGGCCTTCAAGCTGCTCTGGAGCGCCGACATCGAGGCCGAACAGCTGCAGTGCCCCACCCCGGTGGGGGCTGACAGTCCGCTGCAGCACAACTGCTCCGGCAAGCATGCGGCTTTTCTCACCACCTGCCGGCGCCTGCACTGGCCGCTGGAGAGCTACCTCCACGTGGACCATCCGCTGCAGCAGCAGATGCTGCGCCGGGTGGGCGAGCTGCTGGGGCTGCCGGGGGCTGAGCTGGTCACTGCCCGCGACGACTGCGGCGCCCCCACCCTGCAATTGCCCCTGGCCCAGATGGCCCTGCTCTTTGCTCACCTCGGCTCCTCGGAGCACGCGGACCTGGAGCGGCTCAGCCGGGCGATGCTGGCCCACCCGGAGCTGGTGGCCGGCGAAGGTCGCTTCGACACCGAGCTGATGGCCGGGGGGCACGGGATGGTGATCAGCAAGGGCGGTGCCGAGGGCATCCAATGCCTCAGCCGCGTGGGTGAGGGTCTGGGTCTGGCCATCAAGGTGGAGGACGGCGCCAGCCGCGCCAAACACGCCGTGGCTCTGCACCTGCTTGAGCAGCTCGACTGGCTCACGCCGATCACCCTTGAGGATCTCAAGCGCCAGTTCCTGGTGCCCGGTGAAGGTCTGGAGCTGGCCGTGAGCGGCGAGCTGCGCTTCGACGCGGCCAGCTCCTGAGGGCAGGGGTTTGCTGGCGGGTACCTCGGGCTGGTACTCTCATTTCGGCGCCGCGGGGTAGAGCAGTCTGGTAGCTCGTCGGGCTCATAACCCGAAGGTCAGGAGTTCAAATCTCCTCCCCGCCACCACATCACGAAGCCCGGTCATCCCAGATGGCCGGGCTTTTTGATGGCTGCACGGCCCATCTCTGCTGCTGAGCTCAAGGCTCAGCCTCCCTCTGAAGCCCTGGCCTAGCTTCGATCTCTGCTGCCGGCTGGGAAGCCCTCGGATGTCGTCTGGCCTTGCCGTGTCCCCCCGCTTCGATCCATCCCTCACCTACGACGCGGTGGTGGTGGGCTCTGGAGCCACCGGTGGGGTGGCGGCGATGGTGCTGGCGGAGGCGGGCCTGAGGGTGCTGGTGCTCGAGGCGGGCCCCGACCTGAGCCCGGCGCAGGCCTTCGGCCGGGAGCCAGGCAACAGCCTGCGGCGCCTGGCCAACCTCAGCAGTGGTCGCCAGAAGCTGCAGAGCCAGCACCCGGGGTACTGGAAGGCCAACCCTGATCTCTATGTCGATGAGATCCAGAACCCCTACAGCACCCCCGAGCAGCGGCCCTTCCTCTGGAGCCGCGGCCGCCAGGTGGGCGGCAGGAGCCTCACCTGGGGCGGCATCACCCTGCGCCTCTCCGACCACGAGTTCAAGGCGGCCGAGCGGGATGGCCATGGCCTGCCCTGGCCGATCGCCGGTGAGGATCTGGCCCCTTACTACGACCGGCTGGAGCGCATGCTCGGGGTCCATGGCCAGCGCGACGGTCTGCCCCAGCTTCCGGATGGCCAGTACCTGCCTCCCCTGCCCTTCACCCCTGCCGAGGAGCACCTGGGTGGTGCGGTCGCCCGCGAGCTGGGCCTGCCCCTGATCCACTCCCGCGGTTTCCGGCTGCAGCGGCGCACGGCTGCCAGCCCCTGGCCCCGCTCCTGTGCCCAGGGCGGTGCCCTCTCCCGCGCCCTGGCCAGCGGCAAGGTCTGCCTGCGCAGCGATGCGGTGGTCAGCCATGTGGAGATCGGCCCCGGCGGCCACGCCGAAGCTGTCGTCTTTCTCGATCGCCTCAGCGGTGTGCGCCAGCGCGCCCGCGCCCGGCTGGTGGTGCTCTGCGCCTCCACGCTGGAGAGCGTGCGCATCCTGCTGCACTCCGGCGAAGCGCACCAGGCCGGGGGCCTGGCTGACGGCTCCGGTTGCCTGGGGCGGTACCTGATGGATCACATCTCCAGCAGTCGCTTCTTCGCCCTGCCCGATCAGCCGCCGCCGGCTGAGGCGGTGGAGCTCTCCGGGGCCGGCAGCGCGTTCATCCCCAACACGGTGAACCTCGGGAGCGGCGCTGATCTGCCCTTTCTGCGTGGTTACGGCCTCTGGGTGGGGGTGCAGCGCTTTGACCCACCGGGGCCGCTCAAGCGCCACCCCAGCGAGGCGGTGGGCTTCCTGATCGGCCACGGTGAGGTGCTGCCCCGGGCTGAAAACCGGCTCACGCTCAGCTCCTCGCTCCGAGATGCCTGGGGGCTGCCGGCCGCCCACATCGACTGCCACTGGGGGGAGAACGAGCTGCGCATGGTGGCCCACATGCAGGAGCGCATGGGGCAAGTGGTGGCGGCCGGCGGCGGCGAGATCCGCCCCCTCCAGGATCTGTTCGTCTTCCCCCTGGCTGAACCCCTGATCTGCCGCGGCGTGGCCCTGGCCCCCACGGCGGCCCCGCCCGGCTACTACATCCACGAGCTGGGCGGGGCTCGGATGGCCTCACGCCCGCAGGATGGTGTGCTCGATCCCTGGAACCGCCACTGGCAGGCGCCGAACCTGCTGGTGAGCGATGGCTCCTGCTGGCCCAGTGCCGGCTGGCAGAGCCCGACGCTGACCGAAATGGCGATCACCTGGCGGGCCTGTGAGCGGGCGGCGGCGGATCTGCGCGGCTCGGCTCTGTGAGCGGCTGCACACCAGCGGCGCAAACTGGTGTCGATCACCACAACCGCTCTGGATCCCAGGCCGCACAATCTGCGGGCGACCTTTCAACGGGTCGGGCAAGGGAGATACGGCGGGAGCGGCAGCTTCCGCTTTTTTTTGTGCCAGATATGCCCCAGTTGTGCCCTAGTTGGAGCCGGCCTTCATGAACAGGCCATCGAGGTAGTGCTGGGTCACACAGCGATCGCTGCAGCCGTTCTGGAAGAGGAAGCCGGCCAGCGCAGAGGTGATCAGGCGGTACTGATCCCAGTGGGGGTGGCTGCGCATGAACTCGTGCATGCCGTTGAAGAGGTCTTCGGGGATTTCCGCTTCCAGGCTGATGTCAGCGCTGCCCCGGGGCTCTTGACCATCGTGATGCATGGGCATGGATCCTTTCGCTTGGACCCAGAAAGCCACGGGGAGGGGGGTGTCGTCAAAGCGGCCCTGCGGCGGTGAATCCATCCGGCCCAAGGCTGAGACAGCCAGCCCATGAGCGCTCTGGGCCCCCTTGGCGAGCCCCTGGGCAGAGGGCGAAAAGGGCTGACGGCGGACTGTCAAGTTGCGGGCCTGGGGAAGGGCGGAATCCCCAGGCCCAACGCCGTGGCGGCCTGTTCGGGCCCTCAACCTGTGGAAAAACCCCTCTCGACCTGGGGAAAACCCCCTCGACCTGGGGAAATCGTTGACACATCAGCAGGGCTTATGCCTGTCGTGTCTCCTGCGACTCGGCTGGGATCGAGACAGGTGAGCCAGCTGAGGCGAGGCTGAGGGGGCCGAGGGGATGATCCGCCTGGGGGTAGGGCGCATGGGTGTGTGCGTGCTCCCCGGCGGGGCCATGGTCTCCAGCCGGACCGTGGCTGTGGTCATGGCTGTGGTCGTGCCCGTGGTGGTCGTGGGTGTGGCCCAGGGGGATCGGTACCCCATCGGGCTGGCAGGCGCCGGTGCACTCCCGCTCGCAGAGGGTGCAGCTCTCCACCAGGCCCTCCACGTGGTGATGGTGGCTGCGCTGGGGGGCCCCCACCTCGCTCTCGAAGCCCAGCACCTGATCCCGGTACTTGCACAGGGAGCAGTTCATCTGCGTGTCCCCCCGGATCACCTCCTCCACCCGCTCGCGGAAGGTGTCCAGCACCAGGGTGTGATCCCCCAGATAGCTGGCCGAGAGGAACTCGATCTCGGGATGGTCGTCGGCCACCCGCTGGCTGTGCTGCTGGATCCGGCTCACCAGCACCCCCGAGAAGAGGAAATAGGGAAAGACGACGATGCGGCGGAAGCCCAGCTTGAGGGCGTGGCGCAGGCCCGGTTCCACCAGCGGGAAGGTGACCCCCGAATAGAGGGTTTCCCCCCAGCCGAAGCCCATGCCCTCCACCAGCATCCGCGTCACCTTGCTGACATTGGAGTTGGCATCGGGATCCGAGGAGCCACGGCCCACCACCACCAGCAGCGTGTCGTGCCGTGACACCGAGGGGTCGGCCTGCTCCAGGCAGGCGCTGATGCGGGCGGCGGCGGCCTGGATCATCTTGCGATCGATCCCCAGCTCCCGGCCGTAGTCGATGCGCAGGCCGGTTTCGGCCGCATAGGTGTTGAGGACCGAGGGGATGTCGTTTTTGGCATGGCCGGCCGCGAACAGCATTCCCGGCACCGCCAGCACATGCTCCACCCCCTGGGCGCGCAGGTTGTCGAGGCCATCGCGCAGGATCGGCCGGGCGAATTCCAGATAGCCGTAGTCGACAGGCACGCCCGGCAAGCGCTCACGCAGCCCCTCGGCCAGCTGGGCGAATTCGGCCACGGCCAGGCGGTTGCGGCTGCCGTGGCCGCAGACCATCACGCCGAGTTTGCCGTGGGGGCCAAGGGCCGTGAGCGGTTGCACGAAAGAAGAAACCATGGGCCATCCTGCCTCAAGCGACCCTATCGCTCTCCCCTGGCGCAGCCCAGAAGCCTGGATGGGCAGCGAGTGGCAGGCTGACTCACTGGGCTGTCAACCTTGCGCAAGATACTGTTACATTGCTTCAAGTTCGCTTCACGATCCATGACCACCACCACCAGCTCCCCCTCCTCTGCCGCGGCTGCCGCAGGCCAGTCCTGGTACGAGAACGCCTCTGCCGCCCAGATTCATGAGGAGCAGCTGCGCCGCGTGGAGCTGTTCAACGGCCGTGCCGCCATGCTCGGTTTTGTGATCGGCGTGCTCACCGAAGCCCTCACCGGCCAGGGAATCATCCACCAGATCGGCCTGGGCACCCTTTTCTTCCAGGGTTGAGCTTCCGTCTCTGGCGGTTGAACCGAGCCACTGATCAGCGCCCCTGAGCCGAGCAGCTGATGACCCGGGTGTCTCAGGGGCCCACTCTGAGGAGACTTCCAGGTGCTGGGTCCGCCAGCACGCCTCAACCATGGAGCCTTCCTTGGTCGCCATCGACTCCATCGATCCCCTCATTCGCAGTGCTGTCCGCCGCCAACCGCCGGCCTGGGGCCAGGGAGTTCGTCTGGGCCTCTGGCAGGGAGCAGGGGCGGCCGGTACCCCCGAGGCCCTGGTAGAGAACCTCGAGCGCCTCGAATCCGTGGCTGCCTGCGCCGCCAGCCATCAGGTGCAGCTCCTGGCCTTCCCAGAGCTTTATCTCTCCGGCTATGCCCTCGGCGCCGAGGCGGCCTGGCGGCTGGCAGAAGCGCCCAACGGTCCCAGCCTTGAGCGGGTGGCGGCCACGGCCCGCCGCCATGGTCTGGCCATCGCCTGCCCCTATCCGGAGCGGGCTGTGGTGGCGGGCCGTGAGTGCCTCTATGACGCCATCGCCCTGTTCGATCAGGGCGGACAGCTGCTGCGCAATTACCGCAAGACCCACCTGTGGGGCCCCGATGAAGCCCTGCTCTGGACGGCCGGTTACAGGGAAGCCGAGGAGGGACCGGCCTACACGGTGCAGGAGGTGAACGGTTTTCCCCTGGGCCTGCTCAATTGCTACGAAGGCGAATTCCCTGAACTCACCCGCTTGCTGGTGCTGGCCGGGGCCCGGCTGGTGCTGATTCCCACCGCTGCCGATGCCTGGATGCTGCTCTCCGATGGGCGCCGCACCGACCGCCCCTACCCGGATGTGTCGCGCACCCTGCTGCCGGCCCATGCCTTCTCGAACCAGTGCTTCGTGGCCTATGCCAACCGCTGCGGCGAGGAGAGCGTGGACGGACAGGTCAGGGGGGCCTATCTGGGGAACAGCGTGGTGGCGGCCCCCGATGGCACGCTGCTGCTGGCGGCCAGCGATGAACCCACCCTGCTGATCGCCGATTGCCGCCCGGGCGATTACGGTCCCAGCCATCCCGAGGGCACCACCTACCTCTCCGACCGTCGCACCGACCTCTATGGAGCCCTGGCCCAGCCTCAGGCGCTGTAGGCCTTGCGCGCTGGAATCGGGTAGGGAATGCGGCGGTGTCGCATGCGCCGCCACACCCTCACGAACGAGCGGATCACCAGCTCCAGTTCGCCGCGGCTGATGCCGCTGTCGCGCAGCTGACCATCCAGCCGGCGGGCATCGATCAGGCGTCGCACCATCGCCGCGGCCTCCTGCTCCGAAGTGCCCGGTGGCAGCGAACGCAGGGCCGCTTCGCAGCCATCGGCCAGCATCAGGATCGCTGTTTCGCGGCTCTGGGGGGTGGGGCCGCGGTAACGAAAGGCGGACTCCGGGGTGGAGGGGTCGCGCTCACGGGCCTGGTGGAAGAAATACCCCATCCGCAGGGTGCCCTGGTGCTCGGGAATGAAGTCTTCGAGGGGGCGGGGCAGGCGGTACTTGCGGGCCAGCTTGAGGCCCTCATCCACATGGGCCTGCAGAACCCTGGCGCTGCCGAAGGGATCATTGAGCTCGTCGTGAGGATTGGGACCCTCGGACTGGTTCTCGATGAACCACTGGGGCGCGTGCAGTTTGCCTACATCGTGATAAAGCGAACCCGTTCGGATCAGATCCACGTCGGCGCCGATCGCCCGGGCGCCCTCCTCCGCCAGACCACAGATCATCAGCGTGTGCTCGAAGGTGCCCGGTGCTTCGGTGGACAGCCGGCGCAGGAGCGGCAGCTCCAGATCGGCCATCTCCAGCAGACGGGCGCGGGTCAGCAACCCGAAGAAGCTCTCCACCAACGGTCCCAGGAGCAGACCTCCCATCAGCAGCCCCCCCATCAGCAGGGCCTCGGCGGCCAGCTCGGTGCCGCTCGGAGGCACCCGGGTGCGCCCATGCCAGAGGGCCACGCTCTGCAGCACAAGCCACTGCAGCACCAGGGCGCCGATCGGCAGCACGATCGCCAGCTGCACCAGCTGGGCCCGGCTGCGCTGGCGTCCAGCCAGCACCGCCGCCGCCGCCGCCACCAGGGCCGCCACCAGCAGCCGCACTTCGCTGAAATCATCCAGCGGCTGGGGCCAGAGCAGGCTGGCCACCGCCAGCCAGCCCAGGCCCGCAGGCGTTCCCAGGGCCTGGGCCAACAGCAGCGTGGGGGGCACCAGCAACGCCAGCGGGCTGGCGGCGTTGCCCAGCCAGAGCTTGAGACCCTGCACCACTGCCAGCATCGCCAGCGCCAGCAGACCATGGCGGGGCTCCAGGCTGCAGCGCCAGCGCCGCAGGATCAGCACCATCACCACGCAGCCCGCCAGGGCTTCGAGGAAATAGCCCAGCCAGGCCCAGAGCAGGGGCCGGCGGTTCACCAGTCCGAAATAATCGAGTACGTCGTAGGCCTGGGGGCTGATCGGTTCCCCCTGGCGGGCGATCAGATCCCCCTGCTTGACGACGATGCGGGGAATGCCCTGCTGGTTGAGCAGCTCCTCGATCAGCTGCTGGCTCATCAGCGGATCAGTGCGCAGGTTGGTGCGGCCCTGCAGGTTCGTCGCCAGCAGGCGGCCCCCCAGGCCCAGTCCCGGTTCCTCCATCGGTGCGAGCTGGAGGCGGGCGGCCTGCTCCAGCTGACGCTTGGCCAGGTTGCCCACGATCCCCTGGCTGAGCATGCGCTGCTGGGCCTTGCGCAGGGCCAGCTTCCAGCCGTTGAGGTCTTTGGCGTCACGCCCCACCAGCCAGGCCTGCTCCAGGGGGCTGAGGTTGAGCGGTCCCACCCGGGACTGGTTGCTGCGCGACACCAGATCCAGCTCCTTGAGCTGACGTTCCAGCCGTTCCTGCAGCATCTGGTTGGCCTCCAGATCCACCACCTGCACATGGGTGCGGGTGCCCAGCTGGGAGCGTCGCTGCTCCAGTGCCTCCGTGTTGAGCACGGTGGCGTCCGCGGGAGCGCTGACGCTGATTGGGGCGGGGATGCCCGGGCGCAGGCTGGGCTCCACCAGCCAGGGCCAGCTGGAGATGACGGCCACCAGCACGCTGGCCAGCAGAATCATCGCCCAGTCGAGTCGACCCCAGGAGCAGAGGGCCTGGCATGGGCGTTCCTGCCGCAGCAGCCGCCGCCAGAAGTTCTTGAGGCGACCTCGTCGCAGCACCATTGTTGTCGCTTGAGACCAAACGCTAGCGAGGGCGCCTGCGCACGCTCCCCTGCATGCTGGAGCCGAACGCGAGCATGAACTGATGGCCCTTCGCCTCGACGGCCGCCAACTGGCGGCGGAGCTGGAGAACCGCCTGCGCGCCGTGATCAGCGAGGGGCTGGGGAGGGCCGGCCGTCCCCCCGGCCTGGCGGTGCTGCGGGTGGGGGACGATCCCGCCAGCGGCGTCTATGTGGCCAACAAGGTCAAGGCCTGTGCCCGGGTGGGCCTCCACAGCCGCGTGCAGCATCTCCGGGCCGACTCCGCACCGGCGGAGCTGCTGGCCGCGATCACGGCGCTCAACCGGGATCCAGCGGTGGATGGGATCCTGCTGCAACTGCCCCTGCCCGCCGGGCTGGAGGAGGCTCCCCTGCTGGCGGCGATCGATCCGGCCAAGGACGCCGATGGCCTGCACACCCTCAACCTCGGTCGGCTGCTCAAGGGCGAGCCGGGGCCGCGCAGCTGCACGCCGGCCGGGGTGATGGCCCTGCTGGCCCGCCATGGCATCGACCCCGCCGGCCGGCGGGCGGTGGTGGTGGGCCGCAGCATCCTCGTGGGCCAGCCGATGGCCCTGATGCTGCAGGCCGCCGATGCCACCGTGAGCGTGGCCCATTCCCGCACCCGGGAGCTGGCGGCACTCACCCGCCAGGCGGAGATCCTGGTGGTGGCGGCCGGCCGGCCACGCCTGCTGGGCGCCGAGCACATCAGCCCCGGAGCGGTGGTGGTGGACGTGGGCATTCACCGTCTGGAGGGCGGCCTCTGTGGTGATGTGCGCTTTGAGGAGGTGGAGCCGCTGGCCAGCGCCATCACACCGGTGCCCGGTGGTGTGGGCCCGATGACGGTGACGATGCTGTTGGTGAACACCGTGGTGAGCTGGTGGAAGCGGACGGAGGGGGGCGATCCAGGGCCGCTCTGCCAGGACCATCCATTGGCTGATCTGTTGCCTTGAGCCACCGCTGGGCCGATGGCCTGAGAGAATCCCCGCCAGCGCGCTGGTACCCATGGCCGTGGCGGTGAGCACGGAATTTGATTTCGCCGCCTACCTGGAGTCGGCTCGGGCGCAGGTGGAGCTGGCGCTTGAGGCCTCTCTGGGCCCAGAGCGGCCCGAATCGCTGCGCGAGGCCATGCGCTACTCGCTGCTGGCGGGCGGGAAGCGCCTGCGGCCGATTCTCTGCCTGGCGGCCTGTGAGCTGGCCGGCGGGGAGGTGGCCCTGGCCCTGCCCACGGCGGTGGCGCTGGAGATGGTCCACACGATGTCGTTGATCCACGACGATCTCCCCGCCATGGACAACGACGACCTGCGTCGCGGCCGCCCCACGAACCACAAGGTCTACGGCGATGCCCAGGCGATCCTGGCCGGTGATGCCCTGTTGACCAGGGCCTTTGAGATGGTGGCCCTGCGCAGCCCCGGCGTGCCGGCAGAACGTCTGCTGCAGGTGGTGGGTGAGCTGTCCCTCGCCGCCGGAGCACCGGGGCTGGTGGGTGGTCAGGTGGTCGACCTGGAATCGGAGGGCAAGGACGTGGACCTCGCCACCCTCGAGTACATCCACCTGCACAAGACGGGTGCCCTGCTGCAGGCCTGCGTGCTCACCGGCGCCATGATCGCCGGCGCTCCTGAACCTCTGCTGGAGGGCCTGCGCACCTACTCCCGCGGCATCGGCCTGGCCTTTCAGATCATCGACGACATCCTCGATGTGACTGCCAGCAGCGAGGTGCTGGGCAAGACCGCCGGCAAGGATCTCACCGCCGACAAGACCACCTACCCCAAATTGCTGGGCCTGGAGGCCTCCAGGCAGCGGGCCGATGCCCTGGTGGCGGAGGCCAAGGCCGCCCTCCAGCCCTGGCAGGCCAGCGCCCAGCCCCTGTTGGCCCTGGCCGACTACATCACCAGCCGCGACCGATGATCGGTAGCTCTCTCTTGGATGGCCCCCTGATTCAGTTGCTCGATAACGGTGTGCTGGCCTGGTCCCTGATCGCCTGCGGTCTGGCCCAGCTGGGCAAGTTGCTGGTGGAACTGGTGGAGCATGGCCGCTGGCGGCCGGCGGTGCTGTTCGAAACCGGTGGCATGCCCTCCAGCCACTCCGCCCTCGTCACCGGTGCCTGCGCCGGCATCGGCTGGGAGCTGGGCTTGGCCGATCCCCTCTTCGCCTTCGCTTGCACCATCGCCTTCATCGTGATGTACGACGCCAGCGGTGTGCGCCGGGCCGCGGGCCTGCAGGCTGCCCGCCTCAATGCCCTGCCCACCACGCTCTGGACCACCGAGCCCTCTGCGCAAACCACGCCCCCCCAGCCAACGACTGCGGTGGCGCCGCTGGATCGTCTCAAGGAAAGTCTTGGCCACACCCGCGCTGAGGTGCTGGCCGGCAGCCTGCTGGGCCCAGCGATCGCCCTCACCGGGCTGGCGCTGGCTGGCTCACCACTGCAGATCGCCCAGGGGTGGGGTTGGCTGCCCCTGGCCTGAACGACAGCCCTCCCGCTGGCCACCAGGAGCTCACCCCCTGCCAGGGCCGCGCCGTGGAGGCCTTCAGCCAATGGCTGGCGCGGCCCGCCCGGGACGAACCCTTCGTGCTCAGTGGCTACGCCGGCACGGGCAAGACCTTCCTCTCGATGGTCTTTCTGGCTGCGGCCGAAGCCAGGGGCCTCTGCTGGACGGCGGTGGCGCCCACCCACAAGGCCGTCGGGGTGCTGCGGGGCTATCTGGAGCTGGCGGGTCTGCGCCCCACCTGGCACCCCTCCACCCTGCATCGGCTGTTGCGGCTGAAGCTGCGCCGCCAGGGGGGGCGTGAGGTCTGCGAGGAGACCGACCAGACCGCCCTGGCCCTGGAGCACCTCGGACTGGTGCTGATCGATGAGGCCTCGATGGTGGATGGCAGCCTGCTGCGTTTCAGCCTGCAGGGGGCCCACCCCTACGGCACCCGGCTGGTGTTCGTGGGCGATCCCGCCCAGTTGCCACCCGTGGGGGAAGCCAGCAGTCCGGTGTTCGCGTTGCAGCGGGCGGCTGGCGCTGAACTCACAGAGGTGGTGCGCCACCAGGGCCCCGTGCTGCGGCTGGCCACCGCTCTGCGCGAAGAACAACTTCCCTGCCGTCTGCCGCTGGGGCCCCACCGG